>NZ_CAJHAD010000079.1 GCF_904846285.1 Psychrobacter immobilis | reverse complement strand
TCCTGCTGTTGATCCTGCTAACACACCGGTGATCTTCTTATTGCCAGCATCAATGCCTGTCGTCGTGATGCTTGGGCCACCTGTGATGCTCAAGCCATTAGCGCCATAAGTGCTGCTGTTGATACCGTCAGTGACATTGGTGCCAGCACTGCTGACAGTGGTGGTTTTGGTGCCATCAGTAATGATAACACCTGAGCTGTTTAAGGTGCTATTGCCCGCTTTGATGCTATCGACCGTCAAGTCTTTGGCAGTAGCAACTTGATAGTTAGTTGAACCATCTGTATTGGTCGATGAGCTGACTTCAATGTTGTCACCTTTAGTCACCGTGGTTTTGGCTTTGATGATGTTGACAGTGTTGATGCCAATGTTATCTGTGTTGGTGCTGATACGACCATCAAGGTTGGTTAGCGCACCGCCCACGTTGGTTGCGGTCACGGTGCCTTTGTCCAACTGATAACTTGGGGCTGTGATGGCGCCAGTCGTCGCGTTGTAAGTTGCGCCGCCACCTAAGTGGCTTGC
>NZ_CAJHAD010000078.1 GCF_904846285.1 Psychrobacter immobilis | reverse complement strand
GACACGATGGACAGGACGCTCGGAGCCATTTGAAAGCGAGCGCGCCTGCTATTGGTATCAGCTGGCACAGCCTTATGAGCAGCAGCGTATCGGGCTGGTTGGCTTTGCCTGCGATCAAGGTGTTAGGCGCAATCAAGGACGCGTTGGCGCAAGAGCCGCACCGCCACTGATTCGTAGCGCGTTTGCTAAGCTGCCCGTTATCGCTGAACTACAGCAACGTTTTAATGATGAACTACAGACTTTGTTAGGCGATGCCGGCGATATTCATTGTGATGATGACGATGGTTTTGCCGAGCAACTGCTTGAGCAAGCCCAGCAGCAATATGCCAGTGTTGTCAGTAACGTTATTCAAAGAAGTAGTCTGCCTATTGGTCTTGGCGGCGGACATGCGATGGCCTATGGTAGCTTTTTAGGATTATGGCAGGCGCTTCAGCAGGCTGCTAATGGTAACACCAGTGAAAACAATACGGCCGACATACCGACTACCCCCGTTATTGGCATCATTAACTTTGATGCCCATCTTGATATTCGTCAATCTGATGTGGCCACTTCCGGC
>NZ_CAJHAD010000077.1 GCF_904846285.1 Psychrobacter immobilis | reverse complement strand
TACATAATGGCTCAGTCTTATTGTTTTATTACTTAGATTAACACATGAAGTGCAATTTCAAACAGCAGGTGAAAAAGAGGCCTAGATGCGCTAGCATCACAGTTTCTATCCACCACCAAAGTGAGATTGCAACCATGAGCTATACACATCTAAGCCTAGGGGAACGATACCAGATTTATGCCCTTAAAGGGGCCGAACACAGTATTAAATTTATAGCCAAGGCATTAAACAGAAGTCCCAGCACCATATCAAGAGAGCTTGCACGCAATGAAAGCCAGCGTGGCTATCGAGCTAAACATGCCCAGAAACAAGCTTTATCGCGGCGAGCAAACAACGCGTTTACTATCATCTCAGAGGTTTGGGCTTGGGTTACAGACAAGCTTAAAGAGAGTTGGAGTCCTGAACAAATAGCAGGCGTCCATGGCGGTATCAGCCACATGAGTATCTATCGCTACCTGTGGACAGACAAGAAACAAGGTGGCGGGTTATGGCAGTGTTTAAGACGTAAAGCCAAACCTTACCGTCAAAGGCTGACTGACGAGACTCGTGGTCGCATCAATGATAGGGTCTCTATTCATAAG
>NZ_CAJHAD010000076.1 GCF_904846285.1 Psychrobacter immobilis | reverse complement strand
TAGGGCGTGTCCCTAATCTGGAAAAGTAAGTTCAAAAGCCTTAAAATATAGAGACTATTTCAAACATGGCTCTCTACATTATGGCAAGAACAGTACTCACTGATAATACATGGGAACAACTCCAAAGTACCATGAAAGCTCATGGCTGTCATACTTGGAAAAACGACAGACAAGTTATGGAAGCCATATTGTGGAAACTTCGTACAGGCGCGCCATGGCGTGACATACCGAGTGAACTGTGTCCTTGGAAAACTGCCTATAATCGTTTCAATAGGTTGTCGAAAAAGGGTTTGTGGGAGCAATTTTTTTTGACCTACGAGCAAGTATTGATGAAGAGTGGGTATTCGCAGATGGAAGCTACATCCGCTGTCACCAGCATTCAAGCGGCGCCAGACGAGGAGAGCTTCGAGCTACCGGAAAGTCACGAGGTGGAACCACCACTAAGATTCATCTCGCCGTCGATTCGCATGGAAACCCGATTGATTTTAAAATCACTGGGGGTGATGTCCACGACAGCCAAGCGGTAGATGACATTATAGAGATGCTAACGGATGCGACCTACTTTATTGCTGATAAAGCTTATGATTCTGAAA
>NZ_CAJHAD010000075.1 GCF_904846285.1 Psychrobacter immobilis | reverse complement strand
GATGTAGATTGCCATCGATATGGGTGACGTCATTGCGCTGCTGTGTAAATTTGACATAGGAGTATCCTGTGAATAATTAGATTTTGGTGGTGTTTCAAAAAGTATGCTGGCATTAGACATAACCATAATTGATATAAAAGAACAGCATATTGAACGTTTTAAAGTGATTGTCGAGTTTCTTAGAAAAAGCACAAGTCTTTCTAACTGCTCGCCTCAATCGGTGTCTTAAACGGCAATTATTACCTTCTATGCCAACAGTATATCTTTTACCAATCTGCTTAGGGTCTGCCTTGAAGGCAGTTTTAAAGCTATCCCAGTTGTCCATGCTGATTGAACCATAGCTCACCTTAAGTTTCTTAAGACGAGCTCGAAGCTTTCTGGCCGTGGCTAAATCACGTTTACCCCAAACATGGGCAACAATCTCACCAGTATCACGGTCATAGGCGTAGATTAACCATACCTTCTGCTTCTTGCAACGTACGTATGTCCAGAACTCATCAACTTCTAAACGCGAGTAGTAATGCTGCTTTGGTGAGGTCTTATAGATCGATGAGCCTATGGTGCTTAGTATCTTGCCAATGCTGACAGAGGTGATAGTGGCAATGTCT
>NZ_CAJHAD010000074.1 GCF_904846285.1 Psychrobacter immobilis | reverse complement strand
GTGCTAATCGGATGCATGACCGTATTGTTTATACGCGGAGTACTGATAGTGACAATGGTAGAAGTAATGTAGCAAGCTGGAATACCAAGCGTTTATTGCCGTAATTACTATAAGTATTTTTTCATACGAATAGGTCGTGTTGAACATTCGACCATAGCACTGACAGCGACTATTTTTTAGTCGATTCAAAGTCAAAAGTATGTATAGTCAATAAACCAAAAAAGAACTACAATACCTAAATGACCTACTCAAATGATTTTCGACAACTCGTATTAAGCAAGATTGCAGCAGGGCAAACGGTACGCCGCGTTGCCCAAGACTTTAATATTAGCACCAAAACAGTCCAAGACTGGAAAAAGGGTGTTCCAAAGAAGCCTTACTATCGAAAACCCACCAAGATTGATGATGAGGCATTAAGACAGGACGTTGCCACCTATCCAGATGCTTATCAATATGAGAGAGCACAGCGTTTTAATTGCACAGCAAGAGGCATAGGTAAAGCGCTCAAGCGTATCAACATCACTCAAAAAAAAGACACTCAAACACCCGAAAGCTGATGAGGAAAAACGGCAACAGTTCAACGATTCATTAGCTCAGCTTGAAGAGCAAAA
>NZ_CAJHAD010000073.1 GCF_904846285.1 Psychrobacter immobilis | reverse complement strand
GCATCACAGGTGGCCCAAGCATCACGACGACAGGCATTGATGCTGGCAATAAGAAGATCACCGGTGTGTTAGCAGGATCAACAGCAACTGATGCGGTGAACTATGAACAACTTAGTGCGACCAATGCCAATGTCGCCACCAATACCATTAACATTGCTGACAACAGCAAACGTTCAACAGGTAACTTAACTGCCTTAGGTGGTGGAGCCAAATATGACGTGGCAACGGATACTTATACCGCGCCAACTTACGCCTTAAATGATGGTACTGAAAGCTTTAACACCGTTGGTGGTGCGCTTGGTAACCTAGATACCCGCACCACAAAGAATACAGGTGACATTGCTGCGAATGCTGGCAATATCATCAAAGCGAAGAGCACCGTTAGCCAAGGTGAGAACATCTTAGTCACTGAAACCAAAGACAGTGTGACGGGTGCCAGTAACTACGAAGTAAAAACGGCACGTGCGCTTAACCTTGATAGTGTCACCACGGGCAACAGCAAGTTGGACACTGCTGGTTTAACCATCACAGGTGGCCCAAGCGTCACGACGACAGGCATTGATGCTGGCAATAAGAAGATCACCGGTGTGTTAGCAGGATCAACAGCAACTGATGCGGTGAACTATGAGCAGCTCACAGGACTTGCGACCGTCGGTAACGACAAGATCAATCAACTCGGCGGCAACAGCGCAAGCCACTTAGGTGGCGGCGCAACTTACAACGCGACGACTGGCGCCATCACAGCCCCAAGTTATCAGTTGGACAA
>NZ_CAJHAD010000072.1 GCF_904846285.1 Psychrobacter immobilis | reverse complement strand
GGGTGGATGGAGAATGATCTACCTAAACTGTTTCGTGATATGGGATGTATCTCTTTTATTCTGGATTAACTATATAAAAATGTCGTTATAAATAAAATAAAAAGGTCATCATTGATGTTAACGCCTAAACTACCCGAGCGCCCATCCACCATTTTAGAACCAGTATGGTTTAGCCGACCAACTTGCGTGGTCGCAGCTGATTTAATTGGCAAAGTTTTATGTCGACAGCTAACTGATAGCGACGGTAAGCAAAAAACCCTGCGCATGCGTATCTCAGAAACCGAAGCTTACATTGGCGAAGGTGATGCCGCCTGCCATGCTCATGCCGGTACTCGAACTGCTCGTACTGAGGTTATGTATAGCCAAGGCGGCGTGTTTTATGTCTATTTGACCTATGGTATCCATCATATGCTCAATTTGGTCAGTGGGCCGGCAGAGTCGCCAGAAGCGGTATTGATACGGGCAGGATTCTTAACAGACGATAGCGCGCGCTTAATTGATGAGCAATTACTGAGCGCTGATAAGCAGCTTACGCATTCCAAGCAATTTACAGGCCCTGGCAAGCTGACCAAACGGCTGCAAATCGACCGCGACTTATATGGTGCGCCTATCACGCCCGCGTCAGGGCTTTGGGTTGAGGACGATGGTTGTCAGCCGCCAGTATCTCTGCGTCCGCGTATTGGTATTGATTATGCGGGCGTGGCCAAAGACTGGTTACTGCGCTATGTCTGGACCGACCATGCTTCGCTGTCCAAAAAATAGCCAATCTATAATTGTTAGGGCGTGTCCCTAATCTGGAAAAGTAAGTTCAAAAGCCTTAAAATATAGAGACTATTTCAAACATGGCTCTCTA
>NZ_CAJHAD010000071.1 GCF_904846285.1 Psychrobacter immobilis | reverse complement strand
CCTGTGGCTCCAGTATCGCCTGTGGCTCCAGTATCACCTGTGGCTCCAGTATCGCCTGTGGCTCCAGTATCGCCTGTTGCACCCGTATCGCCTGTTGCACCCGTATCACCTGTTGCACCCGTATCACCTGTTGCACCCGTATCACCTGTTGCACCCGTATCACCTGTGGCTCCAGTATCGCCGCCGCCTGGACCTGTTGCGCCAGTTTCACCGGTTGCGCCATCGTTTCCAGCAGGACCAGTTGCGCCTGTTGCGCCATCGTTTCCAGCAGGACCAGTTGCGCCTGTTGCGCCATCGTTTCCAGCAGAACCAGTTGCGCCTGTTGCGCCATCGTTTCCAGCAGAACCAGTTGCGCCTGTTGCGCCTGTTGCGCCATCGTTTCCAGCAGAACCAGTTGCGCCATCGTTTCCAGCAGCTCCAGTGTCGCCTTTATCGCCTTTGACGCCGTCTGCTCCATTGTTACCAGCAGAACCATTAGCGCCAGGCATGCCTGTAGCACCAGTTGCCCCAGTAGCACCGGTATCACCATCAATGGCACAAGATGCCAAAATCATTGAAGTTAAAAGAACAATACTAGCTTTGAGGGGAGTTTTTAGCTTTTTTGCGATTGGTAGGTTTGAACCTGAATGAATGTTGGGTGACATTCGTATTCCTCCATGAAGAGTTTATAATATTCCGTTACATTGTTAACAAGATACAACTTTAATCCAGTTGTATGTATACATAAACAAATAATTGAATAAAAGTCAACTAATATTAATGAAACAATGTTCATAGAAATATTTAGTTACTAATTAATTCTTGGAAGCGAATATACTGTATAATATAGAGAAATAATGTATCAATATAATAATGAAAGAC
>NZ_CAJHAD010000070.1 GCF_904846285.1 Psychrobacter immobilis | reverse complement strand
ATACAATTGTTTTAAAACAAGCGAAATGGTATAAGAATATATGACCTATTCAGCAGACTTCCGAGCTCAAGTGATCAAAAGTGTTAAAAGTAAAGACATGAGTATTCGTGAAGCGTGTACTTTCTACAATATTAGTAAAACCGCATTACAGCGCTGGCTGAAAAACCCAAGTATCAAACAAACTCGGAATAAACCACCCAGTAAAATACCTAATGACGTGCTATTAAAAGATGTTGAACAGTATCCAGACGATTATATGTATGAGAGAGCACAGCGTTTAAATTGTAGCAAATCAGGCATTGAGATTGCCTTAAAGCGCCTTGGTATCAGTCAAAAAAAAGACCTTAGAACATCCAAAAGCATGTCCAATCAAAAGAGCGGAATATCAGAGTAAGCTTGATCGTTTTATGAAGCAATGCTATCCCATCGTTTTCATGGATGAAAGCGGCTTTGAGGCTGAAACCATTCGCCCTTACGGCTATGCGCCCATTGGAACGCCTTGCATTGGTAGCTACAACTGGCAATCAAAAAAGCGTACTAATGTTATCGGGGCTTTGTATGAAAAGATGCTGTTTGCGCTTGATTACTTTGAGCAGAACATTAATGGTGACATATTCTACCACTGGTGCAAACACACACTCATTCCAAGCCTTAAAACCAAATGCGTAATTGTTATGGATAATGCTCGATTTCATAAAAACAAACGCATTCAAAAATTACTGAACAGACATGGCCATCGTATTCTATGGCTGCCACCCTACAGTCCTGATCTTAATCCCATAGAGAAAAAATGGGCACAGGCAAAATTTCTACGCCAAGGGTGGATGGAGAATGATCTACCTAAACTGTTTCGTGATATGGGATGTATCT
>NZ_CAJHAD010000069.1 GCF_904846285.1 Psychrobacter immobilis | reverse complement strand
TATAGTCAGTCCACAATAAAATTAGTACAACCCATATCATGAAATAGCTTAGGTAGATTATTCTCCACCCAACCTTGGCGTAGAAACTTCGCCTGTGCCCATTTTTTCTCAATAGGGTTTAAATCAGGGCTGTAAGGCGGTAGAAACAACAAGCGATGTCCATGCCTGTTGAGTAGTCTCTGAACGCGTTTGTGAAAGCTGGCATTATCCATGACGATTACGCATTTGGTTTTAAGGCTCGGTATTAGCGTGTCTTTGCACCAGACGTAGAATATATCGCCATTGATATTCTTTTCGAAGTAATCTAGGGCAAATAACGCTTTTTTATATAAGGCACCAATGACGTTAGTTCGTTTTTTACCTTGCCAGTTGTAACTATCGATACAAGGCTTACCTACCGGTGCATAACCAAAGGTGCGTAGGGCTTCAGACTCAAAGCCGCTTTCATCCATGTATACAATAGCAAAGCCTTGAGCGATGTAGTCGCCCAGTTTACTTAGATATTTAGCTCTCTTTAGGGGGCAAGCTTTTGGATGCGCTAAAGTCTTTTTTTTGGCTAATGCCAAGACGTTTTAAAGCGGCCTCGATGCCCGACTTACTACAGCCAAAACGCTGTGCTCTCTCGTACATGTAATCGTCTGGATGTTGTTCAACATCTTTTAATAATGCTTCGTTAGGTATTTTACTGGGTGGTTTATTGCGAGTTAGTTTGATGCTAGGCTCTTTGAGCCAATTCTGTAGCGTGGCCTTACTAATGTCATAGAATGCACAAGCTTGTCTGATACTCATACCTTGTTGTTCGACACTTTTAATCACTTGAGCTCGAAAATCTGCTGAATAAGTCATAATCTTTTTACTTTTCGCTTATTTTAAAGCTACCGTACCACTTTTATAAAAGATCTACTATA
>NZ_CAJHAD010000068.1 GCF_904846285.1 Psychrobacter immobilis | reverse complement strand
TATAGTCACCTGACCATAAAAGTGTTATAAAATAAATCAACTAAACGATTACCACAATAAATAACCATGACTTACTCCCTAGATTATCGCAAACAAGTCTTAAAAAGCTTAGATGAGGGCATGACCTTTGCCGAAGCTGCTGTTTTCTATGATATCAGTCCAACGACCATCCAGAAGTGGAAAAAGCGTCTTCATAGTAAGACCACCCGATATATTAAGCCCTACAAAATAGAGGATGAAGCCTTAGCTCAAGATGTTAAGGATTACCCTGATGATTATCACTATGAGCGAGCCCAGCGTTTCAGATGTAGCCCAACAGGCATCAGTAAAGCCTTAAAGCGTATTGGTGTTAGCAAAAAAAAAGACACTTGAGCATCCCAAAGCCTGTCCTGTAAAAAGAGCGACTTATCTGGCCAAGCTTAATCACTACATTACTCAAGGCTTTGCTATTGTCTATATGGACGAGAGTGGCTTTGAGAGTGAAACGATGCGTCCCTTTGGTTATGCACCCATTGGTAGCCCTTGCATTGACCGTTATAACTGGCAAGCCAAAGATCGAACCAACGTCATTGGTGCACTATATGGCAAAACGCTGTTTGCACTCGATGGCTTAAAGAACAACATTAATAAAAAGGTTTTCTATCACTGGTGCAAGTTCACGCTGATACCAAAGCTTAAGAGAAAATGTGTGATCGTTATGGATAATGCTGCCTTTCATAAGCGCGTTCAAAAGCTGCTAAACAGGCATGGTCACAGGCTTCTATTCTTACCACCTTATAGTCCTGACTTAAATCCCATCGAGAAGAAGTGGGCTCAAGTGAAGTTTCTACGTCAAGGCTGGATGGAAAATGACTTATCTAAATTGTTTTATGATATTCATCCAAATCATAACTCTTTTGTAGTGCAGTGACTATA
>NZ_CAJHAD010000067.1 GCF_904846285.1 Psychrobacter immobilis | reverse complement strand
GTACCTGGAGGTCGCACAGCTGCACCTGAAATCACAGTGATTATCAAAGATGATGCTGTGTATGAAGCAGATGAGCGCCTGAGCTTTGTTATTGATAGTGCAGATAATGCAGCGGTAGATACCAAAGAAGCAACTGGCACAATCTTAGACACACCAAAAGATGGCGACAAGCCGACAGTAACCGTAAGCGGCGCCAGTGCTATTGAGGGTGACACCTTAGTTCATAAGGTTACCCTAAGCCATACGACTCAGACTGAAGTGAGCTATCCATTTGAATTAAAAGATGGCAGTGCCAAAGCCGGTGAAGACTACAGCAACCCGCCTACGTTTAGCAATGGCGTGACCTATGATGCGGTAACAGGCACCATTACTGTTCCAGCGGGTGTTACTGAGTTTACAGTGAGCTATCCGACGACAGCTGACAACATTGATGAGAGTGATGAAACCACCGGTCTGACGATTGATGGTGTTACTGGCACAGGTACGATCTTAGATAACAATGCCACGCCTGTGCTTAACATTAAAGCTGAGCCAAATACAGCGATTGAAGGCAGCGACGACCCTATTGTGTTTAACATCGAGCAATCAGGTCTAAGTGATCAAGCTACTAGCGTTACTGTTAAGCTTGATCTACAAGACGTGGATGCCTCAGACATTGACAGCATTGTATTGACCAATACAGATGGTAGCACCCAGACTATCACTGTGGCAGATGCTATTGCGGGTATTAAGGTGAGCATACCTGCTGGTACAGCCGCTGGCGATATGCCAAGCATTGCGATCACGCCTAAGCAAGATGATATCTATGAGCAGCTTGAGACACTGGGCATGAACCTATCAAGCCCTGTGAATGCCACTATTGGAACAGGCACAGCGACCGGTGATATCTTAGATGAATCAGACAACAGTGAAGATCCGTTTGATGGCAGCAACACTGAAGGCGATAAGCCAGTAGTGAGC
>NZ_CAJHAD010000066.1 GCF_904846285.1 Psychrobacter immobilis | reverse complement strand
GCTCAAAGCAGTAATCTTAAAAAAAATAGCAAGACACATTCCTAAGGGTGGCAAGACCGACAGTCACTATCGCAGACTACAGCGATTTTTTGCCGAAGCGAGGATAGACTATGATCAACTGGCTTTAATGATATATCGACTATTTGGGCTAGGCAAAGTCACCTTAACCATTGACCGCACCAACTGGAAATGGGGTAAAAGTAACCTCAACATCTTTATGCTAGGGGTGGTATATAAAGGGATAGCCATCCCCTTATACTGGCAAATGCTAGATAAGCGAGGTAATACAAACCATCTTGAACGCTGTGAACTTATTGAGCGGTTTATCAAACAATTTGGCAAAGATAACCTTGAGATGATAGTAGCAGACAGAGAGTTTGTTGGCGAAAAATGGTTTAACTGGCTCACCAATAATCACATACCCTTTGCCATACGGATTAAGAAGAACAGTAAAGTTAAGAATCATCATGGCAAGTTGGTACAGATTAAAGAGTTATTTCGCCATGTTGGCCATCAAGAAACATATCGACATGGGCGAATACTGACTGTCGATGGTTGTTTGGTTCGAGTATTTGCCAAGCGTGATAAAGACTACGGTTTAGTGATTGTGGCAACCAATCAACTAGAAACAGTGGATGCGATGATAAGCTATGGCAAGCGTTGGGAAATTGAGACTTTATTTGCTTGTCTAAAGGGGAGTGGCTTTAATCTTGAAGATACCCACTTAACCCATCTTGATCGGGTCAGTAAATTAGTCGCAGTGAACGCCTTAGCATTTTGTTGGGCTTATCATGTCGGTATTTATAAAGACAAAGATAAGCCGTTAAAACGCAAGTTGAAGTCAAACGCTCGACCTCAAGCCAGTTTGTTTGCGCTTGGCCTGGATTTATTGATTGAAGGTCTTCGTTTGGTGTTTTTTAACAATGATAAGACTGTCTTTCGACAGTTAGTTAGCTTTTTAACCCCTAAACCTATGAA
>NZ_CAJHAD010000065.1 GCF_904846285.1 Psychrobacter immobilis | reverse complement strand
AGACCCCACTCTCAACTTGAAATAAGCAAATCAAACTGAAGAGGCGGGTTACCAAGTTTTTTATTGAGTACAAAGCACAGATTGTGTGACAGGATTTTACGAATCAATCGATGAGACAAATGCCATAAATCTCTTGCTCGCACTCTTTGTATATTAAATCGTTCTGATAGCTGACCAATGACTGTTTCAACGATACGGCGAGCTTTCATTAGCCGTCTTACCACAGGTTTGGGTCTATCCTCTTTCATGTTGGCTCTGAGTGGCGTTTGTAAATCCACTCCTTGAGCGTCGTAGTACGATGTCAGACTAGGGCTGATATACCCTTTATCAGCGCCGAGCAAACCATGGATATGGTCAGTAATATCAGGCGCAACCGCTCTTTCATCAACATTGGCAGGGGCAAAGGTAAAGCCTTTAATCATGCCAGATAAATTAACAAGCAAATGTCCCTCAAAGCCATAGTATCTCTCTTGCTTAGCGGCGCAGTAACTAAAAGCTGCTAAGTCTTGATAGTTTTTATGCCGATAAGCGCGTCCATAATGACAGACGGGTATCGGAAAGCCATCCATAAAATGAATGTTGTCACGGCCTTCAATTTGACTGACTTTATCTTGTATCTGCTGTTTGACTTGCCACAGATTGGCGCAGTGCTTTGCGAAGTTAGGGTATGAGCCGATGGCTGGAAACCAGTCTTGCCAATGCTGGGTAAAGTATTGCCAAATTTGTTTGTCTTGATCAAGGTGTAAAAATTCACCGACCATCTCCATGCAAATAACCTCAGGATCACTTAGCTTTGGCGCGTAACCTGCACTTCGCAAGGGTTTGGTGACGACTATTTTGTAATATTGCTCTACCATTAAATAGATATTGATGATAAATTCGTCTATGGGCATCTCACAACTCCATTGTATTCTTGGTCGAAAACAATAGATTAGTGAGGTGCTCTTCTTTTTTCAATCACTTTCGAAGTTGAGAGTGGGGT
>NZ_CAJHAD010000064.1 GCF_904846285.1 Psychrobacter immobilis | reverse complement strand
GATATGTAGATAGAGTATTCTGGGAAAATTGCATAAAAAATGACGCTAAGTGTCAAAACTTGGCGTCATTTTTATGGTGTTCTTTTTATAATGTTATTTTTATACGAGAATTCAGAGGCTGAAAATACTAAGTAACCTCAGTTCGGGATAAGCGAAGAAAAAGATAAAAAAAGAAGTCCTAATACGCTAAAGTAAGTTTACCAAGACAAACGACAGCAAAAAGGACTTCTTACATGGATAACCTAACCGAATTATACTGCGACATTGACGACTTTTATCAGCAATTCAAACCGGAGTTTGAAGCAAACCTCATCGCTAATGGACGGCGTCGGTTAAGACCATGCCAGATAAGTGTAGCAGAGATTATGACCGTCTTGATACTGTTTCATCAATTACGCTATCGACAGTTTAAAGCCTTTTACTACCATCATATGCTTGGCATGATGAAGGGAGCGTTTCCAAACCTGCCAAGCTATTCCCGTTTCATTGAACTGATCCCTCGCAGCATTATGCCTTTATGTGCCTACTTGCAAAGTATGATGGGCGACTGTACCGGTATCAGCTACATTGACTCAACCAAGATAGCGGTTTGCCATAATAAGCGTATCTATCGTCACAAGGTCTTTCATGGTATGGCACAAAGAGGCAAAAGCAGCATGGGTTGGTTCTACGGGTTTAAGCTTCACGCTATTATTAATCATAAGGGTGAACTATTAGCAGTCAAAGTGACCGCTGGTAATACTGATGATAGAGCGCCTGTCAAAGAGATGACCAAGCCCCTATTTGGCAAGCTGTTTGGTGATAGAGGCTATATCAGTAAAGCCTTAAATGACTGGTTATCGCAAAACAGCGATACAACCCTCATCACCAAGCTACGCAAGAATATGAAGGAGCAAGTGCTTGATCCTGTTGATAAGACTTTACTCAACCACCGCTCTTTGGTTGAGACGGTGTTTGATGAGTTGAAAAATCTGTGCCAAATTGAGCACTCTCGCCATCGCAGTGTGACTGGGTTTATCACCAATCTGTTGTCAGGACTGATAGCTTATTGTTGGTTTCCCTACAAACCAACCCTCAAAAATGTGGCTGGCTTTAAAGAAGTTGGGGAAATATGAATG
>NZ_CAJHAD010000063.1 GCF_904846285.1 Psychrobacter immobilis | reverse complement strand
CAACCATCATCACGCAAGCGGAGAAAGAGAATAAGGTGATTGGCAAGGATGTGCTGATCAATCCGCCGGGGGCTAGTGCTAGGGGTATTCCAGATGACTATGATTATGAAGAAGGAAGTACAATACCAGGTACTAATACCTATGTCGGCGAGCCTGATCTAGGTGGTGGGGGGTTAGATGGTTTTGGAGATTATAGCAATGCTAGTCCTTACAATAAACCTCCAAAAGGTTATAAATACGTTTGGGATGAAGGTGTGAATGATATGGTTCTTAAGCCTATTCCAGACAAAAAATCTAACTTTGCAGTGGATCCTTTAGCTGTAGTGTTACCTGCTCATGCGAGACTTGCAGCTACAGACCCTAAAGTGCGCGCGCAAGCGCGTTTACAAAACGATATGCGTAAAGTTACCTATGCAGGCGCTGCCTTAGCGGGTTACGGTCCCTATATCGGAGCTGCAGCAAAAGAAGCGGCAACTTTACTACCACAAACTGCAATAAATGGTGCTTCATCTGGTGGTGCTCTTGGTGGTGTGTCATATGTTGCTACGACACCCTCTGAAGAATGGGATCCAGGTAAGGCTCTTATTTATACGGCTGGTGGAGCTTTAACTGGTGGTGTGGGGGGATTAGCAACTACTGCAACAGAAGTAGCTGTAGCAGGTGCTGTTGGTACATATGCTACACAGTATAGTGCTGAAGGTGAAGCAGATTTGTTCACTGCAGGGGTAAATGGTTTATCTGGAGGATTATTAAAACCTTACAATCTAGGAGTAACAGGAGATATAGCTCAAACAGCTACCACATCTGCTGCTGGTGAGTTCGGTAAATCAGTAGAATTCCAAGACTCTGATTCAACAGATGACTTAGGGCTATTCTGGATTAAGAAGCCTTAATGTTTTCTATCGTTTAAATAAAATTAGATAGTTTGTGGGTGATATTTTGAATTCTGATAACTTGTATAAAGACCATACTTCTTTAATAAATGATAATGCTATTAAGCTTATCTATAGACAGATATTATTTACGCTAATATTTTTATTTCTAATTGTATTTTTTTTATATGCAATATTTAATTCTAATAATAATGTAGTGATTATTTTAGGCGAAGAAATATCATTATATTATCT
>NZ_CAJHAD010000062.1 GCF_904846285.1 Psychrobacter immobilis | reverse complement strand
AAGGGTGGATGGAGAATAATCTGCCTAAGCTATTTCAGGATATGGGCTGTATTTATTTTATTGTGAACTGACTATAGACTTGATTTAAGTTACTAATAAATATCTCTATAAGCTGAAAATAATTTAATAAAAAATATGTCACTCATAAACCCTTCAGAAATCATAGGTGTCTGGGATTAGCGGGCTATTCTGAAGGTCTTACTTTATGAACCTAAATTTGGTATTTCATAACTTAACGAATAGGAGACGGTATACATTATTCAAATTTTGAATAGCTGACTGTGCATATCTCCAAGCTGTAATTAGATTTATTAGTGTTTTTAACTCTTCAGATTCTTCCTCTGTTCGTTTCTTGATTCTGAGGTATTCTTGCCTATTTTTCTTCTCGTCTATTGATATAGATAATAGATCTAATAAGCTGATATCTAGCTCTGAAAGCATTGAGTAAAGTGGATTATGTTCAATAGATGCATTAATATTATAAGGTATCTTAAGTTCATCTAAGTGTGATAAAAGATATCCAAACTCCTCATCTATTACTTCTAAGTACTTATTGTTATTAAATATTATCTTAATAGATCCAGGTAGAACTCCAATTCTTAAGAGAGCTTTAATTGTATTTAAACTATCTTCTAACTCCTTTCTTCCTTTGATTACTGGCACTAAAAAGTAATCGAATACTTTATGAGAACCACTATTTCTCTGCATAATATTCATTACACAGTCTGTATTATGTGCAGCAATATTAATAATAGCTGAATCTAGGTTGCTTAAGGATTTTAAAACTTCATCAAAACTTTCTCCAGACATTACAATTTCGTCAGAATACGTTTTATTGTAAAAACCCATGTTATTTATTACATAATGACTCTGCAAATCCATATGCAGCCTAAGTAAGTAATTACTAACGATGGACTTACCTGTATTCCCTGAGTAACTGGCCACTGCGACACAAAACCTCGTTTCATTAAGCGCATCAAAACCTTCCAGAATCTCTTTTTTCGATTTAATCATATGCTTTATTCCCATTCTAGTTTTTACAATCATATTTAATTGATTATAAAAGCCACTTCTAAGTTACTGAGTATCTATTTTAAGATTGTAATATTAATATACGTGTAATCTGCATTATTAATACTTACATGAATAACTATTAACAACCTAACATAAAAAATATAAT
>NZ_CAJHAD010000061.1 GCF_904846285.1 Psychrobacter immobilis | reverse complement strand
TGAACCGCCCCGAGTATATCGGAGAGTGATTTACTTGAGTCAGGCAGCAATGCCTGACATGATTAAACTATCATAGTACCGCTTTTCAAACTCAAAGGGTGACACATAACCGATGGTGCTATGTAGACGCTTCTTGTTAAACCAGTCCACCCAATCAAGCGTGGCTAATTCAACATCATTAACGCCAGTCCAGTTCTGCTTTAAATAATGAATCACCTCAGACTTATAAAGCCCATTGACCGTTTCAGCTAAGGCATTGTCGTATGAATCGCCTGTTGTGCCAACAGAAGCAATAACACCGCTGTCAGCCATCTTATCAGTGTAGCGAATAGATAAGTACTGAACCCCGCGATCACTGTGATGAATGACATCCTTAGGATTGTTCCTATCTGCTATCGCCTGATTTAACGCCGCCATCACCATATCGGTGTTCATGCGATTAGAGACTTTCCAGCCCACAATGGCACGAGCAAACACATCAATAATAAAAGCGGTATATACCCAGCCGCTTGTCGTCTTGATATAAGTAAAGTCAGCGACCCAAAGCTGGTTAGGACGATGGGCATTGAAGTTGCGATTAACCAAGTCATCAGCGCGCTTTTGGCCGTCACGGCTGTTGGTTGTAATCTTGCCTTTGCCACGCCAGACGCCTTGTAGGCCGTACTGTCTCATTAATCGCTCTATGGTACAACGAGCAACCTTTAGTCCGTCCGCCTTCATCTGCTGCCAGACTTTACGCACACCATAGCGGCATTTGCTGTCCTGCCAAATACGCTTAATCTCGCTGAGATAATAGTCGTCATGCTGTCTGCGCAGTGAACGCTTTTCAGGACTATCTTCTAGGTCTTTAGCAAGATAATAAGTTGACGGGGCAATCGGTAGTACTCTACAAATCAGCTCGACCCCATAACTACCTCTATAGTCATCAATAAACTGAACCATTATCTGGGTGGACGGTCGAGCTCCGCCTGGGCGAAAAAAGCAGCAGCCTTACGTATAATCTCATTGGCTTGCTTGAGCTCTTTATTCTCGCGTTCAAGCTCTTTAATACGTGCAGCTTGATCTTGGGCTTGAATATTAGCTGGTATGGTTTTATCAATGTGCTTTTTATGCCAGGATCGCAGGGTTTCAGGTGTGCAGCCAATTTTAGGGGCAATGGCTTGAATAGCTGACCATGTGGAGGGATAGTCGTTTGCTGCTTCGATCAGCATACGAACGGCGCGATCTTTAATCTCAGGAGTGTAGGTTTGTCTTTTCATTGTCGTATT
>NZ_CAJHAD010000060.1 GCF_904846285.1 Psychrobacter immobilis | reverse complement strand
GTCTTATATTAAGGCCTCTTTTTTATGGCCGTTCATTAAGATTAATGGTTTTTTGACTTGTTTTTAGCACGTTTTGGCACATTAGAGCTAGCTTATACCAATCCCAATAATTAAAGTTGCGCCCAAGTTCGAGTAGTCAAAGAGCGAATCCTCTCTGGCTGCTCAAGCAACTTATTCCAAGCACAGCAAGCCGCATCAACAATAGACTCATAGCTCTCATAACAGCGATTAGACAACTCGTTCTGCTTAAGATACTGCCAAACGTTTTCAGACGGGTTTAACTCAGGTGAATAAGGCGGCAGTTTAAGCATGGTCACATTGTGTAGATTCAAGCTTGGTTGATGCCACAACGCCCCGTCCATCACCACAACGGCATGTCGACCTTCGGGAACCGCTTTACTAATCTCTTGCATATGCAAGAGCATGGTATGTTTATTTACCAATGGCAGAACCAGTCCAACACTGTTGCCTGTAGCAGGACAGAAAGCCCCAAAGATATAGGTTGATAAGAACTGCTGCTGTCTGATAAGCCGAGGTCTTTGCCCGCGGTAATGCCAGACTCGAGTCAGTGATCCTTGTTGTCCTATGCGAGTTTCATCTTGAAACCAGATATCGACTTGTTGACAGTCAATACCTTCAGGTAATACCTCTTTGACACGGGTTATAAAGTTTTTTTAAAAGTTTCTTGTACTTCTTCATCTGCTTTTGGGTGCTGACTACGAGCACTTATCCAGCTCATACCGATACGCTTTAACATCTCGTAAATACCGTTAACGGTATAGTGAGCGTTATAGTGTTCTTTGGCTATCTGTTGGATGTCTTGACCGGTTAGACGACCGCCAGCTCGCTTTTCTTGCTCAGATACGATCATGGCTTTGAAGGCCTCTATGTCGGCTTCCGCCAGTTTGCTGTGCCGACCTCGGCGAGGACGGTCATAGATACTGTCAAGTCCACGTTGAAGATAACGTTTCTTGGTCCGTCTGGCAGTTTCAGGGTGTATGTAGAGGTCTTTGGCAATGTCGTTAGTGGCTTTGCCTATGCTATATTGATATAGAATAAGGAGACGTTGGCGAGCTCTGGGGTTACTCTCGGTCTTCGAGAGTTTGCCAAAGTCATGATCTTTTAGGGTATATGTTGGTATAGTCATAGCTGAATTATACTATATATTATGGGTTTGGTATTAGCTTTTGACCACGATATAACGATGTTTTTATGGTAATTTTGCAGGATGACTTGCAACACTAACCTTCAATAATAGTATGACTTTTTACAAATCAGCC
>NZ_CAJHAD010000059.1 GCF_904846285.1 Psychrobacter immobilis | reverse complement strand
AAAAAAAGCCACCCTCTAAGAGGATGGCTTTTTACTTGCTAACTAACACTGTCAGATTGCTCCGATAGTATTAATGCATCAATAGTTACTGGGTTACTTAGCTAAGTACGTTAGCAACAACACCAGCGCCTACCGTACGGCCGCCTTCACGAATAGCAAAGCGAAGACCTTTGTCCATAGCGATTGGGTGGATAAGCTCTACGCCCATCTCAACGTTATCACCAGGCATAACCATTTCAGTACCTTCTTGTAATTGGATTGCGCCAGTTACGTCAGTGGTACGGAAGTAGAACTGTGGACGATAGCCGTTTAGGAATGGTGTGTGACGACCACCCTCTTCTTTTGACAATACATATACTTCAGCGTCAAACTTGGTGTGAGGAGTGATAGAACCTGGCTTAGCTAGTACTTGGCCACGTTGTACGTCTTCACGTTTAGTACCACGTAGTAGTACGCCACAGTTTTCGCCTGCACGACCTTCGTCAAGCAGTTTACGGAACATCTCTACACCAGTACAGGTGGTCTTTTGCGTGTCACGGATACCGACGATTTCGATTTCGTCACCAACTTTAACGATACCAGATTCAACACGACCAGTTACAACAGTACCACGACCTGAGATTGAGAATACGTCTTCGATTGGCATTAGGAATGCTTTGTCGATGTCACGCTCTGGCTCTGGGATGTAGGTGTCAAGAACGTTTAGTAGTTCTACAACGGCTGGTTGGCCGTATTTTTCTTGTGAGCCTTTTAGGGCTTCAGTAGCAGAACCTTTGATGATTGGGGTGTCGTCGCCTGGGAAGTCATAGTCGTTCAATAATTCACGAACTTCCATTTCTACTAGCTCAAGCAATTCTTCGTCATCAACAGCATCACATTTGTTCATGAATACGACGATGTACGGTACGCCAACCTGACGTGAAAGCAGGATGTGCTCACGGGTTTGTGGCATAGGGCCGTCAGTTGCTGATACAACTAGGATGGCGCCGTCCATTTGGGCTGCACCGGTGATCATGTTTTTAACATAATCGGCGTGACCTGGGCAATCGACGTGAGCATAATGACGTGATGGGGTGTCATACTCTACGTGTGAGGTGTTGATGGTGATGCCACGTGCTTTTTCTTCTGGTGCTGAGTCAATAGACGCGTAGTCTTTGGCTTCGCCACCAGAGGTGATTGCTGCTACGGTTGCGATAGCGGCGGTTAGGGTTGTTTTACCGTGGTCAACGTGTCCGATGGTACCGACGTTGACGTGTGGCTTGCTGCGTTCAAACTTGGCCTTTGCCATGGGTATTTCCTCTTTTTTT
>NZ_CAJHAD010000058.1 GCF_904846285.1 Psychrobacter immobilis | reverse complement strand
TGAACCGCCCCGGGATTGTCGGAGACTCAACATTCTGAGAGAATACGACAATGAAAAAACAAACCTACACTCCTGAGATTAAAGAACGCGCCGTTCGCATGCTGATAGAAGCGTTGGGCGACTATCCCTCCACATGGTCAGCGATTCAAGCCATTGCCCCTAAGATTGGCTGTACGCCTGAAACCCTGCGGTCGTGGCATAAAAAACACATCGATCAAACTATTCCTGCATCGGTGCAAGCGCAAAGTGATAAAGAGCGCATCAAGGAGCTTGAACGCGAATGCAGAGAGCTCAAGCAAGCCAATGAGATCATACGTAAGGCTGCCGCTTTTTTCGCCCAGGCGGAGCTCGACCGCTGACTAAAATCATGATTCAATTCATCGACGATCATAAGAATAATTATGGGGTCGAGCTGATCTGTAGAGTATTACCGATTGCCCCATCAACCTATCACCGTGCTAAAGACTTGGAGAGCTACCCTGAAAAATGCTCACTGCGCAGTCAACATGACGACTTTTACATCAGCGAGATTAAACGTATCTGGCAGGACAGCAAATGCCGTTACGGTGCGCGTAAAGTATGGCAGCAGATGAAAGCTGACGGGTTAAAGGTTGCTCGTTGTACCATAGAGCGTTTAATGAGACAGCATGGCCTACAAGGTGTCTGGCGCGGTAAGGGTAAAATAACAACTCACAGCCGTGATGATCAAAAGCGTGCTGATGACCTAGTCAATCGTAACTTTAGCGCTCATCGCCCTAACCAGCTCTGGGTGGCAGACTTTACTTATATCAAGACGATAAGCGGCTGGGTGTATACCGCTTTTATTATTGATGTGTTTGCTCGCGCTATTGTGGGCTGGAAAGTATCTAATCGTATGAACACAGATATGGTGATGGCGGCGTTAAATCAAGCAATAGCAGATAGAAACTATCCCAAAGATGTGATTCATCACAGTGATCGAGGGGTTCAGTATTTATCCATTCGCTATACTGATAAAATGGCTACATGCGGTGTTATAGCTTCTGTCGGTACGACAGGCGATTCATACGATAATGCATTAGCTGAAACGGTCAACGGGCTTTATAAGTCTGAGGTGATTCATTATTTAAAACAGAACTGGACTGGTGTGAACGATGTTGAACTAGCAACCCTTGAATGGGTGGATTGGTTTAATAGAACACGATTGCATAGCACGATTGGATATGTGTCACCCTTTGAGTTTGAAAAGCGGTATTATGATAATTTAACCCTGTCAGGCATCGCTGCCTGACTCAAGTAAATCACTCTCCGATAAAGTCGGGGCGGTTCAA
>NZ_CAJHAD010000057.1 GCF_904846285.1 Psychrobacter immobilis | reverse complement strand
GCATTTCTTTGTCTCCATGGTTAGCTGCTTGTTGTAACCAATAAAATGCTTTTGAATAATCTTGAGAAACGCCTTTAGCATAGTAATATATAAGCCCTAATTGTCCTTGGCTTGAAGCGTCTCCTAGATTAGCTTGTATTGTGAGATCATCAAAATCCTTCTCAACATCCGATTTCACGGTCGGAACATTGTTTTGAATGCTATTCATCTGAGTATCAATGGCTTTATTACACCCTGTCAGCATGATGCCAGTAAGCAAAAATGCTGCTAGTCTCTTTCTCATAACTGCTTATCCTATTATTTAATGAAGTTAACACTATAATTTATTATTTTAATATGCATTGTGATATTCAAATATATATTCTTAGATGGCCTCATTTGGTATACCTCAAAGGAACCGATGAAACTGACTTCTGACATCCAACGTCATTTGTCATAACGTCCGTTATGGCAACAAGTGCGGTACCCTAGTTAGGCCTTGAACCTTCGCCCTTACGCAGGGGGCGGAAAATATCTGTCAATTAGCTATAAATTAAGATTTATATAAATATTTAATTCTTCTTTTTAGACTTAAAGCTTAAAAACATAATAGGGAGCATCAATAAAATAGTAACTATAGGTATATAACTAAGTCCAAGAGAAAAAAAGGTATCTGCACCCGTTATAAGGAAATATATGCCAACCAGTATAGTGGCTATATGATATTCAATCCTTCTAATTAGATTGATAATACTGATTATTATAAAAATAAGACCTGTCACTAGAGAGACAGTTCCCTTAAGAAGTATGTCTGGATTAAATATATATATACTTACGAGTATAACTATAATCGCTATGCCAACTTTTGTATAAATGGGTGTTTTTTGTGTTGATATAACTTTTTTAGATTTGTTTTTCATTTGATAGTCTTTATTGTTTTGGTGCCCTAGTGAGGACTTGAGTATTAGGCTGTGGGCTAATAGTATCAAGGTTTTAACACACTGAAATAGACACGGTGTGCTTCATGGTTGTTTACCATATATATTTTATTTTTGATTGGTTGGCTATACATGAGTCGACCTATAGCTTATTTGAACATAAAAAGCCTAGGTAATAATTATATAAATAATATTAAAGACTTGGAGCAAATATGAGTATTCTTTCAAAACTACGAGAAATAGAAAGTAAGCATAACGTTAAGTTGCATCAAGGTGAAAACTTCAAACAAGCCTTATACAACGATAAGATGACAGACTCAGAAGATTGTATTATTGAACCGCCCCGAGTATATCGGAGAGTGATTTACTTGAGTCAGGCAGCAATGCCTGACATGATTAAACTATCAT
>NZ_CAJHAD010000056.1 GCF_904846285.1 Psychrobacter immobilis | reverse complement strand
TAGTAGCATTATGGATAGGCTTTGTTAAGATGCCAAGCGTTCGTACCTACTATTATCTTTTTATCTTAGGACTTACGCAAAACCGAATAAGTATTGCTAACCTCAAGAATAACGTAGTAGCATAAAGTCATGAAAAAGCCCAAAGTAACCCGACTAGATTATTGCCAATATCTCATGGTGAGTCAAATAAACTACACCATTACTAATTATGCTGATCATCATCCTGAGAATATCAGTCATGACCGTATCAATCGCTATTTGAAAGGCGATAAGCTCAAACCCCGTCTAGTCTGGGAGCAAGTCAAACAAGACCTTGTATCCCATGCTGATGGTTACCTGATCTTTGATGATACTGTATTAGACAAAGACCATAGTCACAAGATAGAACTGGTCAACCGCCAGTACAGTGGTAACGCCAAGCGCTTGATTAAATGCATTGGCCTTGTGAACTGCATCTACGTTAACCCGCACACCCAGCAGTATTGGGTTATTGACTATCGTATTTATGACAAAGCCATTGATGGTAAAACCAAGCTTGATCATTTAAAAGACATGCTACAGCACAGTATTGAGTACAAGCAGCTGGCATTTAAAACCGTGCTTATGGACAGCTGGTATGCCACCAAAGACATCATGCTCACCATTGATGGTTTGGATAAAATATTTTACTGTCCGCTTAAGAGCAACCGTTTGGTTGATGACTCCAAAGGACAACGAGCTTATAGCGCAGTAAGTACTTTAGAATGGACAGAGGCAGAACAAGATAACGGCAAGTTGATTAAGATAAATAAGTTCCCTAAAGATTATAAAGTGCAATTGTTTCGGGTCGTGGTGAGTACTCACCGCACGGATTGGGTCGTCACCAACGATACCACTCAAGCTAATCGTAATGACGTACAACAGGTGTGCGCCATACGCTGGAAGATTGAGCAGTTTCATAGAGAGATTAAGCAGTTAACAGGCATAGAGTCTAATCAGTGTCGCAAAGCACGTATTCAACGCAATCATATTTGTTGTTCTATATTGGTTTGGGTATGCTTGACCCGTATTGCTAAGCAAACAAAGAAAACGGTATATCAGTTAAAACATGGCTTACTTGATAACTACCTCTGCGAGCAGTTACGCTCGCCTAGGCTGAAGGTTGCGTAAGTCCTAATAATATATGTAGTAATGACTTTCATTCAATACAAACCTTTAGAGCGCTTTAGCAAGATGCTCATAGATCATCAACTTAACACCATCACTCCCCTGTTGTGCATTATTTGGTATGCCATTGCTCAATAATGCCACAACGCCCCCTTGCTCATCGATAGCCACTAAGGACGATAGCCCTAGTAAATTACCATCTCGGTAATATACCGT
>NZ_CAJHAD010000055.1 GCF_904846285.1 Psychrobacter immobilis | reverse complement strand
CTCACCAGTAAAAACCCCAATCTTGCCGCCACCGACATCATCGGACAAACCATATTCGTTACCATTGATACCAAAGGCGGCGAGCGCATATTAAATGGCCTCGTCACCGACTTTGGTTACCTAAGTGAGGATGAAGACGAGCAAAGCTATCACCTCTACACCTGTATCATGCGTCCCAACATGTGGTATCTCACCCAGCGTTATGACAGCCGAGTCTTTGTCGACAAAGACATTCTTGAAATTACCCGTACTATCCTAGATGAGTTTGGCTTTCCCTACGAGATACAATGCCTAAACAGCTACCGCAAATATGGACACAGCACTCAGTACCAAGAAACCAGTTTTAACTATCTCAACCGTTTGTTCGAACAAGAAGGCCTGTACTACTACTTTACCCATACCGAAGGCAGCAACACCCTCATCATCGTCGATGACAACAGCGCCCATCCGCCGATTCAAGGCAACCCAACCATTTCTTATCACTCAGCCGTCACCCCAGGCACCCCTGATAAGAACTACATCGATATCTGGCAACAAAGCGATCGTCTTGCCACCAAAAGCGTCAACGTCAACGACCACAGTTACAAGCTTGCCAATCGCAAACTGGACCATAAAAGCAGCACCCATGAGCTTGGTGGTATCGACACCGAACACTACGACTTCTATACGGGTTTTAGCACCAAAGAAGACGCTTCCTCCTACGCTCAAGTCCGTAGTCAGGACTATAATGCTCAAAGTAAGCGCATTACTGCTGCAGGTAATGTCTTAACCATCGCCCCAGGACACACTTTTACCCTAAGCCGTCACCCGCACAATGCCGCCAACACCGAGCATCTTATTATCCATGCCGAGTACGACCTAAAAGAGGCTGGTTATGCCAGTGGTACCCAGCAATCGCACTACCGTATCCGCTTTACCGCCATTCCCTTAACTTACCAATACCGACCGCCTAGAGCCACCCCCAAGCCTCAGATTATCGGCTCTCAAGCAGCGACGGTCACAGGACCTGCTGGAGAGGAAGTGCACACCAACCCTTACGGCGATATCAAAGTACAGTTTCACTGGGACAGATACGGTCCTAGCAATGAAAAAAGCTCAGACTGGATACGCGTGGCGCAAGGATCAGCAGGCGGTAGCTTTGGCTCTATCAACACCCCTCGTATAGGCGAGGAAGTCCTCATTGACTTTATCAATGGCGACTCAGATCGTCCTATCGTCATCGGCCGTCTGTATAACAGCGCCAACCCGCCACCGTGGGGCTACCCGCAAGCCGCTAAACAATCTGGCATCAAATCCAAAAGCTTTAACTCCCCGCTTGAGAACTACAATGAGCTGATGTTCAATGATGACGCAGGCTTTGAGCTGGTGAACTTGCAAGCTCAGCGTGACCTCAACTCTTTAGTGAAAAACGACGAGAGACGACACGTCAATCGAGACCGTACCACGACGATTGATAAAGATGAGACAGTCACTGTGCATGGCAAGCGTACTGAGGTGGTTGATAAGGATGAGCACATTACCATCCATCAAAATCGTACTGAAGTCGTTGATAAGGATGAAACCATTACCATTCATCAAAACAGAAAAGAGCGGGTGGATGAGAATGA
>NZ_CAJHAD010000054.1 GCF_904846285.1 Psychrobacter immobilis | reverse complement strand
TCTTTAACATCATTAAGTAGCACGTCATCTGGTATTTTATAGGGTTTGGTTTGCCTGGTTGTTTTGCTATGAACACGTCTCTTCCAGTTCTGTATAGTGGTTGGGCTCAGATTGTAAAACTCAGCCGCCTCGGCAAAGGTCATACCATCATCTAAGCTTTTTAGCACTTGTTTGCGAAAATCTAGCGAGTAAGTCATGGTCTTTATAATAACAATTGGGTTTGATAATTAATTTATAACATTTTTAGGTGGAATTGACTATAGCTTAGTATAATGAAGCTGCAAAATAAAAAAAACTATGAGTAAGAATGTAAAAGAAAGAAAACAACAGAGTAAATAAAAATGTTCTGTTATCTACTATAAAAGATGTATTAGCATTATATAATTTATATAATGCTAATACATAGAATAAAGGTAATATAAGATAAGGTGGGAAAGTAGAAAACAATTTACAAGCATACCAAATATCTATAAAAAAAAGTCTGATTATTCTAAACAGCAAACTTGCTGATAACATTGTTTCTTCGTGAATTAATTTTTCATTAATATACTGATAGCAAACATAGATTAACAAAGCTAACATCAGACCATAAAAATGAGCAAGGATTAGTTTTTTTGATTTTTTGCTAATACTTTCCTGTTCTTTCATATATTTACCTTGTAAATTATAATACCAAATAAACTGCACTTAATTTATTAGGTGGTGTTCTAAAAAGTATGCTGGCGATAAAAGCCAATAAGAAATCTATGCGAAGTTCTCTGATTCTATAGGGCTTTCAAGACTTCAAAAATTATTCAAATTTTAATCAGCATACTTTTTGACACACCACCATTTATTATATATTTCAATTATTACTTCTTTTTAAAATTAAATTTACGTGGTGTATTGATTGTACTTTTTGCTCCCTTATTTTTTAGATACTTTGCTGATTCGACGGCAGCTTCTATACCAATGTTTGCATGAGTTCTACTAGGACCTGCTGGGCCTCCTGAATCAATATCTGTATGTGGACCTTTTCTCTCTTTATCTGTAAGATCGCCAGTACCAAAAAATGGGTAGTAATCAGGAGTACCTCTACAACCACCATATTCATGACTTTCAGTAACTAAGTTTCCATCATCATCATAGAAACATTCATTGGTTGGGGCAGGATTATTGTTATTAGGCACTCTATTTTCTAAGTAGCCATCAAATCCACAATGGAAAAGGATTGACTTTTCTGGTGAGTCACCTCCATACACTCTCCATTTACTTGAACCTACTTTGCATGTTGAACAAGCAGTGGGAGCCGATTTTGGACAATTCAACATTTTACGCGTGCTAATCATTTTTGCCAAATATGCTTTTTCTAATTTATTCCACCTGTCGTATATTTGATGTTTAGAATACATTTTGTGACCAGTCATTGTAGTGTATACAGGTACAATACTTTCGTCGCCACAAAGACTGACTACTGCGTTATCTAGTGAATATCCAGTAAATCTTAAACCCAAAGGATCCACCCACCCTATAGGATTCGGGGCATACTGAAAGATATTATCGCCACCTCTTAAACCTATCGGATCTCTCGTGGTAAACATTCCCATATCAGGATCGTAATATCTAAAACGGTTGTAATGTAGACCCGTCTCATCATCAAAGTGTTGACCTTGGAATCTAATAGGTTGCAAATGTGTTTGCGATACCGTTACTTGATTAATCTTGACCTCACCATAAACCAACTTCGCCGTATTACCCCATGCCTCATAGTCTGCCAACCAGATAACTTTACCCTCAGAATCAGTCAGCTCATTCGGTGTACCGAGCTGATCATTATGATAGTGGTAAACTTGTATTATGCTGCTGTCTTGCTCACGATCTAT
>NZ_CAJHAD010000053.1 GCF_904846285.1 Psychrobacter immobilis | reverse complement strand
GTTTTATACAATACTCGCCCATGACTATCATAGGTGTATCTAATGCGCTGGTTGTTTTGAATCAGCTCACGCGGTCTACCATGGTTACTCTGTGTCTTGTCGGTGGTGTCATCCGCGATTTTTACAGGCACGCGATTGCTCGCAGGGTCAAAGGCAAAGATTTCAGTAATGCCATTATGATTCTGATAGTCGGTGAGCTTGTGCTCGGTCAATCGTCCTATCTTATCGTATTGACACTGATGGTTACAGATGAACTTATGTTTAATAAGAAGCATGAGATTTAAAAAATTATTCTCAATGCATGAGTTTTCTAAGAGACGGTAAATATGGTAGACATAGATCAGTAATATTTAACAGCTATATTTGAATATTGCTTCTTAGTATAACTCCTATTTAATTATGCAACCATATTTTGTACTATAATCGGATAAAGCTTTAACCCAACGAAATTTAATATTAATAATAATGATATTGAAATTAATATTTTTTTCTTTCTAATTACGTTTTGCACTCTATAAATTCCGTAGAGAAGCAGGCCATATACAATAATTAAAATAAAATATTCCGGGTAACGAGAGCTTACAATCGTTGTCATTACAGGCAAGGCTATCGGAGATAGAAACGCATCAAAGTAATATAGCTCTATTGTCGAGTAAGCTTCAAATAATGAGGAAACATTACTATTTTTAAAAAAGTAATCATATGTAATATAAATATATTCACTGATTAAAACAAAAGAAAAAGTAATGATATAGCTATATAAATAAGCCAACGCAAATACCTTAAGTTTGTTACCTTTATTATTTAAGTTCATGATCAAGATCCTTTATTTAATATATTCAAATAATAAATTTTTCAGCCACAATATCGTTTTCCTATTTAATTCTAGATTTATTAGTTTCTTCTGATTCTCTTTGCTCTCTCCCTCCCCCTCTTTTTTTCTAGTTCCTTAAATTCTTTAGGATGATCATCATAGTATTTTTTCGTTGCTGCTTCAGCTTCGTCTCCAATATTCTTAAAATTTCTACTTGGACCTGGAGGTCCTCCAGAGTCATTAATCATATGATCATAAACTCTACCTAAATCTCCTTTAACTTCACCGCCATAATATGGAAAGTAATCTGGCGTACCCCTACAGCCACCATAATCATGGCTCTCAATAACTAGCTTTCCACTATTGTCATAAAAGCACTCATTAGTCGGTGCAGGATTAGCGTCAGTTGGGACTCTATTTTCCAAATAACCATCAAAACCACAGTGGAACATGGTTGGATTACCACCGTATTTACGCCATTTATCTTTTTTAGTGCAAGAAGTACAAGCAGTAGGCTCTTTTGCTGGACACGGCGTCATCTTACCTTTTGCAAAAGAAGCTTCCATTCTTAACCATTCATCGAAAACGTCACTTTTAGAGTACTTTGCTGGTACGATCCAACCTGCCCCTTGTTTTTCTGGCGATATAGGTTTTATCTTAGGATTACTACCATTACGTAAATTTTGACGCGCATCTTGCATTGTATATCCAGTAAATCTTAATCCCAAAGGATCAACCCACCCCGTAGGATTCGGCGCATACTGGAATACATTATCACCCCCTCTCAACCCTATCAGATCACGGCTAGTAAACATCCCCATATCAGGATCGTAATAGCGAAAGCGATTATAATGTAGCCCAGTTTCAGTATCGAAATATTGACCTTGAAAGCGTATAGGCTGCACGTGCTCTTGTGATACCGTTAGTTGATTTATTTTTATCTCATTGTAGATAACTTTCGCAGTATTGCCCCATGCTTCATAATCAGCTAGCCAAACCACTTCACCCTTATCGTCACTAAGCTCATTCGGTGTACCGAGCTGATCATTATGATAGTGGTAAACTTGTATTATGCTGCTGTCTTGCTCACGATCTAT
>NZ_CAJHAD010000052.1 GCF_904846285.1 Psychrobacter immobilis | reverse complement strand
AAACAGTAAATGAGCAGAAAAAACAGTTGTATATTAACTACTGTTTATTTAACTGTTTTTAATGTTAATATAGCTTGAGTGTTTTTAAAAAAACAGTAAATGAGCAGGATTAAAAATGGAAAATAATTTAGTTGTTCAATCAAACGAGCTGATTTTAGCAACATACACAATGCAAAAAACAGACAAAGAGCTAATGCTTGCGTGTATTAGTCAGATAGACAGCAGACCTGACGCACCAGAAGTAACAAAACAGACTGAATTTAAAGTGTCTGTAGATGATATAAAGTCACTGTTCTTTGGTAAGAAGTCTAAAAACGAGCAGAACGTCTATCGTGATATGGAAAACGCAAGTAAGCGTTTGTATGACGTTGATATTGTAATGAGCTTGCCCGAAAACAAAATACTTCAAACAAGACTTATCAGTAGTATTGTCTATGACCCGGATAACGGAGAAGTTTCTTTATCTTTTGCAGAAAAGATTTTGCCTTATTTGACACAGCTAAGAGCTAATTTTACTAAGTATAAGTTGCTTGAAATCGGCGAGTTATCAAGTATCCACTCAATACGTTTATATGAATTGGTCGTTATGTGGGTTAATCAGTTTCAGTACAGCAAAGATTTTACACTTGAAGAATTTAAGCATGTAATGAATGTCAAAGGTAAATACAAGCAGTTCGGTCATTTGCGACAATTTGTTATTGAAACAGCTATTAACGACATTAACGAGAATACAAACTATAGTGTTAGCGTGGAGTATCAAAAGAAATCAAGAGGTAAGGGATTTAGAGGCTTAAAGCTGAGTTTCTATAAAAAAACATTAGACAAGCTAACGGGTGCAGACGGTGCATTATCGCAAGCAGCCATCCAGTCCATTGTCGATAGCGTGCAGTTTATGAATGACTATAACGATCATCCAAGCCTAAGTTATGACGGCAAAATGCAGACTGACGCATTTAAGCGCGAAATGATTCATATCATACAGCGAGAGCCTGAAAGCTTTAACAAGCCTAATAAGGCTTTAGAGAGCTATCTACCAAAGATTAAACATTAATACTTTTTCTAACATCCGTTATAGTTAAAAGAACCACCGTTTTTTCTTCTTAGCCGTCGCGACGACTGAATCGTCTTTTTTTTCTTGCTCTTGTGCAAGTGGCGGCTCATCGCTCATTTCAGCTTGCTTAAACTCTAACAGTCTCACTTGTGCGAAATCTTGGATACTGGCGTTGGCTTTATCCAGTGTTTTGTTCAATTGTCCTATCTGCTGCTGATAATTTTCTATTAACTTCTTTTGATCACTCACTTGTTGGCTGAGATGTTCATTCTTGAGCTTTTCAAGCGCTAATAGGTGCTCAATGTCCGTATTGTACTGAACACTTTGACTGTTCAGAGGTGTACTTTGAACAGTGTCCACTGAACGTTCAGTACGTTTTTTAGAAATTGGCTCACCAAACACGCGCAACATTTCTGAAACGTCTATTTTCTTATCTGCTGTTCTGGAAAGCTGGCCATCATTGACTTTCTGATAGATCGTCGTTCTTGATACACCCCATTCTTTTGCCGCTTTCGTCACCGATATGTTCATTGTTCACCTAGTGTTCAAGTACGTTTTTAAGACCTGTACAGTACAACTGTCCAGAACGTTCAGTGAACAACTATGGCATTAACCCGTCTATCAGGCAAATTATAAATAAACTGCTGTGTAAATCAGACGGTTGGTTATATAGCACTCACTTTATTGAACAAATATAGGGTATTATTAATGCTTGAAAGCAGTGTCTTAGGTCTTAAAGAAAGTAGGTTCTATGAAAAAACTTATTCTAAGTATGGCGTTATCTCTCTTTGCCTTATCTTCTCAGGCAGCAGTTACAGTCACTGATAATCCATTTTATAGTGATGTCGAGGTAGAACATCCGTTGTTTGCTAAAGGTGCTGGCGGCTCTCAATGTAAAGGCTTACCGCGCACTTGTGGGCAGATGGTTAGCTGTGAACAAGCCAAACAAGCACTCAAATGTGGAAATACCAA
>NZ_CAJHAD010000051.1 GCF_904846285.1 Psychrobacter immobilis | reverse complement strand
TTGTCCAACTGATAACTTGGGGCTGTGATGGCGCCAGTCGTCGCGTTGTAAGTTGCGCCGCCACCTAAGTGGCTTGCAATAGAACCCGCCGCCGTATTCAGCTGACCACCATTAATGGCGTCTTTACTGCCACTCATGGTCGCACCATTAGCCACATTCACAATCTTCTGACTGTTTGCATCAAAGCCATTGGCTTTTACTTGACCTGTAAACGTCGGGGCATCAACAATCTGAATATCAACCTTGCCATCAGTGATCACTGTTTTAATGTTGGCATTGCTTGAAGTCGCTGTAGTAGCAGCGCCACCACTGATGTTCAGCGTGCTGCCAAGTTTTTGCTGACTACCATTTGTACCGGTGTCGCTAAGCACATTACCTGTAAAGGTTAACTCTTTGTTCGCTTGGGTATTCGCAGCTGAAATAGCACCGTCAATGGTGCTCGCACCTGTACCGCCAATGTTGGTAGACGTCACAACACCATTCACATCAACAGCCGCTGCGCCGCCAAGTAATGTCCTGTTGCCTTGTGCGATATTATTAAGCTGACTACCATTGATGGCTTCCGTGCTGTTTGTAGCAATACTGCCAGCAGCAACGTTACGAAGTTTAGTAGTTCTAGTGGTGCTGCCATCGGCACTGCGGATACTAGTGATGATATCTAAATTCGCAACTGCTGTACCTGTACCAGCAGCGTTGTCAAAGAACGCGTTACCAACTTTATAAACTTGTGTACCGTCCGCTTTGCTATATACCACAGGAGCAGTATTGGTCACGCCATTAGTCGCAGCTTGTAGTTGTCCGACGTTTGTAGCATCTGTAAGTTCGGTACCAATAGCTAAACCACTAATTTTATTATTATTTAAATTAGCGCCACCGTTTAATGTGGCAATACCAGCGACAGTTAGAGCCCCCCCAGTATTTAAAGAACCCGCACTTATAGCTCCAGTAGAAGTTACCGTAGTGAAGCTTGGATTACTTGAGGTAGCGATAGTAATATCATTACCACTGCGAGTGATCTCTACATTACTCCCATTTTTGAACTTAACGGTATCACTAGATTTGACAGCTGATGCCGTATCATTGTTAGCTTGAATCTTGAAGGTTTGGTTTGCCAAAGTATTCAACTGACCAACGTTTACGGCGTCATTAGTATTAGTACCAGCTGCAACGCCTTTTAATTGACGATCTACATTAGCTGAGTTCGCAAAGCTAACGCTTGTGCCGCCTGTTTGAGCGCCTACTGTGATTGGTGCTGTACCATTTGCTTGCTTTACTAAACCAGCAGTACCGGCAACGACAGCATCAGTCGTTGTTTTGACTGCATTAATATTATCAATTAACTTGCTACTTACTGCGTAAATCTGGCTGCCATTTATTGCATCGGTAGAAGTTGCAGATAACTCACCTGGTGCTACGTTTTTTATTTGGCGCTCATTGCCAATTGATCCAACAGAAACCTGTCTGCCAGCATCCAAAGCTGTTCCAGCAAAAGCATTAGTGCCTTTAAAACCAACAAAATCTACTCCATTGACAGTGCTTTGTTCAATTTTGGTAGCGGTACCATCGGTTAAACTTCCAGCGCCTAGAGCAATTGCACCTGCTTTACTTGCTGTAGCACCCGTACCTAAAGCGGTAGCTGAGTTTACATTAGCTTCGGAGCGCGTACCGAAAGCTAAGCTGAGTGAAGCGTTAGCGGAAGACATAACCCCAACCGCAACCGAAGAGTCACCTGCTACTGTACTGATATATTGTTTTCCACCTTGTACATTTACCAAGTACTGTCCTGTTAAGGTTTTAAACTGTTTAGCAGTGGCTGTCGTATTAAAAGCCTCATTAGTTGTACCTGCAGCCACTGTACCTGACGTACCATTTGCCACACGGTCTAAATCATCTCCGCCAATGGCAACCGAAGAATTACCTTTAGCATGTGTATTTGCACCAACTGCAACAGACTGATCTCCTGGCGCGCACGCAAAAGCTCCTACTGCTACACTTTGATTAGCTGAGCCTGCGGCCCTAGTTCCTAAATCATTTGATGGCTTACAATCTAAATATACACTCCCGCCATCTACTGCACCTGCCATTGATGGCATACTAAAACCCGCTGCAATCAGTCCCGTACACACAGCACTCCAACGCAAAATATTCACGCTATTTGCAACTACGCTACCACTAGATACTTTTGTACTTGAAGTAACAGCACCGCCAGATGACTTACCACGGCTTTTAGCATACTCTGCAACGGCCATAAAACAATTTAATGAGCTATTCCAAATAACTTTGTAATTACGGTTCATACTGAATTTCCCTGTCTTTATTAAAAGATGAATAGCTTAGTGATTATGGCGAAGCATAGATGAGCACAAACTACTAGTACGCTAAACTGCTATATCTAAAAATTACTTAATTAAGATTTAAAAGCCTATAAATATTTAGAACTTTTGTTTATTACATTTTAATACATATATATACAAAAGCACAACGTCACTCATCTTAGTATTAGAACCGTTCATCAGGTTTTTCAGTAAGATAGAAT
>NZ_CAJHAD010000050.1 GCF_904846285.1 Psychrobacter immobilis | reverse complement strand
CTGGACAGTTGTACTGTACAGGTCTTAAAAACGTACTTGAACACTAGGTGAACAATGAACATATCGGTGACGAAAGCAGCAAAAGAGTGGGGTGTATCAAGAACAACGATCTATCAGAAAGTCAATAATGGTGAGCTTTCTAGAAATACAGACAAGAAAATTGATACTTCAGAGATGATTCGAGTATTTGGCGAACCTGTTTCCAAAAAACGTACTGAACAATCACTGAACACTTCTAATAATACGCACCTGAACAGCCAGACTGTACAGTCTTGTACAGCGCTTGAACACCAATTAGAGCTAGAGAAGTTAAAGAATGGAGCCCATCCCAGATTCTGTGTAACAACAAATAAGATAGAGGATTTCTTTACTCACATTGAGATTCTAACCATTTAGATAGTTTAATAATATCATCCTGATTATTCTTTAATTCCTTGCAAACGAAGTAAAACTTATCCCCTGTTAGTAGTTCATGCATTGGAATTCTAACGAGTGTCTGCTTATAAGATTGATCTAGCATCATATAGTTGTTAACGAGGGTAACTCCCAGATTATACCGTGCGGCTTCTATCGCTAGTAGTACATGACTAAAATGATTTATCTTTATATTGTTCGGCAATTCAAATCCGCCTGCCTTACACCACCGCAGCCAATCCTCCGCTGTATTCTCACTTATATCTGTATACCTCACGGACAATATTGGATGCCGCCACAATGCATCAGGAAGGGGTTTATCTCTTATTTTCTCCCAAAGCTTTTGACCACAAACAGGATATAAAGTTTCAGAAAATAAAAACTTACTGATGAAAGCATGTGAAGGGGGATTGACGGTAATATAACAATCGGCCCTTTGTTCATTATAATCAGAGGGGTGATTAACCATATCTAAAGTGAGTTCTATTTCTGGATACTGTTTATAGAAGTCTTCTAATCGAGGGATTAACCAATTTACTGCGACTGAACTGTACAGAGCTAAGCGTATATGCCCAGGTTTTCCATGCTTAATAATCTGACTACTATCTGAAAGTAGACCCAATGCGCCACTCACATCTGTGAAATAACGCTCACCAACCTCTGTCAACGAAAAGGTCCGGCCTTGCCTGTAAAACATTGCTTCCCCAAGATACTCTTCAAGGATGCGTATTTGGTGACTCACGGCACTTTGTGTCACATTGAGGCTTTCTGCTGCTTTTGAAAAGCTGTTAAGCCGTGCAACGGACTCGAAGCACTGTATTGCACGCAGCGGTGGTAAACCCATTATTACCTCAGGTAATACTAAATATGTTTTATATCATTATACATCATACTGTTACTTGAATATACTGCCAGACAGATCGTTAAATCAGCATGAACCCATTGGGGTTTTAACAGTTTCTGAATTTAGAGTAGGGCGGGGAGGATAAGAATGCCAAAGATGAGTGTTGCATTTGCTATGACGCTATTGGTAATAGGAAATATCATTGCGGTCTTCTCAGACGCCTTGATAAAGGACTTGCCCTCTGAGACGGCGGTATATCAATTTATCCTATTTCGTCAATTAACAGCGGTTTTAATGTTGTTGCCATTTTGCTTAATCAATAAAAAGAGCAAGTTATTCAGTAATATGAGATGGCACTTTGTCCGTAGTCACGTTTGGTTGTTGGGTGTGATATTCATGGTGCTGTCTCTTCAAGCACTGCCTCTTGCGACTGCGAATGCTATTTTTTATGCAGCCCCTTTATTTGTATTACCACTGGGTTTTTTATTTTATAAAGACAGATTAAATTTTCCGACTATCGCAGCCTCTATATTAGGTTTTGCTGGTATCCTCGTTATTGTACAACCGAAACAGATCAATTTAGGGGCGGTGTTTGCCCTTATAGTAGCGGTAACAATGGCGATAAACAATCTCTTAGTTCGTAAACTTCCACAAAATCATTCTGTCTATCAAACGCTACTTTTGACCAATTTATTAGGAATCCCATTCGCGCTTGGTTTGGCTATTTGGGAGGGACAGCCATTTGACTGGCGCTCATTGATTACGGCCGCCAGTTCAAATGTATTTATTTTGATTTATGCGGGTATATGCGTACAGGTGTACCGACACATTGAAGCATACAAAGTCTCTAGTGCGGAATACTCAGGTTTACTAGGGGCGGTGGTGGTTGGAATCATATGGTTTAATGAAGTGCCAAATATGACTTTGTTAGTAGGGTCGGCGCTGATTATCCTACCTTTGATATGGCTTGCTACTCTTGAATCTATGAGGTTTAGACAAAAGATTGGGTAGGATAATTGTATGTCTTAAAGCTAAAAGCTTTCTTTAAAAATCCCTCAGACTGGTGTTTGAGCGTGAGTATTTTAATTGAATGGACTATGTTTATAGCTAGTGTTTGGGCTATTGATCAAAGGGCTTTTATCAGCGTTGCTAGGGAGCGCAGTATTCAGCTTGTTAGGTAATCGTCCCATGCATAATGCATTGAATTAATGGCATTAAGATGCATGGTTTGGTTTCTGTATAGGCGTAAAACCGCCATTACCCATGGGCGTTCATGATTGTAATGGTTTAATAAAATACGATTGATATAGTCAGTTCACAATAAAATAAATACAGCCCATATCCTGAAATAGCTTAGGCAGATTATTCTCCATCCACCCTTGGCGTAGAAACTTAGCTTGAGCCCATTTCTTTTCAATGGGGTTTAGATCAGGACTGTAGGGTGGCAGCCATAGAATACGATGACCGTGCCTGTTCAGTAGTTTTTGAATACGCTTGCTCTTATGAAAGCGGGCATTATCCATAACGATCACGCATTTAGTCTTGAGACTTGGAATTAGCGTGAACTTGCACCAGTCATAAAATATATGGCTGTTGATATTTTGTTCAAAGTAATCAAGCGCAAACAGCATCTTTTTATACAAAGCACCGATGACATTAGTGCGCTTTTTTACTTGCCAGTTGAAGCTGTCGATACAGGGTTTGCCTATCGGTGAGTATCCGTAAGGTCTTATAGTTTCAGCCTCAAAGCCGCTCTCATCCATATACACAATGGGATAGCCTTGCTGTGTAAAGCTATCAAGCTTACTCTGATACGACGCTCTTTTTATCAGGCAGGCTTTTGGATGCTCTAAGGTCTTTTTTTTGACTGATACCTAGGCGTTTTAAAGCATTGTGCATGCCGGTCTTACTACAGTTGAATCGCCTAGCTCGCTCATACAGATAGTCGTCTGGATGTTGTTCAACGTCT
>NZ_CAJHAD010000049.1 GCF_904846285.1 Psychrobacter immobilis | reverse complement strand
CAGGAGTGTAGGTTTGTCTTTTCATTGTCGTATTCTCTCAGAAAGTTAGGTCTCCGACAATCACGGGGCGATTCAGTATATTGCTTGTTCTGTCAGTCGTGCTACTGCGAGCCGACTGCCACTCAAATAACTTATCGCTGTGTGGACTGTTGAAACGTCTTAACGGTACTCAACCAATTTATCTAACCCTCAACTTAACTTATCAACACAGGAAATACTCTTATGGCACATTTAATCGAAAACATGGCATACGTCGGCGAGACCCCTTGGCACGGTCTCGGCAATCAGTTACCTAAGAATCAGCCCATCGAAGTCTGGGCTCGTGAGGCTGGTATGGATTGGCGTATTGAATCGTCTGATGTTAGCTACATGGCAAGCAATGAAAAAGGTCAAAGCCTGATCATGCCCTTTGATAGCAATAAGGTGCTATATCGCAGCGATAACCTAGAGCCGTTATCGGTGGTTAGCCAACGTTACCAAGAAGTACAGCCGCGTGAGATTTTAGAGTTCTATCGTGATCTCACGGAGCAATCACACTTTGAGCTTGAAACTGCAGGAGTGTTAAAGGGCGGTCGGAAGATGTGGGCATTGGCCCGTACAGGTCAGTCAATGACTCTAAAAGGCGGTGATGTGAGTAATGGATACCTTTTGTTGGCAACCGCTTGTGACGGGACTCTGGCGACTACTGCGCAGTTCACTAATATCCGTGTGGTGTGTAATAACACTCTAGCAATTAGCTTAGCGGACGGAAGTGGCGGTGTGGTAAAAGTACCGCATAGCACCTCGTTCGATGGCGATCGCGTCAAGCAACAACTTGGCGTTTCCGTTAAGCAGTGGAATGAGCATATGTATGAGATGAAGCAGCTTACCCAGCGCCGTGTCACTCAGGCAGAAGCTGCTAATTATCTCAACCGTGTATTCAACGATCAGGACAATAACATCATCTTATTTAACAGTGCTAAGAAAGAGAAGGATGCGGTACCAAACGCTCGTGCCATGAATCAGGTAATGAGCATGTTCAACGGTCAAGGTCGCGGAGCTGATCTTGATTCAGCACGTGATACCGCTTATGGGCTGCTATCAGCCATGACCGAGTATGTGGATCATGAGCGTAGGGCTATGTCCACCGATCACAGACTCGACTCAGCATGGTTCGGCGCAGGGGCTAAGCTGAAAGACAAAAGCTTAGAGGAAGCCTTTGCCCTTATTGCCTAACTTAATAGCAAACTCAACCAATTAAACCACGCCTTAGAGAGTGGTTTTTTTATGTCGTTTGTTTCATTTAATACCAATAATCAATTTATCGAAGGAGTTTATTATGAACATGATCGCATTAAATACCAACACTCAGATAAGACAGGCTAAGCGTGCCATCGTGAAGCGTAAACCAGCGGTAGTGCAAACCAATCAAAACAATAGCACTGATAAAGCTGCTCAGTCGCATACTGCAACGACGGCTAAGCGTCTGGTCAACACCAAATCGTTAAGTCGTGAAGAGTGGCTACAATTTCGCAAGCAAGGCATTGGTAGCTCTGATGCCGCAGCTAGCTGTGGTATCCATCCCTATTTATCCATGCTTGAGCTGTGGATGATTAAGACAGGACGCATGGAATCAAGCATCGATGAAAGCATTGACGGTTATTCGCCACTGTACTGGGGCAATACGCTAGAGCCAATGGTCGCTAAATACTACCAAGAGCATACGGGCAATAAGGTACGACGTGTCAATGCTATCTTGCAGCATCCTGATCCTGACAAGCATTTTATGCTCGCTAATTTAGACTATGCCATTACTGGGTGTACAGAGGCGCAGATCCTAGAGTGTAAAACCGCAGGGGAGCATGGTGCCAAGCTTTGGAAGCATGGCGTGCCGTTATATGTCACCTGCCAAGTTCAGCATCAGCTAGCCGTCACAGGTAAAACGGCTGCGCATATCTGCGTGTTAATCTGTGGTCACGAAGCGAAGATTTATAAGGTTGAGCGTGATGAGCGCTTGATTGATTCTATCATCGAGCACGAGCGTTTGTTCTGGCAGTACGTGAAAACAGACACACTACCAACCCCTGATCATTCAGAATCTGCAGCGCGAGCATTAAAGCTGCTTTATCCAGCGCCTGAACCGTCAAGCAAAGTTGATTTACGAGATGACGATGGTGCGAACAAGTTGTTCGAGCAGTTGCTTAGCTACCGTGACTACATGCAAGAGCTAGAAGAACGTCATGATCAAGTGAAGCATCGGCTGCAAAGCTTAATTCAAGATAATGAGGTTGCGGTATTTTCGATGGGCGCTATTTCTTGGAAGCGCTCTAAAGACAGTGTCGGTCTTGATAGCAAGGCCGTTATTAAAGCCCATCCTGAATTGCTCGCGCAGTTTAGTAAAACCCGTCAAGGTAGCAGACGCTTTGTTGTCTTAAACGATTAAGCCGCTATCTATTCTCAACAAACCAAAGCAAGCACATAACAGCCCAGCTATCAAAGCTGGGCTTTTTTATAGCTAAATAAAACACATAAGGAATATCAACATGATTAAAGGTCTCACTATAACGCCGCCCGTACTCGGTCGCATCAGCATTGGACGTGTCATTCAAAAAGATGGTAAACGTCTCCCTGCTAAGGACGATCAATTCACCATTACTAGCCAAGTGCAGAATAAAGACGGCTGGATCAACCACCCACTCGATGAAAGGCTACGTGCAAAGAGTGACGGCAAGCTCAGGAAAATACCGGTTCGTATGCTGTTTAATGATCCGACGCTTAACTTGCGAGCTGAATACACATTGTTTGATCGGCAAACTGGACGCCCACTATGTGTGGGTGACGGTGAGCAGTGCCAACGCCGAACGGGCAACGGTGTTGAGCAGTTGCCATGTCCGTCGCCTGATCGCTGCCCACTGGCACAAGGCGGTGCGTGTAAGCCATACGGTCGTCTATATATGAATCTGTCTGAGGACGATGAGCTGGGTACGTTCATCTTTCGTACGACTGGTTTTAATAGTATTAGAACGCTGGCAGCGAGGCTAAGCTACTTTGCCGCGGTATCCGGCAACAAGCTGTCCTGCTTACCACTGCAATTAACGTTAAGAGGTAAAAGCACCACCCAAAGTTATCGCACACCGATCTACTTTGTGGATTTAACGCTACGTGATGGGGTAACGCTACGTGATGCCGTATCCAATGCACAAGCCATTGATAGCGAGCTGAGCGAACATGGCTTTGATCAAGCAGCGTTAGAGGAAGCTGCTAAAAAAGGCTACGTAAACTCATGTTTTGGTATCGATAGTGAAGATGCGTTTGAGGTGGTAGAGGAGTTTTATCCGGTTGAGAGCAGTGATGCTAACCAAAACCAACAGGAGCAAGGACACTTGCAGAATGGGCTAGCGACTCATAACGTGACTAGTATTGAGCAAGGGCTACGGCAAAGCGTGACGGCTGTTAGTTAAGCTAAGTGACCAAAATTAAATGAATGAGATAAAAGGAGCTGATTCGATCAGCTCCTTTTTTTATTGCTTTATCTAAGACTAACCATCGGACTATATAGGATGCGGTAAGAAAATATAGGACTCGGTAAGTATATGAGAAGAAACGCTCTCAATCACTTATAAGGAGCACATCATGGAAAATTTAAATACAGCACAGCCAGTAATCGAGCAGTGTAATCATATACCGCAACTACTGAGTATCAAAGATGTGGGCAAGTATATTGGACTTAGTCGCTCTACAATTTATGAGATGACTAATGAGAATTCTGATCGTTATGATCCAACGTTTCCTAAGAAGGTACAGCTGACACAGGTGAGGGTAGTGTGGGTAGCAAGCGAGATTGCAGAATGGATTAATAGTAAGATTGCGGAGCGTTCAGCCTAGACTTATCGAACCGCCCTAAAGCTAAAGAGTAGGGCAGTTTATTTTTTTGTATTTCATATAACGTCTGGATAACTTCCAAAACATCGTGTAGGTTTTTTCTTATTCGAAACTATTAGGGCGTGTCCCTAATTCAGTTTGCAGTGGATCATAGTACAAGCCAGATATAGCATAGATTTATAATTTCGTGCC
>NZ_CAJHAD010000048.1 GCF_904846285.1 Psychrobacter immobilis | reverse complement strand
CTTGTACTTAGAGATGTGAGAAGTTGTATTAATCAAGTGCTCAGTGAGCACAGGATCGCCGTACAGCACTTTTGCATGCACTCTAGGCACAAGAGCACCCTTATCCCCCTTCTCTTTCAATAGGTAGTTTAAAACGCCACTCGCTTTGCCTTTACCATGGTGAGAGAACTTAACGATCATCACTATCCCTCGCAGCTGCCTTTGAGTATTCAATACTATTCTCTATCAGCACATGCAGCTGCGCTCTAATGGCTTTAATCTCACCCAATACTTCAGCATCAACCTGCCGTTCGATATTCACCTGCTTCGTTATCTGGTTTAAATTACTACCAATCCTGCCCAACTGACGCACCAATTCAGGGTCAACCGGCTTAACAGGAGTAACCCCTAGTGCCAATCCTCGTAACCAACTGGCCACCGTATTCGCGCGGTTTCTTTTCTTAATCTCAGCAAGCTCATACTCATTAACGCGAATCGCGATCTCTTTAGTGCGCTTAGCTCTCTTATCAAGTGAAGTAGGTTTTGACTCAATCATAACGATAACCTAAGTGAGGGTTGCAGGGGTTTTAAGGGTCTCCCTTAACCAGCTCACAGAGGGATAGGATGATTATTGCGGTAGCGATAAATAGCCCCCTCTAGTGACTGCTGGCTTAGGATAATTTAGCTTATTACAATTATAATGTCTATACCTAATTAATATCAATGTCTATATATGTTTTTTATGTATGTGTATATCTATTAATAGAAATGTCTATATATAAAATAACCACTGTCTATATACATATAAAAATAGGTATACACATACGGCTATTAAGGTATGATAGATACTACATTGAGAATGATAAGGATGGGTTATGAGTGAGAAGCAATACTCAAAGCGTCAGGTAAATATGATGCGTGTGAATGCATTAAGAAGTGCCTCATCAGAAGCTAAAAATATATTTATCGCTTATCTTTGCGGGGTTCATACTTTATATTTCTATGATGAGGAAGCTAAAAATTATCCTGAAGACTACTATGCTTTCAAGCGAGTAGTGTCAACCATACCTGTACGAGATAGAAGATCACTTCATGGCCAGATAAACACTTATAGAGCCGCTCAGATATTAAAGTTATTAGGTACGAGTGTTGATAATAAGAAGCTGAGTTTTCTAACAGCACATTATGATCCATTGGGCAGTATGTCAGCCAAGGATGTCCTAACTATAATAAAAAAGGATCTAGCCAAATATAAGCTACTGTTAGATGTGTTTATCTGTAATAGTCATCGCGAAACCATCAGATCCTTACGAGTTCAAATCAAAGAAGAGCTTGGTATGAATAATGAGGAGATAAAGGGTTATAAGATATTTATGACTATACCTAGTAGTGTTCGACCTTTTGTTAATGCTTATAGGAAGCAAGAGAAAGAGAGGCTATTAGCTAATTCAAACAAGCCTCAAAGTTAGTTATATATTCTTTCCTTATTTTTATTACTTATCCACAACCAAAAAGGCTTTTAATGCTTTTAATACTTTTAATAGCTTTTAAGTCCGCTATAGACCTTACTGATAAATGGATGTAATCCTCATAAGTGGACGTTTATACCGTTATAAGTGGACGTTTATACCGTTATAAGTGGACGTTTATACCGTTATAAGTGGACGTTTATACCGCACTGATAGACATTATATTAATTGACTATTAATTGACAATTATATTAATAGTCAATTAATATAAATCTACCAACTAGATGCAGGGAAAGCTAATGAACGAAAAGAGAAAGAAAAAAGATGGTGTGCAAGACTTAGTCGTGAAATCAAACCGAATTGTCACAGCCTTTCAAAGTTTATCTTTAACGGAGATGTGTCTAATACAGCTAGCTATTGTTGATGCAAGAGAGACAGAACAAGGGTTAGAGATCAATAAGCCACTGTCTATAAGTGCAAAACGATACGCTGAAGCTTTTGATGTACAAATCGATACTGCCTACAAGATACTAGCCCAAGCTGGAAAAGGATTAAGAGCACGTTATTTTACGTTTTTGGATGATACTGGTAGCAAAATTGAGACAAACTGGGTTCAGCAAGTGAGATATGTTAAAAGCGAGGGACGTATTGAAGTTATTTTTACTGTTGCCGTTGTTAATGAAATTACTCGTTTAAGCTCACACTTCACACAATATGACCTAGAGTTCATCGCAACGCTGAATAGCATCTACTCTGTGCGTTTGTATGAGCTGATCGTAAAATGGTTAAGTGCTAGACAGACAGATATATTTGATTATGAAATATTGAGAGGTCAGCTAGGAATCAGTGTCAATGAATATAAAAACATGGGAGATTTCAAAAAACGTGTTCTTGATTTAGCTGTTAATGAGATTAATGAAAAGACAAATATTAAAGTTAAATATGAGAATGTAAAGCAAGGTCGCAAAATCATAGGTTTTACGTTTACTGTGCATGAAAAGTCTAAGTCTAAAGCTGATAAAACAATCAAACTGCGTGACGCTGATAACGGTGATATGTTTACCATTGACGGACTATCTGACAAGCAGCTGTGGCGTATCAGTCGTCATAAAGAGTTTATAAGTACGTATAGTGGTCTTGCTAAAGGCGATGTTGGTAAGAACTGGACAGCATATAGTGATTTTATAGTTGGTGAGATCAAAAAAGACGCTTCCAAATTCAGTAAGAAACGTCCTATACGAGAATATTTAGATGGAAATGAAGCAGACTATGATTTCTCAAGATGACAACAAAAACTGACCACCTAGAACAGTCTGTTATAAGCGGTTCTCTTATATTGGTCTGTTTTGAGTAGTCTGTTAATAGGTTTTTGGGGTGAAATAGCTGGTTCCGCTGGGGTATACCTTATAGACTTAACAAAGGTAATATAGGTGTGAGTATAAGACGCTGTCACATTGGACTTCAAGGGAAATAGTAACAAACAAAATGAGTAAGATAAAAAGGCAGTTGTTAATTAGCTGTTTGATATTATAGAAAACGCAGATATTTTTTTACTTGAGAAGCTATAGTCCTATCATCATAAATCACTAATATTTTTAAAACCGGCAATAGCGCAAGCCGCGTACATATCTGCATATCCTAACGTGTCCGGATGAATTACTCCGAATGAAGAAAAGGATCCATCGATTGATCTACTAAAAGAATCAAGATTAGCTCCATTTGAATCATAAAATATGCCAGATAACATATAAGAGCTTTCACTTTCACAGTTGAAAGCAATTTTAGAACTAGTAGAGTCAACAACCTTGTTATTAATTATCTTTTTCGCTTTACTTAAATTCTCGTATCTAAAGAAAGCAGTGACTATCTGAGTATTTTCATTGATTATCTTTATAGAATCAGTATCTATATAGCTAATCACACCTTGCTTATCAGTAACTGTTTTGATCCAGTTAGTGGCATTAGCAGAAACAGATATTAAACAAGCTAATGAACAGACAATTATTTTTCTCATATCTACGCCTTTATGTGTTTGATTAACAATATCTCTTTTTAAGCGCCCTAGTATGCCGTAATGAGACCTAAAGATAAAAAATTATTTCATTTTCAACTCCTCACTAGGGAACCGAACACCTATCAAAAGCCTGGTCTAAAACTTGGGCTATACGTTTCTGTTGGCGCTGGTTTAGCGACTTCTAGCTCTTGCTTAGCCTCTGTATCTGACACCAATGATTCAGCTATAGCTGTACTTCCATATCTTTCCTGATGATAAGCCTTTTTTATCTCTATTCCAGTGGCCAAGTGCTGCTCATCTAACTGCTTGCGATCCTCTCTATTGACGCTCTTGTCGTATCGAGAATGCTCACGCTTTCTTGCATCTGGGTCGAACTGATAACCACTAAACCCCTTTTCAAACATACCACCTTTAAGCCTAACCCCCATAGGTCTACCGTTCTTATCCGTGAGCTTATCGCTCGTCACCGACAACGTCTTCTCGCTATTACCTCGATTTATCTTCAAACCCCACTGCTTCAAGCGATTCAACACCCCTTGACGATTCATAGCCATACCGTGTTGCCAATCTAGCAGTAGACGACGTTTAATAGCTTCCTCCAATAGCTGACGACTAGGAGGCTCAGCGATAGTCTCCTCATCCTTATCAGCCTCTTTTCTCGTATACGTTTTTAAATCGAAAGGCGTAGGCCGTGGCGCATAATCACTATGGGGATTCACTAAACGTTTACGCTCAGGATCATTAGGGTCACTTAACGGCTCACCCTTGATAGTTTTAACCTCTGAGTTGATAATATTCTTCCAAGCATTGACCCTTTTTTGGTCAGCTGGCTCATAGTACGGCTGAAAAGCATCACCTGATCGCAGCTCCTGACAGGCAATCACAAAGTTCAGCTCCAGTCGCCCGACAGGGTGAGTCTCATCAATGTCTTTATCCGCATGCTCCACCCACAGGATATCGTACTGATCACTCTCTAAACCACAGAATATGATCGCCTCAAACTCCTGCATAATGCGCTTTTTATCCGTCTCACTGATCTCATCAGCACGTTCACTAAAAGACAAGTAGCCTGACTTGTACTTAGAGATGTGAGAAGTTGTATTAATCAAGTGCTCAGTGAGCACAGGATCGCCGTACAGCACTTTTGCAT
>NZ_CAJHAD010000047.1 GCF_904846285.1 Psychrobacter immobilis | reverse complement strand
AAGCGTCTATAATACGCACCTCATTAAGACAAACGGAATGACTTATATGTGAATTTACATATAACAAACCTGACTAACTTACTGAAACAATTTATAAAAAAGCTTGACAAACCAAATCATCATGATATGATAGTCGGCTCGCTAGATAGGATAAGTTCTTAACTTAGACTGACTAGCAAAGAGAAATACCCTATATAATCATCTACTGGACGACAGTAGCTTGACACTATTTAAAAGCATAACTAAAGAACAACTTGTGTGGATTTTTGCTGATTCAGAATGCTAAAAAATAAAGTTGGTTTTACTTCCTTTTCGGGAGTCATTCTAACTATAAAAATTATCATTTAAGACAGTAAAAAAACTCAAAGTTAATTCATTACGAACATAATTTTTAGCGATTTTGCCAGATTAGATGAGCCAAGTTTAGAAGCTTCTTTAAAGAGCTTCATAGCAAGATTAAACTGAAGAGTTTGATCATGGCTCAGATTGAACGCTGGCGGCAGGCTTAACACATGCAAGTCGAGCGGAAACGATGATAGCTTGCTATCAGGCGTCGAGCGGCGGACGGGTGAGTAATACTTAGGAATCTACCTAGTAGTGGGGGATAGCACGGGGAAACTCGTATTAATACCGCATACGACCTACGGGAGAAAGGGGGCAGTTTACTGCTCTCGCTATTAGATGAGCCTAAGTCGGATTAGCTAGATGGTGGGGTAAAGGCCTACCATGGCGACGATCTGTAGCTGGTCTGAGAGGATGATCAGCCACACCGGGACTGAGACACGGCCCGGACTCCTACGGGAGGCAGCAGTGGGGAATATTGGACAATGGGGGAAACCCTGATCCAGCCATGCCGCGTGTGTGAAGAAGGCCTTTTGGTTGTAAAGCACTTTAAGCAGTGAAGAAGACTCCATGGTTAATACCCATGGACGATGACATTAGCTGCAGAATAAGCACCGGCTAACTCTGTGCCAGCAGCCGCGGTAATACAGAGGGTGCAAGCGTTAATCGGAATTACTGGGCGTAAAGGGAGCGTAGGTGGCTCGATAAGTCAGATGTGAAATCCCCGGGCTCAACCTGGGAACTGCATCTGATACTGTTGAGCTAGAGTATGTGAGAGGAAGGTAGAATTCCAGGTGTAGCGGTGAAATGCGTAGAGATCTGGAGGAATACCGATGGCGAAGGCAGCCTTCTGGCATAATACTGACACTGAGGCTCGAAAGCGTGGGTAGCAAACAGGATTAGATACCCTGGTAGTCCACGCCGTAAACGATGTCTACTAGTCGTTGGGTCCCTTGAGGACTTAGTGACGCAGCTAACGCAATAAGTAGACCGCCTGGGGAGTACGGCCGCAAGGTTAAAACTCAAATGAATTGACGGGGGCCCGCACAAGCGGTGGAGCATGTGGTTTAATTCGATGCAACGCGAAGAACCTTACCTGGTCTTGACATATCTAGAATCCTGCAGAGATGCGGGAGTGCCTTCGGGAATTAGAATACAGGTGCTGCATGGCTGTCGTCAGCTCGTGTCGTGAGATGTTGGGTTAAGTCCCGCAACGAGCGCAACCCTTGTCCTTAGTTACCAGCGGGTTAAGCCGGGAACTCTAAGGATACTGCCAGTGACAAACTGGAGGAAGGCGGGGACGACGTCAAGTCATCATGGCCCTTACGACCAGGGCTACACACGTGCTACAATGGTAGGTACAGAGGGCAGCTACACAGCGATGTGATGCGAATCTCAAAAAGCCTATCGTAGTCCAGATTGGAGTCTGCAACTCGACTCCATGAAGTAGGAATCGCTAGTAATCGCGGATCAGAATGCCGCGGTGAATACGTTCCCGGGCCTTGTACACACCGCCCGTCACACCATGGGAGTTGATTGCACCAGAAGTGGATAGCCTAACCCTCGGGAAGGCGTTCACCACGGTGTGGTTGATGACTGGGGTGAAGTCGTAACAAGGTAGCCGTAGGGGAACCTGCGGCTGGATCACCTCCTTATAGATGGCATTCGGTCAGCAAGAATTCACAACAAGTTGTTCTTTAGTTTAAGCTTACGTTTATAACAAGCGTAATTGGGTCTGTAGCTCAGCTGGTTAGAGCACCGTGTTGATAACGCGGGGGTCAGTGGTTCAAGTCCACTTAGACCCACCATTTTATACATGGGGCCATAGCTCAGTTGGTAGAGCGCCTGCCTTGCACGCAGGAGGTCAACGGTTCGACTCCGTTTGGCTCCACCACTATAAACGCCAAGTAAGCTTTAGATGCCAATAAATATAATAGGTATTCAACAGAATTAAGTGATCGTTATTGATTATTTACTTCTGTTTTATACAGAACTTATGACTCGACGAGAGCATAAGAACTATTTAAAAACATAGATATGAGTCTGGGTTAGAAAGAGCGTGTTCACGCGCACTTCCTAACCTTAATAACTCGCTACTTAACGACATCAGTTGTTATCCCAGTAGTGAGTTATTAAAAAAATAAAGAGAACTGAATCAAGCGTATAAACATAGGTGATATCGTTATCATAATTAGACTTTATGACACTTTGAAGTCAAAGCTTATTTATAAGTTAAGACTACTTGGGGTTGTATGGTCAAGTAATGAAGCGCACATGGTGGATGCCTTGGCAGTCAGAGGCGATGAAAGACGTGACAGCCTGCGATAAGCTTCGGGGAGGCGGCAATATCCTGTGATCCGGAGATTTCTGAATGGGGAAACCCACCTACCATAAGGTAGGTATCTTGTACTTGTACAAGAAGCGAACGAGGGGAAGTGAAACATCTCAGTACCCTTAGGAATAGACATCAAATGAGATTCCCCTAGTAGCGGCGAGCGAACGGGGAGAAGCCGATTAATTCTAATGTAGAAGAACAGCGTGGGAAAGCTGACCGTAGTAGGTGATAGTCCTGTATTCGAAACATTAGAGTTAACATATTAAGTAGAGCGGGGCACGAGAAATCCTGTTTGAAGATGGGGGGACCATCCTCCAAGGCTAAATACTCCTGACTGACCGATAGTGAACCAGTACCGTGAGGGAAAGGCGAAAAGAACCCCTGTGAGGGGAGTGAAATAGAACCTGAAACCGTGTGCGTACAAGCAGTAGGAGCCTCAATTTATTGGGGTGACTGCGTACCTTTTGTATAATGGGTCAGCGACTTATGTTCTGTAGCAAGGTTAACCGTTTAGGGGAGCCGTAGGGAAACCGAGTCTTAATAGGGCGAATTAGTTGCAGGGCATAGACCCGAAACCGAGTGATCTATCCATGAGCAGGTTGAAAGTGCCGTAACAGGCACCGGAGGACCGAACCCACTGTCGTTGAAAAGCCAGGGGATGACTTGTGGATAGGGGTGAAAGGCTAATCAAACTCGGTGATAGCTGGTTCTCCCCGAAAGCTATTTAGGTAGCGCCTCGGACGAACACCATTGGGGGTAGAGCACTGTTTCGGCTAGGGGGTCATACCGACTTACCAAACCGATGCAAACTCCGAATACCGATGAGTGATATCCGGGAGACACACAGTGGGTGCTAACGTCCATTGTGGAGAGGGAAACAACCCAGACCGCCAGCTAAGGCCCCAAATTCCTAGTTAAGTGGGAAACGAGGTGGGAAGGCATAGACAGCTAGGAGGTTGGCTTAGAAGCAGCCATCCTTTAAAGAAAGCGTAATAGCTCACTAGTCGAGTCGGCCCGCGCGGAAGATGTAACGGGGCTCAAACTAGGAGCCGAAGCTGCGGATTTGAATTTGTTTTCAAGTGGTAGGGGAGCGTTGTGTAAGCCTGTGAAGGTGTGTCGTAAGGCATGCTGGAGGTATCACAAGAGCGAATGCTGACGTGAGTAACGATAATGCGAGTGAAAAGCTCGCACGCCGGAAGATCAAGGGTTCCAGTCCAACGTTAATCGGGGCTGGGTGAGTCGACCCCTAAGGCGAGGCCGAAAGGCGTAGTCGATGGGAAATTGGTTAATATTCCAATACTTGTTTATAATGCGATGGAGGGACGGAGTAGGTTATGTCAGCCTGGCGTTGGTTGTCCAGGTGAAAGGATGTAGGCTTACAGTTTAGGCAAATCCGGACTGTAATACGGCTGAGATCTGATAGCAAGCTGTACTTGTACAGCGAAGTGGCAAATACCATGCTTCCAGGAAAAGCTTCTAAGCAATAGTTATAAACGAATCGTACCCTAAACCGACACAGGTGATCAGGTAGAGAATACCAAGGCGCTTGAGAGAACTCTGCTGAAGGAACTAGGCAAAATGGTACCGTAACTTCGGGAGAAGGTACGCTGCCGATGGTGATAGGACTTGCTCCTTGAGCTGTTGGCAGTCGCAGATACCAGGCTGCTGCAACTGTTTATTAAAAACACAGCACTCTGCAAACACGAAAGTGGACGTATAGGGTGTGATGTCTGCCCGGTGCTGGAAGGTTAATTGATGGGGTTAGCGTAAGCGAAGCTCTTGATCGAAGCCCCAGTAAACGGCGGCCGTAACTATAACGGTCCTAAGGTAGCGAAATTCCTTGTCGGGTAAGTTCCGACCTGCACGAATGACATAATGATGGCAGCGCTGTCTCCAGCAGAGACTCAGTGAAATCGAAATCGCAGTGAAGATGCTGTGTACCCGCGGCTAGACGGAAAGACCCCGTGAACCTTTACTACAGCTTTACATTGAACTTTGACCTGACTTGTGCAGGATAGGTGGGAGGCTTTGAAGCAGACACGCTAGTGTTTGTGGAGCCAATCTTGAAATACCACCCTGGTCATGTCGGGGTTCTAACTCAGGTATAACAATACCGAGGACAATGTATGGTGGGTAGTTTGACTGGGGCGGTCTCCTCCTAAAGAGTAACGGAGGAGTACGAAGGTGCGCTCAGACCGGTCGGAAATCGGTCGTAGAGTATAAAGGCAAAAGCGCGCTTAACTGCGAGACCCACAAGTCGAGCAGGTACGAAAGTAGGTCTTAGTGATCCGGTGGTTCTGTATGGAAGGGCCATCGCTCAACGGATAAAAGGTACTCTGGGGATAACAGGCTGATACCGCCCAAGAGTTCATATCGACGGCGGTGTTTGGCACCTCGATGTCGGCTCATCTCATCCTAGGGCTGAAGCAGGTCCTAAGGGTATGGCTGTTCGCCATTTAAAGAGGTACGCGAGCTGGGTTTAGAACGTCGTGAGACAGTTCGGTCCCTATCTACCGTGGGCGTTGGAAATTTGAGAGGATCTGCTCCTAGTACGAGAGGACCAGAGTGGACGAACCTCTGGTGTTCGGGTTGTCACGCCAGTGGCATTGCCCGGTAGCTACGTTCGGATGGGATAACCGCTGAAAGCATCTAAGCGGGAAGCCCACCTCAAGATTAGATTTCCCTAAAGAGCCGTTGAAGACTACGACGTTGATAGGCAGGGTGTGGAAGTGCAGCGATGCATGTAGCTAACCTGTACTAATTGCTCGTTTGGCTTGACCATACAACACCCAAGTGGTTTGTATGAAAGCTCTAATTAATCTATCTTGTATAAGTGAAAGCTTATAGAATAAAAGAAAGAATATTTCGATATCACCTTAAACCTTGATTCAGTTAGGTTTATGTTGATGAGACTACAAATAATATTGCAGTCAAAATAACAACAACAGACTCATATCTAACCCCCTTTGCTGACGACAATAGCATGATGGCACCACCTGATCCCTTCCCGAACTCAGAAGTGAAACATCATCGCGCCAATGGTAGTGTGGCTCCGGCCATGTGAGAGTAGGTCATCGTCAGCTCTCTATTCT
>NZ_CAJHAD010000046.1 GCF_904846285.1 Psychrobacter immobilis | reverse complement strand
CTGAATAGGTCATTTGTTATTCTGCCATTTCGTTTGTTTTAAAACGATTGTATCTTATTTAAAAAGAACTGACTATATGCTAAATAAACAGCTGAAACCTTTTTATATAATTTCTACGTGATTTAAAGCCCATTGATGATATATAAGAATTTTGCTTTATAAATCATTTAGACCCAACCCTCTTCCAAAAGCTGCTCGGTGTTACTCACTTTAAAATCATGATATAAGTTAAAAAATACCGTTGGATCTTCAATATTATCGAGCAACCCACGTTTATTAAGCGCGACAAACAGCGCCAGTGCATAAGCCGCACAATGGATAGATTTCTTAGGATTAAATTCACGATCGGTAAAAGCTTGATATTGCATAACTGCCTCATGCAGCTGAGGATTTTGCTTTAGGGCATTGACATACAGCCAGTCATAAAATGTAGTCAATGGCTCTACACTCCATTCCATGCCAAAATAATTATAGCCAACCAGTTCACCTGAGGTTATTAAACGCTCATCCTTTTTGGCTTGTCTTGGCGGCACTGTCAGCAAGTCAGTATAAGGGCCACCATCCTCAAAAATCATGCTGCTCTGAAAGGCGTTTTCGACACTATACGCTTGACCATCATGTTCATTGGTTAGCTTTAAGCTCAATGGACTGAGCGGAAAGCTCAATTTATTGCCAGATTTACTAGATAGCTCTAAAACATGACTAAAGCCATATTTTTTGCGAATGACTTGATGCATATCATTGATGGATTTTTTCTTTTGTCTACTTGCAAACCCCACATGCCGCTCAAATCGCACCATGTCCGTTTTGACCAAATTTTCGCTATTGACCCTAGGCATAAATACCGGTCTGTGTTCTACCGCGCTTTGCATTTGTTCCATAGGGTTCTGTGTTTGTTGCATTACGATTTGCCTTATCTCTCAATTATCAATGGTCTGGTATAAATGTGCTTTTATAACGCCTATTCTATGGCTAGTTTTTTTCAATATAGTCAGTTTAATATAATAAAGGTCGTTCAAGATAGCATTCTAATATAAGTTTTCCGCGCTGTTGGATAGAACTCTCTACAGTCTCTTAAAAGCTTTATGATTAGTTTTAGGGTGATTATGATACCCTATTAGTAGCAGTATTTCATAAAGGGATATTATTTTTTGCTTAACGCTTTTTATAATAATGGCTTGCAGTGGTGTTATTAAGAGATAAGTGTTTGAATGTTATTATGCTCAAGCTATAAAAAAGGCGGTTAGCGTTATTTTTACTATAACGTCAACCACCTTTTTATTGACCACTCTAATAAATTGCTTGAGCAAAATTTACTACTTAGAATTGTCTAACATTGTCTAACTGGGTTTGCGTGCCAATATGGTCGCAAACTGTAATTGCGCGCCGTTGTGCATAGTACCGACGTCTTCATTATATTTAATCAACTCCCAGCCCTGATACATGTCGCGCAATTGACCTTCGTTTAAGGTAAATGGAAAATTAACTGGACATGGATACGGGGGCGTGCTTATGGCACAAACAATCAGATTATAACCACCAGCCAGCGTACGCGCTTGCATATCGGAAATAACCGCAGCAACACGAGTGGCGTCAAGGAACATAAGGGTAACCGTGCAGCTGATAAAACCGTAATCTGCATCAAGGCTAGCGCGATTAATATCGTACACTTCAGCCTTAATGTTTGTCAGGGCTTCTTGTTTAATAATATCTTGCAGTATATTTACAGCGCTGGGATTGGCATCTATCGCCGTCACATTAAACCCAAGTTGGCTAAGATACAAAGCATTGCGCCCATTTGAGCAGCCCATATCCAGCGCATCGCACGGTTCAACAGTTTGGCACGCTTCTACGACTTCACTGTGAGCAGCATTCAAGCCGTAGCGGCTATTGAGATCAACGGTCATGGCAACCTCTTATATTTAATTGAGAGATTTTATCATAGCACTAATGACGGTTGATGAAAGCGGCAGGAAAAATCACCACCTCATCCCCTTCTTGCCACGGCTGGAACTTAGTCATCGCTTGTAAAAATAGCGGATGGGAGAGCCAGTCCTGTAGCCATCGCTGTAGATTCGGATAAGGAAGACTGTAAAAAATATCGCGATCGACATGAGCAAATTGACGGACAAAAGGCACAATTCCAATATCAGCAAGCGTCACGCTTTTCCCTAGCAGATAAGGATTTTTAGTCAGGAGTTCCTCTAAAAGCTGTAAAAAGGCTTCCCCTTTTTGTCGATACTCTGTTTGGCTCATCTCGATATGACGGTCGGCGTATTTGTAGCGATCAAGCCAATATTTAAACTCATTGTCGTTTTTATCAATCAGCGCATGCGCCTGATGCAAAACCTCTGCATTAAGCAACGCTTGCTGATCATTTTGCTCAAGCGCCCATGTCATTATCTCTCTACTCTCTTCAATTACTGTCCCGTCTAAAAGCTGTAAAACAGGCACTGTGCCTTTGGGGCTAATCGATAGCATCTGTGGCGGTTTATTTTTGAGCGTTATCTCGCGCAGCTCCACCTGCAGCTCGGCAAACAGTATGCCAAGTCGGGCGCGCATGGCATAAGGACAACGACGAAAAGAGTAAAGACAAGGATAAGAGGAAGTCATAGAGGTGTTTCGCAGTTTGATTAATTTTTATCACTTTAGACTTAAAAATTATTATTTTATTGCCAATTATTGTCAAGGTATCGGTAGATTTTAGAAGTGGTTGTGACAGTTTTGACATTAACCTTATTTATCATAACAATGACCGTACTGACCTTCAATGGTAGACTTGAATCTTAAAAGGGTCTACTCGATACAAAAAAGCCTCACTATCATAAAAAGTAGTAAGGCTTGTGTTTAATCTAAAACATTGTAAAGGCGATTTTTTTAGAATTATAAGATTATAGAATTAATATTGCTTAGGCTATTAAACACTTTTAGATTTTGGTAAGTCGTACTCGAATCTCTCGACTTCTTTATCTTGCAGTTCAATAATCAAGCGATAGCCTTTTATAGTGCCATCGTACGGCACATTAGCCCCACGCTCTTGATAATGCGCGCGGATACGCTCTTTGATAATGCTTTTACGCGCATCTTCCTCTAGTTTGGCAAATCCGCTCGGCAAATCTACATGAGTCCAAAGTGAAGCGCCCCAACGAGACAACCAATTTGCGTTACCATCAAAATTAAAATCAACATCGGCGTGTAAACGATATTGAGGTTGCGGCTTAGAACCCTGTGCTATCTCATCCTTAATCTGAGCGATATCTTCTGCAAATGGCTCATAAGGCAAATCGAGCACCAAAAATAGCTTGGCTAAAAACTCATCGGCGGTAAAGTATTTATCTCTATAGCTGCCATCAAGGCCAATATGTTTATTAGACAACACATGACGTAAGCGTTCACAGGCAGGCATGGTATGTTTTAAAGGGTAACCCATGGCTTTGACAATATCTTGCGCACGATATTCTAACGTATCTATTTGAGCGATGACGTATTGTGCGAGAGGATGACACGGCTGATAACGGCGAGTATATTTGGATGGATTGCTAGATTGGCTCATGATAGTGAAGACCTTAGATTCCTATAACTCCGACGAAAAATTATAAAATCAGGCACAAATGAGGATGTCGGAGTACAGGCTCATGCGCTTTACCAGGATTGTTTTATATCGTGCTGGAAGTTGCAAGGTTTGTACGCCGCCACCCATTGCAATTATGATAATTTGCAATAGCGAATGGCAATGACAAAACTGTTAAACCCACGATGAATGACTCAATGATGATAGCACATCAGCTGATAGAAAATAAATACTGATATGTTTACTTATTCTTTAACAGGGCTTTTTGTTTACCCTTAAATACCTGCTTTTTCAGATTGTCTACTCTTTTAGGTTGAGCACGCGCTTCAGTCTTCACCATGATACGTCGCCTCATCCATCCAAACGATAGGGTCTTCACACAAATGTACCAAGTGATACCAAATATCACTGCTACGGGCGATACGGTGATGACCGCCGTCAAAATAATCGACTTCCCAGCTATCAGGCAGATTGACTAAGGTTCGTTTAGCGACCGCCACATCTAAGCTTTCATCGTCGACTTCCACCATGACTCGTACCATCTCAGAGTTTGAGGTCGGAAAAGACAATTTCATATCCGCCACTGCTGGAATACGATCTGCTAAAACCTCACTTGGATAAATACAAGGCGCAATCAATAGCGCCCGCAAGTTATATTTGTGGGCAAAATGATTGGCAAACCAACCACCAAGCGAGTGCCCTGCCAATACTACGCGTGGATACTCATGCATCTTCTCTTGAATTAAAGCGTCATAAATCTCAAATATTTCTACAAAATCATCTCGATAATTGACCGTTTGAAAATATTTTGGCTCACGCGTAATACAAGTATATTTACTAGTCTCGCAACTCGAATCGAGACCATGAAAAAATAGTAAAAATGTGTCTTTATTCTCGATAGGAAACATCATAGCTTTCTCCTTTTATTATTGTTTAGACCTATTTTTATTCATTTGCTTTGTCATTTAAACCGATTTTTGATTGGTTATCTGCGCTTGGTATAAACTCAAAATCTCTGCACAAGCTTGCATTGAGATATTTTTTGCAAAGCCTTTATCAAACCAAAAATCGTAAACTGCTTGGACAATAGCTTTTACCGCCTTAGCATCTTTTGGCTTTTGCTCTTTTAATTTACGCGCAATGTCTTTTGCCTGAATATCAGACTCATTGTAGGGCGCACTCCAGCCCACACAATAGCGATAGAGTACATCGTTAATGGCCAATATAAATATGGCGTCAGCCACGCCATACTGTTCGATAAATTGCTCTAACACCCAACAGCGCTCCTCATAAAGTGAAGGCTCTATCGACATCTCATCACGCTCAGTCACACACTCGCTACTCACCACATGCGAGGGCTTACTAAAATCCTCCCAAAGTAGTGGATAAGACCCGCCAATACCGCCCTTCTCTACTATGTTAAAACGCCAAATACCATAATGCGTATCAATGCTCTTGTAAGGCACACTGATAAACCACTGCATCAGCGCATCGCTATCATAAATGATATGAATACTGCCAATAAGCACCCCTTGCTTGGGTAAAATGTTCGTGTATAAACGATCCATATCATCGCTATAAAGTTTTACTTTTTCCACGTTTTCAACGTTGACATCACCAAGCTTAGCCCTCGCTTCATCTATGTTCCGGCACAGCCTAAACGGCGCGGCAAAACTCAGTGTGTCATCGGTATTATTTACAAAATACACATCATCTTCATAATTATTTATTGAAACCGTCTTAAGATAAAATAATGGGCTTTTACGTACGCGCCCTTTCTCATCACTCGCCAGTGCCGTTATTCCAGACAGTTTTGCGCCATGCGACCACTGCACATTGTCTATCCGTTTTTGCTCAAATTGATACGTTAACTTTGTCATCGTCATATCCTTATTATTTTGATTTTAGTTTGCTCGTTGCAGTATTTTTCGTATTTTTTTTCTTGCTTTCTTATTTTTTGGTTTTTGTTAAGCGCAATTTTAAGCCAGCCGAGTCTATTTGCCATTTGGTTAAATGACATCATTAGCTATAAAGTAGAATAAGTTAATTAGTTTGGTTGCGTATAAGTTTTATGCTTAGCTGGTTTTTAGCCGCAGTTTTGCATTATCGTAAAGATACTTTTTATCGTTATTACTCTTAAAAAATGAAAATTGAAGAGCATTTTTCTATTCAGTGTTTCTGATTATCAATCAATATATTTTTTGGGGCTTAGGTTTGGATTTTTGCAGGCGAAGCGGTTTGGGAATAAACGAAAATAACATTGTTCAAAGGACATTATTAAAAATGCTTGCTAAAGACAACTCAGTTAAGAAGTGAAGCGTTGCGCTCCGAGGGTTAACGGTTTGTCATGTTATTTTTGCCTGACTTAATAACTATAGTCACCTGACCATAAAAGTGTTATAAAATAAATCAACTAAACGATTACCACAATAAATAACCATGACTTACTC
>NZ_CAJHAD010000045.1 GCF_904846285.1 Psychrobacter immobilis | reverse complement strand
AATCCTTCCTTTGGTCGTGAGGTGTTTTTTCATCCTAAGGGTTACACCGATGAATCTTACGTTGGTATACCGCTTAACAAAGCAGCGGTAGATGGCTTAAAGCTAAGTCGTTTGACGCCAAATGTGCCTTATAGTGTCAAAGAAGGTGCTGATCTGAGTGAGGCCGTACAAATTGGATTGAAGGTCTGTGATGAGCAAGAGGATGAGCTTGCGAATTATTAAGTTCAGTTTCCCATGTGGGTGTCATCATAATTGATTAAATTATTCATATACAAAATAATAATACTGGATAGGTTCGCTCAATGTACTTTTTGATGGTATTTTAAAGAGTCATTTACAATAATGGATAGATAAAGTATAAAGTAGATATTAACAATAAAGAATGATGCGAGGGCGGTTATGAGCAACAAGGAATTTGTTCTACGAGCTTTAGGAGTGAGCGGTTTAATCCTCGTCTTGAGCACTATAGTCGTGACTAGATTTTTCTAATTGACTGTAGTAATCCTTAATGGGCTTACTTTCGATAAGTCGCTCTACCTGTCCAAGAACTCTCTAAAAAAGCCATCTAGTAGATTGGCTTTTTCTGTCTAAAATCATTTGTCATAACGCCCATTATACGATTTAACGAAAGGGTTTTTTATACCTTCTCAGAATGTTAAGTCTCAGGAAATTTGGGGTGGTTTAGTAAGAGCGTCTCCCAGCTCTGACACTAGAGCCAATTTTATAGTCTTTTTCAATTGAAAACTTTTATTATGACTAACAGTCTGGTCCGAATCATAACTTATACCGTCATAACAAATTGGTAGACTTAATAATAGCTCAGCAATATTTTAAACATTCGTTGTACAGACAGTCCAAATGTGTATCTCTATATTAGATATGTCAGCTTAATAATTGCTGACAGCCTATCCATCAATAAAAAAAATAAAAGATGGATGAGCTTGTTCTTGATATAGATGCGTTGACTTAAAAACGCATAAATAGAAAAGGAAAGCCATGATGAACAATCAAGATTTGAACGAACAAAGTATGGATGAGCAGTACAAAAACAATCAAAAAATGGATGATAACGATATGAACAATCAAACCCTAAAAGGCGAATGGAACCAACTCAAAGGTTCAGTAAAACAAAAATGGGGAGATTTAACAGATGATGATCTCACTCATATCGAAGGTGACCGTGACAAACTGGTTGGACGTGTCCAAGAGCGTTATGGTCATTCAAAAGAAGACGCTGAACGTGAGGTAGATGAGTGGCGTACACAAAACAACTATTGATGATTGAGTGTTTAATAATTAGACCCTAAAAATGTAAAAAGCCCGTGATTATGGTCACGGGCTTTTTTAGTCAATTCTGCTAATGATGTAAGTAAAGATGAGACGCTTAATAAGTACGGTTTCTTAGTTAAACTTGAACACATGGCGGTGAGCTATTTATATTAATACTTAATGGATTGCGCGCTTTCTCATACTTACTGCACTCCATCTGCCGGTGTTTGATCTAAGTTCGAGTTATTTTCATTAACAGTAACCGTATCATCCGTCTTTTGGTCATTTTCTACACTCCCATTACTAGAATAGTATGCTGTACCACCTGCACCTTCTACCTCCTCTGTAGGAGCAGGGGTTTGATCGTCAGCCTCGGTCGCTGTTTGCACAGGTGTCATTTCGCTAGATTCTGTATTAGGAGCCGGCTCTTCTGTCTCACTGCTGCAAGCGCTGAGACCAAAGAAACTCACCAAAAATACTATCCATAGTTTATTTTGAAGCGATTTAATAGGTACTGATGTTTTCATTTTAATATCCTTATTATAGTTTCTAGCAACAAAAAACATAGAGGATGGGCTAAAGCCCTAAATAATAAGATTTTAAATTAGTCAGTATGGCGATTTACAACCTCTATAATACTCTTACAAATAAGACTATTGATGCTGCGTAGCTTTTGCTCAGGGGCGCCTTGACAGATACTGCGAAAATCATACAGCTCATCTTTATAACCAATGCAATAAAAAAACGTACCGACAGGCTTATCCTTAGTTTCAGAGCCTCCAGACGTTAATAGTCCTGTACAAGCCACATATAAGTCGGCTTCAAACATGGTCTTAGACTTATTAACCAGTTCTTGGGTGACTTCTAAGGATTCAGGTGTACACTCAGCAATTAATTGGCTCGATATATTTAACACGTTCTTTTTTATCGCAACGTCATAGCATACCAAGCCGCCCATTAATATATCGCCTGAATAAGGACTCATAGAAAAGCGATGTGCTAGATAGCCCGCGGTCGCGCTTTCAATGAAGACTATGGTCAATTGCTTATCTGCCAACAACTTAGCACAGCTATCAGTCACAACGCCCTCCATACTAACATTAGAACAATCAAGGCTATTACAGTCCTTTCCTATTAAAAACTCAATTCATATAGTGATGAATTTACGTAACAGTATTTTTTAATTAAGCATACTTATAGCGAGCCACTCAAGCTCTTTTCTTGGTTCGGTTCCCTAGTGAGGACTTGAATGGAGTCGTGGATTAGAGAGGTTTAACACGGGGTGTTGAGTTTGGTAAATGCGTAGTACTCGTAGATGACGCTCTTGATAATCGGCGTATCAAGAGGCATTAAACGTAAAGTTGAAACCGACTGTCAGTATCTGGTAGTAAGGTCTAAGTAGTACCTTGTGAGCTGTGACGTGTTCGGGGCATAAGTAGTAAAAAAAGCGTCTACCCGCAACGCATGACAAACACTACAGTATGTTTTCAACCCCCTGTTGTGTAGGTAAGGGGTCTGACACTCGCCCAATCGGTTCCAATAGGTGGTTCTATTCATTTATGACTATAAGAATAGAAAATTATAAATTTAGTAGTCTACAAATCTTATTCAACAAGGTTAATTTGCCAGTTATTGGCTTGAATGACAATATTAATTTTGCGTAGTTTCATCGCTAGGTCATCGGCTTGCTTTTGTAACCCAGCTACTGAGACCATAATATTCCATTTAATTTCACGATGACTATAACGATCTGCCTCAGTGTCGGTCGCTTCAATTGCTTCAATTAATAGTTTGTGGCGCATCTCCAACGCCTCGCGTTCAACCAATAGCGTCAGCATTGATTGATCTTTATCCGTCTTAGCAACTGCATTGGTACGGTGAATACGTTCAATCAAAGTAGATAGCTCAGTAATGACTTGACTAGCCTCAATCATTAGATGACTTGGATCTTCATTTGGCGTATCGCCTTCTTGAACTTTAGCATTACTACGAATACGTCCTTTAATTTGAGCAAGTTTTTTTTGCATATCGCTACGAATAAGTAGGGCTTCTGCGAGTTTCATTTTTAGCTCCTTTTAACACCTTATTAGTATACCCCAGCGGAACCATCTGAAAAGGCTCATTAATCAATTAATAGACTACTCATAGTAGACTGCTGTAGTGGAACCACTTAATGAGTACTGAGCATCTTCGGTCTTTCCTTGGCTACATCAGCGATCAGATGCCGTGAGCACTTGGTCATTTTTTGAATATCAGAATAGCTATGACCTGATTTGAGCAGACTAGCGATGATCTTGCGCTTTTCCGTATCTTTCCTACGTCCTGAATACTTACCTTCTGCCTTAGCACGAGCAATACCTTGCATCTGACGGTTACGGCGATCCTCATAGTCTTTTCGAGCAATGGCTGCGAGCATATCCAGCATCATCGAGTTAATGGCCTGCAATACACTGCTCATAAATTCTGTACTGCTTTCAGATTGAAGCGCCATATATGAGGTCGGCAGCTCTTTTGACACGATAGAGAGCTTTTTTTCTGATAGCATTCTTTTGAGCGTATCCCAATCAGCTTGATTCAAACGTGCCAAGCGATCAATCTGCTCAACTAAGATAACATCGCCCTTATGAGCATCTTCAATCAGCTGCATAAGCTTTGGTCGCACTAAAATAGCTCCTGATTCGTTTTCGACATAGAAGGCAGCAATTTTGTGGCCATGATCGTTGGCAAATGCTATGAGTTCGCTTTTGGCACGCTTAGCGTCTTGCTCTTTGGTTGACGCTCGTAAATACGCTCTGATAAACATAAGCACCTAAAATAGTCTGTTATAAGTGGTTCCATTATACCAGTCTGTTTTAAGTGGTCTGTTAATAGGTTTGAAGGGTGAAATATCTGGTTCCCTTGGGGTATACATGGAAAGCTTACAAAATTTTGGAAATCATTTTTTACATTATTAATTAACTAAATCTTACGCTTACCTTCCAAAGACATCATATCAATCACAATCAAGACAACACCAATACATATACCAATAAATATCCCAACATCAGCAATATTAAAAATAGGATAATGCCAAACATCGGCATAATGTACATGGATGAAATCGATGACGTGACCATGTAGTAAGCGATCGATTAAATTACCAATTGCACCGCCCAGCACTAAGGCTAAACCGAGAGAAAGTAACTTAGTTTTTCGAGGGGCTTTAGGCAGATAAACTATCAAAAATAGCGACATCAATATTGCCATTCCTGCAAAAAACCACTTTTGCCAACCACCGGCATCTGCCAAAAAACTAAACGCTGCGCCATAGTTATAAGCGAGCGTCCAATTTAGAAACGGCTCGATCACAGGCACAGGTTCAAGAAAGGTTAGATTGGTCTCAGCTAACCATTTTGTCCACTGATCAAGTATGATTACAAACAGTGACAATAGATACCAATTAAGCGCAAGGCGACCATTAGCTACAATCTCTGGCTCACGTTTGGCTAGATTTGCGCGCATCGGTAATGACGTATGAGTAATATTTAAGGTGTCTTTAGAACCGTGGCTTGGTGTAACTGTACTTTTATCAGTCATAGAAGGCGTCTTTTTAAAATGGTAGTGCAAAGTTGAGTTAAAAGGTCAGTCTAAAATCGGATGCAAAGTTCAATATAATACTGGGTTTAACACTTGATAAATTTGATCGCCTATAAGGAATATTGCTTATATAGTTAATCCTTTATAAAAGAGCTACAGCGTTAACCTCGCTTGAATTATCACATATACATCTGCACTCGGTTGCCTTGTATCTCTTTTAAACTGAATCCACTATAGTAAGTAGCTACGTTAATTATAAATACTAACGAGACGAAAGCAATATAAAGCAAATACCAATCCCTAACCTTTTTTAACGGACTTGAAGTTTGGAAATATCGTAACTATCACTAATACAATGCTAGCTACAACTAAAATTAATGGACTCAATTGCAAAATATGGACTGAACCAAATATAAGAAAATATATACAAACCGATATAACCTGAAAATCGTAAGTATGGTCTTTAAAGAATTTAAATATAATAACTAAAAGAAGCGCTATACCTACTATGAGGAAGAAAGTTCCATCAAGAAACATGTCTTTCATAAAAAAATAATAGATCAAAGCAAATATAATATAAATGCCTAAACCAATTTTTCTATGAATTGAGTTTTTCTGTGTGGACTTAGTATTTTCTAGTTTATCTATCATTAAAGTTAGTAGCCTTTATCACCTAGCATAAAACTATGGTTTGAACATCTTTTCCCGTGCCGATCCACTCTAATAATTTTTTACCATAACGTCTGTCGTTGGAATACGTTCGATGCCTGTATAGGGAGCCAGATCAGTGAGAGCGCCTGATTGCTCCCTCATAGGTATTATCGACCCCTCCTAAGGCATATCAACCACCTTATGATTAAATGAGTCAATAGAATCAGCCCTATAGTAAATGGTAAAAAAAGAGAACTTTGAACTACTGCTTGTGTCGTAGTCAATTCGACCTCTTTCATATTAACTGCATACCAATTAATCGGATAAAAAACTTCACTAATCAGAAAAATTATCACAAAAGGTAAGGCAAATAGTAAGCCATAGACAGCTGTATATTGATAAGAAGACGGAGATAATTTATCAATGACACAATATACTATGGAGACCAAGGCTTGGTACAGCGCTGTAAAGATTAGTGCCAATGGCCACCAACCTTTAACGTCAATATTATTAGCGATTGTCACTTCATAAATTAAATACACAATATAAATAATCAGATACGGTATAAAAATCATCATAAATTTTTTAAGTGGCATGAATTAATCCGAGTTATTTAGTGATTTTTTATTCTAACCTTTCCCGCATAGATCATGAATATAGTAAGTACATTATGACTGTTTCAGTGAGCAAAGCCGTTGATACCAATAGCCTACAGCCTAGTATTCAAGTCCTCACTAGGGTACCGAACTATTAGCGTCAAAGCACACTCCATCAAAGAGTATCAATTTTCTTGTAGAGTTTCTTGGTTTAGTTGATAATATTTGATTAAAAAAAGCGTTGTATTTATATGCTTATCAGTTTTTTTGACCTCGTTTTATATTAAACCTAATTTATTGATACCTTGGTAAGGAAAGCCTAATGTTTAATTTCAGATTGGTAGTAGTAGGACTTGCCACACTTATATTTATGAGTATAGGTTGCAGTCACAAAGAG
>NZ_CAJHAD010000044.1 GCF_904846285.1 Psychrobacter immobilis | reverse complement strand
AAGCTTTGAAGTACATGAGCTAGAGGCGAATGGCAAAATTTACTATGTGGCAGATCCCAAACGGCTTTTGATGGAAAGCTCTAATAAAATTGGTCAAGACGGCTACTACAAATCGTTCGAAACTTGTGTGCTCGGCGTAATCGGTTCTGAAGGTGGTTACGGACCTACTGGTAAGTACGAAAATGAAATTACAGTTAGCAAAATTTGTGTATAAAGGAAGGGTCTTATCCGTAATTTTACTTTTAAAATACATATAGGGTTTTTGATGAGGAAATTTGTCCTAGATTACCCAAAGGGAAGTTACCGCAAGCTTTTTATTGTGGCTTTAATCCTAAGTTTTGGTTTTTTCATACACTCTTTGATAGATAGGGATATACAGAACATTTTAATATGGCTAGGAGTATTTTTAGCAGCTTTGAAGCAAGTTGTCATACCTATAGATCTAGATCAAAAAATATCTTTATCGAAAAAAAGGCACTATATAAGTGACGATGATTTTATAAGTCATTACAACGGTAGCTCTATTATGCATAATAATAACAAGGATAAAACTTGGCATAAATGGATAATACTGGGTGATGATATTTCATCCCTTCTTTTTATTGCTGTAATACTGTATAGCCTATTTGGTTAACTGAATCATGCTTAGTAAGCCATAAAAAAAACTGTTAGAGAGTACTAATATGATGGAAGAATTAATACCTACTGCTTATTTCTTAGGTATATTACTTATTTTAAATGTTTTCAGTTTTTTATTTTATAAATATACCAATTTAGTCAAACCTAAACATCTGTATTGGTATTTCTTTGTACTCTCTATGGTCATCTCAACCATCATACGCCACTTATGGTTTTAGCTATCACCAGTCAATGACTGGCGATAGCTAAAATTGGACACTCCGATTAGTCTGTTTAAACGTGCTCAGCTTCTAACTTGGTTACTATATCCCTAAAAACTTCCTCAAAATGCTCGTTGTCAGTACATCGTTTGAATGCGTTACCATTCCAAAACCCTAAATGAAATGTGATTGTAAGTCGCTTTTTATCCGCAATTATCCGTCTTATTTCCGATAAGTTAATAATTTCATCGTCTACAACTATAAAACTTGGCATCTAAATCTCTTTCTGTGGTTTTTATTAATAATAGGTAGCTATAAATCTTACTTGCTCTATTTGGTTTCAGTATCAGAGTCGGGCAGGGATGTACGAATAATAAAGCGATAGATATCACAACATAGAGTCCAGAAAAACCAAAGCAATATAGCAGCACATGAACCCAAGCCGATAACAATAGTGCCTATTCTAATACCGCCATCCAGACCCCCATTCCAAATATGAGGTGCAATAGGTGGATCCATCGTTGCAACAAACGCCAAGAAGAACCCTAACATTACTATAAATCCTGTAATTGTAAGGCGTATCACTATTACTAATACATTATCAACCCACGTATCAGTTTTCTTATACTCTAAAAACTTAAACATGACCATCCTTTTTTTTGGCTACTTAACTCTCTATCTATTACATTAAGCTAAAGGCGCTAGGTGTGAGTGTGGATCGAGAAACGCTTTGGAATACTGAGCTATGCTGAGGAAACCGTATAAGTAAACTTAGTAAACTAACGACTCGATGAGGAGTTTGCCATGACTAAGAAAAAGCAAAGCTATAGTACGGAAGTTAAAGTATAGGTGAATCCTGGGGCGGTCTAGCTCTCTTTTATCACTCGATAAACGGTAGCTACCCCAACACCAACCGCCTTAGCAATCTCCTCTTTTGTCATATTATTTTGACTGGCCAATTCTCTAATACGATTGTGTTTCGTTGTATTAGGCTTCTTACCGGTGGGCTTATAGCCACTGTTAGCCAATCCCTGCTTGATACGCTCTCTACGCTTGTCATTATCCAGCTTTGCCATTGTTGCTAACAAGTCGATCAGCATATGGTTAATCACTGCTAGGATCTCACCTGTCATGCCCTTACTTACCGTATGTGTGGTTGGTAGATCGGCCACCACCAATCGCAAGCCCTTGTCTTTGATGCGCTGCTTTAGAATTGCAAAATCATCTTGAGATAGCCTGCTTAATCTGTCCACGCTTTCAACCAGCAGAATATCGCCTTGATCAGCGTCCTTTAATAGCTTAGCTAATACTGGCCTATCGAGCTTTGTACCACTGAAATGCTCAACGTACTCAACATGGTTATCATCATAGCTTTGGCTAAAGCTAATCAAGTCAGACAAGGCTCTCTTAGCGTCTTGATCCTTAGTGCTGGCTCTCACATAAATACGAACGGTCATAACGCCACCTCTATTACTTAGACTTAATAATTAATGTTCATTAATAATAGCCAGATATTACTATCATTTAACATTAGAAACAAGTCTAATGATAGACAAATTATCGTTTAGAGGTTTTATGTTTTAGGTATAGTGAAGTGATAGGGTGACGGAGCAGGCGGTAGTACTTTAATATTGGCCCGAACTCATATTACAACTTATGATCATTAATAAAATCAACCATCACTTGGGCGGTCCGCCCATCTCCTCCTAGGCATAAAAGCGCCCGCGTTCCTTATAGTTTCGTTGGCTTATTTGAGCTCTTTATTTTTGCGCTCAAGCGCTTTGATGACTGACCAAGAGGCATTATAGTTCGGTTAAGTTGTTCATGGAAGAAATCCTGTTTGCATAAGTTGGTCTTGGTAAACCTACTTTAGCAATTGTGAACTTCTTGTTTTTGTCTTTTTTGGCGCTCCCTTCTTCTGAACTGGGGTTACTTATTACTCAAAATTCTAAACAATTTGTTTTATGAGACAAAATTATTTGTTTCTGTTTTCCAATTATGTTCCAATCATAACCTTTTATCGGTGTTTTCATACACTTTAAGCGCATCAAAAGTACTTAATCTTGAAGGAGATAATCGGCTATGCAAGGAAGTAACTCGCCAAATGGCAATCCGCCACATAATAATTTTGATGCAGCAGAGCAAGACTCGCGCATGCAGCGGTTTTTAAAAGGAGTAGAGTGGCTCGGTAATTTACTACCGCATCCTGTTATTTTGTTTGTATGGATGTCAGTATTTTTACTGGTTCTTTCAGCAGTCCTGTCTTACTTTGGTATATCGGTAATCGATCCACGACCAGAGGGTGCAAGCGGCCGTAGCGCTGATGGAACTATTGAGGTCGTCAATTTATTAAACGGCGAGGGCTTAGCTCGTATTGTTGAAAACTTGGTGACCAACTTTACTGGTTTTGTGCCACTTGGTACGGTGCTGGTAGCACTACTTGGTGTTGGTATCGCTGAGCGCTCTGGAATGATATCAGCCGCACTACGTGGGCTAGTGTTAAACGCGCCAAAGAAAATGGTTACCTTTACTATTGTGTTCGCAGGTATTATGTCAAACACGGCCGCTGAGCTTGGTTATGTGGTTTTGATACCACTTGCTGCGGTCATATTTCACTCTCTTGGTCGACATCCATTAGCTGGTATCGCGGCGGCATTTGCTGGGGTATCTGGTGGCTATAGCGCTAATCTATTACTTGGCACAGTTGATCCTTTATTATCAGGGATTACTCAAGAAGCGGCACGTATCATCGATCCAGCTTACACTGTTGGAGCAGAAGCCAACTGGTACTTTATGATGGTGAGTACTTTTTTGATTAGTGGTTTGGGTTATCTTGTGACCGAGAAAATCGTCGAGCCAAGCCTTGGTAAGTACAATCCTACTGACGCCGATGATCCCTCAGTATTAGATACCAAAGCTGAACGCGTATCTGCTATTGAGAAAAAAGGACTTTTTTGGGCTGGTATTAGTATGCTGGTATTCTGCTTATTACTGGCTTGGACCGTGGTACCTGCTGACGGCATCCTGCGTAATGCTGAGACAGGTCTGTTGTCAAATTCGCCATTTTTAAAGGGCATCGTTGTCTTCATTTTTGTGTTCTTTGCCATACCCGGTTATATATATGGAAAGATTACTGGTAGCCTAAAAAACAACCAAGATGTAGTAGATGCGATGAGCCATGCGATGAGCTCGCTAAGTATTTATATCGTCTTAGTCTTTTTTGCCGCGCAGTTTACCGCCTTCTTTAATTGGTCAAACCTTGGTTCTGTAATGGCAGTATCTGGTGCAACTTTCCTAAACGATATTGGTTTAACAGGTCCTTTCTTATTGATCGGTTTTATCTTGATATGTGCGGTGGTTAACTTGATGCTTGGTTCGGCATCTGCGCAATGGGCCGTGACAGCACCAATATTTGTCCCCATGCTAATGCTAACTGGCTATGCGCCTGAGATGATACAGGCCGCATACCGTATTGGAGATTCGACGACTAATATCATTACCCCTATGATGAGCTATTTTGGTCTCATTATGGCAGTTGCTATTCGTTATAAGAGAAATACTGGTGTTGGCACACTTATGGCGATGATGTTACCTTATTCAATTGCGTTCTTAGTTGGTTGGATTATTTTATTTTGCGTCTGGGTGTTTGTATTTGGTCTGCCAGTAGGCCCTGGTGCAGAGACGTTTTATCCTGCTAGATAGTAGTGAATCGAAGGTTTGCTAAATGACCCCAGTTCGGGATAAGGGAGCGCCAAAAAAGAAGTCCACAATTGCTAAAGTAAATTTATCAAGACCAACTTATGCAAAAAGGACTTCTTATATGGACAACTTTTGCCAATCATTCAAGCCAGTGTTTGAAACCCACATCATCGCTAGTGGCCGGCGTCGATTGAGACCATGCTATAGATTCTTTTTAGCTTTTCTCTAACATCACGTTTTTAGTATTTCTATTACCCACGGTAGTTTGGATCACTGACATCAGTAGAATAAGTATTATCATCTGACAGCAGATCACGTGTGTCATGCTCAGCATTACTATAAGACTCATTTTGCTGATTATTTTCAGCCTCATGATTAGATGTTTGCATATTGACCGCAGAAGAATCTTTTCCCTCATCCAATCCCATATCACCTCCTAAACCTTCGATCATGCTTTTAAACAATTCCTTATCCGATTTTCTCGTTAAGAAATCTGGAAAATGAATCGCAAAGTACTCTCGAATCATCTGCTCACTCTCACCATCAGTTGCCAACACCTGACCCAAAAACGCACCCATTAAAATCTTCTGCTTGTTCAGGCGTTTCTCTAACTTTACTTGCTGAACCTTAGCTTGGCGTTTTAACTCTTCCAACCGTTGACGCTCTTTTAACTCATTAGAATCTTGATTATCAAAAATAGATACAGGCGCTTTATTATTAGATACTGACATCAGATTTATCCTTATCAATTAAATTTTACTTAGCATAGCAAGCACCTTACTATCGTTCAATCACTTGTGGTAAGCTTTAACACAATTACATCCTAAACCTTAGATAGCTTAGTTTATTATTTAATGGTGGCGTCTCCCTGACTAAGGGCGAAGTAACGACTCAAAATTCAATCTATCCACTTCGTTACTATCTTAATTTTGAATCCTTCTTCGTTGGGGAAACCCCAAACCCCGCACACCACAAAAAGCGGTGGTGTGCAAAAAGCAAAAATAGCAGGTGACTTTTTATGACAATGGTACACATTGCAACAAAGGCGATTTCTCGAAAAGCAGGGCAGTCGGCTGTGGCGTCGGCCGCCTATCGTGCTGGCGATGTGCTTGATGATGCCAAATATGGCAAGACCCATGACTATAGCAAAAAGTCTGGGGTGATGAGCAGCGATATCGTTTTACCGTTTTCATTAAAAGCGCTGGGTGTGAGTGTGGATAGAGAAACGCTTTGGAATACCGCTGAAGCGGCAGAGACACGTTCGGACAGTCGGGTGGCTCGTGAGTGGCTGATTAATTTGCCGTATGAGTTAGACGAGTATGATCGGCATCAGCTGGCCATAAACTTTGCCCAAAAGCTTTGTGACGATATGGATGTGATTGCGGATGTGTGTATCCATCGTCCGGTGATGAAGTTGCCATTTGATCCTAATGTGCCGCCAAGCTCTAAATATTTGCGTGAGGGTGAGGAAAACCCTGATCCCCGTAATTTTCACGCGCATATTTTAGTCACTACTCGAGCGCCTACCATTGGACTAAATAAAACCTTGGCGTTTGACCCAAAGCTTAAGACCCCGTTTGAGTGGTCCAATAAAAAACGTAAGGCGCATGATCTGCCGTCATCGATGCAGGAGATTAAGCGTATTCGTGAAATGTGGGTAGATACCGCCAATAAAGTGTTGGCGCAATATCATCTACCGCTGATGGATGCGCGCAGTTATAAGGATCAGGGGCTTGATCAGCAGCCCACCATTAAAATGGGAGTAGAGGCGACGGCCATGGAGCGCCGAGGCATCACGACCGAAAAAGGAGACACCAACCGCGCCATCAAAGCACGTAATAAATTGGTGGCTGACAACCATATCAAACAGGAGGCAGACAATGAGCGACGAATTAGCGCACTTAGAAACGGACTTGCTTGGGCAACTGAGAAAAACGCAAGACTACCTGGCAGCGTTGGAGACACAAAACAGCGAGCTGATTTTGCAAAACAACTCTCTGGAAGCTCAGAACCTCACATTACGTACTGCACAGAACAAAATAATAGAACGGCAATTCGAGTTGACGACACAAAACGATGCATTGAAGACACAAAATCAGGCGTTGCTTGGGCAGCTAAACGATGCGAAAACCTACCAAAGCGATGTGATGACACAAAACAAAGAATTAATGACACAAAACAAAGAATTAATGACACAAAACAAAGAATTAATGACACAAAACAAGCAATTGAGGGAATCACTGAAGCTATCGGAAAGTCAGATATTGAAATCAACAAAGCAACTGAGCGAAGTGCAAGACCAGCCCCCAGCCCCTTCGATGACGACGCACGACGAGCAAGAGCTGCTCGACTTGATCGACAAGAAGGACGTATTGATCGAGACACTCGAGCAAACCGTTTTGAAGATGAGAGAATCTTTGAGTATGCTGAACGTATGAAGCTGCACCTAGCGATGCGCTTGATACAACGTCATCGTGATGATATGGCTATCAGATGGGCGCAAGGAGAAACCGCGGCTGACGCCCCTGATAAATTTGATCAGCGTCAAGTGGCACTACTCAGCGAGTTTGCACAGCGCCATGGTATTGAGGACCACGATAAAGCCGTGGAATTTACCGCGCACTTACGCCAAGTGGCCAAACGTTTTGATTACACGCTGGTTGAAAACAACAAAGCCATTATCAAGCTGTTGCGTGATCCTAACGCTGAACGTGAGCAGTATCTAGCGCTTACCAAGCATTTTACAGACTTCAGAGACAACATCGATCAAAAACGAGCGGCATCTAATAGCAGTATCATCGACAAGTTGGGCGGTAGCGCAGGAGAGGTTGGCAGAATGACTCGGGACATCATCTCATCGTCTAGCTACATAGAAGGGTTAACGCATTACATCAATCAGGATAACCACCCAGCTGAAGCTAGAAAAGTTGCCAAAGAACATTTAGCAGATACCTTGGATAAAACCTGTCAGCAATTCAAACTTGCGTTGCGTGATGTTAACTCCTTACCAACAACCCAGCGTAAAACCTACTCAGAGGCCCTTAAAGCTACTTTAAAGACGTTTACTGAGCAATATGGCAAAGAGCTGTCTGAAAGCCAACACAAAGCCTTACAGGGTGGTTTAGAGTCCTATCATCATCAAGTGAGTAGAACTAATACACCTAGCCGAGGATTTAGCCCTTAATCTAATCCTTAAAAAAACGATTACTGAGGGATAAATTGCTTAGCCAAGCTATGTTGTTTAAGTGATGATTTTTCACTTATCCACAAAAAATTTTATCACCCGTTTCTTTAAAGGTTTTTATTTGATCCTGTTTACTCCTGTTTACTCCTGTTTAAGAGCCTTTTTTCGCCTTTATAATCAATAGCTTACAAAGAGAAAAAACAGTAAATGAGCAGAATAAACAGTAAATGAGCAGAAAAAACAGTAAATGAGCAGAATAAACAGTAAATGAGCAGAAAAAACAGTTGTATATTAACTACTGTTTATTTAACTGTTTTTAATGTTAATATAGCTTGAGTGTTTTTAAAAAAACAGTAAATGAGCAGAAAAAACAGTTGTATATTAACTACTGTTTATTTAACTGTTTTTAATGTTAATATAGCTTG
>NZ_CAJHAD010000043.1 GCF_904846285.1 Psychrobacter immobilis | reverse complement strand
GACTTGGTACTGAGTACGCAGACTTTTCTCTAACTCATTGTTGGCGTTGTACTGTAGTTGCAGCGCAGTGCGTGGTTCGGTATCAGGATTATCAATCGCCTCGAGAGTTTTATACAATACTCGCCCATGACTATCATAGGTGTATCTAATGCGCTGGTTGTTTTGAATCAGCTCACGCGGTCTGCCATGATCAATCTGTGTGTTGTCTGTTGTGTTATCAGCGACTTTTACAGGCACACGATTACTAGCAGGGTCAAAGGCAAAGATTTCAGTAATGCCATTATGATTCTGATAGTCGGTCAGCTTATGCTCAATTAATCGACCTTGTGTATCGTACTGGTATTGATGATTGCGAGTAAACTGACTTTGTTGATTCTGAATTGCCGTGTTCTGCTCAGTTCTTTTATTAGAACCAAGCACACTATGACCGCTTAAATGAGTTAGTTGTCCTAGCGCGTCATAGTTGTAATCGCGCTGTATAGTAATATGATTATCACTGCTGCTGTATTGCTTGATTAAGCGTCCCACAGGATCATAGTTATAGCTGCTCTCAAGCATGCCTTGTTGACGGCTGATCTCTTGATGGAGCTTGTTGCGCTCGCTATGACGTATCTCAATATGCTCATCGCTGCTAGGATCATAAAGGCTTTGGTTATATAGATGCCCTGAGCCGTAATACAGCTGATTGATGACTTTACCATCGGGTAAGGTGGTGTTGAGGCGGTTGCCAAGCTCGTCATAGTCATGAGTGAGGGTGTGCTCGCGTGCTTGATACTGTCCATCTTGGGTTAAGTGACTGATGAGAGTCTCTGTTATCAGTCTACCGCCCGCATCATATGCTAAGTTAGTACGGCTGTTAGGATTGTTAGCACTAATGAGCTGCCCTATTTCGTTATAGTCATAACGCATGCGATGGTATTGCGGACGAGCAGGTTTGTTGGACTCGTTACCGATAAGCTCAGGGTAGTGACTGCTATGTTGAGCTATTAGCTGTCCGATGATATTATATTGCATGAGTACATGATATTGCTTGTGCCTTGGGAGCTGTGGGTTGTCTATTTGCTGTATCATCTGCCCGATGGCATCGTAGTGATAGCGACTTTGATGACCGTCAAAGCGGGTCTCATGGATTAGGTTGTCATTGGCATCGTATTCAAAGGTCCACTGCTCGCCGTTTTCATTGATCAGGGTAGTGAGACGTCCAAGCTCATCATATTGATAGGCGATACTGTTGCCTTTGCCGTTAGTACGGCTCACTGTACTGGTCTCTTTATCTACGCTTTCATCAGTGCGTTTGCTTGGTTTGCCTTCGCTATCATATTGATAGGTGACTTGTTGACCCAGCGCATCGATATAAGTGATCAAACGACCTAAATCGTCATAATCCATTTGTATCTGGCTACCATCAGGATAGCGAACTTGACTCATCAGCGATTCAAGGTGTGGGGCGCTGTTGTTATAATTGTAATATGTGCGCTCGCCCATCGCATCGATGATCTGCTGCATGCGCTGTTTGTCATCGTATTGGTAGCGTGTCTGATAACCACTGCAGTCGGTTTGAGTGAGTAGGTTGCCGTAGTCATCGTACTCAAAGGTAAACTGACTGCCATTGGCTAGGGTTTGTACAGTAAGGTTGCCATGATTGTCATACTGGAACTGAGTGGCATTGCCTAACGCATCAGTATATACAATAGGATTACCTTGAGCATTATAGCGGTACTGCTGCTGATGACCGAGGGCGTCTGTGCCTGCGATCAGCTGCCCTGCTCGGTTATACTCGTAGCTGACTTCACGGTACTCTGGTAGCTGGGTGATAGGATCATTACCTATTTGTACTTGCACATTGTCAAGATGATTACCTTTATAGTTATAATTGATATGACTACCATTAGCTCTGATGACCTTGATCTTACGATTATTACTATCATACTCATAATGTGTGGTGTTGCCGTTAGGATCCGTCAAGCTTGTCATGTTGTACCAGTCGTCATAAGTATAATAACGCTGACGCTCAAGACCAGTGCCAGGCTGTTCAGTGACGATGGTAGTGCCGATGCTTTCAGTGCCGCTAGTATCGCGACCGTATTCAAATGAATACTGTCTGCCATTGCTCGTGGATTGCCCAACGACACGAGCAGTTTTAGGATCATCATATCGATCATACTGATAAAATACTTTCTGACCGCCACCCGTAACCTGAGCAATCAGTAGATGATTATTATAAGCAAACTCTCGGGTGGTGCGTCCTTGAGTCATAACTTTGATCAGGTCACCGTCGGAGCTGTAGGTGTAGTTTACAAGTACCTGTTTACTTTTAAGGCTTTCCAGTTTGTATAGCGTAGTCAGTCTTGGCTGCTCATTATAAAAATTGAATTCAAACTCATAGCAACTGCCAGCATCATCGGTAAGATATTGTGGTAGATAAGCGCTGCCCCGCAATGCGCGGCGAGTATAGTGAAGCTGTATCTTATGACCATATTTATCAGCATAGCTACTTAATAAGATAATTGCTTCGGTACCATGATGGCGGCGACTGGCGACATAGCTGTAATGTTGGGCGACGCCGTTAAAAGCGTCAACTTTATGAGCCTCAGAATTACGAGCTTTAGGACTATAATCACCTTGATAGAGGATAAACTCTAACGGCTCATGATCACCAATACGGCTGCCACTAGTCGCACCCGCTATTATCGGACGGCTAATAGCGGTAGTATGTTTTTTATCTTCAGGTAAAGGTTCACGGTATAGGGTAATGCCCTCACATGGCTGATAGCAGCTTTGCCCAGGAGCGAGATAGGTAAAAGGTACACGCCTACCTGAATTATCCACCAGATAGATGCGGTTATGCTGCGGGTCTAGCTCCAAACGCTGCTCACAACCTTGAGTCGTCCAGCCTTGACCAAACCAGCCTATATCGGGGTTTTGACTGTTATACATACGGCTCATGACGAATGGTAGATAGCCATTGCCGTTATAGTCAATGTCATCACCACCTGAGAGTACCTTGCAACCGTATAAAGCGTTTACAGGTGCGCCAACCATTGCATCACTATTAGCATTAGGGCAGGTATTAATTCTGATACCCTCGCCTTTGATACGAGCGCCCGGTGGACCACTGGTAATATTTACCGATTGCCTAGCAGGCTTAACCGGATTAAGTGGTATGACAGATTTAATGAAATCTGTTGGATTAATCTGAGGATTAAGAATAGATAGACCTTGTTTGAGCATATCGGTAGCTTGAGAGATTTGCCCCATTACATTGGCATACTCACTACCAGGCGCAATACCTGCCAAAGACATACCAGCACCTAATAATGAGCCTTGATTAGCTGCTGATATAGCACTAGATAATGCACCCACTTTCCCCATCACCTCAGAGAAATTGCTGCCCGGCACCGCCCCTGCTAGCGCCATACCCACACCCAGCATAGAGCCTTGACTGGCAGCCTGAGCTGCTCGCGATACTATATTTATCGCCCCAACTGCTTGCGAGACATTACTATTAGGGATAGCGCTGGCGATATTCATACCGATATCGAAGGCGGAGCTTTGACCACCAGTAGCTACAAGGTTCGAGAGTGCAAATGCGGTGATACCAGGTTCAGGCTTACCCAGCTCGATAGTAGGTAGTGCCGGTGATGTTCTATTATCAACTAACATAGCGATATATACTTCCCTTCAACGTTTTCATTATTCATAGTGCAGGTATCGTCTGCTCGTATGGATAAATAGCCACAGTACAGAATGCTAGGCGCACCTGAGGTTGCTCTGATCTCTTTGCCAACAGTTCCTGACTTAACACCGCCGCCAACGCCTGCTTCATCACCCATACAGGTAGGTTGAATGGTTTTTCCCATGACATAGACGGTAAACCCGTTCATGGTTGAGTTTGATATGGTGTCTTCTGCATTATCAAGCATTTGATAAAGGTTATACCCTGCGACGCTGTCTTTTTTATGAGAGGTATAATTAAATGAGGGGCTTTTACTAATGGCCATGAGTTGATTCTGCTGCGAGCCACTGATTTCAGGTAGATCGTACGTTTTTCCAAAATCTTTAGGTGAAGCATTATTTTCAGGATCTAAAGCGTGAAGGATACGTCTAGATACTGCTGTACCTATATTCCCTAATCCATCGACGATAGCATCATTAGCGCTGATATCGCCAACAAGGTTACTAGCACCCCAAAGAGCAAGAGATGCTGTACCAAGAGCAACAATTACAGGCGCTCCTACTACAGCTGTACCTAAGCCCGCTGCTATAACTGCACCGCCAGCCAGGCCGCCAGCCACATTTGAGCCAAGGCTTAAAGCATTAGCAGCTTTAACATCTCTATCTGGATCCTTGTAATCATTTGTCATAGTGGCAATATCATTGCCAGCGCCCCAAGTAGCCAAGCCAACGTTAGTCTTTCCTAGTCCAGACGCTATTTTTGGCAGTGCTTCAGGCGCTACCATAACTCCAGTTTCAACTATTCCTGTTACAGTACCTGCTACTGTTTGTCCAGCAATGCTTGTATCTAAACTTGTAGCATTACCATCAAATACATTAGTTGCTGCATCAAGATTGTTCACAGCATTTTTAGCATTATTACTACCCGTTAAGAGATCTGCTCCATCTTTAACACCAAACTTTGACATGTGACCTCCTCAATTGGTTATAGGATAATACCTGACACTCATTTATCTAAATTTACTTTTTAGCTTTGTTACCAGCTGCTGTTAATCTACCAAATAGCCAGTAGTAAAAAGGGAATAACAGAATACTTATAGGTATGAATATATACATATAAAACTCACCTGAATCCTTCACTAGTTTTGCTCTATCACTATAGCTACGCGTTATTTCATCATTCATTTCTATAGTCACTAGCTGGGAAATATCATTTTTAAATCCTAGAAACTCTTTTTGCTCGTACCATCCAACAGTCACTACATTGTCTGTATAACGGTTTAAATATTTTGTGTCACCACAAGAGCTTGATGTACCATTTCCAAAAGGACTATAGGAACATGTAAATAATTGACTTTTATTTTTTCCGTCTATTCGATTAAGCATTATATGATTCACATACTCAGGTTGTTCGACTATGTTAAAAATACCTGTCGTATATTTAAGCTCACTCTCTTTTGGAAATCCTATACCTTGATAGTTACTTATTCCAATATATATAAGACCTAAAGCAATAATCAAAGATAAAAAGAAATCAAACTTCCTTAAAGGTTTAAAACTAAGCATTTTGACTCTCTTTCTTTATTTTTTTTTTAAAAACTAGTAGTAATGCCAATTTATTCAATCGTCTATCACACTTTACCTAAAGACTGATAGAATAAAAAAGCCATCAATAAAAGTATATGATCATTTTTAACCTTACAACACCTTCTATCTAACTGAACGATATTAGAACTATTATTTTATTTATTTTCATAAGGTCGAACTATTTTAGTCGTCTCAGTAAAGTACTGTTCTGCGAGTGCTTGTTGCTGTGCTCTACCAAGCACTGACAGCGTTGCTTTCTTAGGCTTATAATTATCGATTACGATTGCCCGCCATACTAGATTTATCTTTTCCTTATCAGAAGAGATAACTACGGTATCCAAGCGTAGTGGTAGTTCTGTATTCATTATCTGTGGGTTCTTAGATTCTAAGGCTAGATACACTACGGTTTCTGGTAAATAGAGTTTTAAAATAGTGTCACCACTCTTAGCAGTAGTTGCCGCTGTCGTGTCGGGCTTACATAGATTGGTTAAAGTAAGCCATTCATTGCCTGTCAGAAACTCAGTCTGCTGATCAGCATAAGCACTATTCCACATGGCAAAGTCAAAACCTTTAGGATAAGCATCACCACTTTCGATGAAATCCTCATCGACCTGCCCTACTAATTTGGCACGCTCTGGATGACTCTTCGCACGCACGCCAAAACCAGCGACCAGTTGATTATGAGTATCTCGATCAAGCTTATCCTTTGCCACTTGATTGACCAAGCTTTCACTGATGAGCAGATCTGGATGATGAACTTGAGAGAGGGTAATACTTGGCGGTTGTACATACTTATGATAGATGAAAGAGCAGTAGCCTGTGCCCGCAGGATTGAAGCTATCTTCTTGTAGATAAGCAATGACGCCATGGCCCGGGTTAAGTTTGATAGCACTGCGGTTGTCTTCTGGTATCAGCTCATTTTTATCGATGTATTTAAGCGCTTTATGATTGTCTTCTATTAGACTATAGCCACCAAAGCTGCTACTAGGATTTAGGCTGACGTTGCTTGGCATCGGCTCTATGTGCAGCCTGTAATGTGAGTTGCCTGTGATGCTATCGTTGAGTAGATATCTGGGACTTAGGATAGTGAGTGTCTTATCGATGAGGACTTGACCAGCGTGGTATCGGTCTTTGGCAGATTCTCTAGAGCTTTGCGCAACAAAGGCATATTTGGTAGCAGCGGTAGGCTCGCCTAAAACCATATAATCAGGGCTTTGCAGTTTAATACTGGCTGTAAAGCTATTTTGATTCTGCCTGTGCTTAGGGGCATAAGCATGTCCCTTTATAATGACGTCACATTTTGGCTTGTAATGCGCCAAGTCTGACTCTTCTACTATGCCGCTCATTAAATCTTTTGTATCAATAAGTTGATCTTCTAAACGCAGCGGGTCTTGCTCGTCAGCGAGTGTCAACAACCCCTGCTCGTTCCAGGTATAAGTTTGCCTCATAACGACCACATGAAAGCTCTGACCTAATTGATCGACTCCTTCAAATGCTAGTGCAGGATGGTTGGTAGTGTTAATAAAGTTCATAAACGCTCTGCATTAAAATTCTGGTTAATCAAATAATATATTTAGAATAGTCTGATGATAATAGGTAGATAATCTACCTCTAATTATGAAAGCAATCATAACGTATTCGCAAACTTATGTGTATAGAATGTATAAACAATACTAACCATCAACGGAAGGTGTTTTTTGACGTTCATCATTATTTTGATACTATGTCCATGCGCTGCATTACTAAGTGTCGCTAGACTTGCAGCTGCTTCGGTATGATCATTAGTTCATCGTGGTTCTCAAGCAGGAAGTCAAAGCTTTTGGATTTTATGCCTGATTGCTTAGCCGCTTGCGGGTAGCCCCAAGGTGGCGGGTTGTCGCTGTTGTATAGCCAGCCGATGACGATAGAATTTAAGAGCTTTTAAGTTAAGGCTGAATTAAGTAAAGCAGTATTACTGACTTATAATGCCTTCTTGAATTAATACATCGATAATATCTTTGGCTCTTTGATTGCCTTTAGCAGCAGCGTCTCGATATAGCTCAAGCGCTTTATCTGTGTCTTGAGTAACACCATGACCAAAATAATACATTCCACCAAGATTGGTTTGAGCTTCTAGGTCTCCTTGAGCAGCAGACATACTATATCCTTTAAAAGCCTCATCATAACTTTGTACAACGCCATCACCAGTATATTGTAGAGCAGCTAGATTATTTTGAGCAGCAGCATAACCTTGTTCTGCCGATTTGTCATACCACATGGCAGCTAGTGCATAATTCTGTTTAACCCCTAAGCCATTGGCATACATAACCCCTATATTATATTGGGCTTCCATTTCGCCTTGCTCTGCTGCTTTTTGGGTCCATTTGTAGGCTTCATTATAATCTTGCTCTATCCAATCTCCTTCTAAGTAGTTCATACCTAATTCAAGCTGTGCTGTTACAAAACCATTCTCAGCTGACTTTCGATACCATTTTAAAGCTTGCTTTTTATCTATTGGTCTATCATAGCCATCTTCATAAAAAAAACTAATATAATACTGTGCTTCCGGCTGACCTTGAGCGGCAGCTTTCTCAAACCAAGCAACTGACTCATTAAATACAGGTTCGAGCTCCATATTGAAGTAATACAGTTTGGCAAGCGCATTTTGTGCATCCGCTAGCCCCTGTTCGGCAGACTTTCTATACCATTGTGCTGCCTTAGTTTTATCTTGACTGACACCCTCGCCGTTTTCGTACATCATGCCTAGTTGAAATTGAGCTTGCGGATCACCTTGATTGGCAGTAGCATAAGTTGATTTAAAATCTATATTGTCATTTTTATGAACTGATTTGGTCGAGTATTGAGCAATGTCATTGGTAGATTCAGCTGAGCACGCTGAAAACAATAATCCAGTTGATAATGCAATAACAAGTCTTAAATGAAATATTAATTTTTTTGGTTTTTGAACAATCATAAGATACTTCACTTCTATACTTTAGAACGTTAACATCTACATATAAACGCCTTACTATATTAATTATCTATCGATCTAATGGCTTACGCTTTCTAGTAATTTAATAGTAAGATCTTTAAACTCTTCTCTGTATGGTAGAAAAAAAGCTTTATGTATTTGACAAGCTGCCAGATCGCCCAGATGGTTTGATAGAGCCGCCACTTGGTAGC
>NZ_CAJHAD010000042.1 GCF_904846285.1 Psychrobacter immobilis | reverse complement strand
AATCGTACTGAAGTCGTTGATAAGGATGAAACCATTACCATTCATCAAAACAGAAAAGAGCGGGTGGATGAGAATGAGACGATTAGCATAGGAGGTAATAGAGATGAGACGGTCAAAAAAAATGAGCAAATAGAGGTCTCAGGTAAAAGAAAGCTAAGTGTTAAGAAGAATCAATCGATCACTGTCAATGGCATGCAAACTGAAACGGTTAGACTCGCCTCTATTCAAAACGTTGGTTTAGCTAAGATGACGAACGTTGGCGCAGGCTATAGTATTAACGTGGCGGGTTTTACCTCTATTGTCACTGGCGCAAAACGTAATGACACTACGGCACAGACTCATGAGATGAGTGCTGGGAAAGATTTTATTATCAAAGCAGGCGACGTTATAGAGCTTACCGTAGGTAAAAGTGTGCTGCGTATGGACAAAGAAGGTAAAATTACTATTCAAGGAACAGAGTTTGTCTTTGAAGCAACCGGTCCTGTGCAAATCACGGGCAAAGATGTCGATCTGAACTAAAAGAGAATGAGCAGTATGGAATTTACCAACCTTACGCCCTTTAGCACTTTGAATTATATTGGCTATGATACTCATGATCAAGAGTACGAAGTCGTGACTATGTGCGCTGAATACAAGCTGATACCGAGTAATGAAAAAGTAGCGGGCAGTAAAGACTTTAAAGAGATACAGACTGTTTATATGGCAGAGGTTAACGATGACAACCCTATCAGTCTATGTATGGCTGATGAGTTCTATGATGAGCCTAATACCAGCAGTATCCTGCAAGAGAGCGATATCATCCCCTTCAAGCCTAAATGTGATGTATTGGTTCAAGGTCATGCTTATGCCAGTAAACCCTCTCAAGGGTTTAAAGCCTTTATTGCCTTGTACAGACAAGATGATGACAAGCTACGTTCACCCCTTACAGAGATACTAAGTAAAGAGATATGGTTAACAGGCGCAAGGCAATGGCAGCGCACGGGCAGTCGCAGCAGTATTAACTTTAGTCAGTTCACTAGTGACTATACTTTGACAGCGATAACCCCGACACAAAAAGTACCGCTTAGATATGAGTATGCTCTAGGCGGTAGCCATCAGGTTGCACCAGATAAAAATGTAATTAAAAATAATGATAAGGATAAGCCTGAGCAATACCACGAGGTCTGCTACCGTAATCCAATTGGTAGAGGCTGGTTTGAACAAAGCTATTTCAATAAGCTAAAAGAGTATAAGCAAGATTTACCAGAGTTCTATCCTGTACCGCAAATTATGCCCAAAGGTGTTATCTATGAGACGCCGCTGATAACCAAGCAGCGAGGATCAATGACAGCGTTTGAGATGGCAAAGCTTGACTACCAAGGAGCGCCAGCAGGCCTTGGTGCCCTGCATCGCTCTTGGGCACCAAGACTTGCAAAAGCAGGTACTTATGATGAAGCGTGGTTAGAGAATCGTCATCCCAATCTACCCAAAGACTTTGATTTTGGTTATTGGAACTGTGCGCCTGAAGATCAGCAAATCGACTATCCTGATCTAACTAAGCCGCATACGTTGCTAGTGAATAACTTAACCCAAGGCGGTGGTCAACACGTCATACTACTGCCTAGGCATCGGGCTTTTGTGTTAGCCAGTATTGATTATGAGCATCAAGTAAAGCCTATGAGCTTAGATACGCTGATTTTTAACACTGATAATATGACATTGAAGTTTGTTTGGCGGTTGTTTTTACCTACTAATTTAAACCCGACTAAATTAGAAGCTAGATTTATTACTGATCCCAAAGCCCCTTGGATAGTATATGAGATGCCTGACGGCACTAGAGTTGATGATAAAGGAAATGTATTAAATGAAGAATGAGCTAATAGCTAGAGAACAATCAGGTTGGATCATAATCAGTGACTTTCCTGACGTTTGTAAGACACCTATGGGTAGTAGTATGGTACCCGTCCCTTATCCTGTAACGGCTAAACTTACGAACTCTAGTTACCTAGCAACAAACGTCAATGCTAACAGTCATCCCCTCTTTTTATTTGATCAAAGTACAGTGGTTAAAACTTTAGGAGATGAAGCTGGAGTCGGTAAAGGGGTTAAAAGTGGTACGGTTAGTGGTAAATGCGTACCTATAGGACGTAGCGGTTCAGTTAAAGCGAACGGGAAATATGTGGTTCGTAATAAAGATAAATTTTGGATGAATGGGTAACTAATTATGGGCAAGAGTTATTACAATCCGACAGGTTTACCAACTGGTAGTAATGGTAATACGAGAGGCACAACAACAAAAACTGGTAGTACCAGCGGTGGAACTGCCTCGAAAGCGAATCCATCATCCAAATCCAAGCCTGTGTTTGATTTAAGTAAAATTAAAGCTTTATCGAACGATGAAATCGAAGCTATACAATTGGTCCTGGATTTATTAGGGTTAATTCCAGGACCAATTGGTATCGCAGCAGATGGTCTCAATGCGTCAATTAGTGCTGTTCAAGGAGACTTCTGGGGTGTGATATCAAGTCTAGGCAGAGGTATTCCTTTAATTGGAGATGCTTTTGGTGCTTTAAGTACTGCTTTACAGGCGAAAAAGTATAGTGCAGCTATTACTAAAGTTTTAGGCAGCGATAAAATATTAAATGCCTTGCCACCATCTGTTAAGAAGATGATAGTTAATAATAAAAGTGCATTAAAAACTCAAAACAAAAATATCGAAAAGAGTGGTAGAAATAATGCTTTAAAGAAGAAAAAGAAAGGGGGTGATAGTAAAGTAGAACAAAAAAAGGATCAAAACAATAATAAAAACTGTCCTAAAACTTGTAAACCTGTTAATCCTATATTGGGTATCAAGATATTACTCGATGATGAGGATATTGATTTCATTTTATCTGGCGATTTGCCTCTGCTGTGGAGTAGACACTATGCTAGTGACAGCCTTGTAGGCAGAGGCGAAACGGGCGATCCTATAGGTTGGTTCGGTCAAGGATGGGGTAATAATTGGGGTGAGCAGCTTAATATCCTGCCAGAACAGGACTTAATTGAATATATTGACACTAGTGGTAGAGCCATAAATTTCCCGTGTATCGCCGTTGGTAAAAGCGTTTATTTAAGAAATGACGATATTCGCCTGCATCATGATGCTGAGGGACAATACCGTATTACCTCAGGAGTCAGTGAAACAGGTGACGGTATTCAGCTTCATTTTAGCACTCCAAATACAAACAATTTAGATAATGAGCTGCTACCTTACCCACGCAAACAACGACTATACTGCACCGCCCAAAGCGACAACTATGATAATTGCATCACCATTGAGTATCATAGCGACACTGCTAAAGCCCATTTGCCACAGTACATCAAAGACAGCGCGGGTCGACTACTACAACTAGACTTTGGCTTAATAGCAGGTGATGAAAATAATAGTCATAACGAAAATATACGCCTACAACAAATTAGTGAACTGACGCACCTAAGTGATAGCCAATTTATTGACTTACTCTCAAAGCTGGATAATAAGAGCCAACGACAGCTACAGCAAGCTCATAGTACTAGCATTGTGAGCTTCCTTAACCAGATAGATGAGCTAATAGACACGAGTAAGCTGATTAAAAAGGTCTTGGTCCATCAAACTCTAGTGACTTATATTTATAATGAACAAGGCGACTTAATAGAAGTTAACCCGTACCTGAATCCCACACGGCGCTTTGACTATAAAAATCATATTATGACTGCTCACCATACCGAAGATGGTGTCAGCAGCTATTATGAGTACGATGAATACTTGCCAAGCGGTAAAGTGCTTTTTAACCCTATTAGCAATGGCAAAACCTATCACTTTGATTACCAAAACGATCACACCATCGTTACTGAGGCCAAAGGCACAGCAAATGAGCGAAAAACGCTATACCACTTCGATCAAGAAAAGCGCTGGACGGGTGTTACAGACGCTTTAGGTAATCTCACTAGCTTTGTTCTGGACGATTATAACCGCCCTATACAAATTATCAGCCCAGATGGCAGCATTACTGAAAATCAGTATGCAGGCGATACCTTAGTTGCGGTCAAACAACTAACTGATTACGAGATAAAGACTAACCTGCCTTTATGGCGTACGCAAAAATATCTATACAATAACAACCGCCTAACTGAACTTCTAGACCCCCTTGGCAATGCAACGCGACTTGTCTATGATGCTGCTGGACAAATTAAACACATTACCGATGCTAATGGTAATAGCACTCATATAGAGCGCGATAATAAAGGTCGTACCACTAAGCAAATACTTGCCAATGGCAGCAGCTTTAGTTATGAGTATAACTATCAAGGCGAGCTGATAGAACAAACCGACTGTAGCGGTAATCCTACCTATTATGAATACGATAACCTAGGCCGTGTCATTCAGGTCACCGATGCCCAAGGCAATCGTACCCGTCTTACTTACGACCACCGTATAGGTGGCGGCATTCAGCACACTGCTGCGCCCACCCACATACGCTACCCAGATGGCAGTGGCGAAAGCTTCGTTTACGACAGTCTTAACCGTCTACTCAAACACACCGATGCTAAAGAGCAAGTCACCGAGTATCAGTACACTAATGACAGTCTACCTATCAGTCGCATTGACGCGCAAGGTCATACCTTAGACTATGAGTATGACAACTTGCGCCGACTCATTACCCTGACCAATGAAAACGGTCAGAGATGGACATTTAACTATGACAAAGCCGACAACCTCATATCAGAGACCCGCTTTGATGGTTACACCAGTCATTATGACTATGATAAAAATGGACAGCTCATTCATCAAACCGACAATCCAAGCGGCAAACGAGAAGAGCAAAAGCACACCTATCTGCAACGCGATTTACTCGGACAGCTGACTTTTAAACATAGCCTAGATATTATTAAGCCAAACGCTACAGCGCTACAGCGCCATCATAAAACCCAATACCAGTACGATCTTGCAGGACAGCTAATCTGCGCTACCAGCCCTGATGCTAGCACGCACTTAGAATATGATAATATCGGTCAGCTTATTAGCGAGCGTCTGACTCGTCATCATCAGCGCTATAAAGACACAAACAACGATAATCAAGACAGCCATATTGAACAAACCTTAACACACAGCTATGACGAGATAGGCAACCGCCTCAAAACTACCTTGCCCGATGGCAAAGTCATCAACCAGCTGTATTACGGTTCAGGGCATCTGTATAATCAAAGCATCACAGGTACAGACGGTAACATCACCGAGATACGCCACAGTGAACGCGACCAGCTACACCAAGAGACCACAAGACAACAAGGCGATCTGCTCTCTAGCTTCGGCTATGACGCCATGGGTCGCCTCACTAAGCAATACAGTAGCGACCATAATAAAGGTCGTATCGTTATTGAGCGCGACTATCACTATGACGTACTAGGTCAACTCACGCATCTATCAGGACAAACGCATTTAAATCATTCGGCAAAAAATATAAGCACCGCAAACAGTCTATTCAAACGCAATCATCAATACGACTACGATAAAGTCGGCAGATTAACTCAGCATAAGCTCACTGACTATGCCATGCAATCAGGAATGACAGAGTTATTTGCCTTTGATCCTGCCAGTAACCGTGTGCCTGTTAGTAGCGTAAGCAATGATAAAGACAACCAAAGCAGCACTCCAAACAATAACAACATCCATAAATCAGGCCGACCCACCGAGCTAACCACTCATGACAAATACATCACTTATACCTATGACAAACATGGGCGTGTGCTGTTTAAAACACAAACCCCACTCGGCAGTGACGGCAAACCCTTAAAACAATCGAATAACAGCATCACAGGCTATCTTGAATCACTACAGCTGTATTACCATGCTAATGGTGAGCTTGAGCGTAGCATCAAAACCCATCAACAAGGCTTTGACGTCACCGTTACGACTACTCACTATAGCTATGACGCCTTTGGTAGACGGATTGCTAAATCTAGCGATATTCAAAAGCGCAGTAAACTAACCCTAAACAAGAAATTCTTAAAACATAGTACGGTACAATCTACGCCAACCCAAAGCCAAACCACCCTGATGCTATGGGACGGTAATCGACAAGCGCAGGAATATACCGACACGCATGTCTTTACCACCGTCTACGAGCAGAACAGCTTCGAACCTGTAGCGAGACTGGTCTGGCTCAAAGACGAGTTATTAAAATCCGCCAACGATGAGATTATAAACGCGCCTAGAGAGCGCTGGGAGGACGATCCCAAACTTATTCCTAGTATACAGGTGTATCATTATCATAATGACCATCTCGGCACGCCGAATGAGCTAACTAATCAGCAAGGTGAAGTCGTTTGGCTGGCGGACTATGAGGCTTGGGGCAATACGGCAAAAATTGTATGGCATGAACAAGCCATAGAACGTTTACAAATTAATAAAAATCACTTGCAACCCATACGCTTTCAGGGTCAAAGCTTTGATACGGAAACGGGATTGCATTACAATAGGTTTCGCTACTTTGATCCTGATTTGGGGATGTTTACCACGAGAGATCCGATAGGTCTCCTAGGAGGCTTCAACGTTTTTTCTTATGCACCTAATCCAGTTATGTGGGTAGACCCTTCAGGGTTAGCGGTCTATCATACAAATTGGGCTAAAGCTTATAACTCTGGTAAAAAACAACCTACTAATTATCAAGTTCATCATATACTCCCACAAGATGATCTAGTCAATATAGAAGCTAGAAAACTATGTGCAACTTTTGACGTTCATAATAAGGACAACTTGATAGCTTTACGTGATAATAAGAATGTCAACTTGATTACAAGAAATGGCTATGGTGCAACCATTCACTCTGGCTCACATGGTGGCTACAACTTAGCAGTCACACAACTATTGAAAGGCGCACAAAGAATAAACATACTAGGCCTAGATGGGTGTATGAAGTTGAAAGCTGTTCAAAAAATGTTACGTAGTCAACTTGTAAAAGGAGATATTCCATTAAATAATGCTGGTTATAATGCAAAAACTTTCAGTACGGGCGATATTCAAAAAGCATTTACTGAAGCGATAAAAAGTTCAATACGAAACTAATAATAAGGATGTTTAGTTATGAAAAAATGGAACGACATACTTGAGTCAGCGCAAGAATTTGTTGATTTTTTAGAAAAAGATACGTTCTTTGATAAGCCATTTACTAATACCATGAATGCATTGGTAGTTACTGATGCAAAACTTGGATTTAAATATGCAAATCAAGATGATGAGGATCAAAACTTTCCAGCATGGCTACCTTTCAGCCGTGTGGGACTTTTTCTAGAAAATTTTGAGTTTTATGATAGTGTTAGATATGGTCTTAAAAAGAATAATTATTTTAATTTAGAACAGAAAGATTTCAGCGGTATTAATAGACTTTGGGATCATAATGTCACTGATATGATGATAGGGGATATGATATATATATTCAATTGTTACGCCAATGATTATTTTCCACCACTATGGGAACAGATACTAACAGCCTACCTAAATGATGGACTGCCTTGCGGTTGGTCTGATTTTCCGCCTAATGGAAAGCTTGTGGTATTTTCTAACGAGTGATTATGAAATATCTATGAAAAAATGGAACGATATACTTGAATCAGCACAAGAACTTGTCGATTTTTTAGAAAAAGATACGTTCTTTGATAAGCCTTTTGTTAATACTATAGATGCATTAGTAATCAGTGATCCCCTATTAGGTTTTGAATATGCTAATCAAGATGATGAAGTGCAAAGCTTTCCAGCTTGGGAGTCAATTAGCCGGGGAGAGTATTCATTTCCAGATTCTTTTGAGTTATATGGTTACGTAGGCCATCAACTTCTGAAAAATAACTTTTTTAACATTCAAAGTAAGAACTTTAATGGATTTAATGAGCTTTGGGATAGTACTATGGCGGAGCTAATAACCGATGATATGTATTATATATTCCAATGCTACGCGAATAACTATTTTCCACCGTTATGGGAACAAATACTCACTGCTTATTTAAATAATGGACTACCTTGTGGTTGGTCTGACTTTCCACCTAAAGGTAAGCTAGTCGTTTTTTCTAATGAGTTATTAGAGCCTTAACTATTGATTTTGGTAAAAAAGAGCATTAGCTGGGCATTTTGCCCAGCTTTTTTATGCCTAAATTACGCCTAAATTACGACTACTTATCACTGTGACGCCTTTGGACGCTGCAGTGCCAAGCACAGCGAAGTATAAAAAAATCAAGTGCACGTTTAATAACAAGCGGATATTAGAGTATATCCCACTGGAACCAGTCACTTCACCCTTTAAACCAATTAATAGACCACTCAAAATAGACTGATACAATGGAACTACTTATGACAAACTACGGAGCTATAGATATTGGTGTTTGATTAGGGCGTGTCCCTAATCTGGAAAAGTAAGTTCAAAAGCCTTAAAATATAGAGACTATTTCAAACATGGCTCTCTA
>NZ_CAJHAD010000041.1 GCF_904846285.1 Psychrobacter immobilis | reverse complement strand
GAGTAAGTCATGGTTATTTATTGTGGTAATCGTTTAGTTGATTTATTTTATAACACTTTTATGGTCAGGTGACTATAATGTTATGGATTGCATGGGTATGGTTAACGTTACTCATCGTTGATATTTCTGATTTTTTCACATAAGTGTTTTAGTTTAATTATGACATCATCTACAGTGGTTTGTTTGGTATCTGTGAAGTAAGTAAGGCTAGCTATTGTATCTAAGTTTAGCTCTAGATCTGTTTCAATATATTCAAAACCTAATTCCAGTAATATAATACTAATATTTTCTGGGTAAGAGTTTGGAGTATTGTTCTTAAAGTATATATTGAAATGATCTGCTTCTTTTATTATTTCAATAGAGAATGCCTGGTTCTTGAAATCCCAATCTTTTATATGTAGGCCTGCTGATTCGTAGCCAGACCTAACCTGTATGTAATCTAGCCTGCTAAAAGGTTTGAGTAGATCAGGATAGTCTATTTTTATTTCTAATATTTTTATTTCTAATATTTTTGTATAAAGTTCACTATGCAAATGGTTGCGTTGATATTGGTTGTATAAAAATATCTCTTTACCAATGACTGCTATAAATCCTAGAGTACAGCGCTCAAAAATTTGAGGATATCTAATGAATGCTTCTCTCCAATATTCAAAAGGACTTTCTTCAACAGATTTATCGCAAATAACTTGTAGTGAAGACTTTAAATCATCTTCACTATTGCAGTTAAAGTTCGGGTCATCAAATACAGCTTTAACATAACCTCGTTCTTTTACTGTTTTTATATCTAGACGCAGTAAACGATGCCAACTATAGTCCCTATTGATATTTTGTCTGGTCGTACGAACACTCAATAAGCTAAAACGTTCAGAGCCTCTAGAAATAAAATACTCACCTTTACAAAGAACAGCTCTTTCCCAAAGATACTTACTATCGTTACTCATTGAAAAAGTATTAGATGCTGATTCAGCATATTTTTTGAATTGATTAATGAAGTGTTTGTTCCTCGTAATATCCCACTCACAGTGTTTATGTTGTTCGTAAAATGATAAAATACCAGAGAATTCTAAAAGAAAACCAATTTGACCTTTAAAGTATGAATGATTTTCTGCTTCAATGACTGCTAATTGCCAATCCGTTGATTTTAATATCAAATGTGCTTTTATTTTCTCTTCAAGAACTTGTTCTGGTGAAAAGTTTTTTATTTGAAGGTTAGGGTTGTTCTTCAATAGTGAAAGCACAGTTGTCTTGCTTTCATTTAATTTTTCGATAGATAATAATGCTAGATAGAAATTAAGTGCACTATCTATATTAGAATTCTCAGTTAAGTTATAGACAACTCGCATCCACTGTGCGAGATCAGGTTGTGCTAGTCCATCATGAAAACTCTGAGCAGCTTTAGGTCTCTTAGATAGGTAGCAGTAAAATGCGTAGAACCGCAGTTTTTGTGAATATGTTGTATCATCTGCAATTATTTTTTTAAAAATATCGCTTTCAGCATAATATTTTTGCTCAGGTAGATAGGTTTTTATTTGGTTGTGACCTTTATTCTCAAGTAGGTCTAGTATATCAATCAATCGAATAATAAGTTTTGGGTCAAAGCATTTTTGCTTTTTATACTCAGATATCGATACAGCTCTCAATTTATTATTATCAAGGAAAAGTTTTATATCTTGAGTAATTCTTTCACTATTCGCTTTGTAATTTAAAAGGTACTGATACAAGATAATCAGACGAATAAAATTCATTATTTCTTCATCAAATGTATTATTGGACTTATTTCGATATGACCAGAATAAGTCTGCCCAGTTAGTGTCTATTTTATGTATGAAGTATTCATAACTATTGACCTTTACTTCTTTAAAATCCAACTGATATTTAGGCAGTAACTCGATACATAGCTTAATGGATTTCTCAAATTTTGCTTTGAAGTTTTCAAATGAAGTGAGTGGTTTGCCACGTGCATTCATTTTTATATACAGTTCGTCAGACAAGCCAAATGACTCTAATGGTAAAAATTGAAATGTAATATAAGGTGAGTCTATATTGGTTATTCTTTTATACAGATCACCTTCAGCAAGTGAAAATTTATCCTCAATAGCATCAAGCATATATAGGCAAGCTTGTACGGTTGGGTCTTGCTTCCACGCTAAATAAAACCATTTACTATCGCAAACTAAATCCTTAATAGATGGTTCGAATGAACAATCTGTTTTTTCTGATGTTAATTTGACTTCTCCATATTTGACTAAAGCATTGAAGAACTCAGTAGAGCTAGAACGTGTTTTGTAGGTGAAGCGTGATTGCCCATCATCTGTCATAAATCTTTGTCTAAATTCTGTTAGATCCTTATTCTTAACAGCTAAGAACCAGTGCAATAGAAATAAAGTGGTCAAGCGCTGTTGACCATCTAGTACTGAAAAAATGCCATTTTTGACGTCACCATAAATAAAATCTAAATTAAGCGATTGAGTAGTATTCGTTTGATTGGTTAAAGCTCCAAATAAGAGGGTATCCCAGATTCTGTGTAACTGCCCTTTAGATTAAATGCCTGCTAATACGATCATCAAACATAATCATAAAGCGATTAAGGGCAGACGTCCAGTTACGAATCGGCATCGACCACTTTTTAGATGCCTGCTGGGTTGCTAAGTACACCACTTTAAATGCAGCTTGATCAGATGGGAACACCTTACGCTTATTCACTGCTGTCCTAATCACACTGTTTAATGACTCAATAGCATTGGTGGTATAAATCGCTTTTCTGATGTCTTTAGGATAGTCAAAGAACACCGTTAAGCCCTCCCAGTTATTACGCCAAGACTTGACCACATGTGGGTACTCTTTGCCCCATACCTCATCAAAGTGCTCAAGGTTGGCCTCTGCTATCTCAAGCGTATCAGCGCCGTAGATGGCCTTTAAATCAGCCGCTACTTTCTTTTTATCTGTCCACGGTACGAACTTCATTGAATAGCGCACCATATGCACGATACACAGCTGAACCTGAGCGTTGGGGTAAACCGTGTTGATGGCATCGGGGAAGCCCTTTAAGCCATCGACACAGGCGATTAAGATGTCTTGTACCCCACGGTTCTGCAATTCAGTGAGAACGCCTAGCCAGAACTTAGCGCCTTCATTCTCTGAGAGCCACATACCAAGCAGCTCTTTTTTACCATCAAGAGCAACACCTAGCGCTAAGTAAATGGCTTTGTTGATAATCTGCTTATCTTGACGTACTTTGACGACAATGCAGTCTAGATAGACAATAGGATAAACACTGCTCAATGGCCTGTTCTGCCAAGCGGTGATGTCCTCTAATATGTTATCGGTGACTCTTGAGACAAGAGAGCTTGAGATGTCGACATCGTAGAGCTCTTTAATGGTTTCGACGATTTCAGTGGTGGTTTGACCTTTGGCATAAAAAAAGATGATTTTATCGTCAAGACCTGAGATACGGGTTTGATGCTTACTAACGAGTACAGGCTCAAAGCTGCTATCACGGTCTCTTGGGGTGGAGATCTCAAGATCGCCTGTGTCACTGCGGACGGTCTTTTTAGTGTGCCCATTGCGCTTATTAGGCTTGTCTGCTTTCTCATGCTTGGGATAGCCGAGATGGTCTTCCATCTCAGCTTCCAGGGCAGTATCGATAAAGGATTGCATGAGCTGCTTTTGGAAGTCTTTGATGTCATCGAAGCTTTTCATGCTACCAGCCATCTGCTGGGCCAGTTTTTTAATGTCGTTTTGGTTAGTCATTGCTTATTCTCCGGTTAGTGGATTATAAGCAGTTACACAGAGTTTGGGAAAGGCTCAGCTTTAGGCCATCTTGATGCTTGTATTCACCATGCTGTTTACTCAAAAGACATTTCACCCATTAGTCTGGGCTGGTTATTTATGCACAAACTAAGTCCAAATAAGTGGCAATATGACACAACAACTAAAAAACATAACTTAACTAACGAAAACGGTAGCCCTTTCACTTGTACCTCGCGCTCACTCATACATTTTTTACTAACAGATCTTTATTTCTATAGTTCTGAGAAAACTGAAGAAGCCCGTAAAAATCCAAAACCTAAGAAAATGCCGAAGAGCACCTACGGTCTTCGAGATAAGATTAATTGGAATACAGATGATGAGCATGGCCAGTTATACAGTTTTTTAGATATAAAAAGCGAACGTGACAGTAAGAGAAACTGGATTAGTCTGGAAGAGTTTTACTGGTTGCTAGGTATGAAAAAATCTTCCGAGAAGAAACATAATGATGAGTTAGTCAACTGGCAGAAGTCATTTGTTAAATATTTAAAAACTGAAGATATAAACGATCTTGGTGGGCTGTCTCCTAATGCTGAAGGCGTTATATGGTTTATATATGCCTTTTTTCAGAATATGTATGAGCAAGCGGATAAGTTGAACAAAGTTACTAAAGAGCAAAACTTTATTATTTATGACGAATATTATGATTTATGGGAATCGTTCACTCACTTTTATGAGCAACACGTAGATGAACAGGCTAAAAATGAACGTACTGAGTGGCCAGATTATTTAAAAAATCAAGCCATACGTACTGAACGTATGGCTTGACATGAATTATTAAACTAACATTTATTTAGATTTAATATTATTACTGCAACCTTTTCCAGATATTTTACCTTCTTTCATACTAGGTTTGTTTTCTGGATATTGAGGGCACGGCTTGTTATTGGTGTTTTTAGACATAAGATTATCCTTTGTACTGAATGGTTTATTTACTCGGTGGATTGTTATCGCGTCCGCCACCTGATGGGTTGCCTGTTGTGCTTGGCCAGTTTCCACCTTGATTATTATTTATAAGAATTCGCATGATTTTGACTCCGTTAATGATTAGTTTAGTTGTTATAGCCAGTACCTCACTGCCTATAAAGAACATATTAAAACTTAATCTGTGGTGAATCTCCCCCGAAACTGCGAGTTTTGATAAAAAATATTGTTTATTTGAACTTAGAGAGTATCTTAAAATCATAATAAAAATACAATTTAATAGATAGGGATTGAAAAATGAGTGATAATTTTGAATTTAGTGATATGACACCTTATTGGTTTGTCGGTGCTGCACATAATGGTATAGATCAAACGTCTCGATTTATTGAAGAGGGCATCTGGGAAGTTAATACTAAAGGTAAGCAGGCTGATCTAATAAAAACTATTAAAGCTGGCGAGAGAATTGCTATTAAATCAACCTATACAAGAAAAAATGGCGTACCTTTTGAGAGTCGGGGACATATAGTTTCTGTCATGGCTATCAAGGCTATTGGCACAGTGGTAGAGAACCTGGGAGATGGTGGAAGTTTGAAAGTAGACTGGGAAAAAGGTACTAAGCCTAAAGAATGGTATTTTTTCACAAATCGTAATACGGTTTGGAAAGTTATTCCTGAGACTGCACTAAGGGCAGGTTTAATAGATTTTGCATTTCATGGCAAATCTCAAGATATTGATAGATTTCGTAATGACCCATTTTGGCGTGAAAGGTTTGGTGATAATAAAGAAAAGTCATCATTTAAGTGGACGAGTTTCTATGAGGAAATCGCATCTAAACTTCTCACTTTTAGAGATCGCCGTGATGAGCTAATAGCTGGCATTCATAAAATCTCTGAAAAAAGTGACGTTATGTCTATTCTTAACGATCAGTACGAAGAGGGTGTTGTAGGAGGACTATTGAAAGACATATGCCCATTCACAGTCATGGCTATGTTCAATCGAGGTATTACAGATGATAATCGAAAAGTCATCGCTAAGGAATTGGCTGATTTACTTGGTGTATCGCAGCCAGTGCCAGAATCATTCGATAGTATCCCTACTGTCAACAATCAAAAAACATGGTTTTTTGGCTATAGCTATAAACGTCAGCCAGATGATATAGATAATCTATGGGATATTTTTGCTCGGGCAATCTCATTTACTGATTTAGACAATGAAGGTGAAAGTGAAGATATTAGGCCTGAGTTTATTGCTGCATATGATAAAGCGGCGCAGTGCTTTGGTGTGGGTTGGAACCTCACTATGGGTCTATATTGGATTAGGCCTTGGAACTTCTTGACACTAGACGGGCAGTCTCAAGAATATATTAATAAAAAGCTTAATATTGAGATTAGTATGAACGGTCTAAAGGGACGTTGTACTGCAAATGATTACTTAGAATTGCTAGATAATCTTGATACGCGATTTCAGGAAGACAGCTACCCTGTGCACTCGTTTCCAGAACTATCTCTCGCAGCATACAAGTATCGGCCAAGTAATTCAGAAAAATCGTCTAATAGATCTTGGAAAGATATTATTCCATCTAAAGTAAGACAGCTTTGTTATGAAAAGCAGTCTTGTGAGTTCACTAAAAAGGAATTTTTAGCAAGATTTACGGATGATATTAAGAAAATCTTTCCTAATAGGGCATGTATTAAATCAGGAGTAAACTCTCTACTAATAGACATGGAAAATGATGGGGAAATAGAGTTACTTAACAAAGGAGTATATCGCTTACTAGACGAGAATCTAGCCAGTGATCTTGATGTCGAAATATATTCTGAGCTTGATACCATAGTAGCTCCTGATATTTACTCTATTGATGATATTACAGCTGATGGGTGCTTTTTACCTCAATCTAAGATTGAGATGATACTTAAGCGTCTTCATGCTAAGAAAAACATCATACTTCAGGGACCTCCTGGAACGGGCAAGACTTGGCTCGCCAAGAGATTGGCGTTTGCCTTAATTGGACATCGAGACGATAGCAAAATTAGAGCAGTACAGTTTCATCCAAACCTATCCTATGAAGATTTTATTCGTGGTTGGAGACCATCAGGTGAAGGTAAGCTGACATTGGTAGATGGCCCTTTTATGGAAATGATTAAGGTTGCTCTAGAAAATCCTGAATCAAAATACGTTATTGTCATCGAAGAGATTAACCGAGGCAACCCTGCTCAGGTGTTTGGTGAGATGCTTACGCTCTTAGAGACGGACAAGAGAACACCAGATGAAGCGCTGGAGTTGTCTTATAAGAGAAAGGATGGTGAGCGTGTCTTTATACCTGATAACTTATACGTAGTAGGTACGATGAATATTGCTGACCGCTCTCTAGCTTTAGTGGATCTTGCGCTACGTCGTCGCTTTGCTTTCATTGATCTTGAACCTACCTTAGGTAAGCCTTGGCATGATTGGGTCCAATCTAAAAATGGTATTGATTCAGCGGTTCTGAAAGAGATCGATAGCCGTATCACCACTCTAAACAATGAGATTTCTGCAGATGCAAGCCTTGGCGCTCAATTTAGAGTAGGACATAGTTATGTCACGCCAGCCGTTGGCATGAATATCACAGATGCTAAAGAATGGTTTAGTGAGGTTGTAGAAACGGAGATTGGTCCTTTGCTTGATGAGTACTGGTTCGATAATTTAGACAAGTCTAAGAGCGCACAAAAACGCTTGATTGCAGGTCTGTAAGCATATGTCTTTTGAAGTCGAATATCTGCCTGAGTCTTATGAAGAGGTTGAGCGAATAGGTGAGATACCTATTCGTAATCTTTGGCTGCTAATATTATATGCATCAGATCTCTATAGGGAGTTTGATGCAGCCAAAGTAGCAGTTGAAAACAATCCTGATGACATCCCGGATTTGGTTGCGGAAATGCTTTGTCGACGGGTCGAGCACCGTATTCAGCGCAATTTGAGCTATAGCTACCAATCACGTGATGCGGTGCTTAATCGTGTACGTGGAAGAATAGATTTGCTTAGTACTGAGAGAAATAGATTGCTTGACCGTGGCAAAGTCGCTTGCCATTTTGATGAGTTCACGATTGATACCCCACGTAATAGATATGTTCGTGCCGCTCTTGAAACCATTTCTAAAGTTGTTAAAAGTAAGGACTTGGCTCATAGGTGTCGATCATTGGATGTGCGCTTAAGGCGCATGGGAGTCAGTCAGGTACGTCCGAGTCGGAGTGAAGTTTCAGTAGACCGATTTGGAAGACATGATGTTGAAGATAAATCAATGATTGCTGCAGCACACTTAGCTTTTAATCTGGCACTGCCAACGGAGTCTGCCGGTACAAGGCAGCTGTCTTTACCAGAAAGAGACAATCTGCCGTGGCTTCGTAAGCTCTTTGAAAAAGGGGTTGCGGGATTTTATGACACGGTTCTTTCAAATAGTGTCTGGCGTGTCAGCGCTGGCAAAACGCTTAAGTGGCAAATCGATGACAAGAGCTTAGGTATCGATAAAATACTTCCTAATATGAAGACAGATGTCATCATTGATAATACAGAGGTAGGGCATCGTACAATTATTGATACTAAATTCAATGCCGTGGTTACACGTGGTTGGTATAGAGATGAGACTTTACGTAGTGGTTATCTCTATCAGATGTACGCCTACTTAAAATCTCAAGAAGGTGGTGAAGATCCCCTTAACGATAATGCCTCTGGTCTGCTACTCCATCCTTCAGTCGGTGAGGATGTTAATGAGTATATTATCATGCAGAACCATAAAATCCAATTCGCTACTGTGGATCTGGGAGCGACTGCTATAGAGATTAGAGGACAGCTGCTGAATGTTATTGGAGCTTATCAATATTATAATCCAAATCTTATCTCATCATGCTGTTGATGTGCTTTATTGTTGATAATGTTGTACCCCCAAACTCAAGGCTTTGTCGACTAGTATAGTAGATCTTTTATAAAAGTGGTACGGTAGCTTTAAAATAAGCGAAAAGTAAAAAGATTATGACTTATTCAGCA
>NZ_CAJHAD010000040.1 GCF_904846285.1 Psychrobacter immobilis | reverse complement strand
TTGTATGGGCATCTCACAACTCCATTGTATTCTTGGTCGAAAACAATAGATTAGTGAGGTGCTCTTCTTTTTTCAATCACTTTCGAAGTTGAGAGTGGGGTTAAATAGTCAAAATACTATGACAAAAGATGAGATAGCTAAGGCGTGCGGTGTCGGGGTTGCTACCGTCTATCGAGTGCTGAGAGAAGGGCTGAACTTATAAAGCATTTATAAATATTCATCCATAGGATCGTGATATGGATCATAAACTTATTTTTATAGCTCTTTCATGATAAACTCAATAATATTATTTTTCCTCTCTTGAATTAAATGCCTTGTCCAAATTTTCTTGTCTATAGTCATCCTTTGAACTTCTCGTTGCTGTTCCAAATGAGTATAGCTGTCACGTTTTTCCAAAAAAGGTCTATTTCCAACCGAGCAGTTATGTGATTTTGATAGCAATAAATAATTACCTAAACAGTCGATAAATTGATTGTTGAAATCATCGTCATAATTGTCATACCCACCTTCCGGGTTTTCTGTTTGCGGAGCAATGTGTTCTAATTCAGGTTTCAATATCTTGTCAAAACGTGTAGCTGTATAACCGTTTTTTCCAAGACTTTCTAGATGGTTTTCGTACTTCCAAAGCAAGTATTTTGCTGTTGAATGATTGATTTTACCCTGAATTGAGCGTTCTAGTTCCTCATTATTCCAATATGATGACCACCAAGAGTCTGAAGAAACAGATTTCATCCATTCTATTCGATCAACAATAGGTTTGATATTGGAACTATCAATCTTAAATTCTTGATAAACTTTGTTTAGACGTGAAGTCAAATCTGCTCTTGTTCCAATAAGTCTATGACGTAGAATCATTGACTCTAATTGCTTGCATAGTTGATTAATTTGGTTGGTTGGCAATCCAAATTTATAAGCTTTAATTATAAAAGGCATGGCGATACCCGTACCGCCAAGTGTCATTAGTGAATGAATTTCAATATTCTCTCTTTCATCCTTTTTCAAGAAAGTAGTTAAGCTTTCGAAGCTTGTATCGAGAGATTTTGTAAAAGACTTGATAAAAGAGATTGAGTTTTCTTCCGCTAACACCTTGTTAATTTTATCATCGGTATTAGATTCCCAAAGAGAGTTAAAGTGAACTCGAAGAGTATAAGCTAATACATCATCTTCCTTAATACGGTACTCTATGGATGAAATGCATTTGTAAATTTTTTCGAATCGCTCTTTAATTTCGTCAAGTAAGCTTTCCTTTTCTTCATTGCCGTATAGATGTATGTTGAACATAAATTGAGCTTTAATAACTTCTAAATTAGAGGGTTTTTTGCCTCTATTGTTCTGAAAGATGAACATTTGGATTGCTTCAGACTCGTCCTTTACGGGATGAGTTGTACAAGATGCATTTTGAACTGTATTCAACATTTTCAATAAATAGGTTTCGTTCTTACCTACTAAATATAAATTAAAGAAATCAAAAGCTGCTACTATACGTTTAGCAGATTCAGTTGAAAGACCATTGTGATCTGTCTTAGTTTGATCGATTACATAGTCTTTAAAAAGCTGCTTATCATAATCTACAGTTTCAAAACGATAGGTAGACTTTCTGATAATCATATCTTCTTTCGAGATTTCTTCATCTTCAGTGAGTGCTCGAAGAGATTCAAGCTTTTTAAATAAAGTCGAAAGAAAAATAATAATTGTAGTCAATCTCTGTTGGCCATCAATTACACCAAATTTACTTTCTGGCTTTTCTTCAAAAAGAAAATGTCCGAAATAATATTTTGATTTTGTGTTACTTCGGTTGTAGTCTTCTAGGTCAGATAAAAAAACGTTTATTTGCTTGGGTGTGTTAGAACTTTCAAACTCTGTCTCCCAAGAATAAGCTCTTTGATATGTTGGTACGAAAATTCGATTGCCTGATAACATCTGTTTGATTGTAGTCGATGCTTCCATATCTCTATAAACCTCTAATTAATGTGTGTTTTAGTAGTATAGTCAATCTAAAATAAGGTTCGTACATCTCATATCATGAATATTTACATTCAACATCCTATGATTTTAAGATCATCCAATATGAAATTTATAATTTCATTGTGTACCTAGAGAAAATTGAGTCTATGGAAAACTGATATGTAAAGTGGTAAGCAATTAGATAAAGCGATAAAAGTCATTAGCTCTATCTGAAATTCTAAATCTATAGTTCATGAGCTCTTCACATCTTGAAAAAACTCATTTTGTTGAAGTGCAGCACTCCTTCGATCACCATGATCAACTAGCCAATCAATAATTTTTAAGAACTTTTGTCGTAATTCTATTGGCATAGATTGTTCTTTTTCTATGAAAGCTTGTATAAGACTAGATATTTTATCGTGTATTTGGTCGTTCCAGTTCAATAGCTCATCTAATAATATTAATTCTAGGATTTGATCAGCATAAACATTTGATGGATAGTTTTGTATAGACCTCTCACACAATTTCAAGAATAAGTGAATGATATATTCGACCCAACCCACAGCTCTTATATATTTATCAATTATAGGTAAAATTATAGTAATTTCAGACCAATTACCATTCACAAATCTACTTGATGAAGGCGCTTTTTGATCAATTGATACAAACATTAGTGATTTCGCAATGCGAGGTAATTCAGTGCCTGAAATCTGTCCAGCTCTATAATTTTTTTTATCAAAACACGAGGCACTTAGAAAACGATCCAAACATAAGTCTAAAATATTTGATACTTTATTGGGCATGCTTTGTGCATCATAAACATAATGACAAATATAATTTTCAATGAAAGGATAAAGTAACTCCCAACAAGCATCAGTTTTTAGACTAAGAATTGGTGCAAGGAACTGAGATTGAATTTTTTCCTCAGGAAATATTCCAATAACTCTAGCTAGGGCACTAGATAGGCTATAACTCCATTCATACATGCTATCTTTACTTCCGGACCTCTGACTCTCTTTAAACCAAGAAGGTTCCTGCCTTTCAATCGTCCATTTTAGACAGCTTTCTAAAAAATCGAGAATATAGATCTGAGACGAATTATGAAGTAATTCTTCAGGTAGTAGTTTAATAACTTTTCCTGCGAATTCATCATCCCAATGATTATCTGATTTTACCCATTTTGGCTCATTTTCATCTTTGTCCCACCATTGATTATAGGCTTCTGCAATTTTTCTATTTCTATCATTATTACTTTGAATTGCTTCTTCGTCCAACTCTACCCAAGGAGTATTGGGTATTGGTAATGCACACCACTCATCCTGTGATTTAAAGTAATTATCGAGATTTTCATGTATATGATTCAATTCTTGTTCTACTTCTGGATATTCATCCAATCGATGTATTCGATGTTTGATATGGTTTTTACATAGAGCAAATGAAAGATATGCAGCAGCCCAAGTGTACTTAGGATATATCTCAAATAATTTAAAACATTCTTTTAATGCCAATAATGAAATCTCATGTGATGGACTTGCTACGATATCTAGAATATCACTAAAAGTTGAATCACTAGAGGACTCCTGAATAATTTCATTCACCAAAGCCTGTGCAAGAAATTTCTTCGGATGAAAAGTTAAAGATGCAGGCGGACAATCTATTTCATAAGAACTGTATGGTAGTTGGATTACTTGATTAATGATTTTACGAGCCCATTCTAGATCATCTTCTTTCCTATCTACTCTAAAGAATAAGACCATGGCAGCTAATGCACTAAAAGCACTTTGTTTTGCACTTTTAGATATATATAAATTATTATGGACATCATAAGAATCAAGGAATAAGCTTTTTTCTTCTATGCTTGTTAAGAACTCAAGGACTGACTCTATAGTGTAGTTATTCTGAACTTCATTAGCTTTTAATGACTTTTCAGCCCATAATGCGATGCAAGAGCATAATGCAGACTCAGTTAGTTGCCTACTCTCTTCCGATTCAAGTTGCTTTTGATCATGAGGGTGACTAAAAGTAAAACTGAATTGATTCTCAGCAATTTCTTCATAAGAGTAATTATCAAGATTAACATATTCAGCATAAAAATTAGCACGTTCTTCCAGAAAATCAATATTAGAATCCTCTGTCTTCTCCTTTTCAAAACTAAAAGGAAGATCTGCTTTGAAATCGGATACTTTATCTCTCGTAAGTTCACGAAATTTAGGATCTATAAAGTAGTTTCTCAATAAGAATTGTAAACTTGATTTATGACCTTCTCTATTATAGTTATTTCTGACTGCTTCAATGTCTTTTTGATATCTTGTTTGAGCTGTGAAAGATGTTAAAGTTACACTCGGTTCCTGTGAGTCTTGCTGAAATCGATAATTATCTAATTCTAAAACTTTAAAATTAGTAACAACTGGAAGTATAGAACCCGAAATAATTTGCCTATTTAGAGCTAAAACACTCATTACACCTAGAATCGCTACTGATTCATGTCCTGATGTAATTTTTTCAATAAGTTCATCAAAATCTCGCCCCTTTTCTAGTTGATCGAAACACCAATTTTCCAACGCCATGTAGGCCGATGAAATAGCATTATTTATCCAAGTAGGTTTTTTCCAAATATATTCTTTTTTATTTCCCCAAAATTCTTGCATTTCCCAAGGAAATTCGATGATAGTTGGTAAAGGTACTTGTTCAGAAATTTCACATAGTTGTTTCCACGCTCGAATAGCATGGTTAGATAAGTTACGTATTAGCTGTAACCCATCATCTTCTGAATGGTTTAATAAGGAAAAAAACGGTTCTCTTAGAGGAGAACTTGGACAGAAAATTCTTGACTCATATTTGATCGATAAATTTTCCCAATCGTTACTCTGTATCTGTTGATATGGTGACTGATGAAAGTACAATGCACGACGATCAATATTTAATTGTTCCTTCTTGGATCTTTCGTCTTCAGGCTTAGCTAATAACTCTTGAAAATATTGATTAGCTCTCTGATATTCAGTCTCTTCACGCTCTATACATGTTTTGGGCAGTTCATCTAGTAAAAATTTTAGAGTTAGATCAACAAGTAATTTTGGATGATGCTGAGTAATAATAGAAGAAGCACCTACTATGTGAACGTATATTTCCTTGGATACTTCACTTTGTGAAAGTAAAAAATTTAGATAATTGTCAATATAGGATGGATCTGATTGAGTTGAAATCAAAATCAAATTAATTAGCCCGAAATGGAAATCTTTTAAGTTGACTATTTGCCCCCAATTACCAGTACTTTCTCTTTCAGATATTTCTAAAAGCCATTGAACTGATATATCTAATACCATTTTCGACACTTTATTTGATGGGATATGGATACCTACATATTGCCAAACCTCAAAGTTTTTTAATATTTTAGGATAAACCTTAGGCGTAGTGCTTGGAATTACTTTAACAATATACTCTAAGAGTGTTTTCCACAGTAAAACATCAGATGGCCAAGGATATTGAATAGCCATCTCTAATTTATCAGCCTGTTTTAAGAATATTGGATTGGCTTTTGTCTTGTCTGCTTGAAACCATGTCAATAATTTATTAAAAAGATCAAAATCGTTTTCGAGTAAGGATTCTGTATACTTATTGCTCAGCTCGATGAACTTAGGATGTCCTATTGGTCCAATCACCCATGCTCTTAACCATTGAGATCTTAGCTCTTTAAATTTTGGATGTAATAAATGATTACTCCACTCCCCATCAATAAATTCTCGTTGAGCAAGTAATTCTACAACTCTAGCTATAAAAGGGGGTTGTCCAAAGCTTTCGATTTTGCTTAACCATTCTTTTTCTTCTTCCAAAAGAACATAAAGTAAAGACCACTCAAAAAATATATCATGTGTAAAATCAACGGTAGAGATTTTAGTGTTTACACGAACTATTCCATCTACTACTAAGCTATCTAATGCGTCTATTGGCTTAATTTTTGTGCGCTTGACACCATTACTGAGATTTTGAGACTTTATTTCAGAAATCGTTTTTAACAAGTCTTGTCGATTATATATATCTTGACCTGTTGCATTGAACCCTCCTCGTTTCCACCATTCAACTATCAAATCTAATTCAGATTCAGGTTCAAAACTATTATCATTTAGACTTGTTAAAACTTTAGCAAAAAATGGACGTCTGATAATATCCTTCACTTTACTATCACTAAATAACATTCTACTAATACTAGGGATTCTTTGGGCTAACTCATTACACTCATCATCGTTTAGAATATCTACATTTAGGGTTTGAATAGATATGTTCTTTAAGAAAGTGCCGACCCATACTTTTAACGGTTCAAGCCCTGTATCTCTTAAAGTGGTAACAATTTTCCAATTAGCCAAAGCGCTATTATTTAAGACTGTACGAATTAAGTCTACAATAATAGGTTTGCTATTTTCACTAATTTTATCGATGCCATCGATAAATACAATTGGAACTCCTCCAGCCGCTTCCAAACTTATTAGCCACTCTGAAATCGAGAAGCTAGGTAGTCCATTTCTATGGATATATTCTAACCAGTTATTACTTTCAATGAGTTGATTTGACTTTATAAATAAAAATGGAAAATCATTGACTTTAGACTCCACGATTTGTCTTAACAAGACCGACTTTCCTGTGCCTGACAAGCCCGTAATTTGTATAAATCTGCCCGAATTTAATTTTCCTTCAAATTTTTTGTGTAAAGTAGGCCTAGATAAATGAATCCCATCAATCGTATTAGCAACTAACTCTAAGCTCTGTTGGCTAACAGCTTTAATTCTTTCTAATTCTGGTATGTAAAATCTTTGATCAAAAACTTCACATTCGAAAAAGGTATTGATTTCATTGAAGTTTAATTCGTCAAGATTTTCTGCTCCAAAATCATTATGATTTTCATTATGAATAATAAGTGCTTTGGCTGTTGGGTGGTTTTCATGATTTGTAAAAATTACTGAGCCTGAAATTCCTTCAAAATTATCTTCTTTTTCTATTAAATTAGGAGTTGGATCAGAATATAGGTTGTAATAAATAAGTGTATCAACGACTCTGGGCACGTCAAATACTAATGGTGTTACACCAACATCTCTACTATTAAAACCAAAACTCACATAGTAATCACTAATGCTTTTTTCATTGATAATTAAAGTATCATGAGCTGTTTCGGTTACATTGATAATTGCTAAATCTTTTGCTTTATCATAATAAATTTTCTCTATTTGAAGAGCAGCCTCGTTGCTGTTATTTAATAACTGAATTCCCTTAGTGTCAAATTCTTGCGGACAGAGTCTACAACAATCTTTAACTGCATTTTTGATAAGGTTACAAGTGTTTCTTAACTCACAAATACTATGCTTAGATGTAATAACAAATGATTTTCGGTCATCAAAAGACTTGAAAAAGTATCCACTGGACTCACTATGTAATGTTTTAACTTGTATAAGATTATTTGTATTCATAGTGAATCGTATTTACACCATCAGTAGGATAGGTTTCGTTAATATCGAAGTTAAGATTTTTACATTCTTCAATTTTTGCTAATAAGTTAGAACTATTAGAGCTTAAATGAATATCTGGGTTATGATCCAAACTTAATATTCTAGCTAACGTTACATTATTAGGGTGGTAGTTATTTGTCTCATTGTTTGCACATAAAATATATTCAGACTCTCCAATAAGCTCTAGTAATTCAGTACTTGTATTTCGTTCACTACCATGGTGAGAGAGCTTTACCACATCAAATTTATGTTTTTCAAAACCCGCAATTTTCAAACCTTCAAGTACATCTTTAGCATGAGCATCACCTAGGAAAAGTCCCGAGAAGCTTCCGAACTCAACAACTAAGCCAATACTTGATTTATTGGTGATCGAAGGATCACTTTTAAAAACGTCTTGATCAGATTGTATGTTTTGTAATGCTTCATAAAGTGATATTTCTTCAGTCTTTAAGCTTGAAATTTGTTTTTGTCTTTTATTTTTTTCTTCTTTAATAGTGGAATCATTTAGCATTCTTTCTAAAGTCGCAACTGTTGGTGTGATTGCATTTAATTTGATATCCCTATGTATAAAAGACACAGAATCTCTTGTTAAGCATTGAACTTGAATCCCTCTTTCTTCTAAAAGTTTCTTTCTAAGAAGATGATCTTGACTGTATGAAATCTGTTTCTGTGCACTTTTGATAATATTTGGAATATCTTGAAGGCTATTGAAAATAATAGTACCAATCTTAATACCTGTATCAAGTAAAAACTCATACCCCCCAATGTGATCATCATCATTATGGGTGACGACTGCTATATCAATAGTACCACGTTCACCTAAAAGCTTCGCTATATTGGCAAGTACATCTTTACGAACCTTGAATGATTTTGGACCACAGTCAATCAATATTTTCGAATGATCGAAATCAAGAAGGATGCAATCTCCATGAGCCGCATCTATTACATGGATTTTTAACATTCAAGACTCACATGGAAAATAACAATTTGTAGGTATTCTATCTGTTTTCATTAAGAATGAAACCAATTTTCAAACTAAAATTGAGAAGTTTATTTTTTATGCATTGGGTAAGTATGAGAGATATCGAATCTAAGTTCATGAAGTAAAGTTCTAAAAGGTATGCAATATGATAAAAAATCTAGAATATCCATGAAGTTCATGAATGGTAAGTAATTTATTTTCTAAAAATAATAAATATTTATCAATAAAAACAGATATTTATGTTAAATAAAATCGATGAACTCTATTTAATATAAACATAAAGCAAACTAGAGCTACCTGATATTAACTTCATAAACCCATAACTAAACAGTAAGTCATTAATTAGTCTAGCTCCTGATTACTCAATCATAATATATTATCTACTTAAATAATCATTATGATCGTCATTAGCATAGTTACTAACTGATATGTCTTGAAGACTTAATGTCCAGAGTCTTAATTAGTCCTAGTTCGCTCGTAGTCTACGATTAACTTATTAAATCAATCTATCAATGACCTCTTATAGACACGTTGTAGGTACAGTAATTTTAATACTCATTTAAAGTTAGTCTGTTCAATGAACTTGTTCTACTCATCACTGCTAAGCTTACTACCTTAATAATGTACATAACCCCTTTGCATAATTTGTCATTCCTAATTATCACCTAATAATCAAATCACTCATCAATCGATTGTTGATAGCTTAGCCAACTTCCTCATTGATGCGAATGTGCTTGAACTATGTTAGGTACAGAAGTATTCGCCACCAAGTGACAATCAGATTAAAGTAAAAGCAATAATGAACCGCCCCGAGTATATCGGAGAGTGATTTACTTGAGTCAGGCAGCAATGCCTGACATGATTAAACTATCATAG
>NZ_CAJHAD010000039.1 GCF_904846285.1 Psychrobacter immobilis | reverse complement strand
AAGGGTGGATGGAGAATGATCTACCTAAACTGTTTCGTGATATGGGATGTATCTCTTTTATTCTGGATTAACTATATAATGAAAAATCAGATAAATACTAAAGAATTTGAAAGCAGTCCATTAATTAAAAATAAGCCCCATCAGCTATCAGACCCTTATCAAGATTACGGTAAACTGAATTACGCTCAAAAATCAAGTCACATGATTTGGGTAGATATGAGGATCTATCATTAAATAATCTCAAGTTAATTACAAATTGTTTAATGCTATTGGATGATTTTACTTATCAAAAAAGCTTAGAGGAAAAAGAGAAAGACAAGGTAAAGTATTACAAGAACTTCGAATTACAAATGAGCGCACTACGCAAGAAGCTAAGTGCCATTGAATCCCATACCATGTATAGCGGTCTTTTATAAGTGGCAACCGTGTTTAAGGAGTTACAGAACTCACGTTAAACAGCACACTCTGGTCACTAGATTTTTACTTGGGTTATGGCAAACTTCTTATTAGATTCAACTGTTTAAGAATATCATCCCTATAGGCATATATTAGAAATACAGCAACTCTTAACAGGTAGAATGTTTCATATTTAGGTGGTCTCAGCGCAAGATGGTCTCTTACTAACAAGGAAGAAACGTGACTTCAGCAAAAAGCCCCAGCATAAATGGGCGACCTATCTATATTCCACCAAAAAACTTTGCTGACTATTTATCCCATCAGCAAGGCTATTGTTTGTTTCTAGATATAGATGGCACATTAGCCGATTTCACATTGAATCCTAAGGACAGCGTTATCCCAACGTCAACCTTAACTCTTCTACAAAAAATACAAACCTATGGTGTAAAAATTGCTGCTGTGACAGGACGCAGTTTGGCTGAAGCAAGACAAATGCTGTCTCCTTTAACATTACCGATCGCAGCAACGCATGGACTAGAAATAGCGTTTGATGACAGCAGTGACCATAATGAGACAAACGTTGTATCTGTTAATATTATAGAACTTGCTGTAATAACAGAATCTATTATCCAATCTTGCATTCCTTTTGATGACTTCATCGTAGAAAACAAACCCTATTCTGTCGCCCTCCATTTCCGGAAAAACCCTGCTTTAGCTGATGCGGCTTATACCATCATGGTACAAACCTTAAAAAGTCATGATAACTGGACATTAAAATCCGGTAAATATGTTTGGGAGGTGGTGCCAAAAGGAGCAAATAAAGGTAGCGCCATTCTAGCTTTACTAAAAAAAGTGCAGAGTAATAAGAGTGTTTTTCCTATTTTCATCGGTGATGATATTACGGATGAAGCAGGATTTATGGCTGTACAAGGTGAAAGTAAATCGCTAGAAGACGAACCACAGTTAATAAAAGGGATGGGAATTAAGGTCGGTTGTGAGCCTACTCATGCCAATTACTACGTCCATGACACTCATGAGGTGACTGTTTTACTAGATAGCTTTTTAAGCTTCTGCCAACAACATAATGCGTTAGTAAAAGAAACGGTGAAAGTGAGACACGTGGTATGAGCCGCTTAATCGTCTTGTCTAATCGGGTTAAAATGCCTGATAACAACCCAATGGCAGGTGGACTTGCAATAGCACTGCAAGACGTATTAAACGGAAAATCAGTCGTTTGGATGGGCTGGAATGGTAGAATTATCGAGCGCTATAACGATGATTATACTAATGAATTTAGTAGTATCAAACAAACTGCTTTAGCAGACGCTGACGCGCCGTGTGCCAATACATTCATCACTTATATGACCACTGCACTTACCACTGAGCAGTATCAGCAGTTTTACTGCGGCTTTGCCAACAATGTACTGTGGCCATTATTGCACGAGCGAGTTGATTTAATTAGTCAAGCGCCAGAGGATTACGCAGGCTATCAAACGGTAAACCACCTCTTTGCTAAGCAATTAAAGAAGGTTATTGAGCCTGATGATGTGATTTGGGTGCATGATTATCATTTTTTAAGTGTGGCATATCATTGTAGGCAGCTGGGTATTTGCAATCGTATCGGCTTTTTTTTCCACATCCCCTTTGTCTCATTACCTTTCTGGCAATCACTTGATAAAAGCGGTGAGCTCATTAGGCATCTTGCTCATTACGACGTGCTTGGTACACAAACTCAGCAAGGTAGAGCCAATTGCTTTGCTGTATGTCATTATTATTTAAAAGATTCGCTAGTAAACGTCTTATATGCCACGCAAGGTTTTAGCACCTTTACTCAGTCAAAAAATACGCAAATTATGCTTAACTTAGGTCTAAATCATCCTCACTATTTGCGGATTGATGCTTATCCAATCGGCATAAATGTGACAAGAATACAGCAGAAAATTAGCCACTTATCCTCGCAATATGACAAAGCCAATCAGAATAAAAAGACCATAAAACCTGCTGCCCAAAAAATTATTGCGGTGGACAGAATCGATTACTCAAAGGGGTTGTTAAAGCGTTTTTCAGCATACCGCGATTTTTTACAGCAAAATCCTCTATACCAGAATCAGCTGACGTTATTACAAATTGCCTGTCCTAGTCGCTTAGATTTGACTGCTTATCAACACCTCTATAATGATGTGAAAACTGCTATTAATGATGTTAATCAGCAGTTCTTATTCAGTAAGTGTAGAAATGATATTTCTGAAAATGAGAATATTATGAGTAGTTGGCAAGCTATCAACTACTGCGAAAGCGTCATAAGCCACGAGACACTAATGACAATGTTTTGGCAGAGTGATATCGGTTGGGTTAATTCGCTTAAAGATGGTATGAACTTAGTTGCCAAAGAGTATATTGCGGCTCAAAATCCTGACGATCCTGGCGTGTTATTGCTCTCACGTTATGCTGGGGCAGCTGAGCAAATGCAAGCCGCGGTCATTATAGATCCATACCAGCCAAAAAGTATGACAGAGGGTTTAGGGATTGCTTTGAGAATGCCGTTAGATGAGCGGCAGTCGCGCTATCAGTCATTACTGCAAGGACTACAACAAAATGACTTACAGGTTTGGCAGCAGAATTTTTTAAATGATTTGTATGATGTAAAAGGGCATCAAACAGATATTTCGCAATCTGTTACAGCCCAAATGTCTGACTCATAAGAATAATTAGGAGGCCTCATGTTACTGCTAAATGCAAAAAATTCTTTATTATCAGAGATGAAAGCCAGTATAGAAAATATCTTACGGGTTGATAATCAAGCTACTAGTACGCTTAGCTTAACTGATGCCTTACGTCATGATATTTTAAAAACCTTAATCACCTATAGCGATAAAATCCCGCATCCTGCAAGTGGTGCTAGCCCTGTAAATGGAGAAGTCTCAGGTACGTTGAGCCGTTGGCAAATTTTGGCTTATGTAGCAGGGATTGATTTAACGATTGCAAAATGGTTTGAGTCGCATTTAGACGCTCTAAGCATTTTACATGAGATAGGCTATACTAAAGCGAATCAAGGGTTATGGGCTGTTTGGGGAGCAGAAGGTAATCCTATACGTTATGAGCAAGGAAAAGTCAGCGGTATCAAAGCGTGGTGCTCAGGGGCCAATATGGTAGATCATGGACTCATAACGTATCGTAATGCTAATGGCCACGCGCAATTGCTTGTCGTAGATATGAGCCAATCAGGTATTGAGATTGATAACGAACAATGGCAAGCGGTAGGGATGCAAGCCACTGATACAGCGATATTACAGTTTCATGAAGTAGCAGCCGCTCAAGTTGGGACAGCCAATGCCTATCTAGAACGCGTAGGATTTTGGCATGGGGCAGCAGGGGTTGCTGCTTGTTGGTATGGGGCAACCGCTTATCTAGCAGACTATTTAATCAGCGCCTATCAGCAGAAACCAAACGATTATAAAGCCATGTATTTGGGTCAAATTAGTACGGCATTGGCAGTCACTCAGCAGTATTTTCATTATGTGGCTGATTTAATAGATAGTCAGCCACAGCTCAGCCATGAGCTTGCTATTCGTCAGTTAAGATTACAGGTTGAAAAAGTCGCTCGCCAAGTAATGGAGGTTATCGGACAGGCATTGGGAGCAGCGCCATTTTGCCGCCATGCCCATTTTGCAAGATTGTCAGCGGATCTGCCCGTGTTTATCCGCCAAAGCCATGGCGCTTTTGATATGCAAAAAATCGGCGAGTTAGCTGGCGCTTTATCCAATGACTTATCCAATGGGCAGAACAATATATGGCACCTATAATATCTAAAGAGGCTATAAAACGTATAAAAAAAGACGTCGCCGTCACGCATGCTGAAAGGCTTAAAAGCAACCATCCGATTGTGGGTAATCGTGTTATTGAAGGCGATGGCACCAGTCAAGAAGCTTGGCAAAATTGGGTAGGGTTGCAAGATTTGCCTCGATTTGATATTGCAAAAAGCTTTGCCCCAAATCAAAGAGTCTGCATCTTCGCCCCGCATCCTGATGACGAAGTGCTAGGCTGTGGCGGTCTGTTGCAACAACTGGCCGCGAATGGCAATCCTATTGTTCTTATTCACGTGACCAATGGCACACAAAGTCATCCGAACTCGCAAATTTATTCTCAAGAAAGCCTTGATACTATCCGACCACAAGAAAGTGTTAAAGCCCTGGAAGTATTAGGCATTGCTCACCAGGTCAAAACTATTGCTTTAGACTTAACAGATGGTAATGTCTTTAGCCAACAAGATCAGTTTCAGCAAAGATTAACCTCTATTATCCAGCCTAACGATGTTTTAATAACGCCTTTTATGCGCGACGGTCATCCCGATCATGAAGCAACCGGGCTAGTGGTTGCCTCATTTGCCAAGCAGTATCATTTAGCTTGTTATCAAGTATTAATTTGGGCATGGCATTGGGCAAAACCTGCTGATAATCGTATCCCTTGGCACCATGCTATCAGAGTAGATTTAACCCCTGAGCAACTACAACGTAAAATAGAGGCCATTGCCTGTTTTAAAAGTCAAATTACTGCGGATGAAAGTACGGGAAACCCTCCCATTTTATCCGCGCAAACGATTGCTAGAATCAGCCAACCTTGGGAGGTTTATTTGTATGAATCATACCTCTAAAAATAGCTTAGCTGACGTGAACCAATATGGTGGCTATTCCGAATCGTATTTTGACGCGTTATATAAGGATAATACCGATCCATGGCAGTATCAAACTCGTTGGTATGAAAAACGCAAACGTGATATTTGCCTGGCGATACTGCCACAATCTCAATATAACAATGCTATTGAATTGGGCTGCGGAAACGGCGTGCTTAGTGAGTTATTGGCTCAACGTTGCCTGGCATTAGTGAGTATCGATGGTAATCAACGGGCAGTGCAACTTGCTAAAGCGCGCTTGGCAAAAGTGTCTCATGTTAAGGTCATTCAGGGTGTGATTCCTAATAAATTATTGACTTTAAAAGATGCCGTTATAGAGGCTTATCCTTTATCAGGCAGTACGTCTACTAACAAGTTACCCTTTGATTTAATTGTCATCAGCGAGATTTTATATTATTTACCACCCAATGATATTGACACAGTGATCGCTTGGACTGAGCAAAACCTTGCTATAGGCGGTACGTTACTGTGTTGTCATTGGCGTTATGCTATCGATGGATTTACCATGACAGGTGAGACCGTGCATCAGCGCCTGCACCATGCTTTTAACCTTACAAGTAATGACAAGCATCAGGTTGCATTCACTCATCAAAGCCAAATGGTAGACAGCGATTTTTTACTAGACGTCTGGCAGCGTTGCCAAAGTTCGGTAGCTATGCAAGAAAAACTGATATGAAAATCGGTATTGTGATTCCTGCTCATAACGAGGCGATGACTATCGCCAAATGCTTGGCATCAGTACAATCTGCTATCAAGCAATTACCATCAACAATCAAAGCGTATCCGCTAGTGGTGCTGGATAGCTGCACCGATGATACGCAGTCCATTGTTAAAGCCGCGGGCGTTGATTACCTATGCTGTGATTATCAATGTGTGGGACAAGTAAGAGACATTGGTATTCGTCATGCGATCGCAAATGGGGCAATATGGCTTACCTGTACAGACGCTGACTCAGTAGTAACTGTGGATTGGCTAGCACAGCAGATTGAACATATTAGCCACCAACCGACAGATATGATTTGCGGGGTGGTAGACGTTGATAGCTGGGCACATTTAACCGCGCAAACTCGTGAAGATTATATTGCTCATTACCAAGATAAAATGGGACATCATCATATCCATGGAGCAAATTTAAGTTTTAGCAGTGAGGCTTATTTGGCTGTTGGTGGCTTCTCCTCTTTACCTTGTCATGAAGATGTAGATTTGGTCGGAAAATTTGAAGCTCAAAGCTATGCCATTACTTGGAGCAATCGCGTTCGCGTGATGACCAGTAGTCGGTTGCAAGCTCGAGCGGATGGAGGTTTTGCAGCATTTTTAAACAATTTAGAACAAAACAATCTACATTAAGATACGCAATATAAGATTGCGCTGACTTATCATTGAGTGTAAATATACTTCAACAATAAGGATTATAAATCATGTCAGATAAGCCTACTAGTAACGATAATATCAAGAATGCTTTAGAGTCTCTTGAGAATACAACAGAAGCGCCTTCAAATGATGGAGTAACGGGTGTTGAGGTCTTAAAAGGCGATACGGTAATGTATGAAGACGGTGACTTTGAAGATTACAATGCGGAAAAACAGGCTGACTCTAACAAAGACGATGACTCTAACAAAGACGATGAATCTAACAAAGACGATGAATCTAACACAGATGATAAGCATGGTATGACGATAGCCAATATCTATCAATGGGCGTCTAAACTTAAGGATGATTTTATCTCTGATAAAGAGGGGAAATCTGATTCCAATGACAAAGAGACATCTAGTAAATCTGATCAAGATGACAAGCACAGTGCAACAATAGCTAATATCTATCAATGGGCGTCTAAGCTTAAAGATGATTTTACCTCTGAAGCCTTTAGTATGACGCACGAAGTTTCTGAAAAAGCGGTTGCTATGATGCTTAATAGGCTTCTGGACGCTGCAGAGGCTGAGCTAAAAACCTTTGATAAGAACGCAGAAGACTCTAAAGAGCCAGTGCCCAATGCCACAGACGAACGTAGTAAAATTACTGATAAAAAAGATAAATACCAAAGTATGCTCGACCAACTACGAGGCTAATTAGCACTTTACTTTAATTTTACTTAAGGACGTTGAGATGAAGATAATAGAATGTATTAATAGCACCAACGCTGCCAACCATTGTTAAAGAGCAGCAACTCGTGCAGGAAAGCTTTATTAAATTAGAAAAGCTATATCTTGATCAGTCAACGAAAGAGCATGTCCAACGTATGCTTTCAATATTTTATAAAAAGGTTAACTCGTCCCATAGCGATCTTCGTTTCAAATTTAATGAAAAACAGATATTTTACGACTATCTAGATATCGCTATAAAAATACTACCTGCCAGATATTGGCGCATAAATATTAGTGCTTACCAAATGAAGCGTGCAATCAAACCTAAAAAAGGGGAGTTGAAGTATCAGAAAATAATGAATGAAGCAAAACAGCTAGAAACAATGAAAGAGTTTAAAGCTGACTATCGTCAATTGTCAAAGAACCTTACTAATTATGACTATTACAGCGGTTATTCATTATCAGTAATTAATCCTAAAGAAGATGTGATAGTTAACTCTACTAATAATGAAGCTACCCGTGCATCATCATCACTGATGAAGTATGTGATGCATTTACTGCTGATTGTGGATGTGAGTTTTGAGCTAGATAGATGAGAGAATATATACTAACAATTGATAAGCAGTCCTTATTTTTCTATTTATTTGCGTAGCGGAGTTTTTCAAGGTAAAAGATCGATCGTAGGCAATAACTCTCTTAGCCATAATAAATCTTTGTTGCTACGTTTAGTTTACCAAGTTTATCTCTACGGTTGCTTCAGCATAGCTCATTGCTGCTTTATTCAAGTAAATCAGTTTCCGATATAGTCGAGAATTATGTAGGAAGACATATAATTTTAAGTGCTGCTATACGGCGCATAAGACATTTTGTATAGACAACCAATATATAGCATTTAATCAATGGCTATGCCATTATCAACACCAGTAATCAAACTTTCTCGCATGTCATTTACTCGTTCTACTTCGCTGGCTCCTAAAAACTTCTTTTCTCTAGCTGTGGCATTCTCAAACCTTTTAATCGACTGCTCAATGCCCTTTCTATAAGACACTTCTACAGGATACTGGATACCGTAGTCTTGGATCATAATTTGCTTATACTTTTGAGCGGTTTGTAATCCTATATTATCATTTAAGTTCATCTGTATTAAACTTGCGAAACTATGTCCACTGGTGCTAACTTGCAAAGGATCAGCGCCTTTACTTAATAAATAGTCAATGGCATCGTGATTATTAATAGCATAAGCGGTCATAACTGGAGTAGTACCAGAAAAATAATCAGGATGATTGACATCTGTGCCATGCTCAATCAGTAAATCAAACAGCTGCTCGCTATAGCAATCATTGACCATTAAATCATCTAGAGGTGAAAGCGCGATGGTATGATCCATTTTAATGTTGTGTTCCAACAACATCTCTATCATAGCCTTATCACAATGACCTGCTGCTATGTTTAGATTGCTATGAGCACTGCCAATGAAAAGCAACTTATCAATGTCTGCCCCTAAATCAAGTAAGGTCTTAACTGATTTACGCTTACCCTTGGTCACCGCATAGTTTAAATAAGTCCATTGGTAGGTCCAGACACCGCGCTCTATACTGTCTCTGGTATTGACATCATAGCCTTCTTCTTTAACCAGTCGGGTAATCTCGTCAGTATCTTCGTTGAATATGGCTTCTGCCATAGCAACGTTGTCTCCTTGGAAGTACTTCTCTATATGCGCTTCTTTATAGTTCTTATGCGTATTCATATTGCTGCAACCTATGACTATTACTGTTATTAATAAAAGGAATATACTTCTCATATTTAAGCTCTTTTATAATTAACCTATAACCTCTTAGACAACGCTTTTCTCATACCATCCGTGTTGTGGCCTGTTTTCTTAGTATCATCTGTCGGAACCCTTGTTCTTGTACCAACTGCTTTTGGCAAAGCTCCTGACGTGTAGCCCCAAATACCTGCTGCTGGACTAAATGCCGCAACTCCTGCCATAACATTACCATTGTTATCCTGTGCCCAATTCAAAGGATCATTCTTAGTATTGTAGGCTTGTACGTGCTTTGTATTGTTGTCAGGAATGCCGTACTTATTTAAAGTCTTTGAATGAACTCCTGCTGCATTAAAGGTGTAAGTCGGGTAACCAGTAATAGACCCTGCTGTTGCCGCTAGTCCACCACCTAATGAATGTCCTGTAAAGGTAGTATTATTTTTATTAATTTTCGGGCTAGTTCTTAGCTCTTGAGCTAATTTGTAAGCCTTATCATATTGATCATTAGAAAGTCCAATACCTTGTGCACCATCTGCTATTAAGTCAGTCATTTTGGTAGGTTCTGTACCTCTCATAGCAACTGCATAGCCACTATTTTTCTCATTTTTATATATCGAGGCGTAAAATCCTGACTCATCGTCTTTAGTATTAAATAGAGCTGGGTTAAGACCAAGTTTTTGAATCTCAGCTTTACTTAAACGTGGATATGCCGGTATGCCTTTACCGTCATTATCATAAACATCCCTACTTAAGTCTATCATATCGATAACTTTTTGAACTTCTGCTTTACTGGGATTTCTACCATCTCCACCAGGACCTGCAAACAAATCCACCCTTTGATCTTCAGGAATTGGATTACCATCTTGATCCGTCACTATTACATTAGACTCATACTCATCACTATCACTACCTAGTACAGGAAGACCATCCGGCCCAATTTCAGCAGGCTCATCATTAACATAATCTGGTTCATCCTCCTTCCCACCATTACTAGCCCCCGGCGGATTGATCAGCACATCCTTGCCAATCACCTTATTCTCTTTCTCCGCTTGCGTGATGATGGTTGAGCCCGTAATGATGATACTGCCATCGGCATTCATCACCAGTGAGGACTTACCGACCGTGATCTTAAACTCATCGCCTGCAGTGATACTGTAGCTCTTGCCCACAAAGCTTTTTTTAATGCGTCCGATCTGCTCCGTTTGCATGATACCTACAGCGGTGTTCATGATCGTGCCGACTTGGGTTGCGTAGGCCAAGCCTACCGTCACCGACTTAGCCATCTTGACCAGTTCAGTGTTGTTTTTGTCGACGTTGAGCGAGCGGCTTTTATGCACATTCTCTTTTCTGTTCTTGTCTACATTTAAGGTGTCATTACCGTTGATGGTTTTGTCACGGTTGCCTTTGATAAGTATCTGTTCGCTCTTATGTACGGTCTCAGTACGGTTGCCGCCGATGTCAATGGTTTCATTCTCATCCACCCGCTCTTTTCTGTTTTGATGAATGGTAATGGTTTCATCCTTATCAACGACTTCAGTACGATT
>NZ_CAJHAD010000038.1 GCF_904846285.1 Psychrobacter immobilis | reverse complement strand
GGTCATCGTATTCTATGGCTGCCACCGTACAGCCCAGACCTAAACCCTATCGAAAAGAAATGGGCTCAAGTGAAGTTTCTACGCCAAGGCTGGATGGAAAACGACTTATCCAAGTTGTTTTATGATGTTTGTCCAAGGCATAACACTTTTATTTTGAACTGACTATATGTTTATATGTAAATTAACAATATTTTTTCTAACTAACTTATATTTAAATAGGTATCATTATTAATATAAAAAAGTAAATTTTGCATCGTTTTATAAAGATATAGAGCCTTGTAAATTAAAATCAACACACTATATTCAGTGCTAGACCCATCATTAACTTATCAGTTTTCAGAAGTATTTATAATTTCTAAGATTGAAGTTGGAATGTCATTACTTTCACCATTTGCTATACCTATAACTGGATTGATTATGGGTGAATGGCTCCCTAAGTATTTTATATTATTATATATTTCTTATGTTTATTGGGTGTTTATAAGTTGAGCGAAGTAATAAATAGAAATAAGATTCTCGTTATATCAATGTTGCTATTACTGTTTAATGTGATTGGAATATATCTTTCAGTGAAGTTAGCTACAAGTATATAAGTTAATTACATTGAACTATAGTCAGTTCAAAATAAAAATGTTATGCCTTGGACAAATATCATAAAAAAATTTGGATAAGTCATTTTGCATCCATCCTTGGCGTAGGAACTTCACTTGAGCCCATTTCTTTTCGATAGGGTTCAGATCAGGGCTACGGCGGCAGCCAAAGAATACGATGGCCATGTCTGTTGAGTGGTTTTTGGATACATCTGCTTTTATGAAACCGAGCTTTATCCATGACAATCACGCTCTTGGTTTTAAGACTTGGAATAAATGAACCGCCTCGACTTTATCGGAGGCTGTTTATTCAAGTTAAGCCATAATAGCAATATTTCTAACACCACAACCTCTAACCGTATGATGTCTTCTATTTTAGAATGACAGCCGTTACAGGTTGAGGCATGATTGCAAATAAACTGTGACAGTCGGGGCAGCTAATTTCTATTTGTGTCTTCATAACCTCAAATATATCCGCTTACTTCGGCTATCACCTCTCCTTTATTTTCTAAACATACTTTCTGATACACCACCAGAAATTAGAATAATACTATTATTTTAGCTCACTGGATTCAAACTCATAGCGATAGTACTGCGACTTTGAGGCGATACCGATGTTATAACCATATGATAGTGAAACGTAAACTACATCCACTTCATTGGCTAACGCATAACTGCTGTACGCTTTTTTAGCCACATTTTTGGCAAAATCTTCATCACTGATGTTATTTTTATCCATAGGTATCTCAATCGAAAGACTTTCCGTCACTGTTTGGCTGCCATCGTTATCAGTAAAAGTATGCGTGTTTTGATGTACGCCCGCGGAGCTGATATTAGGCTCAGACAATAGCGTTGTTTGTACTGCTATCAGTTCTTTAAAAAGGCCGTTATCCATAGCCATCCCCTCATTGGTAAAAGCAGGAACGGCTGCTGATGTTAAAAATAGCAACGCAACAATAACAAGGTGACCCTTCCAAATGGGCACTATAGATTGTTTGTCAGCATTTATATTAATGACGATAGAATTTGCAGCCAGATCATGCAGCGACTGTCTGGTGCTTCTGTTAAAAAAGAACAGGTAAACAATGGCTAATATACCGCCAAATACGATCGCGGTTAGCAGATAGAGTAATATATCAGATGGATTGTCACCAAATACAGACTGGCCGTTGAGGGCAAATGGTGTGATCAAAACAATAGCACGCAGACTGGCTTTACCCATACTTAACGGAATGCCGCTCTTATCAACCACTCTTATCTTTAGTAGTTTTTTGCCAAGAGTTTGTCCACCAGCACGTTGGCTATTGCCAATACCAAAATACAATAGCAAGATAATGACACCAACAAGTTGCCCCCAATTGCCTAATTTCACAAATACACTTTCGAATATCAATCCTAGTAGTAGCCCAACACATCCCAAAATGATCGCATCAACCAGTAAAGCGCCAAGGCGGCTATAAATATCTGCTAAGTATGTCTTCTGTTTTATGGTCGCCATTAATACTCTCAAATTAAAAATAAATCTGCTAGCTTAATAGAAAGCATGTTGACAAACAAGCGTAGGGTCTTTAAAACACCACCTGATAATTTAACCCTGTTAGGCGTCGCTGCCTGATTCAAGAAAAGCAGCCTCCGATAAAGTTGGGCCGATGCAGTGGTTAGATAGCATTCAGTCACTAGTAAAATTTTATACACTCATCAAAATGCTCAAATAAGAATAATGATATTTGTAATTAAGAGGAATGGTATAAGCAATATGCTCCTCTTTACCATTGACTATTAATGTAAAGCTGACTTTTTCAATAATGTCTTTGGGCATACTCTCAACGTAATGCAAAACGAGACTTTTGGAACAGTCCGTTGTCCCTATGCAACCTTCCAAATTAGAGACTCTCTTTAATGGTTGATATAGTTTGCCATCCTCAGAATAATGTGCCAAAACGACGGAGTCTTCTACTAGCTTTACCCCAGAATCTTTAGAAAAATTAAAGTCTAGGCGTGATTTGCGCCAAATATTATCAGGCGTGAGATGAGCGTTATTGTCATTAGTTACGTCATTAAGGTGCATAATCTCAACGTAGTTGTAGCCACTTTTATCGCCATCTAACCTATACAAGGTACTGTCAAACTCGTATTTAGGAACTTTATCGCCCTCATAAAAGTATTCGTTGTCATAAGGAATAGGTGAGTTTTCTTTTTCTACCCCATAGTTAAAGTGCCAGCATCCTGATAAGGTTAGACCCACTATAATAGTGATAAAAATGCGACTTATTGAGACTAGATGACTATTTGTAAAATTAGTTTTCATGGACAACGACTACCTAGTTAGACATTTGAAGTTTTAGCTATTATAAGTTTAATCGTTCTTTAGTATCTCATATTCTGCGGTTTTATCCGCTAGGATAGCGCCATTTCTATCGAGCATAGTTCACCTGTAGCGATGACTATTATTTAGAGTCATATGTAGTTGTATGGCATAATTAAATTGGACAGCGTATAGGAGGCTTATACTAACCCAAAGAGGAAAACAGTATAACCAGCAAACGCAACTGTAGTGGCACACTAAATTTTGACTGTGTTTAAAAGAAGAAATGCCGCGAACGAAAAAGCCAGACAACCTAAGCTGTCTGGCTTTAATATTGTGAACGACTTATCTATGATTATGTTCCCGCCATACAGCATGCTCACATACCTCACAGCACCAACTCTCTTTTGCTCGCATATAAGGAATGTCTGCTGGTATCTGTAAAGGACACACATAACCACAGTACTCGCATCGCACATCATCTAAATAAGCAAAACACTCACCGATTGTCTTGAATAGTACTTGTGTGCCAATCTCATACTTCTCACAGAGGGTTTCTACATGTGCGATATAATCACTTTCGTTATCATATGCCCAGTAATCCTCACAGATTCTTAGATCGCGTGCGTTCTGCGTCATATTTGGCTGAAGCTTTACACTCATCACATTCTCCTCAGTAGCCGCCATAGCCAGGCTGCGGTAATAGCTCATAAAGCTCGCTCTGAAGCTGAAAACGCATATCCTCAATCACATAGTCAAGACTGTCATCTAAGCGCTTCTGCACCCATATACGCATCGCCATATCGTTATCAAAGCAGTGCTTCACTCCCAAGAAGCGTGCGAGGTTATGACCCGATGAAATATAAAACTCACGCATCAATGCATTAGCAATCTTATTCGCATCTTCACTGATTGCACCGTCAGGCTTAAACTCAGCAAATAGCTCTTCATAATTGATAATTGTCATAGTGACGTCTCCTTGTCAGTTTGTGCATTAGAGCTATTTGCTGCGCTGGTTAACTTCTCCTTGCTCGCCAGTAGCAAATTATCCATCGCTGAGCCATCTTGGCGGGTGATATCAGGCACATAGCGGCTATATACCCGAAACAGCATCTCTGTACTACTGTGACCCATCTGCCGAGCTATCCACTCAGGATTCTCACCAGCAGCCAGCCAAAGCGTCGCTGCTGTGTGCCGAGTCTGATAAGCCCGCCTATGTTTAAGACCGAGGAGGGCAAGTGTGGGTTTCCATACCCGACGGTTCACATTGCGGTACTCCATCGGATTACCTTGTGAATTGCAAAACACAAACTCTGACTTACCAAAGGTGCGCGTCTTCTGCTCTAATAAAGCGTCATACACCAACTGCGACATCGCAATATCACGTTGTGAGCCCAACGTCTTCGTTGGACCCATCTCTCCATTCACTAATGCACCGCGAATACTAATCTCACGCCGATCAAAGTTAATGCAGTCCCACTTAAGCCCATCGATCTCACTGGTACGCATTCCCGTAAAGAAGCGAATGGTGTAGTAAGGCTTATAGTCCGCACGAACATGCTTTAAAATCAGCCATACCTCACTCAATGTAAACGGGTTTACATCCGGACGGGCTTGTTTAAGATTCTTAATATTTTTATAAGGCATCTCAAACTCATGGCGATCTGATGCTTCTTCTAGTATCATACGAAGAAGTATCATGATCTGGTTGATCCGTGCTACTGACAGACTTGACTGACCATCTTTACCGTAACGAACTTTGGCGAGGGAGCTACGGAAGGTCAGCAAGTCTGGTTTTTTTATCGCATGTACCGCCTTGCCACCAAACTCAGGTAATAGGTACTTGTTTAAGATAATCTGTGTCTTTTGCCGATAGCTCGGCCGCCATTCAATCTTCTTCTCCTCATACCAAATCTCTGAAAACTGCCTAAAGGTAGGGTTGCGACTGATACAAGCTTCCGCTCTATCAGCCAGTGCTGTCATCTCTTTTAAACGCGTGCTCTTCGGAAAGTAGGCGCCATAGTCAAAGATGCCTAGGGTGATTTCTGCTTCCATTTTTTTCAAGACTTGCGCTAATTTTTTACGATTAGCTGGATTGTCTTCTAAACTGGTTTTCTCTCGACAGCGCTTACCTAAGTAGCGAAAGTCAACGACCAGCTTGCCAAACCGTCCTCGCATAGTAGCCATATTAATTCTCCTTTTATTACTGAAGTGCCATACCGTTGATGGCGCTCATAACTGGCTTACACATATCCTCTTCGATACGCTCCCATACGTACAAAATCTTGCGACCGCCGAAAGGACGAATGTAATGGATGTTTTCAATCAAAACGGTGTCTTTCATTTGATTGCGGATAGTACGTGCGTCGTATTTGATACGTTCGGCTAACTCATCAGTTGTTAAATAAGTATTGCTCATGATATTTACCTCTTTTCAGTTATTAAGTAATTGCATTAAGTGATAGAATAAAAACTATTTTATCAACATGTAAGAATGCACCTTGAAGTAATCGGTTATTATTTACCCGCTTAAAGGTAATTAATAACCGATTTGTGTACTATATTACCTTTTTACCTCAATGTAAAGCATTTTTACCCGAAAAGAGGTATTAATTATGATTGTGTCTAAACTCCCTGTGATTCTGGCAGAGAAAAAGTTGCGTGTAGCAGATGTTGTAAGAGCAACAGGTATGAGTAAATCAACCCTTCATAAGTTATACAATGAAGAGTCATCAAGAATTGACTTCAATACAATCGACCAGTTATGTGAGTTTTTAGATGTGCAGGTAGGTGACTTATTTATTTATGAGCCAAATACTAAGGATGATGAAGAGTCTTGAGGATCTACAAAGTTGAAAGAGATTCTCAGATGAATAAGTGGTAGAGCCTTATATATATGACGTTCCAAGGCCTGCAATTAAGGTTGGGGTTATTTTTAAAACTTACTTTTTCATGATTTGGTCACGTTTTGGTCACGCAATGAGCTTAATTTGCAAAAGCAGTGAAAAAGTAAAAACCATGCTAAAAAATATTTTCTTAGGATGGTTTTTTATAAAGATAAGAATAATAAGTTGGGGTCAATTACGAAATCAGTATTTATAGCATGGGCACGAAATGGTCACGTTTTGGTCACGGTGCTGATTTTTGAGCTTTTAATATGTTAGATAAACTTAGCAATTAGACTGAATAGCTAATACTGGAAAACGCTGTAGCCCTTAAAAATCGGACAAAAAAAAGCCTCACTGTTAAGTGAGGCTTTTTAAGTATTTGGAGCGGGAAAAGAGATTCGAACTCTCGACCCCAACCTTGGCAAGGTTATGCTCTACCACTGAGCTATTCCCGCTAATTATCAATTAACTATCGTCAGTTGATGAAGGCATATTATACGCAGTTTTATTTATCTGTCAACACCTATCACGAAAAAAAGTAAAAGTTAGCAAAACAGGCATGTCATCCAGTCATAATTTTATGTTATAACAGTTTATTATAATATGTATTCCAAAAGCTTTGTATGGAAGAAATAAGCTGGTGTGCATTTTATAAAAAACTCCCTTCTTATTGATAGTTATCAATACTTATAATCGTAAGCATTAAGGATAAAAAATGAGTCAACAATATACCATCGCTGATTACTTGTTCGATCGCATCGCTGAAGCTGGTGCGACTGAAATATTTGGTGTGCCCGGTGATTTTAATTTAACATTTTTAGACAATGTTATCGCTTCTGATAAATTACGCTGGGTTGGTAATACCAATGAGTTAAATGCTGGTTACGCAGCTGACGGCTATGCACGTGAGCGAGGCTTTGCGGCTATGGTGACAACCTTCGGCGTCGGCGAGCTGTCGGCGATTAACGCCACTGCCGGCTCGTTTGCTGAGTATGCACCGGTATTGCATGTGGTAGGTGCACCCAGTACCGCTTTGCAAGATTCAAAACGTCGTATCCACCATACTTTGGGTGACGGGGTATTCAATCATTTTATCAAGATGGTCGAGCCTGTTACCGTAGCACGTGCGCAAATTACGCCTGATAATGCTGCCTCTGAGATTGACCGTGTTATTCGTCTGATTCTTAAAAAGCATCGCCCAGGTTATTTGTTGTTATCACCAGATGTGGCAAAAACGCCGATTTATCCACCAACGACCAAACTTATAGATAGTGAAGAAGATATCACTAGCCAAGCGGCGCTAGCAGATTTTAAGCAAGCGTTGATAGAGTTTTTACCCAATAAAACCACGACTTTGATGGCAGACTTGATGGTGCATCGGTTGGGATTACAGAGTCAACTGAAAGCCTTAATTGCTGATACCGACATTCCTTATACAACGTTATCATGGGGCAAAACCTTGCTTGATGAAAATAGCGAGCGTTGGGCAGGTACTTATGCTGGCGTGGCATCGCGTCCTGTGGTTAAAGACGCGGTAGAAAACTGCGAATGCTTAATTAAAATCGGCGTGCAATATACAGATACCACTACCGCAGGCTTTAGCCAAGACATTGATGAAAAAGTGGTGGTCGATTTGCATTATGAGCGTGCGTCTATCAGCGGTCAGAACTTTGCCCCGATTGCGCTAAAAGATGCCTTGCGAACACTGCATGAAGTCATGACCTCGGGTATCAATATCGTACCTAAGCAGTTCTGTAGAGAGATGAAACCCCATGAGCAAAATGGCACGGATGATGAGCCTATTCGCCAAGATGATTTATGGCACATCATCGCTGATGCGCTCGATGATAAAAATCTGGTATTTTCTGACCAAGGTACGGCGTATTTTGGTATCAGTGATGTGCGTCTACCAGAAGGTGTGACGTCTTATGGTCAGCCGATGTGGGGCTCGATTGGTTATACCTTGCCAGCTAGTTTGGGCGCTGCCATTGCGTCACCGCATAAACGCAGTATCTTACTGATTGGTGATGGTTCTGCTTTATTGACCATTCAAGAAATTGCAGTAATGATTCAGGAGCGCATTAATCCTGTGATTGTACTAATTAATAATGACGGCTATACCGTTGAGCGCGCGATTCATGGTGAAAATCAGTATTATAATGATATTCCTAAGTGTGATTGGCAAATGATGCCAAAAGCCTTTGGCGCGACGGAAGAAAATAGCTTAATTATGAAAGTGGAAACTGCTGGCGAATTAAAAGCAGCTTTAAAGAAAGCAGCTGATACCAAAGATAAATTGGTGATGTTAGAGGTGATTGCCGATAAGCATGATATTCCACCATTATTAGCTGATATCAGTGCCGCCCTTAAACCTAAATAGCCTAAGTAGATATAAGGTTTTTTCACTAAAATTATTTATTAAGCGTTTATAAACAAGAAAAGCCCTATTTGGCGTTATGCTAAGTAGGGCTTTTTTGATGGTTAAAAAGTTTATAGGTGCGCTAAAAGCCTTTATGATTGGACGATATAAATGAGTAGTCATTGACATTTTTATATGAATTGCAGGCTAGCGACGCTTAACACAAACTACCGTTAGGATTCTATGTTATACAATAGAGTAGGCTTTTAAGGTTAGATGTTTAAGAAAATTAAATTAAGATTATTTAATTTAGAGCACTTAAATTTGCAATTTTTTGGAACAACTTTTTGGAACAACGACGCTAGAAAATATTAAAGCGCACACTCACATAATAATGACTAAAAATAGGGCTTAAAAAAGATGGATACCTTAAATATCCTGTATCTCGTAGGAGCAGTATTAATTTTTGCCAGTATCATGGCAAGTACGTTGTCGGCGCGTTTGGGCGTACCGCTATTATTATTATTTTTAGTGGTAGGAATGCTCGCCGGTGAAGAAGGCCTATTGGGCATTGAGTTCTCTCAATATGGCCTTGCAAACTTTGTTGGGCAAGCAGCATTAGCCTGTATTTTGCTAGATGGTGGACTGCGCACCTCGTTTAAATCTTTTCGAGTTGGACTAAGACCCGCCATCACGCTTGCCACTTGGGGCGTACTGGCAACGGTAATGATACTGGGCGTGTTCGTCACTTGGCTACTCGATGTCGATTGGCGCTTTGGGCTATTGATGGCGGCTATTGTCGGCTCGACCGATGCGGCAGCGGTATTTTCATTGCTGCGTAATGGCGGTGTTAAGCTTAATGACCGTGTACAAGCGACTTTAGAGTTAGAGTCTGGTGCCAACGACCCGTTAGCCATTTTATTAGTCACAGGATTAATTGCTTTAAATGTTGACCCTGCTGGCCAAACAGTACTGGGCTTTTTAGGGTTGCTGTTGCAGCAGCTTAGCTTTGGTCTTGTTATGGGTTTACTATTCGGTTATTTATTGTCAAGGTTATTGCCCAAGGTACATCTTGCAGAAGGCATGTATGCCATCTTGATATTATCTGCGGGCTTAGCGGTGTTTGCGGCGACCAATTTAATCGGCGGTAGTGGATTTTTGGCCGTTTATCTTGCGGGCGTGCTGATAGGTAACCATAAAGTGCGCTCAACCGAGCATGTCATGCGCGTAATGGACAGCTTTGCTTGGTTATCTCAAGCGGTCTTATTTGTGGTGTTAGGTCTATTGGTCACGCCATCAAACGTCATCAATGTTTGGTATTACTCTGTTGCGATTGCCGCCTTTATGATTTTAATTGCCCGTCCTATCGCGGTTTATAGCAGCGTTAAACCCTTTAAATTTAAAGACAGAGAAATCGGCTTTATTTCTTGGGTTGGCTTGCGCGGTGCTGTTCCTATTACCCTTGCGATTTTACCAGTGATGGCAGGTATTGATGGCGCCTTTATGCTGTTTGATATTGCTTTTGGCGTGGTGGTTTTATCATTGATTTTGCAAGGCACTACCATTCCCTTTATGGCGGATTTATTCAAAGTACGTATTCCTAATAATAAAGACCCCGAGGAGAAGCATGAGGTTTGGGTATCCGACAAGGCGAGTATTACCTTATATCAGTTCCAAGTAAAGTCAGGTGCATTTGCGATTGGTCGCCATCCGAGGGGTATCTCTAACCGCGTTAACCCTAATGAGATTAGTGTTTTTGCTTTGGTACGTGGGCAGCAGATTGTGATTGTCGAAGAAGATACTAAGCTGAAATTTGGTGATAGCGTTTGGTATGCCATGCGCGGCAATCATGCCAGCCAAATAGCTAAGATTTTTAATGATACTACTTTGGATCGTAAAGCCATCGATGATTTTTATGGCGATTGGCTACTATCGCCGAGCGTTAAACTGGGCGATTTACCGTTTTTTACTGGCGTGATGACTTCCGAATCATTGGTCGATAAGCTTAAGTCTAAACCTGAAGATAACGAAAAAAATATGTGGGAGCAAACGGTTGCTGAATATGTCAAAGGTAGCTTAGATATGGCACCGGTTTCCGGCGATACGGTGGCAATTAATGATGAATGGTCACTGGTTATCAAGGAAGTCGATGATAAAGGCAAGCTTAGAACCATTGGCTTAAAACGTGAAGAATTGGCTAAGCAGGCATAGTAACTTAGCCGCTGATAGCTTGAAGTAAGAATGGGTCGTTAACTAAAAAGTAATATCGATACATCACGCACTACTGATATCAATTTTTCTTGCTTGCTGTGCCTGCGCAGACAGAGGCTACAAAAAATTGATATCAGCAATACCGTAGCGTTTTTAAATTTTTTTGACTATATTTCGGATAAAAGGCCTATTTTTAAGCCAAAAAAAGCCCTATCTTGTGTTATTACTAGGGCGTGTCCCTAATTCAGTTTGCAGTGGATCATAGTACAAGCCAGATATAGCATAGATTTATAATTTCG
>NZ_CAJHAD010000037.1 GCF_904846285.1 Psychrobacter immobilis | reverse complement strand
GGTGATGCTGCAGCTCAATATAGCCTTGGGGTGATATATGCCGAAGGCAAAGGCGTTCCCAAACATTATACTAAAGCATTTGAATGGACTCAAAAATCTGCCAATCAAGGGCATGCTATAGCTCAACGCAATCTTGGGGTAATGTACGCCAAAGGAGAAGGGGTAAAACAGAATATCGTTTCTGCAAAAGAGTGGCTTGGTAAGTCTTGTGATAAAGGCTATCAAGATGGTTGCGATGATTATCAAAAACTTAAGGAGTAAAGTTGTTAATTCACCCACTTTAGAAACCGATTGTTGGTATAGAGAATATTTATAATCAAGAAAGCCCTAAAAAACTGGCCGCACAGCCATCTGTTTATTTTCTACACTATGAATTAAAAGGCTTCTAAATACCTATTCTGATATATTTGAGTTTTTACAGCCCAATTGATATCCATTTTCACAAGCTTTGATAAAATACTTTTTCGCTATAACTATATTTCGACGTGCGCCTATTCTATGACGTGCTCCTATGCTATTGAGGTGCATCATACCAAGGTTATATTGAGATCTAGCATCGCCTTGATTGGCGGCTTTTAGATACCACTTAGCGGCTTGATAATCATCCTTACGTGCACCTTCGCCATAGCTATATATTGTTCCAAGTTGGTATTGGGCAGGAACATATCCTTGGTCAGCGGCTTTTGTATACCACTCGATAGCTTTAGGATAATCCTGACGTACCCCTTTACCCTCGTAGTAAGCGTTACCAATGTTGAATTTAGCTTCAACATCACCTTGGTTAGCTAATTTCTGCCACTGCTCAACGACTTTGGCATCATTTTGACGCACACGACCGCTCTTTCGATGCGGTACGCCATTGATGAATTTCCTTGGTCCAACTCCTTGGTCAAAAGCTTTTATGCTCCACTCTTCATGTTTATCGTAGTCTTCACTTGTACCTGTGCCATCGTAATTGTAGTAAGCCCAAGCAAGTTCGTATTGGGCCTTAGCATAGCCTTGGTTAGCAGATTTTGTGAGCCATTCAATAGCTTTAGAGTGATCCTCATCTACCCCTTCGCCATCGTCATACATTATGGCAAGGTTGTATTGGGCAAGATCATATCCTTGGTTAGCAGATTTTGTATACCATTCAATGGCCTTAGCATTATCCTCGCCTGTACCTTCGCCATCGTCATACATTACTGCAAGGCTATATTGAGCCTCAGCATTGCCTTCATTGGCTTGTACTGTAAGGTCTTCAAATTCTTTTTCAACAGCTGATTTTACGGCTGAAACTACGTTTTGAGGCCTACTCATCTGAGTATCAATGACTTTATGACATCCTGTGAGCATCAAGCCAGTCAGTAAAAATGTTGCTAGTCTTTTTTTCATAGCTGCTTGTCCTGTTCGTTAATCAAGGTAACACTATAGTTTATCAGCTGATCTAATCGGGTGTACCACAGACAGACACATTCAATTTCGAATTATAAGTGTTGTTTTTAAGGGAAGGATGCAGCCATCTTCGGTAATTTCACAATCTGATAATCATAGATAATACAACGTGACTCACAACTAGTATTATGATCAGCGGGTTGGAGCTGACTTAACATCTGCCAATTCGTCCCGTCCTTTGATCGAAGTACTTGCTTATCTTTATTGGTAACAACGAAATCCTCTGATGAGGGCGATAGCTTACTGATGTAATAATTAAATCTACTGCCATCCTTTGGTAGCTTATTACATGTCCATTTTTTATCATGGTAAATATAAAGATAACCATCAGTTTGTAATAATAGGATATCTGAATTGTGTTGTAGATTGCGTGGACCTGCACTTAATAGATTTTCAGTGGATAAATCGCGCCAATTAGTCAGATTATTAGACGCATAAAGAGCCATAGCGTCGCCCGTTAGTAAATACTCACCAGCGAAATAGTCAGCATCGTAAAAAGCAGACACATTTTTTATTTTTTGTTGCCTCCAGCGCGTACCATCACGACTGGTAGCTACTAATCCGTATTGACCAGTCGCGATAAATCGCCCATTTAGATAACGAATGCTAGTAAAAGGATTGCGGCCTTGAGAATAAACCTTCTCCCAATTCATGCCATCTTTACTACGTACAATGACGCCAGTATTATTATATGGTGGTACGCCCTCACCTGCATCATAAAACCATCCATCAGCAAAGATTAAGCTTCTTCCTGACACAGGTATTCTTGAAGGAGCAGGTGTCCAATCACGACCATTAACAGAAATATAGGGCTGATAGCCAACTTCAGCAATCACTTTGGGAGAAGTTATAGGTGCTACTAGAGATACAAACACGCCATTGCCCTGTGCTATGAGACTTCCAGGCGCTTCAGGCATAACCTGCCATATGACTCCTGTTGGGCTATTATCAATGGTAATTGGCTTACCTGCATCGCTTAAAGTGTTTTTACTAATAGGGCTAACGTTACTGCTTCCAGGTTTTAACGGTGAAGTTGACGTACTCGCACAGCCAACGACTACCCCACCAAGGCTTATGGTAAGAGGAAATATCAGAGCGTTGACATTCATAAGAGCGCGTACTTTAAGCATAATCATACCCTGTATAAAACAGCCTGGAATCTAACTAAATAAAATGTGAGTGACGTTTGCATAATGCGATATGCCCCTACTCACTATTCCTCACTATCCAATTCTATTATCCTGCCACTACCAATCAATCTTGCTACGGTTTATTCACCTGACCTAAAAATAATATTGCATCGGTTTTATTGTCTTTAATCACAAACATAAACGGGTGATCGGCTTTAAACGCGACTGGTGGATACATAGAACCAGATATGTCTACGGCAACGACGCCTGTCACTGCTGCCGCCTCTGTTCCTATTTCATTAACGTCGATCACTGCTTGATGATGAATATCGTCAATGGCGATGGGCGTGCTATCTGTAAATACATTAAATTTAGCTTGATTTCCAAACGCGCTTGGCATACCCATATCCGTCAGCACTGCCTTCATCGGGTAGCCCTCATCTATCTTAAACTTTGGTAGATTCAGAAGGACATCTTGCTGCTTTAGACGTTTGGTCAAATCGGTCATTTGTGTCGTTGACAAGTTCTTGATAAGCGTCTGCATGGCTGACGGCTCTTTAGACTTTGGTAAAACCACTAGCATTGATAATTCATTGCCCTTATAAGGCAGCTCAACGACTTGTACTTGCTCATCTTCGCTATACCTAAATTCAGTATTCTGGAACATCATATCTACATCACTGGTTGTACCATCGAAATAATGAAAAGGCATATCACCACTGACCGTGAAACGACTGAACCAATCCGCTTTAAAGTAAACTGCATTGGTCAATATCGCCGAGGTATTCGGCTGAACACTCTCTTTTGATAGCAGTTCAGGAATCATCTGATTGGTATGTTTGGCTATCTTGTCATTAATCACTTGTCGAGCAGCTGCGGTGTTGTTTTTAAAATCAAGCGTGTTGATCTGTCCACCATAGTAGCGTTTTACTGTGTCGACATAGGCTTGGTTGGGAGTACGACCCTGTTGCAGCCATAAGTCATTAATGATGTTCAATTTATAGTTCGGGCTGGGTTTGTTAAATTTATTATAGAGGGCGGCACTGTTTGGATTCAGGATTGGTAAAGACGGATAGTAGAAGGTTTTTTGAATTTGCGCTTTGGTGTCACCCTCCGCTGCGGCATACAGCATGGCTACGGCACTGGTTAGGCTATAAGGTGAGAAGAATACGTTAGCGTCCACTTGCTTAGATTGACCATTTAGCTGTTGATACATCGCCACTGCGAATTGGTTGTTAGCATTGACAACGGCGCTTATACCTTCAGATGTTGAGACAGAGTCATCCGCAGTATTAGGGACATCTTTGCTATCAGCTTTAGAGTCCGACTGCTTTTTAGTCTTGTCTGACAAGGAAGGTATATTGGTGACTGATTGGGCAGCTTTGGTGTTTACGAAGCTATTATTACAGCCAGTAATGGCTAACACTAAGCCGCTAAGGGCAAGACTACCGACGATATGCTTGTTCGTCATAATTTTTATTGGGTTGTGGTTATTCATAATGTTTTATACTTTTGATATTTGAAGGATGCTTTGATTATATACAGGGGTGTAAACTGACTTAGTAAACAAATGCTAATAAGTTCTGAGATAATAGATGAGTCAGCAATAAGCGTATGAAGTATTTATGAAAAAAATTGTGTTGAAATGGCTGGTTATACTAGTGGTGTTGGCTTCCGCAGTTTGGATATTTTCAGATATCGTAAGCGTGAAAGAGACCAAGTCATTTAGTAGCAGTGACGGTGATATTCTAAATAGCCCTGCGGCCGATAAAATTTCCAGCTTCCTCACGATTTTCAGTAATCAAGGGAATGAGAAGCAAATATTCTATGAAAAACTTGATAAGCTGGAAAACGTTAATCATGAATTAGATGAAAGCGTATAAGCAGTAGAAGATAAGACGTCTGAAGACAAGTAAGACTGTGAGAAGTAAGAATGTGAGAAGTAGTATTTATTTTTGACGGTGCGAACGAACCTAATTGGCTAACGCTATATTTTAATATTAACTCTGGTGACAGTAGAATGCTTAAATGGATTGTGCTTTATATTTTTCTTTGCTTACTCTTCAGATGGCTTATTTTCTCTGACATTACAAAGAGATTTGGCTCTTGGGGCTGGACTTCAGATCAAAACAAACTCTACCTGTCGATTATGTGGCTGTTCTCAACCTTTGTATTCTTGTACGGCATATTCAACAGTAGTTTCCGCAATGCTTTCTTACTAGAGTATTTGTTTTAAACGCGCTCTTCTTTTTATAGTCAGCAAATCATTATTAACCATCCAAATCAGAGCAGGTCATGAAACCTCTTAATTCATTAGCAATGTGGGAATCCATAAAAAAGATAGTTGGAACCGACAGCTGGGAGAGCTACTTCAATAGACATGGGGCGGATGGTAAATTGCTAGATACTGATGACAATGTCAGCTTCATTAATCCAACTAATGATAAGGCCATCAAACTGTCTTATGATTCGAGTAAGGAGAATCTCATTGATTACTGGCTCAGTAATTTTGGCGATGAAGAGTCAGGCAGTGTTGAAGTGCTTGATATTTATTATAGTAGTCAATATGAATCTCTACCGCTTATTAAGCGTCTCATAAAAGATTGGCTTAATGAGGGTTAAAACACTTAAATAAATAGGGTGCAATAAGCTTTATTGTCTTTATCAAATTCTTTGCCAAGTAGCTTAACCGGTCTCAACGTCTCCCCACCGTCGCTTGAGACCATAACCATCAATTCTTGATCTTCAAAAGTATTCAACTCCTCAATAATTTGAGCGATACTTTTTTCTTCAGTGCCCCATTCATTTTGGATAATCATAGTTATCATCTCTCTATAATCGTTTAAGGTAGGTACTTAACGAGGTATGCTGAGACTGTCTCAACAATCTTAATCATTTATTTGATTAGCCTACAGCTAAATTCCAACTCCCTACTTGGGAGGCGCACCCGTTTGATCATATCAGATCAGTAAGTAAAATATAAAAAATGAATGTTGATATCAGCAATGGTATTAGATTAACAGCTCCCTTTAAGTCAGCTGCTTTGCTTTATCAGCCACGCGCATATCAAAACCACAATCAGAGCGTTTATTCTTATCTGCCAAGGTTAAGTCGGATTGTGGCAGCGGCTTATTTGAAAAGTTTGGTTGTATGGCCTGGGTTAACTTATTGAAATCACTGTCGCTCATATCTGTTGCGGCAAGTGATTGGTCTAACCCGCTTTTGGCTTTCTTAAGATGATTGTCCGCTGCTGTGCTCTTAGTCGTACTCGTACTATATAGCGCATCACAAGACATCAAACTTAAACCAAATATCATTAAGCCTGTCACTTTATATAAAGCATTCATTGCAACTCCTTATTTTATATAGCTTACGTTTCCACAGTTTGTCATTAAATACAGGGGCGTTATATCCACTGCCCAAACCATAACTTAACCTTTCCCCAAAATGATGTTTGAGGGTGGCTGTATTGTTTGGATGCACTATGCGTACTGCCTGACTCGGTGCTATGGCTCAACTCATTTTTATTAGCATCGCTAGGGAACGCCGCGTTCAGCTTATCGCAAGTAGGATATTTGGCTTGCAGCTGCTGTAAATAATATTCCTGAGCCTCTCCTATAAATCCATCTAGTATGCCAATACCATCGTGGCTATCATGGCGGCAATTGCCGTTTTCTCGGTTCCATGCTAAAAAAGGCACTAAAGGTTTGCCAATTATTAATTTGTCGTCTTTACAGTCTAATGTTGCCAGTGATACTACCGTATAGTCTGCTGGTTTCCCGCCATCTTGGTTATAAGCCAAACCAATAATTAAGTCATTGGGCTGAATACTTTTGAAGTCAGAATGAGTTTGCCATTGCTCAGGTTTGGAATAGAAAAACCACATTTTAAGGGTGCGAAAGATGAAGCGTGGATTGCTAAATTGCAAGTCAAAACCTTTTTGCTGATTATCCAGTAGCGTGGGCTGCGATGATTGCAAACGAGCAATAAATGCATCGTCATCTGAATGCGGCATACAAGCCCATACAGTTCGCATGGACAAAAATAGTATAATCAAAATAGGTATGCGATATAAAAAACGCATTTAATGTTTTTCCTTATCCATAACATTCCACCTTTAGGTCACAAACCATACGTTATCTAATTGGCATTTAGGTTGAGGTTTAATACGTTCATCGTCAATGGTACTGGCGAGGCCGGGAAACCTATAACCTTCACCTATTTTATATTCTCTAAATGGGCTACTTTGGTATAAAAGGACACCGTATGAACTATTTTGGCGCAAAACAGTATTGTCAGAAAAGCGAGTGGTGTTCTTTGGAAATACCAGTGCACTTTCTCGACTCCTTTCGCCGAAGAACTCTATATCATGTTGGACGACCAGACAGTTATCCTTAATCAGAAGCGTACCGTCCGTAATGTGAGTACCGTCATCTATTGAGCTTTCATATACCGGAGGATTGTATTCTAAGATCTCTATTTTCTCCTCAATAGCTTCAGTCAACACTTTTTCTTTTTCCTGAAGTGATTTATCTACAGGCGCATCCTTAGCGGCACAGCCTGAAAACAATAGAGTCATCACAACAGCCGAGCAACTTAAGGTATTCAATTGAAAACGCTGCATGTTTAATCTCTTCAAAATAAATATTGCTACGGCTTATTCACCTGACCCAAAAATAATATCGCATCGGTTTTATTGTCTTTAATTACAAACATAAATAGATGATCGGCTTTAAATTCGACGGGATAAGACATACCAGTGTACATACCTACAGCCGCTGTTGCTGCTGCCGCTTCCGTGCCTTTTTCATCGACGGTGACTACCGCTTGATGATAAACCTCATCGAGCTTTATCGGTGGGCCATCAGCATATAAGTTAAATTCAGCCCCATTATTAAACGCTTTTGGCATACCCATATCAGCGAGCAATTTTTTCATCTGATAACGCGCATCTAACTTAAACTTTGGCAGATGAAGGTTCACCTCTTGTCTTACTAAGCCTGAACGCCATTGCTTAATCTTAGTTGCACTTAAACTCTTAGCTAATTGCTGCATAGCAAGTTTATGATTGAGTTTGGGTAATACTACGAGCATAGATAGGTCATCGCCTTTATAAGGTAATTGCACGACCTGTATATGTTTGTCCTCATAATAGTCAAAATAAGACTGTTGCCGCATCATCTGGACGGTAGAGGCTCTACCGATAGCATTATAAAAAGGCTGGGTACTGGTGCTTTCAGCCGTAAAAGGCAGGGTCCAATTCCCCTTAAAATAGATGGCATTGGTTAGCACCACGGCAGTATCAGATTTAATGCTACCCTTGGGTAATAATTCAGGAATTAACTGCTTGGTTTTATCGGCTATCTTTTTATTGATGGTCTGACGCGCAGGATCAGGACTGTCTTCAAAATCAAGAGCGGTCACTTGGCCGCTGTAATAACGCTGTACAGTATTCAAGTAGTTTTGGTTGAGACGCAACCCTTGTTGCATCCATAAATCATTGACCGTGGCAAGCTTGTAGTCGGGATTGGGTGTATTAAATTGGTTATAAAGCGCGGCGCTATTAGGGTTTAGGATAGCTGGTCCTGGATAATGAAACGTCTTCTGAATTTGCGCTTTCGTTTCCCCTTCGGCTGCGGCATAGAGCATGGCCATCGCAGTAGACAAGCTATACGGTGAGAAAAATATATTTTTATCTACTTGCTCAGACTTGCCGTTTATCTGCTGATACATATCAATGGCGAATTGATTGTTGGCAGTGACGACTTCAGCAATACCCTCTGGTGTTGAGGTCAAAGCCTTTACCTCAATCGGAAGCGCTTGATAGTTAATAGTTGGCTGATTATGAGGAATGGTATCTGTTACAGCACCCGTTCTATTATTTCTTATATTACTGTCACAGCCACTGACTACGAATAATAGGCTACTAATCGCTAATGTATTCACAACGCTTTTATAATTCAAAGCTTTAAAAAGACAACGGTTCTTTCTAATCATATTTAACTTTCTCAGTGCTTAGCAAGCATTAGAAGTCCTTAGCCAGTCACTAGAAAAAGTATGGAATCAGGACAATTTGGAATAGTTCTTTTAGTTAGTGTATCAGCTATAGTAGTTGGTATAACACCGCCACCTAACCTAATATAATCCCCATCTCTATATTGCTTGCTATTATAAGTTAAGATGTTTTGAGTATTATTCCAGACCACAGTGTAAGATGCGAAAATAGGTTGTACGGCACTCCCATTTTCTAAAACAACGACTACACAATTTTCTTCTACTCTTAAATTACCACTTAGTGCGGCTGTATAGCCTCCTACCGCCTCACCATCCTTGGGTCTCTGTGTTTCAAAAAAAGCGAGTTTAGAATATTTTAAAGATTTTGCTTGGTTATTAATACTATTAACATCTATATCCTTTTTAGAGTCATCTTTTGGTGGCGTTAAAATAGTTTGAGCGCTAGGTGTTTTATTTGTTTCAGTTATAACGCTATGGCCTATAGAGCTTGTATTACAGCCACTAACGACTAACAATAAGCTAGTAATAGCTAATGCGTTTATAACACGATTATGGGCTGCATATCTAAAGCAGCGAATTGGGTCATTTTTCATATCGAGCTCAATAATAAATTATAATTAAAAGAATGGCTCTATTTCGGCTGCTGTATAGGGAGCTACGCAGCTGTATATTTGGCGATTTTAAAATAACTGATTAACTTTGTATTCATCATCCCATCTCTTTTGTATTAACGTTTTTAGCTCCTCTTCACTTTGGAATGTGCTGAAATCTTCCCCGTACCACTCTATTAGAGCGTCCTTTGTTATCTTATATTCTTGATGTTTAAAATTAAACGTTATCCACTCTGCATTTTGAATCAACGCAAATAAGTAAGTGGCATTATATATCACGGTCCTTTTATCATTTTTTTCTGACTCTGACCCATCATAATTTAAGATGATCCCATAGGGTGTCTCTTTTGTTTTAAGCTCGAGCCCCCTGAAGTTATCTGATTGCATAGAGCGATTTACAATATTGATGACTGCACTATTATCACCAACATAGGCATTCTTGTATTGAAACACATCTTCTTCAGTGGTCTTCGTATTACATCCACTGGCGACGGAAATCACTAACAGTGAACACGATAATAATTTAAGTATTTTTTTCATAATATCTCATTAATAGTCAGTTAAGTCTTATTGCTATCATTCGCTCTTTTAAGGCTTATTCACTTGCCCCAAAAACAATATCGCATCGGTTTTATTGTCTTTAATCATAAAGATAAACGGATGATCGGCTGTAAACTTAACTGGCTGATTTATAGGAGCAGAAGCTTCTACTGCTACAATGGCTGTCGCTGCTGCCGCTTCGGTCCCTTTTTCATCGACAATGACCACTGCTTGATGATAAATATCATCAATTTTTATCGCTAGAGGCTCATCAAATAGTTTGAATTTGGCTTTGTCTTTAAAAGCGCTTGGCATACCCATGTTTGATAGCAAACCTTTCATATCGTAGCGCTCTGCAAGCTTAAACTTTGGCAAGGAAATATTTACTTCTTGAGTGACTAAATCTTTATTCCATTCTTTAATCTTATCAGCACTCAAATCATGCACTAGCTGCTGCATCGCGGCTTTGTCTTTTGATTTCGGTAATACAACCAGCATAGACAAGTGGTCGCCCTTATAAGGTAGTTGCACAACCTGCACTTGCTTGTCCTCGCTATAGCCGAAATCAGCCTGCATATTCATCATTTTGACATCAGAGGGTTCGCCTGTGAGGGGATAAAAAGGCTGCTCATAGGTGCTATTTGCCTCAAAAGGCATTTTCCAGTCGCCCTTAAAGTAAACCGCGTTGGTTAATACTGCAACAACACTAGATGGAATGCTTCCCTTTGGTAGTAACTCAGGAATCATCTGATTGGTATGTTGAGCAATTTTTTTATTAATGATGAGCCGCGAAGGATCAGGACTACCTTTAAAATTAAGGATGGTCACTTGACCGCCATAATAGCGTTGTACGGCATCGACATAGGACTTAGTAGGTGTTAGCCCTTGCTGCATCCATAAGTCATTGACTGTGGCGAGCTTATAATCAGGATTGGGTTTGTTAAATTGATTATAGAGCGCGGCGCTATTGGGATTGAGAATATCCATTGAGGGATAATAAAAGGTCTTCTGAATTTGCGCTTTTGTTTCCCCTTCCGCTGCGGCATACAGCATGGCCATCGCCGTAGACAGGCTATATGGCGAGAAAAATACGTTTTTATCTGCTTGGTCAGGTTGACCATTTATCTGCTGATACATATCAACAGCGAACTGGTTGTTGGCATTGATGACTTGCATAACGCCATTCGAGGTTGACGCGGAATCATCAGCAGCAATAAAGCCATCTTTGCTAACGGCTTTATAATCGGAGTTATTTTTATTCTTATCTGACAAGGATATATTATCTAAGTTTGATGCGGTATTGGCTACGCTGTCAGTAGGCTTAGAATCTTTCATAGTGCTATCACAGCCACTGACCACAAATAATAGACTACTGATAGCCAATGCACTTATGATACGGTTACCATGTGCTTTTTTAAGATAACAATACTGATTATTCTTCATATCTGCTTCACTAATAATGTAGAGTTAAGATGATGCCATTCTAGTATCATCTCTATACAATCGTTTAGGGTATTTTGGTATAGTCAGTCCACAATAAAATTAGTACAACCCATATCATGAAATAGCTTAGGTAGATTATTCTCCACCCAACCTTG
>NZ_CAJHAD010000036.1 GCF_904846285.1 Psychrobacter immobilis | reverse complement strand
CTCAGGAGTGTAGGTTTGTCTTTTCATTGTCGTATTCTCTCAGAAAGTTAGGTCTCCGACAATCACGGGGCGATTCACCATGCGTTAGTTTTGGATGATTCAGAAGATGTACATTATCTAGCGGATGACAAAGGACAGATCATTGAAGGGATATACTTCGTAGCTGGTGGCTTAGAACTTGAGGAAGATCCTGAATCCATCATAGAAGAAGTTAAGATTTATAATAACAACTTAATATAGTAACTATTTTGGTCTAGATACCATCTTACTTAAATAATCTTGAGTCGCTCAAATAGTACACTATGAATTACATTACAGTTATCACAATAACTCAAACCATTGACGCCTTTAGCCTACAGCTAAAGGTTTGAGTTCTCAATAGGATGCCGAACTATTAGTGTCAAAGCTCACTCCATCAAAGAGTATCAATTTTCTTGTAGAATTTCTTGCTTTAGTCGATAATATTTTATTAAAAAAAGCGTTGTATTTATATGCTTACCAGCCTTTTTGACCTCATTTTATAAGAAACCTAATTTATTGATACCTTGGTAAGGAAAGCTTAATGTTTAATTTCAGATTGGTAGTAGTAGGACTTGCCACACTTATATTTATGAGTATAGGTTGCAGTCACAAAGAGTCTAACAGCGTTAGTGAAGTAAAAGAAAACTCATCAGAAGCCATAACAAAGCAAATCCCAGAAGAAGTAGAGGTGCGTGGAAACTTTAAAAGAAGCTTTGAAGTACATGAGCTAGAGGCGAATGGCAAAATTTACTATGTGGCAGATCCCAAACGGCTTTTGATGGAAAACTCTAATAAGATTGGTCAAGACGGCTACTACAAGTCGTTCGAAACTTGTGTGGCCGGAGTAGTCGGCTCTGAAGGTGGTTACGGACCTACTGGTAAGTACGAAAATGAAATTACAGTTAGCAAAGTCTGTGTATAAAAAAAGCGTACAGCTGATAGCCTAACGCCATTCTAGGAGGTACCGTGTTATTAGACGATACCAAATCTATCGGTTGACAATGATTATCACTAACATTAACATTCAACATCTTAAATAAACATACGTTTGTTTATATGGATGGAGATAAGGGTTGCATGACATATTATCTAAAAAGGGCGTTATCTTTAACTTTAATTCTAACAATTTTTATGGGAATCGTTTATTTAGATTATAAGTTAACGGGCGAAATATTACTTGATTCATTTTATGCTATAGGATTTATGGGGTTTATTATTTGTTTAGGTATAGAGTTATTTATAGGTCAGAGTAATTCTCGAAAATCGTAGAATGACTCTAATATTTGATATATTAAATATATAGGATTTTTGATGCGGAAATTTGTGCTAGATTACCCAAAAGGAAGTTATCGCAAGCTTTTTATTGTGGTTTTAATCCTAAGTTTTGGTTTTTTCATGGCCTCTTTTATAGATAGAGATATACCGAACATCTTAATATGGCTAGGAGTATTTTTAGCAGCTTTGAAGCAAGTTGTCATACCTATAGACCTAGATCAAAAAATATCTTTATCGAAAAAAAGATACTCTATAAGTGATGATGATTTTATAAGTCATTACAATAGTAGCTCTATTATGCACGATAACAACAAGAGTAAAGCTTGGCATAAATTGATAATACTGGGTGATGATATATCGTCCTTTTTGCTTATTGCTGTAATACTATATAGCCTGTTTGTTTAACTGGATTATGCTTAGTAAGCCATAACAAAACTGTTAGAGATTCCTAATATGATGGAAGAAATAATACCTGCCGCTTATTTTTTAGGTATATTACTTATTTTAAATATTTTCAGTTTTTTATTTCATAAATATACCGACTCAGTCAAACCAAAATATCTGTATTGGTATTTTTTTGTAGTCTCTATGCTCATTTATCAGTCATTATTGGTGACTGGACAACTCACTACCTAAAACCGGGTGTTCTAAGTAGTATACTCAAATATGCTCGGCTTCTAACTTGATTACTATATCCTTAAAAACTTCTTCAAAATGTTGGTTGTCAGTACATTGTTTGAATGCGTTACCATTCCAAAACCCTAAATGAAATGTGATTGTAAGTCGCTTTTTATCCGCAGTTATCCGTCTTATTTCTGATAGTTTAACAATTTCATTGTCTACAACTATAAAATTTGGCATCTAAATCTCTTTCTGTGGTGTTTATTAATAATAGGTAGCTATAAATCTTACTTGCTCTATTTGGTTTCAGTATCAGTATCAGAGTCGGGCAGGGACGTACGAATAATAAGGCGATAAATGTCACAACATAGTGTCCAAAAAAACCAAAGCAATATAGCAGCACATGAACCCAAGCCGATAACAATAGTGCCTATTCTAATACCGCCATCCAGACTCCCATTCCAAATATGAGGTGCAATAGGTGGACCCATCGTTGCAACAAACGCCAAGAAAAACCCTAACATTACTATAAATCCTGTAATTGCAAGGCGTATCACTATTACTAATACATTATCAACCCACGTATCAGTCTTCTTATGCTCTAGAAACTTAAACATGACCATCCTTTTTTTTGGCTACTTAACTTTCTATCTATTACATTAAGCTAAGGCTTACGCACTTGCCCAAAAAAAATAATATCGTCCTAGGTTTATTATCTTTTATGGTAAGTACTAATGGAGGATATACCTTATTAAACCACATAAAACAACGAGACTATCTCTATCATCAAAAGGCTAATCAGCACTTTTCTATAGATAGACATAGTACTTTTATTATATTTCCACTCCCATAGAGGTACCAAAATAAGCAGTAGATAAGTAACGCAGATTATAAGACCTATCCAGTATTCTATTTTCAATTTTCAATACCTTGTTAAATTATTACATTAAAAGAGTTCATAGTACGAGGTTGAATTAATTCTAAGCCCTAAGAGCGATTCTGTGATTGTATTGCTCAAAACTATGGTTTTAATTATATTGGTTAGCCTACACTATATTTATTTAGACTCAGTCTCGACGCCAATACACTTTCACAACGACTTCTGCACGGTTGAGCTTGAGCCTTTCTCTTAATATAGGTCGAAGTGATTTCACAGTGCTAGCCTCTAGTGCGCCCCAGACCTTATCAATTTGCAATGCATATTCAGTCAAATAATCGTTGAGTTTACTATCGATTAACGTAGCTAAATTCTGTCCTGAGTTTATTGAACCGATTACAATAGGTAATACGGTAAAATTTCTGTCTCTATTGCCTTTAACAGCGCCTTTCATTTTGATATTATCAAAATATTTTTGGTCAGCTACATCTTGCGTGACACACACAATCAATGGCGGCTTAGGGTTGTCCCAAAGCTCTAGCAAGCGTGCAGCTGTTGGCATTGAAGTCTCGTCAACGATCAGTAGCGCTTGACCATCAAGTAAATGCTTAACCTTTTCAGGGAACTCCCTTTTAGTGATAACCGTATTACCTGCCTGCAGTGCTGTCGCCCAATTCCCGCCCGGGGTATTCCCATGAATAAAGATATCGATCCATGCTTGCATACCATCAGAGCTTTGCCATGCCTTTCTTAACGTGTAATAGCGATGGGCTTGCGCGGGAGAGGCGCTATCGCCATTGATTTTTGAGGCAGTGACATTATGAGCTAAATCAAACAAATAAGCATAGCCTGCCTCATCAATAAGAATTGAGTTTTTATCAAAGGTATTCAGCCTAGGCCCACTCAATTCTAGACGCAGCATGTTTTCACTAACCTTATAACTGTCCTGCACTGTAAAAGTCTGCTTGGTCAGTTTAATGGTTTTTTTGCCAAGCTTTTTATCTGATTTTTGTTTGAGCAAAATATACTGGGTGTTTAAGTCATTGAACTGTGTGATAGGTGAGGTGAAAGGTATAAAGAACGTCTGGTCGTAAAGCTGATTGGACGTTTTTTTTACGTCTTTAAACTGTACTTGTAAAGCGATTGCCTCATTATAAATGTCTGTCAATTTTACGTTTGCATTAATCAGATCCTGCGATGTTATAAAGGTAAAGGCTGTCAAAAATTCAAGCAGCTCATCGTAATGCTCCTCATTGATATGATTGATGGCGCTCGCAAGTTCAGGGGAGTTTAAAGGAGTATATGCGTTTTTTTGATTATCAAAGGTAGTGTTAGTATTTGGAATAGAAAGGGTCATATGTATACTCACAAGCAGTAATAGACGGTAAAATAAAAAATATATTAAGTGAATGATAATTGTTTTTATTATCGTTTACGAGTAAAATTACTTTTTATTGTGCTTTTAAAACAAATATGCAAGCCGTTCAAAATAAAATCGACTTTAATTAATGACGAGTATCTACATGTTACGAGCAAACCAACTGACGATCAGTCGCCAAGGCAATACTTTGCTAGACAATGTAAGCTGTGAGTTAGATGCCAATGAATTGATCGCTTTAGTAGGACACAATGGTTCAGGCAAATCTACGTTGATCAAAGCGTTGGCAGGCGAGATGACAAGTAATGGCGGTAGTGTTAGCTTAGATGATCGCCACATTAATCATTACAGTAGTAAAGAGCTGGCTAAACAGATGGCCTATTTGCCGCAGCAACTACCGGATGCGGCTGGCTTTACTGTGCATGAGCTAATTATGCTAGGTCGTTATCCGCATCAAAAGTGGCTACAAAAACCAAATCAAATGGACAAAGATAAAGTCGCACAAGCGATGCGTATTACTCAAGTAGAGGCATTTGCTGATCGTACGACGACCACGCTTTCAGGTGGGGAGCGAGCCCGAGTTTGGCTTGCCATGTGTTTGGCGCAAGACACCCGATATCTGTTACTTGATGAGCCATTAGCGGCGCTTGATATGCACTATCAACTTGAGGTGATTCAGCTGATTCGTCGTTTGGTTGACGAGCAAGGTTTGAGTGTGGTCATTATTGTGCATGATATTAATCTGGCAGCGCAATATGCAGATCGAATCATTGCCTTAAAAAATGGTCGTGTTTGTCACAACGGCGACATCAAAAGCACCATGCAATCTGACGTACTGCGTAATATCTTTAATGTAGATATGCAGCTGCTCAGTCATCCGATTACAGGACAGCCTGTTGCCGTCGCTTAATATCTGGCCTCTCTTCTTGTTTCTCGCTCGCTTCTTACCTATTCGCCTAAAAAGATAGTCTGTTATGTTTTCTGTCCTGCACAAATATAAGTCCTCCGGACTGCTAGCAAAACTTTCAATAACTGGTCACTCAAGTGTTACGACGGTTAAGGGAAAGTGGTTGCCGATCACAATAACTTTGGCACTAGCCACCGCACTCAATGCTTGTCAGAAACCCATCACTGAGCAGAAAGATGATCAAAGAGACACGGCTACCAACGTTAAAATTAACATTGCCTCTCCTGATTGGGGAAATGCGGCGACGTTAACGGCGATGGGCTATCCTCCGATTGCGACAGGCGATGTCAGAGTGTGGGACAGATGGGTAGGTACGCCTAAACTGCCGACCTCAACGGTTGATGTTGGTATTCGCTATCAGCCCAATGCCGAATTAATCGCTCAACTACCAGTTGATATGGTCGTGGATAACTTTTTTTATGAACATGCTCGAAACCTGTATGGCGATGTGCCTGCAAAATCTATTGTGTTCGCTGCCAAAGGAGAGACCGCGACTTGGGCGGACTATAGCCAACCGACTCAAAAGCTTGGCAAACTGATTGGTGAGCCTAAACTGGCTGACGATTATATTGTCAAAAGCCATAAAGATATAGACCTTGCTAGCAAACGCCTGCAACAGCGCTACCCAAAAGTGAAGAAATTCGCTGTTGTACAGTTTGTTGATGCAAATAACATGCGAATGTATGTCGCAAATAGTTTGTTCCAACCCGCACTGACGCAAATGCAAAAAGAGCTTGTAGTACTGGGTAAAGGCAATAGTTATGGGTTCATTCCTATACGGATGGGCGATTTAGCGCAGTTAGAAGAAGATGTTTGTCTATTAGTCATAGATCCCCTAAGTCCAATAACTAGGGCTGAGATTAAAGACAGTCTGATTTGGCAACGTTTAAGCTACGGTAGTAATCGTTGTGTGGGTGAGCTACCGGCAGTATGGATTTATGGTGGCATGTCGTCATTAGTGGGCTTGGCGAATAATTTATCAACGGTTCAATTAAAAGGCGGAGCTGCATTATGATCATTAATACAGCTAATCAGACTAGTAATCCCTATAGCACTCATATCGATAATACTATTAATGATGCTAATTCTATGACGTCACTTTCCTCTTCTGAATTGCTCAATTCATCTAAGCCATTATCTAAGTCACTGTCAAAATCAAATCAAAAATTACCGAGTCCGCCACCAAACTCGCCTCAGCAAAAAAATGATCTATTGGCGGCTACTTCATGGCGATTGTGGGCAATGCTCATCATACTCATGGTGTTGTCAGTATGGAGCAGTTGGGCTCTAATTAATCAAGCATGGGCGCGTCCGTTTAGCGAGTTATTTACCCCAAGCTCGCAGTTGGATATCGCCAGTATGGCGACACAGCTACATCTCGTGGCGACCAGTATAGTGGCGCTATTGGCAGGCGGACTGCTGGGAGTCGTTAGTATCTTACTACAGCAGTTGGTAAAAAACCCGCTCGCGTCAGACACTACATTGGGCGTGGGCGTGGGGGCACAGTTGGCCATGCTGATTGTGACTCTGTTTTTGCCAAGCTTAGCGATTTATGGCGGTCTTTATGTCGCCTTTGTCGGTGCAATCATCAGTATGGGACTGGTGTTTGCCTTATCCGCACCGAGTCGATTTAACCCTTTGATTTTAATATTGGCAGGCTTGGTCGTAAATATTTTACTCGCTGCTGTCGCTAACGTTTTGGTGTTATTTTTCGCTGAGCGTAGCAATGGTATGTTGTCATGGGCAGCAGGTTTTTTGGCACAAAACAGTTGGCATACCAGTGTGATGCTGGCGATTACCACGGTTGTGATGACGGTCGTATGCTTGCCTTTACTAAAGCCATTGACCTTAATGAGTTTGGATGATTCGCAAGCCAAGCGTTTGGGTGTGCCTATCAACGGTATACGCGCCATCGTGGTGCTCATCGTGGCTATTGTGACGGCTTTGGTAGTTAGTGAAGTCGGTTTGATAGGTTTTATCGGTCTTGGCGCTGCCAGCTTGGTTAATGCACTTGGTATCTCCTCAATTAGCAAACGTTTGGCTGCTGCCTTTGGTTTAGGCGCGCTGCTTTTATGGCTCACCAGCAACTTGGCTTTATTGCTTGAGCCGATACTGAGTATGCAGATTCCAGCAGGGGCATTGACTGGTATTCTTGGCGCCCCCCTCATTATTTGGTTAATCTTACGCCAGCGTCGTGAGCGAATAGAAACCGTAATTCCCACGCTTGCGGGTCACAATACGCCTGTCGCATTTTGGCGCTGGGGTCTTGGCGTGGTCGTGATGATCATGCTGGCTTGCCTTTTCGTGCAAGATATCAATGGGTGGGGGCTAAGCACGGATTGGGCCATCACCCAGCAGTATCGATTGCCTCGCAGTTTAAGTGCGGCAGCAACAGGTCTCATGCTAGCTGTCGCTGGCGTACTATTGCAAACACTCACGCGCAATCCAATGGCAAGTCCAGAAGTGTTAGGGGTAAGCTCAGGTGCTGCTCTTGGGGTTATCTTAGGATTTTTGCTACTACCGAGCTTGGGGCTGTCTGCGGGATCAGGCACTTTATTGATTTCAGGATTGTCAGGCGCTGTGGCAGTGTTGCTTTTGATTATTTGGCTTGCACGTAGAGTAAGCTCAGGCTATCTATTATTAGTCGGTATCGGCATTGCTGCCATGATGGATGGAGTGATGCATATGGTCAAGCTGTCAGGTGACCCGCGCTTAGAGGCGATGCTCAGTTGGCTATCAGGGACCACTTATAGCGCCCAGCCTATTACAGTATGGTATCTCATCAGCATTGCGCTTGTCTTATTTACCTTAAGTTTATTGCTCATCAAACCTCTACGTGTTCTTGGTTTGGGGGCGGGCGTCGCTCGTAATTTAGGTGTAGCGGTAACTCCAGTGACGATGGCGCTATTGGCATTGGTGGCAGCGCTAAGTACCGCCAGTACGCTTGCAGTAGGCCCACTGAGTTTTATTGGATTGATGGTGCCGCATTTGGCAACCTCACTTGGTGCGGTAAGGCTTGAGCGTCAGTTACCTTTGGCGGCTTTATTGGGGGCAGGTGTGATGGTGTTGGCGGATTGGATTGGACGTTATATCATTTTTCCTTATGAGCTGCCTGCTGGTACAATTGCTGCCATCATTGGCGGTGCCTATTTCTTATGGCTGATTCGAAAAGTACCCATGGCTGTGAGCCGATAGTTTTCCTGCAAGGAAAAGTAGAGATAGATCGGTGGCAGACGGATGAGTTTATTCTCACTAGTACTTATCATTGGTCTGCTACTTAGAACTATAAGTCGCATATCTCTTTTTGTCTAATGTCAATAGAGTAACAGAATAGAGTGGTGAAGATACTTTGAAGTTATTAAATGAGCAAACCAGTAGACAATGTCTCATTGGTCATTGGTCATTGGTTTAAGTGATGTCTTCACTTGACAGTAGGCACGAACTGACAGAAAGGCAAGTGCATCAGGTGCTATTCATCCTTTTGCTTGGCGGTACGGTCGTCAGCTTTAACAATAGCGCACTTAATCCTGCTATTCCGGTCTTCATGTCGGTATTTGATGTCGACATCATTATAGCTGGCTGGGTTTTAAATGCTTATATGTTGTCTATGAGCGTGGGGCTTATGCTCAGCGGTTATTTGAATAAAAGGTTTGCATTTAAACCTGTTTATTCGGGCGCTATCGTAGGATTTATGCTGGGGTCAGTACTTGGAATGTTAGCGCCTAGCATGGCAATGGTGATCGTTGCTCGTGCTGTACAAGGGCTGGGTGGTGGTCTGATTATTCCTTTATCTATTGGCATGCTCTACCAGATTTATCCGCAGCATAAACACGGTAGAGTAATGGCGCTATGGGGCATTTTTATCATGATCTCACTAGCGTTTGGCCCATTGATAGGGGCTTATTTGATGGAGCAATTTGCATGGTGGACGTTGTTTGCCGCGACGATACCGCTCAGTGCTTTAGTGATGGTTATGGTATGGTTGTTTTTACCCCAATTCCGTTCGCCTACGATAAGCAGCTCCTTTGATATGGTTGGTTTCGTAAGTTTGCTCGTTTGGCTACTGGCTTTGATGACTTGGCTTAGTACGCTTAAAGCAGATTTTCAAGCCACCCTTGCTAACGTGATCGGCACTGGTCTATTGGCCATCCTATTTTCGATATTTTTTGTGATTTGGTGGGTATATGAGCGCCGTCAGAGTCAACCTTTGTTGAACTTGAACTTGTTTACTAATAAGATTTATTTGCACAGTACGATTATCAGTGTAACGCAGACGCTTGGTCTGATGGTTGGTCTGTTGTTATTACCCATATTAATCCAAGAGGTCATGGGCGAGAGTGCGTTATGGACAGGTATCATTTTGTTGACCGCGACGCTGATGTCTAGTATCACGACTCATTTTTCAGGCAAGCGCGTGGATAGATATGGAGCTAGAGGCATAGGAGTTTTGGGTATTATCATCAGCTCGTCGTCTATGCTGATGCTTGCATGGTGTCTGTACCAACCAACGCTTTGGGTGCTGATGGTTGTGATGAGTGTACAAGGTGTGGGGGTTGGGCTGGCGTATTTGCCTACGACCACGGTAGGTTTTAGCAGCTTATCAAAAGAGGTGGTCACTGAAGGCGCAGCGCTCAATAATATCAGTCGCCGAATCGTTTCTACCGTCTTTATCACGCTGGTTACGGTCTACGTGGCAGGGCGCGGGGCACAGTTATTGGCCAATGGTAGTACGCAAAGCATTGCTGCTGCTATTCAAGAGATTTTTGTCATGCTGGCTGTCATTTTGTTTTTGACTGTTTTTTCAGCGCGGCGATTACCAAAAGCTGCCTAAGTTATTCATAGATGATCAAACGAAAATACCTAAATGGTCTAAAAATGACTAAATTTTGCCAAATATCTTCAAATAACTGATCAATATCTCGATATTATCTACGCTATTTTCCTCGTTTGACTGCAGTTTATATAATTTTTATTATCATTTTTAAAGTGAAGACAGGCCCTAGACAGACCAGCAAAGTAAGACGTTATTTTAAATAATAAATTTAATCAATTTATATTTGCTAGAAAATTGATTTCAGCAGTGGGTGATGTATCGATTTTACTTTTCACTAAATATTGCTTAACTCAACCGCTTGCTTTTAGTTCTTAGAGAGGAGTTTTATATATGCAAAGGCACAGATTTGCAAATAATTATAGAAATGTTAATAGTTATCATTTACAATATCTTTCACAAAATTAGTACATTCTGCAGAACAAGCTAAACATAACTCCTATCAATTTATTCAGCTAATAAGCGAAATAATAATGAAAAGCTACCATCAAGTTGCTCTATCCCTCCTTACTTTATGTATTAGCCAGCAGTTATATGCACAAACTGATATCGACGCGTCAGCGACAGATACAGTTGAAAATTCGGCTACTAGTGATGCGCCTAGCGTGACTTTGGATACCATTACAGTCACTGCGCGTGCCAAGACAGGGACAGCGCTGGCACAAAAGATTAGCGAGATGCCAGCAGTCACACAAGTGATTGGTGAAGAAGACATTCAAGCTCAAGCCACAGGCAACCGTACTATAGGCGATATTTTGGCACAGCTGATTCCAAGTTTGGGTGCTAGTAGTGGCTCTACCAGTAATTATGGTACGACGATGCGTGGTCGCCCCGTACAATATCTACTCAATGGTGTGCCTTTATCAGGATCGCGCAGCTTATCACGAGAGCTAAATAGTATTGATCCAGAGCAGCTTGAGCGGGTAGAAGTGCTCTCTGGTGCGACCAGTATTTATGGGTCTGGCGCAGCAGGTGGTCTTATTAACCTAGTGACTAAGTCGGCAGCAGGCGCTGGTTTTACGGGTCAAACTCGAGTAGGTATCGATAGCAGTCGTGATTTTGAATCAGACTCGTTAGGTTATCATGTAGGACAGAGCTTGGGTTATGGTGGCGAGCGCGTCTATGGTCGCTTAGACGTGGATTATGAGAATAGAGGCGGTAAGTTTGATAGCCGTGGTGATCGTATCGGCCCAGACGTTAATCAAACCGATCAGCAAGATACTGAATCGTTAAGTGTTAACGCTAATTTAGGCATGGACATCGATGAAAGCCAAAGCCTAAATCTTGCCATGACTTATTATAAGGATGAGCAAGATACCGATTATGGTCCAGATTATGGTAACAATTTACAAGTATTATTACTTGGTGCGCCGCCATCCTTAAAAGCGATCGATGGCGCTCGTATAGAGGCTCAGCCTTACACCACCAAAAAATCGGTGAACCTCAATTATAACAATGATGATGTTTTTGGTTCTAATTTAAGTGTTACGGGTTACTACCGTGATGAACAGGGGCGTTTTTATCCTTCGGGCAAAGATGCTAGAGCACAAGCTCGTGCAGTATTGCTAGAAAACGGTGCCGACAAAGATACAGCGAAAAAGCTGTCAGCCAATGCGATATTCATTATGCAATCAGAAGCAGATATCGAAGTGATGGGTCTACGCGCCGCCATGCAGACTGAGACTGAACTTGTTGGCAAACAGACGCTATTGAGTTATGGCGCGGATTTTGAGCGTGAGAATAGTGAACAAACCTACTATGGGCAAAACTTCAACCAGTTCAAGGCCAGTAATGGTCTGGTCTCAAAGACAAATGGTATGACATATAATGGCGGGCCAGACACGACTATTGATAAGATTGGTGCATTTGTCAATGCAGATATAGATATGACAGATAAATGGCATGCTAGCGCTGGCATGCGCTATCAAAAACTCAAATCAAAAACAGATACCTTTACCCCTTTTTATGAGCAACTGTTAGAAGATTACTTTAATGGCTCTAGTACTGACTATCAAGCAGGTGACGTAGCAGAGGGTAAGACCGATCACGACAAAACGCTATTTAACCTTGGTAGCAGTTATCAGCTAACACCGAATGATCAAATATTTGCCAATTTTTCGCAAGGATTTACCACCGCTGATATACAGCGTGCGCTGCGTGATGTACGTGCAGGCTATGTGGTCAACTCAGATAATGTGCAGCCTATCTCGATCAACAACTATGATTTAGGGTGGCAAGGCAAGCATGGTGACACGTCAGCAAGAGTAACGGGTTTTTATAATACTTCAGATAAAACCGTGCGTTTTACCAATGACTATACCGTAGAAGTGGTTGATACCGACGAGCGAGTTTATGGCGTAGAGGGATCACTCACCCAAGATATCAGTGATAGCTGGCAAGTCGGCGGTAGTTTGGCTTACACTCGTGGTCAATATAAGAAAGACAGTGATTGGCTTGAGCTAGATGCGGTACGTTTAACTCCGCTTAAAGGCACTGCATTTGCACAATATAACTTTGATGAAGGCAGTAACATACGACTGCAAGCATTGGCGATTGGTGGCGATGACAGAGCCTTTAAAGATCAACAAAACGACCCTGATGCTAGTGCGCAGCCAGTCACAGGCTATATGACTTTAGATGTATTAGGTCAAGTAAACATGCCTGTCGGTCGCGTCGGTTATGGAGTTTATAACATACTCAATAAAGACTATCAAACGGTTTACCATCAAACTACGTTTGGCGACTTGAACCGTTTACCTGCCACAGGGACAACATATGGTCTCAGTTATACCGTTGATTATTAAGTAAGAGCACTAAAAACTTAACTGGTACGAAATAAATAAAGATTGGTAAGAAGATTTTTCAATGAGTTAAGATATAGTCAGTTCTTTTTAAATAAGATACAATTGTTTTAAAACAAACGAAATGGCAGAATAACAAATGACCTATTCAGCAGATTTTCGAGCACAAGTGATTAAAAGTGTC
>NZ_CAJHAD010000035.1 GCF_904846285.1 Psychrobacter immobilis | reverse complement strand
GGTTTTACGCCAATGCAGAAACTAAACCACGCAGCTTAATTCTATTTAATAAGTGTCTTATGGTTGGGGTGATTACCCCCTAACCCCGAACATTCACCACATAACGCCCGACCGTCTTACTCGCCATAAAGCGGTCTAAGTATTCAGGTGTTTGCTCTAGGGTGATTTCTTCGGCATAAATCTCTAGATTAGGCAGTTTCATATCGGTTGAAACACGCTGCCAGATAGCCTTTTTATCCGCCAGTGGAATATAGACCGAATCGATACCGAGTAGGGATACTGCACGAGTGATAAAAGGCATGACCGTCATCGAAAACTCAGCGCCACCCGCCAAGCCACAACTAGTGACTGCGCCGCCCGCTTTGGTCTGCTTAAGTAAGTTGGCTAGATAATCGCCGCCTATCGTATCAATGGCATTCGCCCACAGCTCGCGACCGACTGGTTTATTGCCGATTTCATTGATGGTATCGCGGTGACGAACTTCGCTTGCGCCAAGCTCTTTTAGATAGTCGCTTTGCTCAGGTTTACCTGAGAAGGCAATCACTTCATAGCCCAGCTGCTTTAAGATAGCAATGCTGATACTACCGACGCCGCCCGTTGCACCCGTGACAGCAACTGGTCCATCACTTGGTTTTGCACCCATTTTTTCTAACTTTTGCACACTTAATGCTGCGGTGAGACCGCCCGTACCGTAAATCATCGCTTCTTTTAGTGTTAAAGAAGGTGGACATTCGACCGCCCAATCCGCTGGGATAGATATCATTTGGCTTAAGCCGCCATCGGTATCCATTCCTAAATCATAGCCAAAGACCACGACTTCTTGACCTGCTTTAAACGTGCCTGATTTGTCACTGACCACGACGCCTGCTGCATCAATACCAGGAGTGTGCGGATACTGCTTGGTGATTCTTTTATTACCTGATGCTGACATCGCATCTTTGAAATTTAGTGATGAATAATGCACGTCGATTAATAAGTCATTTTCAGACAAGTCACTGACATTACGCGTTTGGATGCTTTTATTGAATTTGCCGTCGCTGGTTTCTTCGACGACTAGCGCTTTAAAAGTTGTGTTGTTGGCGTCCGTTTGGTTAGACATTATATTATTCCTTTTTTATTACTTTTATATTAAAGGGACTTTAAATGAGCAGCTTAAGGCTTTAACAGTACCTTACCTTTCTTGCCTGACTGTAATTTGCCATCGACTGCTTTCACGATATCAGCCAAATCAAATACCGCCTCCACAGGCAGTTTTAATTGTCCATCAACCGCTCTATCAATCAGCTCATTCACCAAACGCTGCTTATTCTTCACACTCATCTCTTGGCTAAGCTTGCTGCCCCAAAAGCCTTTCATAATGGCTTGCTTGAAAATCATATGGGTCGGATTAATGACCATAGGCTTACCTGACATCGCCCCAAACGCGGCGAATGTGCCACCATGACCCAGTAGCGATAATAAATCACCACTATTTTCACCGCCGACAGAGTCGACCGCCGCGCTGATGCTATCATCACCGATGATTTGACGGACTTGCTCTTTCCAGTCTTTATCTGAGCTGTTGATATTATTTTTAATACCGAGAGCGGCTAATTCTTTTATCGCATCTGCACTGCGTACGAGGTTAATGGTTTTTACGCCACGCGCAGCCGCTAACATCGCAAGCGATTTACCGACCGCGCCATTGGCGGCATTATGAATAATCCATTGACCGCTTTCTACTTCTAAAAACTCCAGCAGCATTAAGGCACTTAGCGGCATGGCAATCAGCTGCGCGGCCATTTCATCTTCTAAGCTATCAGGCATTGGAAAAACCATATCAGCGGCGGCGACAAAGTATTCTGCCCACGTTGCTTGTACACTGGCAGCCGCCACGCGTTGCCCGACTTTTAGGTCTTTGACCTCACTACCAACGGCATCGATAATACCTAATGCTTCACTACCACCGATAGCCGGCATCTCAGGCTTAAAGCCATACTGACCGCGAATGGTAAGTAGGTCATGATTATGGATAGAGGCTAAAATAGTTTTGACGCGCACCTCATTGGCTTTCGGCTCAGGAATAGGGCGGTCGCCGAGGCTTAATACTTCAGTTGGTTTGCCAAAATGGTCATAAGTTGCACTACGCATGATAAATCCTTTTTTTAATTTTAAGGTTGTTGCAAATGTTTTTAACGAGCTAATGAATTTGCAGCCTTCAACAGTAACAAACCCAGCTTACTTATCGCAATATCACTTTGGTTAATGAAAGTCATTACCTAGCCGTCTTTTATTATTTAAGGAGAGGAGTCAGCAGCTGACTCAGCTTTACCTTTAATAATCTGAAAATTACTATCTACCATCTCAGTTAATAACGGCTCGCCCTTATCATTGACCCGAAATAGCCCATATTGTGCTGCCTCAAAAGCCTCGCCATGACCTTCTTGGAAGAAGAAAGCATTAGTCGCTAGCTGCATTGTGCCGTTACGAATACGGTAATGAATAGCGATCTCATTAGTGGCTAAATTTTCAGGCTGATTATCAACAGCTAAGCGCAAAAACTGGCCGACGTTATGTTTATCTAAAGCGACAATGACATAGCCTTGTTCATTAGTAGGATAGCTACCAGGGTCTCTATTTAAGGCGGCAAATACGTCACGCTCTAGCGCATAGCTAAGCGTCATATAATCGCCCTGCATAAAGCCGCGCGGATCAACGGGTGCAAGCGCTAATAATACCGTATCGCCAGTCGCAAGATGTGCTTCATATTTTGCGATATTCATCGTCATCACCACCAATACTAACGCCAATCCAAGGAGGGCAATAACAATCGTGACTGCCGGTTTTTGTAGCCAATGTGCACTCGATGTGTCTTCAATTAAGCGTTTGGTCAAAATTTTATTGTTCATGACAGCCGCTCCTGATTGTCGTTAGCACTCGATTTTATATTCGCAAAATAGCCTTTGATAAGCAGCCAGCGCAGCAGTAATAGCGCGATACCGATGACAAGCATGGAAGCGGATTTGACTAGGAGAGTAGTATCGAGCTGATAGTAATACCAAAAGATATAACCAACTAAAGCGATAACGCCCAATCCTAAGAGCACGCGTTGGCTATTGGCAGTCGCGATAATGATAATTAGGCTGGTGGCCAATAAGCCTGAGACATAAATGGAGATAACGCCAAGTACTATAATCGCGGCGCTAATCAGTAGTCCTGCTGTTGATAGTAGTTTGATGTGATAGCGCTTAAGAATCAGATAAGCGGCATAAAGGCTGGCAAGCGTTAATAGCCCTTGGGCCAGATAGTAGTTATAGCTAAAGGCTTTACCGTAGTTATCAAGACTATCAAGGTTATCAAAGCTATTGCCATATTCAGCAGCGATGAAGTAGACCGAAACAAGGAGTAAGACGTAAGCACTCGCATAACCAATAGCACTGCTAATATCAAAGAAGCTGGCGCGCCATTTGGTCGGGATAAATGCCGCTAGCGTATAGCGTTGTAAATGAGCGACGCTCGTTATCAATGCAAACAATCCTAAGCTTACTTCGGATAAGTGATAGTAATTTAACAGGTAAAATAGGTAGCTTAAAGCTAAGGTCGCGCTTAATAAACGATAGATAAAATTGGGTATTACAATAGTCATTAACAGTTGTACAAGGAGCAATAGCATTATATTGAGTGGCTCTGCAATCTCACTCGCCAGTAGGGCAAAAGCAATATAACCTTGACCTGCTAGCGTAATCGAAAAAGCTAAGCCATTCCAAAAAGGGCTGTGGCGACTGCGCGCGTTATAAAATAAGAATCCGCCAATGATGCTTAATAGTGCGCCAATGATAATAACCGCCAGCGTACTATCAAGCAAACCGGTGTTATCTAACATTAAAGTCAAAAACCCGATAAAAAACAGGCTGGCCAATATGCCACTCATACCAAAAAGTAAGCTGATAAACCAAGGGCTGCGCGCTGCAGATTCGGCATTATTTAAAAGCTTATCACTGATATTTTGCGTGTCGATGAGTCCCGGCTGCTGCAATAGCAAAATCTCAGGCTGTTGCTCGTTATGGTTGATATTATTATTCATGACTGTTCCCCTTAATGATAGAAGCAGCAATGTCATCGTTGTTGATACGGCCAACTTTGCGTAGCCACATGACTGCCGCCGAGCTCATGCCAATAAGCAACAAGGCTAATACTAAAAATCCAGCGGCGTCAAAATCATCTAACAGCCATTTACCGACCCAACACATCACCACAATAATCATCGAAAACGATAGATAAGTCAGCATCAGTAAATCAATACGGCGCTGACGAAACTGCCGAAACATAAAGCCGCACCAGCCCAACCACACTAGGATAGCGATGAGCGTTTTCCAGATATTACCACTATCAAAGACCGTGACAATTGCCAGATAAGTCATAAAAAACGTAGGTAATAAACCGACGATATAAGTGCTCCAGTGCAAGCTGGATTTGGTTTGAGAGCTGTTGATTTGAGCGGTGGGTTTTTTAGGGATAATACGATGAAACAGATGGGGAGTAGAGAAGGGGGTTTTATTATCGAAACTAATCAGCCAACTATAAAAGGCAATAAAATTAAATAGTGCAAGGATGGCTACTTGAGAGACGTTTTGCAGGCTATAGTTAATAAATTGTAGATTTGCGATATCTAAATAGAGTGCCAAGCAGACATTAACTAACCCCAACCACAGCAGCCACAGCGCAGGGAAACGGGCAATCATGACCCACGGCGTAATCAGTATTGCCCAACCAAAAAACAGCTGCCACGTATCAGCACCCGTTTGATAGACCTGTCCAAATAGCGCCAATAAGCTACCGGTGATGATACTGGCAATGAGCAACAATAACTGCCGAATCAGTTGAAACTGTCGCCTAAAAGACAGGGCTACATAAAGCGCAATGGTAATAACCAACGCTCCTTCAACCAAGGCAAATTTGCCTGTTTTGCCCATATTTTGCCAGTTATAGGCGATAAAGAACACTAAGGATAATACCAGTGCCACCGCGCCAATAATCAGCAGCGCTTTATCAAAAAAGTCTAGCCACGTGCGTTTGCTAGGATAGACCTCAAAGTGTATTGCTGCTGCCTCGGCATTTTTAAGAGGGAGGATATTTTGCTGTAGTAACTGCTCGATAGTACGCCGTGCGTGGCTCATAGTCGCCTCTGATTAAAAACAGTTTGTAGCCTATCTTAGCTGTTTTTACGCCGGCATAATGTACTAAAGTTTATAAGTTACTAAGTTTTATAAGTTACTATCTTTTATAACTTACTAACCTTTATAACGGCTTTAATAAAACTCGATACGGCTTAGCAGGTGCTCTTGAATTAAATAGGCGCAAATATAAGCGCTCGGCCAAGCAACCATAAAGGCATACTTCCACGAGTTAAACAGGGTAACAAAGAAGCCTTCGACAAACCCTACGTTAATCAGTAGCAGGGCCGTCGAGATAATCGTCGACATCATCAGCGCCATTAAAAAGGTGAAAATCAGCCGATAGTATTTGCGCCGCGTGCGTATTCTGACGGTCGGGAATTTTGCCATAATGTTCTGTTGTCCTGCTTGATGAGAGCCACGTTTAAGGGGTGTTATAAACGTGATTTTGCGATGAGAGAGGATGATATAAAGCATTGCTCATGCTTAGCGGCGACTATGATAACGCGTGATGACGGCGAGGTAAAATGGTTATTATCAATCATAAAGTTCGCCTTATTATATTGTTATCATTCAGTTTTAATGCTTTGCTGCTATTCAGGCTTATTAAGTGAACTTTAATGCTATTTAAAATAGCTGTATTTAAAATAACCTTCTTTAAAATAACTGTATAAGGATAAAAAATGTCTGCCAATCAAAGTAATGTAGCGCAACAATCAGCCAAACAATCCCCGTCCAAAACCTTATCTAAACAAAGAACACTTGGCATCATCGGTGGTATGAGTTGGGAGAGTACCGAAAGCTATTATCGACTGATAAATGAGGGTGTCAAGGCTAAGCTAGGCAATTTGCATTCAGCAGACTTACTGCTTCATAGCGTGGACTTTGCTCCGATTGAGGCACTGCAAGCTAAAGGGGCGTGGGATGAAATGGGCGCAATATTAGCCAATAGTGGCAAACGTCTACAAGCGGCTGGCTCGAAAGGTTTACTTATCGCGACTAATACCATGCATAAAGTTATCGATGATGTCCAAGCCTCGACTAACCTGCCGATTATTCATATTGCCGATGTCACGGCTGCTGCGATTAAACAGCAAGGTTTGACTAAGGTTGCGCTGCTTGGGACTCAGTTCACCATGACGCAGGACTTTTATAAGCAGCGTTTGATTGATGCAGGCTTGCAAGTGTTGATACCAGAGACAGACGCGCGGGCAGAGGTACATCGCATTATTTATGAGGAGCTATGTCAAGGTCAGCTACTTGCTAGCTCACGCCAGTATTATCAGCAAGTGATTCAGGATTTAGCGAATAAAGGTGCAGAGGGCGTCATCTTAGGCTGTACCGAAATTGGACTGCTTATTAAGCAAGCAGACAGCCCCATTCCCGTATTTGATACCACCGCTATTCATGCCGCTGCAGCGGTGGATTTTTTATTAAGTCACTGAGATTAAATAAGTTGAGCTTAAACCAGTTGAATGTACTATTTATAAACCACTATAAACCACGCGATGAGCGTTTATTCTTTCTTATCATACGATGTTTCTGTAGTCGTCTTTGCAGACGTCGACGCAACCTTGTAATACGGCGTAAAGGGGATAGTTTCCATACCGTGGTTGGTAAAATATCACGAAACGAGGCACTGGTGCCGGTATGAGCGCGAAACTCCTCCGACCTTTGCGCCGCTTCTTCTGCGGGCATGTTTTTACCCTTGCGCCAGCCACCGTACAGATATAATCCTGCCCCCATCAGAGCAGTTGCTACCATGCCTGCTGGAAACGACAGCCAAAGCGCATCGGTTCCAAGGAACGGATAAAGCCCGAAAGCAAAGCCAAGACGCACAGGATACATCGAAATCACCATGACGATTAGTGGCCAAATCACATAGCCATTGGCACGCATGGTGCCAAACAGCACTTGCGCTATACCAAAAAAGATAAAGCCCCATGTCGCCATCAACTGAATATGCCGCCCAATCGGCACTGCTGCGCTGTCACTACCAAGGAAAAGCCCCAAAATAGTGTCATCAAAAATGCTCAAAACCCCGATTATAGCGCCTGTTAATATCACATTAAAAATAAGCCCCCAACGCGTAATTCCTGCAACCCTATGCCATTGATTGGCACCGATATTCTGTGCGACCATCGCACTGGCCGCAGCACTTAGCGCCATTGCCGGCATCTGCACGTAGGTCCAAAGCTGCTGGGTTGCGCTATAAGCGGCCGTTGTCTGTACCCCTTCACGATTAATCAGCGACAGCATCGTCAATGCTGCTGAAGAGATAACAATCATCTGCAAGCCCATCGGCAATCCCTTTGAAAACATCGACTTTAGGATGTCTCTATCTGCGCGTAGAAAACGGAGCTCTGGCAATTTAAGTGTCAGCACAGAACCACGCAGATACATGGTGACGACCATACCAATTAGCGCTAGCGTGTTGGCGACGGCGGTTGCAAAGGCCGAGCCAAATATACCCCATTCAGGAAAGGGGCCTAGTCCCAAAATCAGTACCGGCGTCAAAATCAGGTCGATAATCACCGATATAATGATAAACCAAAGCGGCGTCGTAGAATCACCCGTTCCGCGCAGTGCCATCATTATCAGCGTAAAGGTCAATGTGACAGGCATCGCCACAAAAATCATCCGCAGATAGGTCAGGGCTAGATCTACCGCACTTGGCGGCGTCCCGAGCAGCTCAAGGAGCAGTGGGGCAAATATCCACCCGATTGCCGATACCAATATACTGATCGGAATAATGCTACCCAGCGCCGTGCCCATGGTTTTTTTGACTATAGTATCGTTACGACTGCCCATGGCCTGACCAATCAAAATAGTCGCCGCCATACCAAAACCGAAAACGAATGAGATCAGGATAAACATCAAGATATTACCGTTTGCAGTTGCTGCCAGCGCTTCTTCCCCTAAAAATCGACCTACCCAGACGGCATTAATCGAGCCGTTCAACGACTGCAGGGCCGATGAGCCGAGAGTCGGTAAGGCAAACAGCAGCATGGTTTTGGCAATCGACCCTTGGGTAAGGTCACGGCTTTTATCGGTGGAGGTAGTTGTTTTACTCAATGTTTATCCTTTTGCGCCATCCAAGTTGGCTTTATTTAATGACATAAAAACCCTTATTATAAATGACCTTGCTTGTAGCATCTTGGTTAGACTGGTAACATTTTTTTATATAATGTATTAGGACGTGTCCTTAATTCAATCGACAGACATCTAAATGGGCTAAAAATGACAATATGAAAAAAGAAACGATAGGCATGTTTGGCGGTAAGTTCTTAATAGTACATAAAGGGCATGTGCATGCGATGCGAAAGGCGGCGGCTATGGTCGATAAGCTTTATGTCATAGTGACTTATAACGTGATGTTTGAACGTGAGGTTTATTTTCATAAAAGTAAAATCGCCCCGATAGCGGTGGAGCAAAGACTGCGCTGGTGGCATGAAATTACTAAAGAGCTGGATAATGTGCATGTCTATGCAATAGAAGAAACCAATATCAATAAAAATACTGATACTCATACCAATGTTAATTATCATGCTCATGCTAACGTTGAGCCTGACTGGCAAAGCTGTGCCGATAGCATTAAAACCTTGATAGGCAAACCCATCGATTTTATTTTTAGTTCTGAACCAAGCTATAGTGATTACTTCGATGATTTATATCCTAAAGCAAAGCATATTATTATCGACGCCGACCGTCAGCTTTATCCCATATCCGCAAGCCAGCTACGTCATGACGGCGCGATTCAGCACTGGGATAGGTTGCCCAACGCGGTACAACCTTATTTTGCCAAAGGTGTTGTTATCGTTGGTACAGAAAGTACGGGCAAGACCACATTAGCGAAAGATTTAGCCCATCGTTATAACACTTGCTATGTCGAAGAAGCAGGGCGCAAATTTTATGAGGAAATTAACGCTGAAATCGTCTTGCTTGAGGATTTTGCACAGATTGCTTATGAACATAAATATCATGAGAGGCAAGCTAAAAAAGTGGCAAATAAGATATATTTCGTTGATACAGAAGCGATTACGACCCAGTTTTTTTCAATGGCTTATCTGGAAGCAAGGCAAAGCGTACTTGATGAAATCGCTAAACTGCAAGATTATGACTTGTGGTTATTTTTAGAGGCGGATATTGAGTGGGTCGCTGATGGGTTAAGGTCTTTTGGTGATATGCAAGTTCGCAATAAAAACAATCAATTACTAAAATCTTTATTAAATGAGTTTGGGGTGCGCTATCACATTATCAGCGGCAACTATGATGAAAGGTATAAAAAATCGCTTAAATATGTTGATAAATTATTGACCCAGTAACCTAGTTATTAATATTCTTATGCTAAGATTGCGATTTTAAGCACCTTTAACTTCTAACCTTTTCTATGTATATCTACCAACTATCACAAGGATGTTTCGATGCTATTAAAACGCCTGTGCTTTGCCGCGCTTTTTAGTCTTTCTATGGTCGGTTGTACCACCGCGCCCAATGCGTTAGCGGTCAATACGACCCAAAAGATTATTCAATATGAGCGTAACAAGTCTGATTTAGAAATCAAATCGTTAACACTAGCTTCAGGCGATAAGATGGTCTATGCAGAAAACGGCAATGTCGCTGGCGAGCCGTTATTACTCATTCATGGCTTTGGCGGTAATAAAGACAACTTTACCCGTATCGCCCGTCAGTTAGAAGGCTATCATCTGATCATTCCGGATTTGCTTGGTTTTGGTGAATCTAGCAAACCGATGAGCGCCGACTATCGGTCGGAGGCGCAAGCGACGCGCTTGCATGAATTGCTGCAAGCCAAAGGTTTGGCGTCAAATATTCATGTCGGCGGCAACTCGATGGGCGGCGCTATCAGTGTAGCTTACGCAGCAAAGTATCCCAAAGACGTCAAAAGTTTATGGCTCGTCGATAGCGCAGGTTTTTGGTCGGCAGGTATTCCTAAATCATTAGAAGGTGCAACGTTAGAGAACAATCCGCTGTTAATTAAGAGCAATGAAGACTTCTATAAAATGTATGATTTCGTCATGTATAAGCCGCCTTATCTGCCGAAATCGGTCAAAGCGGTGTTTGCCCAAGAACGTATCAAAAATAAAGAACTGGACGCCAAAATCTTGGAGCAAATCGTCACCGATAATGTCGAAGAGCGCGCCAAAATCATCGCCCAATATAAAATTCCGACGCTAGTGGTATGGGGTGATAAAGATCAGATCATCAAACCTGAAACGGTCAATCTTATAAAACAAATCATCCCGCAAGCACAAGTGATTATGATGGAAGATGTCGGTCATGTACCGATGGTTGAAGCGCTGGATGAAACGGCAGATAATTATAAGGCGTTTAGAAGTATATTGGAGGCGCAGCGCTAGGGATTGGTTGAAAGTCATTATTTTGAAAAAAAAGAAACACCAGATATGTTGGTGTTTCTTTTTTTGCCTAAAAGATATTAACGATATCTTTTAAATTATAAATCTTTTACCAGTCGCTCGAGCAATTCAAGTGTACTTTCTTTTCTGACCAAAGCTACCCCTTGTCCTGCCCATAAAGACTGATGTTCTGCATCTAGGTTGTTTTTTGCATGGGCACGCAAGTTTTTGGTCATGGCATTTAATTGTGGGTAGGGCGGTAGCTCATGTGCGTTTTCAAACCGGCCAAAGTCACGCAGATAATCGTTTAACAAACCGCGTGCTTGCTTACCTGAAAACAGCCGTGTTAAGCGTGTCTCGCTACTACGCTTACCCAGACCGGCATCAAGTAGCGCTTGTTTATAAGTGTCATTAATACCGCATGTATCCGTGGTCAAAAACGCCGTACCGATTTGCGCAAGCTCAGCACCTGCGGTTTGTATCGCTTTAATCGCTTGCCCCGTCATAATACCGCCCGCTGCAATCAAAGGAACATCGGTGCACGCGCGTGTTTGGCTAATCAGCGTCAATAAACCTAGTGGATCGCTCGCGCTTTGTGGCAACCAACCACCGCGATGGCCACCAGCTTCTGATCCCTGAATACATACCGCATCGACACCAATCTCCGCCCATGCTTTTGCTTCTAGTGGGTGATTGGCAGTGCCGATGACGCGCGTACCCAAATCTTTTAAATCCTGCACCTGCTCGGCACTGATAATGCCAAAGGTAAAACTGGCGATAGGAACAGGATTGTCATAAAGCACTTGTAGCTGCTCTGCAAAGCTTAGCGCGGGTCGTTTAGGTAACGCTATGTCTATATTATTTTTCTCATAATACTCATTTAACCAAGCAGGGACTGCGCTGTCTAATGTATCCGAATCGTGCTCGGATAACACCATCAAATTAATCATAAAGGGGCGACCAGTGAGTGATTTAAGGGTATTAATGTGCTCGTTTAATACCTCTGGTGCCGTCGTCCCTCCTCCCAATGAACCCAGTCCACCAAAGTTACTCACCGTCGCTGCCAGCTCAGGCGTGGTTGCTCCTGCCATCGGCGCTTGCACGATAGGATAGGTTAAATCAAAGGTTTTAAGTAAGGTCATGACGGGAGTCCTTTTTGTTTTATTAGGAGATTTGCATGACTTACTTTAACAAAGCTAAACGACGTACGTGTGAGATAATGTGTATTTAGTTATTCGATAAAAGAAGTAAGTTCTGACTACAAAGTTGTAGTTAAGATAGTTGACTACGATTTTGTAGTGAAATTATGCACCACAATCTGTAATTACAAATTAGTTTGTTCGAGTATTTATGATGTGAGATACAATTATCGACTTCTTATGACAATCTATCCAATGAGCTATCAAGATGAATTCAATATTGAAAGAATATGACAATAAGAGAGAAATATTAGAGAATCTGGATAAGTCTCTCGAAACACTTATAAATTCTTTGCTTAAACAAAAAGGTATTAAAGCTCATCAGATACAAACCAGAGTCAAAAATAGAGATAGTTTAGAAAAGAAAATTTTAGCAAAACAGAAATACGAGTTTTTAGACGATATTACAGATATAGTCGGTATCCGTATAATTACATACTTTGAAGATGAAGTAGATAAAGTCGCTAAGGTAGTTGAAGAAGAGTTCGATATAGATCGAGAGAATTCAGTCGATAAACGTGAGATAGATACTGATAGATTTGGCTATAGAAGTCTATATTATGTAGCCAGTTTAAAGAAAAGCAGGACTATCCTTTCAGAGTACTCAGATTTTGAAACTTTCAAATTTGAGTTTCAAATCAGAAGTATCTTACAACACTCTTGGGCAGAGATTGAGCATGATTTAGGTTATAAAGGGGCGGCTGAAATACCATCTTCAGTAAAGATAAGTTTTTACAGAGTTGCAGCACTTTTGGAGCAAGCAGACATTGAGTTTGTAAAGTTAAAGTCTACTATAGTGGATTACGAGACGAGTTTAAGTCTAGATATTAAAGTCAATCCTAGCCAAATTGAAATAAACAAGGCCTCATTAATATCGTTTATGAGAACAAATAATAATGTGGTTAAATTTGAAAATGATTTATTTGTTAATGAATATGGTTTAATGATCCTAGAGTCTGACGTTGAAAGCTTTGCTCATAACGCACTAATAAATAGAATTAAGAACTTAGGTATTGAAAACATAAAGCAATTGGAAGAGTTTTATTTAAAAAATGAGATTTTGCTCATGAAGAGTTTTGAATCTATTTTTCCTCAGGTTAGTAATACAATCAGACGAGGCGCTTCTGTATTAATACTTATAAACTATACATTTTCTAAACATAAAATCTAGAAGCATATTGATTAAATTATTGATAATTTTCTTAATTTCAAATATTCTGCTAAATCTGTTATTGCTAATAAATACAAATGATAGACCCATTATCTTTACTAGGGCGTGTCCCTAATCTGGAAAAGTAAGTTCAAAAGCCTTAAAATATAGAGACTATTTCAAACATGGCTCTC
>NZ_CAJHAD010000034.1 GCF_904846285.1 Psychrobacter immobilis | reverse complement strand
AACTTAACAAAACTATAACACACATTAATATGCAAAATAAAAAATTTTGCATATTAATGTGTGTTATAGTTTTGTTAAGTTTATTACAGAAAAAATTATCGAACAATATTTGGTAGCGTTGCAACTGGTAGAGGGATTTTACATGTTGACTAATAGCACTATTCTCATCACTGGCGGCACAGGTTCATTTGGTAATACCTTTTTACCCATGACCTTAGCAAAATATAATCCTAAAAAAATCATCATCTTTTCACGTGATGAGATGAAGCAGTGGGAAATGGCAAAAAAATTCGTCGGTGACGATAGAGTGCGCTTCTTCATCGGCAATGTCCGTGATAAAGAGCGCTTATATCGTGCATTAGACGGCGTTGATTATGTTGTCCATGCTGCTCCTACTAAAATTGTACCTATTGCTGAATACAATCCCTTTGAATGCGTAAAAACCAATATTAATGGTGCAATGAACTTAATTGATGCCTGTATCGATAAAGGCGTTAAAGGTGTGGTTGCGCTATCTACCGATAAAGCCAGTAGCCCGATTAATCTTTATGGTGCTACTAAACTTGCTTCCGATAAATTGTTCGTAGCTGGTAACGCTTATTCTGGAGAGCATGGCACTAAGTTTTCAGTGATACGTTATGGTAATGTCATGGGTTCTCGTGGCTCAGTGATTACTTTTTTTATGTCTATTAAAGATAAAGGTGTGCTACCGATTACAGACGAGCGTATGACCCGCTTTATGATTTCATTAGAAGATGGCGTTAAGTTAGTTTGGCATGCATTCGAAGATATGATCGGTGGCGAAATTTACGTCAAAAAAATACCTTCTATGAGGATGACAGATTTAGCCCGAGTAGTTGCACCAGAAGCCAAGCAGGAAATTATAGGTATTCGTCCAGGTGAGAAGCTGCATGAACAAATGATTAGTAGCGAAGACGCTTGTTACACCTATGAGTATCCTGAGCATTTCAAAATTTTGCCGCTGATACATAACTGGGCAATATGTCCAAAACGAATCAAAGATGGCAAAAAGGTATCTAAAGGTTTCGTGTACGCCAGTGACAGCAATTCAGAGTGGATGTCTGATGGCGATCTACAAGATTCGCTTGAGATAAACTACGAAAAAATAGGGAGTATATAAATGATTCCCTATGCCCGCCAAGACATAAATCAGCAGGATATTAATGCTGTTGTTGAAGTCCTTAAATCAGATTTTTTGACTCAGGGCCCTCAAGTTCCTGCATTTGAACAGGCAGTTATAGATGCATGTGATGCCAAATATGCTGTTGCTGTTAATAGTGCGACATCGGCATTACATATCGCTTGTTTGGCTTTAGGGTTAGGCAATGACGATTGGCTTTGGACAACACCTAATACTTTTGTCGCTTCAGCAAATTGTGCTCTGTATTGCGGTGCCAAAGTTGATTTTGTTGATATCGACCCTCGTACTTATAATCTTTGCGCGAAGCAATTAGAGAAAAAGCTTATTGCAGCGGAAAAGGTAGGAAAACTACCCAAAATAGTGATCCCTGTGCATTTCAGTGGTCAATCATGTGATATGCAAGCGATCCATGAGTTGGCTAAAAAATATAGTTTCAAAATTATTGAAGATGCCTCACATGCGATTGGTGGTAAATATCAAGATGCAGCCATCGGTAATAGCCGCTATAGCGATATCACTATATTTAGTTTTCATCCGGTCAAGATAGTCACCAGCGCTGAAGGTGGCGCAGCCGTAACCAATAGGGCAGATCTAGCAGAAAAAATGTATTTACTCCGCAGCCATGGGATTACCCGTGATGAAGAGTTGATGACGCAAGATATGGATGGCCCTTGGTATTATCAGCAAATTGCATTGGGCTTTAACTATCGAATGACAGAGTTGCAAGCCGCTCTTGGGCTATCACAAATGCAACGGTTAGAAGAGTTTGTTATCAAGCGTCACGAGCTAGCGTCTCGCTATGACGAGCTACTTCACGATCTACCAATTACCTTGCCCTGGCAGCACCCCGACAGTTATTCAGCCAGGCATTTATACGTCATTCGTCTGCAATTAAAACAAATTAATACCACCCATCTTGATGTGTTTAACGCGCTGCGGGCGGCAGGGGTTCTCGTTAATCTACATTATATCCCTGTACATATGCAGCCCTATTATCAAAAGCAAGGGTTTGAATCGGGTCAATTCCCTGAAGCGGAACAGTATTATAACGAAGCAATCAGTATCCCTCTGTTTTCAGCGATGACTGAAGGGCAACAAGACACTGTATGCACGACGCTGAAAACCATATTGAGTAAAGAATCATGAATATCCTAGCGCACAGTCACAAGCTTGCGCTAGGAACGGCGCAATTCGGACTGAAATATGGTCTAGCCAATATAGCAGATAAAGTACCAGGAGACATGGTTGAGCAATTACTTAAAGTAGCCAGCGCATTTAACATAACAATGCTCGATACCGCCATTGCTTATGGTGACAGCGAACAAGTCTTAGGTCTACATAACCTTGCGAAGTTCGAGATAGTCAGTAAGTTACCGGCAGTGCCATCCAATTGTCTAAACGTAGAAAAATGGGTGCTAGAACAAACGATGTCTTCATTAAAGCGTTTAAAAACGGACAAATTGAACGACTTATTATTACATAGACCAGCCCAGTTGCTAGGGACAAACGGAGAGACAATATATAAGTCGATATTAAAACTCAAAGAGCAGGGCATGGTAGACCAAATTGGAGTTTCTGTTTATGGTCCTGATGAATTATCCGAGCTTATTAAAAGGTTTGATTTTGATGTTATTCAAGCGCCTATGAATATATTTGATAGGCGCATGGAGCATACAGGAATGCTTAAACATTTGAAGAAAACAGGCGTAACTATCCATATTAGATCGGCTTTCTTACAAGGTCTTTTATTGATGCCAAGCGAAAAAACGCCAGTGTACTTTACTCCATGGGCGCCATTAATTAAACAGTACCATCAGTGGTTAAATCAACAAAGCATTTCTCCTTTGCAGGCCTGCTTAAGCTATCTTAACCAACATAGTGATATCGATAAAATCATAGTCGGAGTAGATGATATTTGGCAGCTGAAACAAATAATTGCTGCAATTGATATTCCTATCACTGACATTCCTGACGTCTTGCAATCAGTAGATGAAGGTTTGCTTAATCCGTCGAAGTGGCAGCTATGACATTAAAATTGGGAGTAATCGGCTCATCTGAAGGTAACGGCCACCCCTATTCTTGGAGCGCTATCTTTAATGGTTATGATTCGGTGGAAATGGAAAAATGTGGCTATCCTGTCATACCAGGTTATTTAGAGCAGCAACAATGGCCTGCGAGTCAAATCAAAGAGGCACGAGTTACTGCTATTTGGACGCAAGATATAGCGCTTTCTCGGCACATTGCCAAAGCCGCAAAAATCGAGCACGTTGTGACTTGTTACACAGATATGATTGGGCAAGTAGATGCCGTTCTGTTGGCGCGTGATGATGCCTATAATCATTTGCAGTATGCCGAACCATTCTTACGTCAAGGCATCCCTATTTATATAGACAAACCCATTGCACTATCAATTAATGATTTAGATAGGTTATATGCATTAGAGCAATATTCAGGTCAGATTTTTACTTGTTCAGCGCTCAGATATAGCAAGCAGTTAGCCCTAACTACGGCGGATAGGCAAAGTTTAGAGCATATAAAACAGATCACTGCATTTACTCCAAAATCATGGTCTAAATATGCTGTTCATATTATTGAGCCTGTGCTGAACATGCTCTCTGAGGGTGACGAGATAGTCGAAATGACTGCTCCTGCCTCTCATAGAAGTGATGGCTCGGGTAGCTTAATGGTTCGCTGGGAAAGTGGCATACAAACCAATTTTTTTGCGCTTGGTAATGGACAGTCTCCAATCTCGATTAGAGTATTTGGTACGAGTGGTTGCAAGGACTTGACATTTACAGATTCATTCTCAGCTTTTAAAGCAGCTTTGCAAGCTTTTATACAAGGTATCTCAGACAAGAAGGTGATGTCAGATAGAGCGTTTAATACAAGGGTTGTTCAGTTGCTTGAAAGAGGTTGCCAATGAAAGAGACGATCTTGATTACTGGTGGTACAGGTAAATTCGGCAGGCAATTTGTCAAACATTTTGCAACTAAGGGCTGGCAGGTGTTATTTACGACGACCTCTCAAGACAATGCCGATGAGCTAATGAGAGAAGTAGGCAATGACTATCGTTTGATCCCGCTAATAGTTGATTTTACTAAGCCGCAAGCAGTACAGGACATCATTAACCGCGTTCAAGATTCTGGCTATACCATTAATCACTTGGTCAATAGTGCTCGCTGTTTGGAGTTTTTAAAGACAGATTTATTAGGTCAAACGAGACGTGAGGATTTTTTAGCAGAGTATTTGATGGATGTCATCGTGCCTTATGAGCTATCAATGGGACTATTCAATACTCAGCCAAACGAGCTAAGCACCATCACTAATATTGGTTCTCAGTACGGCGTCGTCGCTGCCAACCCTGCTTTATATGAGGATTATCCAAGACAATCGCCTATTCAATACAGTGTTGCCAAAGCAGCATTGATACATTTAACAAAGGAGTTGGCTGTACGTTTTTCTGATTTCGACATAAGGGTTAATTGTATTGCCTATGGTGGTGTCAGTGGACGTGTTGATGATAGCTTTGAAGCTAGATACGCAAAGCTTACGCCAAGTGGTCGTATGCTATCTGAGTCTGAAATCATAGGGCCTCTAGATTTTCTAGTTTCGGAAAACTGTAAAGCAATCAATGGTCAAACCATTCAGGCAGATGGCGGGTGGACATTATGGTGAAACGTAGAATAGCTATTATTCCTGCTCGCGGCGGGTCGAAGCGAATCCCGAAAAAAAACATAACCGATTTTAATGGTCTGCCGATGATTGCATGGACGATTAAAGCGGCGAAAGAATCTAGATTGTTTGATCGCATCTTGGTATCTACCGATGATTCAACGATAGCTGAGGTGGCAATAAACGCTGGTGCGGAAGTGCCTTTTCTACGTACTGATTGCGCTGATGATTATTCCACAGTAAGCGAGGCTACAACATTTGCTTTACAGCAGGCTATGGAGTATTGGAACGAAGAATATAATGTGGTGGTCCAATTGATGGCTAATTGTCCATTACGAACTAGTGCGGATATCCAGTTGCTAGTTGCTACATTTGAAGCAAAGAAGCGCACCGCTCAAATTAGCTGCTTTGAATATGGATGGATGAACCCATGGTGGGCGGCAACGATTGATGATGTAGGCAGACCCACTCAGATTTTTTATGAAACGTTGAATCAGCGTTCGCAAGACTTACCAAAACTTTATTGTCCAACGGGTTCGATTTGGATATCTACAGTGAAAGCACTGGTAACCCATAAAACGTTCTACTCACCAGATCATACGTTTGAGCCTATATCGTTAAAAAGTGCCATGGACATAGACAACTACGAGGACTTAAAAATTGCAAATGCATTAGTCGTAGCCAGTGGTTACTCTCAATGACAGCAAAAAAGTACAAGATTGTCTTTCGCTGTGATGCTTCCATTCAGATAGGGTCTGGTCACGTGATGCGCTGCTTGACTTTAGCTGATGAGCTATCTAGGCAAGGAGCTGAATGTATTTTTATATGCCGTAGACACCACGGGAATTTGATTGAGGAAATTCAGCAGCAGGGATATAAAGTGTATGCACTTCCTTTAGAAAATGACTTGTATATTGAAACGAACAATAAGACTGCACTTTCTCATGCTGATTGGCTGGCTAGTACACAATACAGAGATGCGGAGCTAAGCCTCTCGATAGTAAAAACCTTACAACCTGATTGGTTAATTGTTGATCACTATGCACTAGATGAGATTTGGGAAAAAGGACTGCAACCCTATTGCAAAAAGATAATGGTCATCGATGATCTGGCAGATCGGAAGCATAATTGCGACGTTTTACTTGACCAAAACTTTGGTCGTGATCCGCAAGACTATGCGGCCTATGTTAATGAAGATTGTGAATTACTATGTGGATCTAACTATGCATTACTCAGGCCTGAATTTGCAGAGTGGCGAAGCTGCAGCTTAGAGCGGCGTCAGCATAATAAATTGGCAAGTATTTTGATTAATTTAGGTGGGGTTGATAAGGATAATATTACAACCAAAATCCTGAAAGGACTACAAACGAAATCTTTACCTGATCACTGTTCAATTACCATCGTTATGGGTTCGACCTCACCATGGATTGAAGCAGTAAGACAACAAGCCACAATAATGCAGTGGCGTACGGTAGTAAAGGTAGGAGTAAATAATATGGCTGAGATAATGGCCAATAGTGATTTGGCGATCGGCGCTGCAGGGTCAACATCATGGGAGAGGTGCTGCTTGGGACTGCCGACCATTATGTTGGTTTTGGCAGAGAACCAACGGGATATTGCTAACGTATTAGAAGATGTGGGAGCCGCACTGACCTTTAATATAAATAAGCTGGAAGCTGAGCCATTAGCACTTGAACAATGTATAGCTTCAGCCGTGCCTAAAATGAGAGCAATGAGTAGGGTAGCTAGTGCGGTTACTGATGGGCTAGGAGTAACACGGCTATCTAAAGTTTTACTCCGATAGCTCTAAAGGAAATGTTATGAAAATCAGCTTCTTATGTAATGACCCTAGACACCCCGTCAACGACTATCTATATGCATGGATAAAAAAGAACAATAGCAAACATGAGATAGAGCTGGTGCGTCAGAAAAAGGATCTGTCCGGAGGTGACATATTATTTCTCATTTCTTGTACAGAGATTATAAATAGCCAAGATCGCATGGCTTATATTAACTGCCTAGTAATTCATGCCAGTGACTTACCTAAAGGTAGGGGATGGAGCCCTCATATATGGAGCATTTTAGAAGGAAAGGAGGAGCTGACTTTAACACTGTTAGAAGCTAATAATAAGATTGATAGTGGCAAAATATGGAAAAAATTAAATTTTCAAGTACCCAAGCATGCACTATGGAATGAAATTAATGCTCAGTTATTTGAAAAAGAAATTGAGTTAATAGATTTTGCGGTTGGCAATTTCAAGAGTGTTTCAGCTAAGTCACAAGCCCCAGATATAGAACCGACGTATTATCCAAAGCGGACACCAAATGATAGTGAAATTGATCCCTATAAAAGTATTGAGAGCCAATTTGATAAAATTCGAGTCTGTGATCCTAATCGTTTCCCCGCATATATAGAGCTTTATGGAGAGAGATATAAGCTTATTCTGGAGAAGGTAAATGACAAATAACATTCATATTGATGGTCGCATCATAGGTCGTAATCAAGCTCCTTATATCATTGCTGAGATGTCGGCAAACCATAATGGCCAACTTAATATAGCTCTGCGTATTATAGAAGAGGCCAAACGCGCCGGTGCTGACGCCATTAAAATGCAAACGTACAGACCTGACACGATTACTTTAAAGTCAGAATTGCCGGATTTTCAAATTTCAGATGGTTTATGGGCTGGACGTACTTTATATGATTTGTATGATTGGGCTCATACTCCTTGGGACTGGCATAAGCCGCTGTTCGATCATGCTCGTCAGTTAGGTATTACGATATTTAGCTCTCCTTTTGACAGCACTGCTGTAGACCTACTCGAGGATCTAGGAGCACCTGCATACAAAGTAGCATCTTTTGAGGCCGTTGATTTAGCATTGATTAAGTACGTTGCTAGCACTGGCAAGCCGATGATTATATCTACTGGTATGGCCAGTGCCGAAGAGATAGAAGAAGCGATAAATGCTGCACGTGTAGGCGGCTGTAAGGAGCTTGCTATTTTGCACTGTGTCAGTGGTTACCCAGCGCCTGCTGCCGATTATAACCTACGTACTCTTGCAGATATGATAGAGCGCTTTGGGCTAGTGATAGGTTTGTCAGATCACACTCTTGATAACACCACCGCAATCACAAGTGTCGCCCTTGGAGCCTCTATCATCGAGAAGCACTTCACCCTTGATCGTAATGGTGGCGGACCTGATGACAGCTTTTCATTAGAGCCTGCAGATCTGATTGCGCTATGTCGCGATACTAAGACAGCGTGGCAAGCGCTTGGACAGGTAGATTACAGTCGAAAAGCCAGCGAAAAAAATAATATCAAGTTTCGGCGCTCATTATATTTTGTAAAAGATATGGCAGAAGGCGATACCATAGCTGAAGACTCTGTACGCAGTGTGCGTCCTGGATTTGGATTAGCGCCAAAATATCTGCATGAAGTGATAGGTAAAAAGGTAACACGGAACGTCAATGCCAGCACTGCTCTTACTAGCGATATCGTAGAAGGATTGTTTGAATAGATTGTAAGAATATAGGTAGGACGGTCGAACGATTAAATATAATGGAGTGTATAAGATGGATGTGTTTATCGTAAGAACTAGACTACAGTCTTTAATTGTTGAAAAGATAATAAATGTAGAGAATATAAGTAAATATATCTTAGTATTTTGTTATCTGGATAATAAATATGAAGATGACTCTGAATATTATAATACTTATAAAAAAATCAGGAAAAATGCTTTTTTTACTATAAGTGTATTTTGCAGTAGTAGAATTTCAGTCAATTTTTTAAAGTTTACCGTATCACAGTTAATGGCACTTATAACCAACGGTAAGATTTTTTTAGCCGTAATTGATAGCTATCCTTTCGCACTTTCAAATATATTTTTTCCTAGTTTAGAGATTAATACATTCGACGATGGCTCATACAATGTGATTAAGTCTTCAGCGTATTTTAATGAGAACGCTCTCGCTAGAAAAGGAGTAAAAGGATTTATTTCTAAAATAGTTTTCCCTAATGGGGGAGCTAAGTATTTAAGAGATAAAACCAAGCGTCATTATACCGTTTTCTCTGATTTAGATAATATCGTAGAAAAAGATAGGGTAGTCAATCTTGATTGGGATTGGAGTGAACTGTTAGATAGCAGGGATTTAGATAAATTGCCAATGAATACTAATACTATTTTATTAGGAACCGCGTTTCAAGATTTCAGCATTAGGCAGCAAGTAAAGCTTAAAAAAAACGTAATGAAAATCATTGATGATGTAGGGTTGTATATCATGCATCCGCGGGAAGAGAGTTGGTTTGAAAATACAAAAGCAGTTAAATTGCATAGTCCTGCAGAAGCAGTACTAAAGTATATACAGAGTGCTAATAATAACGAATTAACCGTATACCATATTGACACAACCGTCTCTTATTCCTTAAAAGCTAATGAGCATATCAGATTTATTGACTTGCTTTCTGAAGTTTAATTAATGGCATTAAAAAAGCAGTTTTTTATAAGCTGTTTTAATAAGTAAGATTATACGAGTTATAGGAAGTATTTCTATGACTACGAAGGAAAACATATAATATTTTTTGTTAGACAACAATCTGCTTAAAAAAGGCTAAATAATAATGAAAAAAATTGCGTTTTTTTTACCCGATCTTCGGTGTGGCGGAGCAGAAAAGGTAGCTCTTTTGCTAGCTAACGAGTTTATCAAACAAGGTTTTAAAGTTGATATGGTCTTGAGTAAAGCTCAGGGAGAATTCTTATTAGAGCTAAACAGCCAAATTCGAATCGTAGACTTGAAAGCAGATCGCATACGTTATGTGTTTAAGCCCTTATTAAAATATTTTAAAAGTGAAAAGCCGGATGTGGTATTAGCATCGATGTGGCCTTTGACTTTATTGGCAGTTGTTGCATTCAAATCAGCGAAACTATCTGGCTCGGTTGTAGTCTCAGATCATACTACCTTTTCTCAATCTCCTTTGATGAAAAAAAGATCAACGCGCTGGTTTTTTAAATATAGTTTAAGTTTGGTTTATCCTTTTGCTGACGCGATAGTTGCAGTATCTGATGGTGTTGCTGATGATTTGTGCGGAATGGGTGGGCTAAGACGTAAAAGTATTACCGTTATATCTAATCCTGTAGAAATCAATACAGATCTTTGCCCAAAAGAGGAAGGCTTTAGGAATTGGAAAAATTATAAAGGTAAAAAAATAATCGCTGTTGGGGCTTTAAAAAAGGAAAAAGACTACCCATCGCTACTAGAAGCATTTTCCCTGCTTCTTAAAAAAGAAGATGCTTGTCTAACGATATTGGGGCAAGGAGATTTATTAGCTGATCTAAAAGCGCTAGCCGTAAAGTTAGATATAGCTGAACGGGTTAACTTTGCAGGCTTTAGTAGAAACCCTTCTGCATGGATGGCTTCATCTGACTTATTAGTCCTTTCATCTAACTGCGAAGGCTTTGGCAATGTATTGATTGAAGCCCTGAGTGTTGGTACACCGGTGGTTTCTACCGACTGTCAGTCAGGACCAAGAGAAATTCTTGAAAACGAGCGGTATGGAAGGTTAGTGCTAGTTGGTGATATTAATGCCTTAGCCAATGCTATGTATAAATCCCTTAATGATCAACATAATATAAATGCTTTAAAAGGTCGTGCAGCTGATTTTTCAGTGGATAAAATTGCGAAACAATATATTGGAGCTATTAAATAATGTGTGGATTATTAGGAATAGTAGATTATAAAAAAAGTATAAATGCGAGTTTATTTAATGAGATGTTAAATAGCTTGAAACACCGTGGCCCAGATGATGAAGGTGTAGAGGTTTTTTCTTTAGATTCATGCTCTATATTTCTAGGTCATAGAAGGCTATCAATAATAGACATCAGTTCTAATGGTCATCAGCCTATGCTCTATGAGCACCTAGCTATTATATACAACGGAGAGGTTTATAACTTCAAGGATATACAGCAGGACTTAATATCAGAAGGTTATTTGTTTGACTCAAATAGTGACACAGAAGTAATTTTAAAATCTTATCATTTTTGGGGAATAGATTGTGTAGAACGATTTAGAGGTATGTTTGCCTTTGCAATTTACGATTCTGAACAACAAGAAATTATAATTTTCCGAGATCGTGCAGGTGTAAAACCTCTATATTACTCTCAAACAGATAATGCATTAATATTTTCAAGTGAATTAAGACCTCTTCTGAACTATCCCGATTTCAATAAAGAGATAGATTTCGAAGCGGTATCTTCTTATCTGCAGTTTGGGTATATTCATGCTCCAAAAACTATATTTAAAACTGTCCAAAAACTACTTCCTGGATATTATTTAAAATATAATATTGAATCAAAGATTTTGGTAAAAGAGTGCTACTGGAATATTAATGATTTTTATGAGAATCAAGTTGCAAGAGAAGATATTGTAGAAGAGTTAGAAGCTACTATCATTGAAGCTTTCAATCTCCGTATGATAGCAGATGTTCCTGTAGGTGTTTTCCTTAGCGGTGGCATAGATAGCTCTTTAGTAGCAGCAATCGTCCAAAAATATAGCAAAATACCTATCAATACTTTTACTATTGGGTTTGAGGATAAGAAGTACGACGAATCTAACTATGCCAAAGAAATAGCTAAATACTTAGGTACAAACCATACCGAGCTTATTTGTAATAAAGAAGACGCTTTAGCAATTATAACGAGGTTACCAAAGATATTCGATGAGCCATTTGCAGATAGCTCTGCTATACCAACTGTTTTAGTTTCTGAACTTGCAAAAAAACAAGTGTCAGTTGTGCTCTCTGGTGATGGTGGTGACGAATTATTCTGTGGGTACCCAGGCTACGTGCTCATGGAAAAAAGGTTTAAATTGCTATCTAAAATTCCATTTAGAAAAACATTAAGAAAAATATCTAATATATTCCCTGTTCCTATTTTTATACAAAATAAATTTAATGGAAAATTGTACAATAAAGTCATAAAATTTAAAAATATGCTAGATCATGATGATATCGTGAATACTTTCAAAGTTGCAAATTCTGTATTTTCAAAAGATGAGATTAAGGGTTTGATAAGAGAAGGTTATTTTTTCTCTAAAGATATGCCTGCTACTACATCGAACTTAGAAAAAATGATGATTTCAGATTTCAAGGGTTATTTACCTGATGATTTAATGGTTAAAATAGATAGGTCGACAATGAGTGCGTCTTTAGAAGGACGAGAACCCTTACTTGACCATAAGATAATTGAATTTGCTGCAAGCTTACAAGTTTCTTATAAAAAAAATAAAGAGATATTAAAAAGTATTCTAGGTCATTATATTCCTGAAGAGCTATTTCTTAGGAAGAAACAAGGTTTTGGTATACCAATAAATGATTGGCTCCGAGAAGATCTTAAGTATCTTGTAGACCAATACTTGGGTGAAGAGTTAATAAAAAAATATAATATATTTGACTATGATTATGTATCAAAATTATTAGAAGCATTTTATGCGAAAAAAAACGATGATAACAAGGTTTGGGTTTTACTAATGTTCCAAATGTGGCTTTCAGAAAATATAAATTTTGTTGAATGTAATAAATAGTTTTTATCAAGTGATGATAAAGGTATCGATATGATTATTTCGTTTTTGTATTATTGCTTTATGCCCTTAATCGAACTTAAAAAATCAGGTTCTTTAAATTCGTATAAACTATGGGTTGGTTTTTAATTATATTTATCTTGATGGGATGTAATTAAAGGGAAAGGTGGGTTGATGGAAAGTCAATTTTTGAAAAGAATTATGTTTTTTATGCTAGCAGAAAAATCTAGATTAGAGTCTAGAAGGGAGAAGTTGGTTAAAAATAATGTAGTGACAGTTCTTAACTTGCATAGAGTGTCGCCTGACACAGGTAGTGCGTATAAGGCAATATGTCCATTATTTTTTGATAAGTTACTTGGTTATTTGACGAAAGAATTTCATATCTGTTTATTTGGTAATTTTGAAAGAATAAAAACACACAAACCAAAATTAATATTATCATTTGATGATGGCTACAAAGATTTTATAGATTATGCGGTACCCATATTAGAAAAGCATAATGTTCGAGTCAATCAAAATATAATTCCTTACTGTATCGAAACTGGCTTACCACCTGTAAATGTCTTGCTACAAGACTTTATTGGAAAAGCGCCTGCTGAACTTCTAAAAAAAATACCTCTAGAGATAGATACTGCTATTATTAATCGTGATAAATTAGGCATAAAAGCATCTTTTTTTATTAAATACCTTCCTGAAGCTGAATTTATACCTTGCAGGGCTGAGCTACTAAGATTTCTACTAAACTATCCAGAGTTCCTTTGTGCTTCAGTAATGACGAAAAAAGATATCATGCAGATATCTCCAATACATGAAATTGGCGCTCACTCCTTTGAACATTTATCAATGGAAAATCAAAATGAAGAATATTTTTTAAATGATCTGAAAAAATGTAAAGAATATTTTTTAGAAAGCCTGCAACTTGATTGCGATATTTATTGTTTCCCAAATGGCAGTGCCACAGCTGAGCAGATAGTCCTCGCTAAAGAATACGGTTTCCGGAATGTTTTATTGGTAGGTGATAAGTATAGTGATGGTACTAGCGGTGTTTTTAATAGATTTACATTTGATGTCAGTAGTATGGAAGAGGCAAAGTATAAATCATTTGGTAGAAAAGCTCTATTAATATAGAAGTTATGTTAAAGCTATAGTTTTTTTATAAATTTATTATAAGAGAAAGGTTTTAGTGTAATTTTATCGTTATGTGTTTATTACCATAATATAGCTAGCTTTACATACCTCTAAAATATGACGGAGTATCTATAGTAGATCTTTTATAAAAGTGGTACGGTAGCTTTAAAATAAGCGAAAAGTAAAAAGATTATGACTTATTCAGC
>NZ_CAJHAD010000033.1 GCF_904846285.1 Psychrobacter immobilis | reverse complement strand
TTGTATGGGCATCTCACAACTCCATTGTATTCTTGGTCGAAAACAATAGATTAGTGAGGTGCTCTTCTTTTTTCAATCACTTTCGAAGTTGAGAGTGGGGTATAAAGACAAGTTGCATAAAGACAAGCAGACCAGTTTAGATAACTATAATCAGCAAGAGAAAGTCGAGAGCGCTTTTCGCCCGCAAGTTCGCCCGCCACGCTTGGGTGGCAATCAAAAAATCGGTGTGTTTGCCAGTCGCAGTATGTATCGTCCGTCCGCGCTTGGATTGTCTGTGGTAAAAATTGAACGCATTGAGATTGTAGAAGGGCGGGTGTTACTTCTCATTGGCGGTGCTGATATGATAGATGGTACGCCCATCATCGATATCAAGCCCTATGTGGCTTATAGTGATGCGCTACCTGATGCACAAAGCGGCTTTGCACCCTCTGCGCCACACTTGTTGGATGTGACGATTATAGAATGGGCTTATGAGCAGTTTATACAAATTATCGCCAATCAGATTATTCATAGTGAAACAGAGGAAAGCGCTCAAAATAAGCAAGCAACGGTCGAAGCAGTCATTTATAAAATCCAAAGACAGTTAGTAATGTCTGATCTTGATACTATCAAGGCCTTGATAGCACAAGACCCACGTCCTGCTTATCGGCGTACAGAGACAGATACGTCATTTGTCATGCGCTATAAGTCTGTTGATGTCAGCTTTCAATTGCTGGAATCAGGTGAATTACAGATAACGAATATTGTCATAATATAATTAAAGTAAATATCAGAGTTATAGTAAATATCGCCGCCGACCAAATGCTCTAAACCATAGAAGAAGACAACTATGCCTGCTCAAAAATATTCAATAGTGATTGATTTACGTTGGTGCCTAGATGAATTGTTGGCAGACAGGGTGATTGATCAGCGCGGTTATAATCTCGTCATTACCAGCCGCCGTAATAAGGCGCAGCATCCGCTCTTGACGATTAGTGAATTCGGGCTACCGAATGGTCACGCGCTTGATAGTAATTCTGAGAATAAATTAACGCTGTCGTGGCTCAATCAATGGTTGGCTGCCAAAGCAGATATGCCGCTCGTTCGTATTGACCCATTAAAGGTCGATGTACCGGCGGTGACGCAGTTGATGTCGTTTGAGTATGCTCGCTCGCAGCATATTTTACCGATTGAAGTGACACTTGATGAAGTGGTTATTGGTACTGACCAACCATTTTATACCGATTGGCATGGCAATATTGAAAAGCTCATTAAGTCAAAAAGCTATCGTACAGTCTTTATTAATCCTGAACAAATCAATCGCTATCGGCAAGAGTTTTATCAAGTCACGCAAGCGATTGCAGGCGCGAACTCCCTACATAAGCGTGCAGCGGCGGACGTCACCAATGTCGAAGCTTTATTGCAGCTGGGCGATAACACCAATCCAGATGCCAATGACCAACATATTGTCAAAGTCGTCGATTGGCTGCTGCAATATGCCTTCGAGCAGCGCGCCAGTGACATTCATCTAGAGCCACGCCGCGAGACAGGCAAGGTACGTTTTCGTATTGATGGGGTGCTGCATAGTGTCTATGAGATGCCACTCGCTATTATAGTGGCAGTGACCGCACGTATTAAAATCTTGGGACGGCTCAATGTGGCAGAAAAACGCAAGCCGCAAGATGGACGGTTGAAAACGCGCACACCGAAAGGCTTAGAGACGGAGCTGCGTTTATCCACGATGCCGACTGCCTTTGGTGAAAAGCTCGTGATGCGGGTATTTGACCCTGAGGTACTGGTACGCTCATTTGCACAGCTTGGCTTATCGGGTAAGCAGTTGGAAACTTGGCATGAGCTGACCGCGCATCCAAATGGCATTATATTGGTCACTGGTCCGACGGGTTCGGGTAAAACCACCACTTTATATAGTACCCTTAAGCAGCTCGCCACTGAGCAGGTCAACGTTTGTACTATTGAAGACCCGATTGAAATGATTGAGCCAGCCTTTAATCAAATGCAGGTCAATCCAGGCGTTGATTTGCATTTCGCCGACGGTATTCGCTCTTTGATGCGTCAAGACCCTGATATCATTATGGTTGGTGAGATTCGTGATGCAGAGACAGCCAATATGGCAGTACAAGCATCGTTGACTGGGCATTTGGTGCTCTCAACGCTACATACCAACGACGCACCAAGCTCTATCACTCGTCTGCACGATTTGGGTATTCAGCCGTTTTTAACCTCAGCAACGATATTGGGCGTCATGGCGCAGCGCTTATTACGGACATTATGCCCGCATTGTAAGCAAGCAGTTGATGTGGAAGCAGATAGTGAAATAGCTATTCAATGGCAAGAATTGGTACAGCCTTGGCGCGCCCCAGTGCCGGCACAAGTTTATAAGGCGCAGGGCTGCGAGCACTGTCGCCATACGGGTTATCAAGGTCGCGTTGGGCTATACGAGATTATGCCATTATCGAATGAGCTAAAAAAACTGGTCGCAGCCGATGCTAATTTAGATGTGCTTAAGCAGCAAGCCTACCGCGAAGGCGTACAGCCGCTACGCTTATCAGGGGCAAAACGTATTAGTGAAGGGATAACAACCATAGAAGAGGTGATGCGTGTGGTGCCGTTACATTGATAATTGCATTGATAACTGCCATCTAAATGTAAGCTCTTTAAAAAAGGTATTCTTTAAAAAAATACTCTGATAATAAAAAGACTTGAAAATACTTATAAAGGTGTTTTTAAACACGACTTGAAAAGCATGCTTATCAGAACAATTAATACTATTACGATTACCAAATACATGTTTTAAGATATCCTACTTATTGATTTTTATTAACGAGATTGTTTATGTTTACTGATAGCCACTGCCATCTTAACCGTTTGGATTTAACCAAGTATGATGGTCAATTGTCCGGCGCAATAGCTGCGATGAAAGAAGCCAATGTCACCCGTGCAATGGCCATTATGTGTGATTTCGCTGAATATGATGAGATTGCTAATATCATCAGTACTTATAATGACGAGACGTTAAATCTTGGTATGAGTGTCGGCATTCATCCTTGTGAGGATATTGCTGTATTGCAATCAGCGACGGTCGAGCGTTTGATAGAAACGGCTGATGCTGAGCATGTGTGGGCGATAGGGGAGACGGGGCTGGATTATTACTGGTCGACGGAAAATAAAAAAGAGCAACAAGCCAGCCTTGCGCGTCATATTCATACCAGCCAAAGCTTGAAGAAACCCCTAGTCGTGCATATGCGTGATGCCAAAGAAGATACGCTTGATATCCTAAAAGCAGAAGGCGCTGAACACGGTATTATTCATTGCTTTACTGAAGATTGGCAAACCGCAAAACGCGCATTAGATTTAGGGTTTTATATTTCATTCTCAGGCATTGTTAGCTTTAAAAGTGCGCAAATAATTCAAGATGCTGCAAAAAATATTCCTAAAGATAGAATACTTATCGAAACTGATAGCCCGTATTTAGCACCGGTACCTAAACGTGGTAGACCCAATGAGCCGGCATACGTGCCATACGTGGCAAGTTATCTTGCTGAGATGTATGGCTGTAGTGGCGAGAAAGTCGGCGCACTAACTGCAAAAAACTTTGAAAATTTACTGGCACAGTATCACTAAAATGGTTATGCTATGACTAATCAGTCATTTATTAACTAGCCTTGGGGTTTTGTGTTTGAATTATTTTTAAGACTAAACCTAACTGCATGATTATTAATGACTATTTAGCAAGCATAAGCATATTTCCTTTGATGGTATTGGCGTAGCTGTTATACAGTTAATCCGCGCGCTGCCAATATACTGATATAAGGGACGGTCATATGCATGATATTGTCAGTTTTTAGGAGAAATTATGAGTCGTCAGCACCAGTTCAAGGTACGAGAAGAGAATATCTTAGCGATGGCAGAGCAATTGCTACTTGAGTCAGGCGATGGTGATATCACTTTGGACAGTTTGGCAGACCAGCTTGATTTGGCTAAAGGCACCTTATATAAGCATTTCTCCAGTAAAGATGAGCTCTACCTGCGTATTATTATCCGTTATGAAGAGCAGTTATTTGAGATTAACCGTATTGATGACTGTCCGTCGGCAGGCGTCGCGCGGATGATTTTTCAGCAGTTATTTAATCCACAAAAAGCCATGCTGCTTAACCAAATCGAAGAGCGTTTAGCGGCATCGGTAACGGGTCTGAATCGCTTATTTGGCGAGCTTTATGATATTCGCCGTCAGCGTATGAAGCGTTTGATTGATATTATCAGCGCGTATTTACAAGAGCAGCATAGTAGCTTAAGTACGCGCGATTATTTGTCCTCAATTTGGGCAATGGGTCAAGGCGGTGCTGGATTATTAAACTCAAGTTTTTATCAGCGTTACTTAGGTCGCCGTGATACCTTGCGTTATGCCTTTGTTCAGCAAATGCTCGAATTGCCAAGCCATTATCCAGCTATTGATGACGAGGTGATGGATGAAGATATGCAAGAGTTGGTAGAGCAAATAGAGACTGAATCAGAAGAGCACCGTAATACCAATTACTAGCTTGTTATTATATTTTGAACGTAGTCAGCTATTATTTTATAAAAATCCGTGTTGTTATATTCTGTATGGCAGCACGTTAAATTTATCTTTTAAGATCTGTACAGATTTATTTTTTTAATCAGTCATGTCTATCGTTTTATCTACATCATACTCATACCAACCAATTCGGTGTCATTTCTAATAAAATGACGCCATTCTAGATGACCTCTGTATGTCAAAACCGACTTCCTCAATAGCAGCTTCTCACACGCGCAGTCATATCGGGCAAGCGGGATTTACCCTTGTCGAAATCGTGGTGGTGGTTGTCATCTTATCTATATTTGCTGGCATGATGAGCTTATCGGTTGGTAGTAGTGAATCACGCAAAAACCGTGCTTTTTATGAGCATTTAACGGATTCATTGAGCTATGTAAGGCTTTTATCGGCTGAGCGCATGCAACCTATGGGTCTAAGTTTACAAGCCAATAAGCAAGGTCAAATTACGCCCGTCATTGTCACTTTATCTAATTCTTATGTTGCTTATCAAGCTCAGGCTTCCACATCTTCTAGTCGAGACAGCACACCTAAGAGCGCTATGGAACTGTCAGCAGATTTGACGAGTATGTCAGCTGCCGCTTCAGATAAAGTACCCGCACCAAGCTGGAATATTGAGCCAGAAGTTAGCCTGCCTGCCTTACCTAATGGCGTGAGTTTAAGCGTCCAAAGCCTAGATGCAGGTAACCGGTCAAACGCAGGACACACGCAAGTGCTACAGCCGTGGTTCACCGACCAAAACGTACCACAAGTACTATGGTTTGGCACAGGTCAGGCCACGCCTGTAACGATTGAAATACGCCATAATTCGCGTCTGGTAGGCGAGGTCATTACGATTATGCCCGATGGCAGTATGTCGATAGGACAAGGGCTATAGCTAATGATAGATAAAAATAAAGATAAAGCAAAATCTACCTACACAAATACAAAGCCCGTTATATCAAAGCATGAGCGTGGATTTACCCTAATTGAGGTCATGGTTGCCTTAGCGATTCTAGCCGTCGTTGCCGTCGCTGCTAGCCGTGCGAGTAGTGCGTATTTAAGCTCAGTCGATGTATTGCGCACACGCACACTGGCGCAGTTCGTGGCACAAAACGCCGCTGCGGATTTGCGCATTCAAGATACGTGGCTGACGGCTAACAAAACCCAAACTATCAATGCTCAAGGTCGCGATTGGCAAGTGACGATGACTGCCACAGATGCTATCACACCCGCATTAAAACAGGTGAATATCGCTGTTGCGCCCATTATAGATGGACAAACACGCAGCGCAGTGACGGATATCAATGTGATATTAAGTAACGCTGAGCAAGAGGTTGGTAGTTTGGATTTGAGTTCATTAAACCCTAATGGAGGTAATCCATGAAATCAAATCATGGATTCACCTTGCTTGAGCTGATGGTGGCGATGGCGATATTTGCCATGCTGGCGGTTGCAGGCTGGCAAGTATTTGATGGCGTGAACCGGGCGCGTGAACGGGCGCAATTTCATGCGGATAATTTAGCGGTTTTGCAATATGCCTATTTGCAATTACAGCAAGATATGGGACAAATGATTCCCTATCAGGCAGTGGATACACAAGGTGCTAATTCCTTAATTAATAATGCCTCAACTAATAATGCTGCAAGCAATAATACCGGAAACGATAATACTAATAACAGTAATCAAGAAAATGCACTAGCGCCTGAACCCTTTATGAGTTTAGACGGCGCACGTATCAGCTTTGTTCGTTTTGCCGACCCTGACCCACGTTATCAAAGCAGCGCCAGTCTACAGCATATCGAATACATTTTTGCTGACGAGCGCTTAATTCGTCGTCAATATACCAGTCTTGCCAGTGATAGCATCAGTCTAGATAGTATATTGCTTGAAGGTGTCACGGCTGGGCGCTGGCAAGCTTATTTACCTGAAGTAAGTGCCAAATTTCCCAATAAAGACAGCAACATCAATAACAATGCAGCATCAGGGCAGTTGGCGAATTCAGCCAATGCAGCGTCTGAGATTATACTGTTACCAAAAGGGATTGCGCTTAACTTTACTTATCAGGATATGTCTATTACTTGGCAATGGGCGCTTACCCCGCAGCCAATACCAAATGCCAGTACAAATACCAGTAATAAAAATATTCCTAATAATCCTAATGCTAATAACCCTAATGGCAATAGTAACGATAGTAATAACAAAAATGACGGCAACAGTAATGAAAATGCCCCATTTGGTCAATGATAGAGGCTATTTATGCCAAGTAAGCTAGCAATGAAGCCAGTTGTACCCGTGAATGCGAACTCTCAACGTGGAGTCGCACTACTGACTATCCTATTATTAGTGGTCAGTATTACTGTGGTTGCAGGGGCGATGCTTGCCAGTCAAAAGATTGCCATTAGGCGCAGCGGCTTATTGTTTGACCAAAACCAGCTCTTACAAGATATCAATGCGGGTCAGCAATTGGCCGTTACTCTCATTCGTGCTGATGCTAAATTAAATGACACTGATAGCATACAGGATATTTGGGCGCAGCCAATACCGCCTTATATGTTAGGTGGACATAGCATTGGCATCGAATTACGCGATGAGGGCAGTCGTTTTAATATTAATAATTTATATCACAATGGAGCCGTTGATACTGCTGCCTTGGCAGTCTTTCAAAGGTTGCTCACACAGCTAAATTTAGAGCCTGATATCGCCATTGCTGTCCTTGATTATCAAGATGCCGATAGCGATGTATATCAAGATGGCGGTGATGAAAGTGTGGTTTATGCTCAGCAGTCTAATCGCGGCGCGGATAAAAATCTGCCCAATCAAGCATTGCTTAGTATTGATCAATTAGCCGAGGTGAAGGGCTTTAATGCGGAAGTATTAGCGGCACTACGTCCCTATATCACGGCGGTACCGTATTATTTACCCATTAATATTAATACCGCCAGTCCCGTCTTGCTGGCTGCTTTGGCAGAGGGTGCGAGCAGTCAGCAAATGCAGAGCGTTGTTGAGTTGCGAGCAAAACAAGTACTTGGCTCTATTGATGATGTCTGGCAGTTGCCGATATTAAGTAGTGTAAAAGAAGAGGAGCGCAAAGCCTTAACGCCATTATTAGCGGTTGATAGCCAAGCCTTTATGGCGCTTATTATCGCGAGTGATAATGCGACCGTTGGTCAAGCAAGACAACGCTTTGCGACCATTATTATTAGCAAAACGGCTGCTGATAGTGAAAAAGAAAATAACAGTAATGAAAATAGAAATGATGCTAATAACGCTGATGTTAATACTAGAAACGCTCAAAATTCTGATAATAAAAAGCCCAAAGAGGTACGTGTAGTAACGCAACGACTTTGGGCTTTTCGACCAGGTTTTTGAGGGTTATAGATAACCACTCCTAAACCACTCGTAAAAATTAAGCTTCATTAATCACTTAAACGGGTTTCTTCGGTAGACTTCCAGTTATAAGCACCATAAAATAGCATTTGTGCTTGGCGCGTGCAATTATGCAGCATCAACTGCTTTTTCTTTTCTATCTCAGCCAAATCGACCTCATCATCATGGTCTTCGGTATAGGTCAGCTCTAGCCAGTCAATAATCCAAGAAAAGAACATATTGACTCCAGCTTCAGCCAATAGCCTACGATCATAAGTATTGATATGGTTAAAGGCAGGCTGGAGGGCTAAATCCTCTGCTAGGCTTTGACCGTGCTTTTTAATCAGCTCATTGATGGCTTTACGTACTGCTTCTGAGCCGCCATAGCGTTCGCTGACTAAGAATTGCCAGTAGCAAGGCTGCTCGCTGACCATATATAAAAACATCTGAATACTTTTAGCGATTTGACGCTCAAAGCTACGTTTACGCCCAATTTGCAAGTTTTCACTTAAGGTGGCAAGCGTACCGCCCAACTCTTCAATAACCAAGGCACGACCAAGCGATTCCATATCATCAAAATGGCGATAAAACGCCGTCGGTACCACACCAACCTCGCGTGTGACTTGCCTGAGACTTATTGAGCTAAAAGACTGCCCTGTCATACATAAATCGAGCACCGCATTAAAAAAAGCGTGCCGAGTTTGAAGTTTCTTTTGTTCGCGACTACTCATAATATTTCAAAATTACCTGATAGATGTCTATCATACTCATTTCATTGCGAAAATACGAATAAAAAAGACGGTTATCGTTGATGGTTTGGTTTTAGGTTTGTTTATACTGGCTTCCAAACTTGTTGCTTAAACAATGGTGCCCCAATGCCCTTGTAGCTCTTGTGCCAATCGATACGCTTCATGGTCATTCATACCAGTGATAAAGTCTAGGACATTAAGCATATTATCATATGTGTTATCTGCTAGGACACGACGCTGCTCATCGAGATGCGGCTGGAGCAATTTTAGCAGACGCTGCTGCTCAAAGGACATTGGCGCGCTGGTCTCATTTGTCCAAGCTAATGGCATAAAAGCATCGAGCAGGCGCTGAAGACATTGATTGGCCATCAGCTCCATCCGTACTTTGCTTGGGTGATTAAATATCTTCTCACGTGCCAATTGCTTAGCTTGGCCGATGCCGCTCTGCACGGCCGCATCACAATGGGTAAATAGGCTGCCATGTAGCGTCCCTGCCAGCATAGCGTCACTGTTGGCCACAAAGGCATCGGTAACAGCATTGACCAAGCGCATCATTGCCCGTGCTCGCAGTGATGCCAAATGTTGTCTGACTGACACTTGCGTTGGTAGATTGAGATGATTAGGGTGCTCGCCAATCAACTCGTAAAAAATAGCTGCTACCTCCGCATAGGTTAGCATATTCAAATTGATACCATCCTCTAAGTCTATCAACGCATAACAGATATCGTCTGCCGCTTCTAATAAATAAGCCAGTGGATGACGAGCAAAGCCATCGTGCTGCTCCGAGCGCGGTAGATGTAAACACGCTGCTAGCTCTTCTAGTTGTTCTGCTTCACTATAAAAGCAGCCAAATTTTTGCATGTTGGTGGTGGGGCTACCTTGATAAATGCCATTGCTATGGGTCGCAAGCCAGGGGTATTTCATAAACGCGCCCAAAGTGGCACAGGTTAGGCGCATACCGCCCATATCAGGATGATGCTCATTGCGGGCAAGGATACGGAATCCCTGCGCGTTGCCTTCATAAGCGAGCAAATCCAACTGCTCATTGCTATTTAGATTGTGCAAGAATTTTTGACGGTTAGGATGCATAAACCAGTCACGAATGGCGTACTCTCCAGCGTGACCAAACGGTGGATTGCCGATATCATGAGCGAGACACGCCGCTTGTACAATAACGCCGACATCAGCGGGCGCTACGCCATTTGGTAAGCCGCCATCCAGTTTATCATGCAGCTTCTCTGCGGCCATGATGCCCAAAGAACGCCCAATACAAGAAACCTCTAGCGAATGCGTTAAACGCGTATGTATGCCTAGCTGATTGGTCAGAGGATGGACTTGGGTTTTTTGATTCAGCTGACGAAAGGAGTGTGAAAATACCAGTCTGTCGTAATCTTTATGAAAGGAGGAACGTGCGCTGTCTTGCGCAGGGGCTTTTTTATTACTGCCCAAGCGCTGCGCACTAAACAGTCGCGCCCAGTGCTCAGATGAAGTCCTTGGTTGATCAAATTGAGTATTCATAGATCGTAGTCCATTATTGGTTATTATTATTTTAAACGATTTCAGTTATTCTAAAAATTTTGTATATATAAAAGGCTGGTACTTACCATAGTAAAATCAAGCGCATAAAAAAGCCAGCAACGAGGCTGACTTTTGGTTGTTCAATCTTAAGACTGTGTAAACATGCTATCCGCTTTACTAAACTTTGAAAGTTAAACGTTAAAGCGGAAATGCATCACATCGCCATCTTGTACGATATAGGTTTTGCCTTCTAAGCGTGATTTACCAGCTGCTGCTGCGCCTTTTTCACCGTTGTATTCGATAAAGTCATCATAAGCAATCACTTCAGCGCGGATAAAACCACGTTCAAAGTCGGTATGAATCACACCAGCGGCTTCAGGAGCGGTTGCGCCAACAGCGACTGTCCAAGCGCGAACTTCTTTTACGCCAGCAGTAAAGTAAGTCTGCATATCAAGCAAGTCATAACCACCGCGAATCACTTGGTCAAGGCCAGCTTCTTCCATATCCATTTCAGCCAAGAAGTCTTTTTTATCATCTTCATCAAGCTGAGCAATTTCCGACTCGATTTGGTTACATAATGCAATCACGATAGAGTCTTCGCCAGTGGCATAGGCACGTACGGCATCTAGGTACGGGTTATTCTCAAATCCATCTTCACTGACGTTAGCGATATACATGGTTGGCTTTAAGGTAATCAGACCATAACTTCTGATCATTTTTTGCTCATCTTTGTCTAGATTGGCACCGCGAGCGGCCTGACCTTCCGCTAATAATGGCTCGATTTTTTTGAAAATATCGAGCATAGCGCTCGCGTCTTTATCACCGCCTTTGGCTTTTTTGGTTAAGTTGTGGATAGCGCGCTCAACGGCTTCCAAATCTGCCAAGGCTAATTCGGTATTGATGGTTTCGATATCATCAATCGGGCTGACTCGGCCGTCAACGTGGACAACGTTGTCATTGTCAAAGCAGCGTACCACGTGCGCAATCGCATCGGTCTCACGGATATTGGCTAAAAACTGGTTACCCATACCTTCGCCTTTTGAAGCGCCCGCAACCAAACCTGCGATATCAACAAACTCCATCGTCGTCGGTAGTACGCGCTCAGGCTTGACGATATCAGCCAGTTTTTTCAGGCGTGGATCTGGCACAGGTACGATACCCGTATTGGGATCTTTGGTACAAAAGGGAAAGTTTTCAGCGGCGATACCCGCTTTGGTCAAGGCGTTAAACAGGGTGGATTTACCCACGTTTGGTAGACCGACAATGCCGCAATTAAAACCCATAACATGCTCTCAATATATTAATAAAATCAGCCAGTATAAGACTTGGTGCTTAGTTATTATCAAGCTCAGTAAAATAGTAACTCAAAATTGGGCGTATTGTAGCAAATTTCAGCCAAAATGGGTGAGGTTGTTATGCTTGCTGTTTCAATTTTTACGGTCAATAGCAATACTTGATAACGCCATTTAATATTAATACTCGTTATCAACGAAGCTCAGAGCTTTATCTATTATGATAAGCTATTAACTATAAATGATGATTTACGCTGCTGCGCTGTCATCAATAGATAGCACGACAAACCACACCAAAGGCAATTGTTAATAATGAGCACCATTTTTGCTACCCACCATTATAATTATCCGCAGAATTTCGTTGACATGAAACCTAAGCTTACGCGGCTTGAGCAGGCGATTAAAAAGCTCGAGGCCAATTTGATAAATGCGGATACTAAAATATTAGAACAAAGGCTTGCCAGTCATTTAGGTTTGCAAGTGGATTACGCCAGTGAGCTTAATGCCAACCAACTATTGGCTGCCACAACTATTGAGGGCAAAGTATTGGTCATCGCTGGTGCGGGCTCTGGTAAAACCAAAACGTTGACTTATAGAACCAGTTACCTGATAGAAAACGGCGTAGCACCAAAAGAGATTTTGCTATTAACCTTTACCCGTAAAGCGGCTAATGAGATTAAAAGTCGGGCTAGAACTTTACTGGCAAGCCGTCTCGCGGATAATAGCCATATAAATGGCAAGGCGCTAAACGATATCACTAGCGGCACTTTTCACTCTTTTTGCAACATGTTATTGCGCCAATATTCAGGGCTGCTTGGCATCAACCCGCGCTTTACTATTTTAGATACCGGTGACAGCGAAGATGCTATTGATTTGATTAATAAAGAAAAAAAGTATCCGACCAAAATAACCAATCAGGCATTTCCACGCAAAAAAACATTGCAAAATATCTTTTCAACTTCTAGAAATCGCCGTATTAATATTCGAGATTTAATCGAAAGCAGTTATCCTGATATCGCTGTGCATATTCCGGTTATTGAGCAGTTGGCGGTCGACTTTCATGAGTATAAGCGCGCCAATCATTTATACGATTTTGATGACATTATTAGCCAAGTGGTACGGCATCTAAAGCACAATGACACCTTTCGCCAGCTGCTACAAAAGCAATATCGTTATATCATGGTTGATGAATATCAAGACACCAATATCCCGCAAAAAGAGCTGATCGACCTTATCTGTGCGCCTGCGTCAGTGTCGCTGATGGTTGTTGGTGATGATAACCAAAGCATCTATGCCTTTCGCGGTGCCAATTATGAAAATATCTTATTATTTGGTGAAAGTTACCCTGAAGCAAAACTGATTAAATTGGAGCAAAATTATCGCAGCACACCAGCAGTTTTAGACTATATCAATGCTTTATCGGCTCAAATCACTTTAGGCTATCAAAAGCAGCTGTATTCGGGCGTGTCAATAGCAGGCACAAAGCCGGTCTTTCGCCGTCTCAGTGACGAAACCAAAGAGGCAAAATATATTGCCGATAAAATTATTGAATTAAAATCGGACTATGATTATCAAGATTTTGCCGTCTTGTGCCGAACGTCCTTTCAATCTAACTACGTTCAGCTTGAATTTATGGAGCGCAATATTCCATTTATTGTCGTAGGTGGCATCCGCTTTATTGAAAGACGCCATATCAAAGACGTCTTAGCGTTTGTCAAAATACTCTATAACCCAAATGACACCATTGCATGGCACCGTATTTTAACCTTATTTAAAGGGGTAGGGTCAGTGACTGCCACGCGCTTGACTCAAGCAATTAATGCCGATAGCAATGTGAATAACAACACTTTTGCGCCTTTATTAGCACCGTTATTTGCGAAAAAAAGCCCACAGCTTAAATCATTGCATGCGACTTTAATCAAAGCCTATCATGCAGAATCAGTCGAAATGGTTATTGAGCTGATTCTAGAGTTTTATATTCCAGTTTTAAAAACGATTGAAGAGAATTGGCGGGAGCGCAGCGAGGACTTTCGTGTACTCAAAAATTTGGCCACAGAATATGACAGTCTCGATAAGTTCTTAGAAAATCTTGCCCTCGATCCGCCTAATGATTCAGTGGCGACTACGGATAAACCAGAAGATGACGATAAAGATAAGGTAACTATCTCGACCATTCATAGTGCCAAAGGCCTTGAATGGCCAGTGGTGTTTGTCAATTCATTGGTCGATGGTATGACGCCGCATTATCGCTCGCTCAGTGATTTTGAAGAGTTAGAAGAAGAACGTAAGCTTTTTTATGTTGCTTGTAGCCGTGCTAAAAGTAGATTGTTTTTAACCGCGCCCGATTATTTTTCAAGCTATTCAGGATATTTTGATAAGCCGTCACGGTTTATCGCTGAGCTGCCTGCTGATAAGCTAACAGTTGAGACCAGCAAAAGTCTTTTAGAGACGCTAGCGAGTGAGGATCCGATTTGGTGGTGATTGATTCATGGCATTTTATTTATCCAAAACATGCGTATTTTATTAATCACATCTTCATTATTCCTATCAAAAATAGCTTCCACTTAAACGCATAACCAAAAGTATTGAATAGCAAAAATATTTATATCATAAGGGTTTAATCTCGCGCGCAATGCGTTACTATTACTCCCTTATCTGTTATTTCTCATATTTGATATTCTGTATTAAGATCTTAAAAAAGGACATTTTATGCGCTATGAAGTTATCGTTATCGGTGCAGGTATGGTCGGCACCTCAGTTGCTTGGCATCTACAAAAAAATAACGCTCAAGTTTTACTTTTGGACAAAAAACTACCGGGCTCTGAGACTTCATACGGCAATGCCGGTTTGATTCAACGCGAGGCGATTCATACCCATCCGTTTCCACGTCATCTATCTGAAATGATACGCGTACTGCCGAATCAAGGCACCGATATTCGCTATCGTATTCCGGCAATCTTGCGCTATCATCAGGCGCTATTGCAGTACTGGAAATACTCTACACCCGCTTCAGTTAAAAAAATCGAAGCGGAATGGCAGACGCTGATTGAGCATTGCACCAGTGAACACCAAACCATGATTAGCGCCGCAAACGCTGAATATTTGATTAGCCGCAAAGGCTGGTTGCAGCTGCATCGTTCTGAAGAGACTCTGAAAGAAGCCATTACTGCCGCAATAAAAGACCGTGATCAGGGTGTTGAGCACAATGTATTGACAGTAGATGAATTAAAAGTAATGGAGCCTAGCGCCAATTTTGACGAGTTCGCTGGTGCGATTCATTGGCTCAACTCTTGGCAGGTGTCAAACCCAAGCTTATTGGTTAAATTATACGCAAAAAACTTCCAAGAAATGGGCGGTATCATTAAAGAAAGCGGCGTAAATGAAATTGTGCAGGAGCAAGATGGCTGGAAAGTCATTACCGATAATGACACTTATTATAGTGATAAATTGGTCATTGCCGCTGGACCTTGGTCTAACGATTTAATCAAACCACTTGGTTATGATTTGCCGTTGTTCCCGATGCGTGGCTATCATCAGCATTTTAAAGTAACGGAAAAAAACACCATCAACCATAGTATGTTTGATATGGATAAAGGCTTTGTGATGGGACCAATGCAACAAGGTATCCGCATTACCACCGGTGCTGAGATGACCACGATGGATGCGCCAAAGAACTTTGGTCAATTAAATACCGTATTAAAACTTGCGCGCAAAATTCTCCCGCTAAAAGATGCCGTTGAGAGTGAAGCATGGGCAGGCTCACGTCCTTGTATGCCTGACATGAAGCCAGTCATCGGTCCTGCGCCTCAGCACGACAAATTATGGTTTGCCTTTGGTCATAGCCATCAGGGTTTCACCTTGGGGCCAATGACAGGTCGTCTGGTCGAAGAGATGATTCATGACAAGCCGTTATTGGTCGATATTAAGCCCTTTAGCGCCGAACGCTTTTCTAGCTAATTTCTTGTTAAGCGCTGTTTAATAAAATGCGAGCCATTTATATATTTGAAAGCTCATGTATTTAAAAGTATTAAAAATTAAGGATAATAATCCATGCAAAAGCTCCATAGTAATCAACGTATGAGTCAAATTGTGATTCATAATCAGACCATTTATCTGTCCGGTCAAGTGGGTAATGGCGAAGATGATGTCAAAGCCCAAACATTAACTTGCTTAGAGAAAGTCGAAAAATTACTGCAAGAAGTTGGTAGTGATAAATCAAAGCTGCTATCAGCAACCGTCTGGCTAAAAAGCATGTCAGACTTTGCCGCGATGAATGAAGTGTGGGATAAATGGTTTGAAGGCGTCCAACCACCAGCGCGAGCTTGTGGCGAGTCTGCGCTGGCTCGTCCTGAGTTATTGGTCGAGATTACGGTTATCGCTGCTGAATAAGTACTTCTATTTAATTAGCTATAGTAGGTGCTTAGGTTGATAGTGAGATAGAGTAAAAGGGTGTAATGTGATATCACACCCTTTTTATAATTGCTTCATTTTTTCTATTTTCAATATTATAAGGGTTGTACATTATTCGTTTATTGCTTCATCTAAAAGCTTTATATTGTTAAGACGATTCAAGTTTAGTGTTAGCAGTCTTATATTATCGAAGCTATCGTTTAAAATTAAATCTCTATAATCTTTTACTTGATGAGCTACTCTATTTATTAAGTCTTCCGTGCAATGCACTGTTAGCTTTTTAAAAGCTTGATAGGATTCTTCAATTTTACCTAGTTTATAAGCGTTTAAACACCACTCGTAATACGACCAATATTGATAGATATTCTTTATTACAAACAATCGATTACCTTCAGGCATACTCAGTTCACTAGCTTGTTTAGCATAGACATATGCTAGGGCTGTACTTTTGTTCCAACTGTGTCTTCTAGATAATTGGTACCAGCACTCACCTCTCATTGGGTCTAGCTCTACTCCTAAGTGCCAGTAATATAGAGCATCTTTATAATTTCCTTTCTTTTCTAATAGCAAGCCTAGTTCCTTGTAGCTACAATATACCTCATCTTTCCATCCTTTGTTTTCTAATATTGCTCTTTCTTTGTACCATTCAATAGCCTCATCAATCAACCCTGCGTCTCTATAAGATTGAGCGCAATAAAAAGCATAGCGTGGTAGTAAATCAACGTCTTCTCCAGATAAATAGGCTTGTTTTAGCATTTCAGCGTCATCTGAATACTTGTTTTTATTTAAACTTCGATTACCTTTTCTACCTGATATAACAAAATATTCACCATTAACTTCCTCTCGTGCCTTTTCATCATCACTTTTGAGGAACTCATGCAAAACTCCATACCACTTATAAGTACCGTTGTTTTTTACGATTAACTTTCGGTAATACTTAAGAGTGTTTGACTCATTTGACATCTGAAAGTAATAAGCATCTTTACTTAGTTTTGGTAAGTTAAGGTCACCCTCTACTGAATCATCTGCATCAAAAATTAAAACATAATCTGCCTTATCTCTACATGCGTATAAAGCGGCATTTCTATTGTGACTGAAATTTTTCCAAGATTCTTGATGTATTTCTCCCTTTATACCTTTTTTCTGAAAGAAATTTTTGATAATAGCGATAGTGTTATCGCTAGAGCCAGTATCAGAAATAACCCAATAAGTAATAGGGAAGTAGCGGCAAATATTCTCTAGTGTATCTTCTATGATATGACTCTCATCTTTTACAATCATATTAAGGCAAAGGGACATAATTGCTCTCTTATTAGGTTATATATCGAATTTCTTACTTAGTACGAATAGGTGGATAGGAGTTGAAAGAGTGTTTAGCTTGTAATGATTTTTCTAATATCTTATTAGTTATTTGATTTTAGCTTCGTGATTACAAAGCGATTTAACTTCATAAACGATATTCCTACTTGAACCGCCCCGACTTTATCGGAGAGTGATTTACTTGAGTCAGGCAGCGATGCCTGACAGGGTTAAATTATCATAA
>NZ_CAJHAD010000032.1 GCF_904846285.1 Psychrobacter immobilis | reverse complement strand
CAAGGGTGGATGGAGAATAATCTGCCTAAGCTATTTCAGGATATGGGCTGTATTTATTTTATTGTGAACTGACTATAGCTCACCAAAAACCAGAGTATAAAAAAAGCACCGAACCTTAATGGGTTTGGTGCTTTTTTGTGGTTCAATCTTTATCTCTAGTCTAGAGCAGACATTTACAGTAGCTCTTTACGCAGCTGAGCTGGAGTCTTAGGCGACAATAAACTAGGCGCGACGTCGAGTACGGTTTTCGCTCCAGTTTCACCTGCCAAGCTCATTTTATAGGCGGCGCGGGCATAGGCCACGAGCACGCTTGCGGTAAACTCAGGGTTACTACCGAGCTTTAATGAGAACTCCAGCACTTGGTTGTTCTGCTCATTATCTATACCACCCACGCCACTGCGAATAACAAAACCGCCGTGCGGCATCTTTTGATGATCACGCTCAAACGTTTGCTCATCAATAAAGTGTACCTTAGTGTCGTAGTCAGCAAAGTAATCCGGCATAGTCACGATGGTGTTGCGTACGGCATCGCTATCTGCGCCATCTGCTAACACAATGTAGCACTCGCGGGTGTGCTTCTCGCGGGTGCTTAGCGTTGGCTGCTCGCCATTTCGCACCCGTGCCATGGCAGATTCTGAAGGAAGGGTATATTGTACGCCAGATTTCACGCCATTCACGCGGCGTACGGCATCTGAGTGCCCTTGGCTTAAGCCTTTGCCCCAAAAGGTGTAGGTTTCACCAACCGGTAAAATGGCTTCACCGTATAAACGGTTGATAGAGAATAAACCGGGATCCCAGCCGACAGACAACATGGCAACTTTGTTAGCTTTTTTGGCAGGCGTATCAAGCGCGGCAAAGTAATCAGGAATCTTAGCGTGAGTATCAAAGCTATCGACAATATTGAATAAAGCAGCTAACGCTGGGCCTTGTTCAGGCAAATCAGACTTAGAGCCACCACATAAAATCAGCACGTCTATATCATCTTTATATTGAGCGGCATCGTCCATCGCGTACACGGGTACGCTGTCGTCAATTAGGGTGACGTAGGCGGGATCTCGGCGGCTGAATACGCAGACTAATTGCATGTCTGGACTTTGCTTGATGGCAGCTTGGGCGCCGCGGCCGAGGTTGCCGTAACCTGCGATGGCGACTCTAATTACTGGTGTCATGATGATTAGCCTTACGTTGGTGGAGCGGACAGTCACTTACTGCTGATGTGGCATGTATCAAGTAGCATAGCTATATAATTCATATGTATTATGCCATAAGGGTTTGCAGTAAGCGGCCCTGTAATAAATTGATGATCTATATAAATGGTGTCCATTTTAGATGATTATTATTGCAAGTGATAGGGTGCTGTCATACTGAATTTGAGATGTGTTTAAGCATGTATTTTACATAATATTAATGTCTCAATGAGTAGCTAAGTTACTTTCGGTGATCAGAAATAGGTTTTTAGCCATCCCTTCTAAAATAGACACTGAATTTCCTATATAATGTCAGTCATCTCACTATTGATAATTCATTCAATTCAGTCTTTTTTTTAGCACAAAAAGCTTTTTATTAGGTGAAAATGGCACTTTATGTTTAACATTTCCTCGACTCGTTTAAATAAATACATTAGCGAAAGCGGTATTTGCTCTCGGCGCGACGCTGACCGTTTTATTGAACAAGGTAACGTGTACGTCAATGGCAAGCGTGCTCAAGTAGGCGCACAAGTGGTTGCTGGAGATACGGTAAAAGTCAACGGCCAGCTTATTGAGCCACGAGAAGCAGATGATTTCATTTTTATTGCGTTGAATAAGCCAGTGGGCATCGTGAGCACCACAGAAAGCTCCGAGAAAAACAATATTGTTGATTTTGTTGGACATAGCGTACGTATTTTCCCGATTGGGCGTTTGGATAAGGATTCCCAAGGTTTAATCTTTTTAACGAGCAATGGCGATTTGGTTAATAAGGTTTTACGTGCTGGTAATAATCATGAAAAAGATTATATGGTGACGGTAAATAAGCCGATCACGGATAATTTCATTGAAGGTTTAGCAGGTGGTGTGCCTATTTTGGGGAGAATGACGAAAAAATGCCCGGTGACTAAGGTAGCGCCTACTGTGTTTAATATCACGCTAGTACAGGGTTTAAACCGTCAAATTCGTCGTATGTGTGAGCATTTTGGCTATGACGTCGTGAAGCTTGAACGTACACGGATTATGAATGTGAGCATTAAGGGTATTCCGGTTGGGGACTGGCGAGATTTAACCCCAAAAGAGTTATCGGTTTTACTTAAATCTATAGAAAGTTCTTCCTCGGAAGACAATACTGCGGCTAAGAAATCTCGTCATACGCCACGAAAAAAACCGCGTACTGATGATTCGTCAAAAGCAAAAGCATCTTCAAAATCAGCGGGTGCAGCAAAGGGCAATACTAAACACTCTAAGGATGATGCTAGAAAACCAGCGGGTTCTAAAGGTAAAAATAGTCGTCCCTTTGGTGATGGTAAGAAGTCTGCTGGTAATGTAAAACCTGCTGCCCGTGGCAAGCGTCCTGCAAAAGGTCGAGGTTCTTCACGGTCATCAAAACGATAGACTGGTAGGTAGTGGCAACGACACTCAAAAGTATCGATTCTCATCCAAATTGTAGTCCCTGTGTAGAGAATGCTTTTGATGCAGTAGCACAGTCAAGTTAGGTTAGTAACCAAACTAAGTAGTGATATAATGCCACGATAATCGATATTTTATAAAGGGTTTACATTATGGCTCGTACCGCTAGCGCATTACACATTTTAGTAAAAGATAAAGAGCTGGCTGACGATATTATTGCCAAGCTTAAAAAAGGCGCGCAGTTTGATGTGCTGGCTAAAAAGCACTCCACCTGTCCATCAGCTAAAAAAGGCGGCAGTTTAGGTGAGTTCAAAAAAGGCCAAATGGTACCGGCATTTGATAAGATCTGCTTCAACGGTGAACTCTTTACCCCACATTTAGTAAAAACCAAGTTTGGCTGGCATGTGGTTAAAGTGCTTTACCGGACGTAAGCCTTAAACTGTTTTTAATAGATGATGCGCACAAGAAAAGCCAGACAACTTAGTTGTGTGGCTTTTCTTGTGATCAATACTTATTTCTGTCTGTCCACTTCAAAGCATGCTTGCATATTCTTATTAGCATAACCAATTAGAGTTTGCACACATATAAGAAGTATATGCACGTACTTCAATCTGACAAACATAGCCGCAGTATCCACATACAATATCACCTAAGTCGCCTTGTTACCAACGCCATCCAAAAATTGACTGACTGCTTCCGATAGATCCGAGAGAGGGTTTCCCTCAACATCGACTTGTTCCAATGCTTTGAGATTGATAATACTATCAGGAAGACTTTGTAGGCCATTGTGATAGAGTCCAAGACTTTTTAATTGACTTAGATTGCCTATAGAACTTGGCAAGGTATTGAGATCAGAAGCACGTATGTCTAATTTTATAAAGTTTGTTAAGCTTCCGATACTATCAGGCAAAGCCTTTAAACACTCGTTAGCACATAGTTGAATATTTGTGAGTTTGTTTAGATTGCAAATAGAGTCTGGTAAGTTTTGAACCTGCGTTCCCCTCATATCAAAACTGGTAATCGATGATAGATTACCGAGCTCATCAGGAAGCTTCTCCAAGCTTTTTGAAAAGATGTTAAGCGATTTAAGATTTTTTAGTTTACAGAGTACTTTTGGAAATTCAGCGAAAGCGCATTTCATAAAAACCAGCGTCTCCAAGCTATCTAATTGAGCAATCTGTTCTGGTAGTTCATTAAAACCGATCAGTCTAAGATATTTTAGGTTCTTTAAATTGCCGATAGCACCAGGTAATGGCTTAGTGGATTCGTTTTCGCTTTGCAGTACTGGTTTATTATCAATATAGCTATAACTTGTAGATTTTCCATATGCCAAATCCAGTCGCTCTAACTGGCGTAACGCTTCAGGTTCACGAGGGACAGTGCTGTCAGAGCTACCTTCTATATTATGGTTGTCAATCCAGTCCCATATCTCCGTCATCCAGTCTTCAACGCCCGTATCTTGCTTACTATTAGTGTTGTCATCTTGGTTGGTTTTACCGCTATATACTGTCATAAGGTTACCTTTTCATAATCGTTAAATGAGGTGAATGCATTCAAGTCTTTAGCTGGTTTTATCGCTATGTATCAAACTTCAAAATTGTTGGACACAGTAATAAAACCAAGGTAAGCCATATTTTTGACATAGCTTAGACTACCAGTGACTGAGACTGATAAAGGTTTATGACGCTGTTTGGAGGGGTTGTTGAAAAAAGCGGGATAGCAGAAAGCGCTCATGAGACTCAGTAGCTGAGTATGAGGAAAATGATTAAAAAGTATAAAGTTTGGAATCAATTGACTAGAAGTACTCATAAAGAAATCTCCTGTTGCTCTGTCTGTGCCAAATTGAAACGACACAGTCACCTTGCAGAGCGAAAAGGAGTTGTGCGTTTTACCAGTCTTTGTTTTTCATCGCGCTGGAAGTAGCGGTAAACCCACGATGTTTTTTTTATCATAACAAGCTGTTTAGCATTTGTCAAAAATGAGATAACTTGGTTTTTATGTTTGATTAATGAAAAACCCAATCTCTAGGACTAGGAGTTTTTCGTACGCTAGATCAAATTAAGATTATTTTGAGGAGCGTTTAACTGAATCGCCTATATATTGTATGGAATTTACCATTCTAAGAGATTACTACAATACCGGAGTGCTTCAGAAATCTTGCCTAAATTGCCACAAGCCTTTTAAGCTGTTGCTAGTAGCAGCTTATAGAATGGTACTTTTACAAGAAACCTAATATCGATATCCAATCAAGCTAAATATAGTTAGAATTAAGAGGTCGCTGTTGCTTTTAATCGCTTAGATATTTGCTTTTTGTAGAGGGAGTGGTAGTCATGCCTACATTTAAAACCTCAATTATTTATAACGTGTTGATTTTGAGCTTATCACTGGGATTAACGTTACCAGCTGTTAGTGCAGACTTTGCAACGACTCAAGCGTTGGCGGAGCAAGACGATGCGGATGCTCAATATAGGCTTGGCTTTAAATATTATATGGGTAAAGGCGATGGGCAGGATTATTTCAAGGCATTGGAATGGTATTTAAAGGCTGCTAATCAAGGTAATGTTAAGGCTCAAAATAATCTTGGCGAACTATATAATAAAGGCAAAGGTGTTGAGCAGGATTCGGCTAAAGCTTTTGAGTGGTATCTGAAAGCAGCAGAGCAAGGTGATGCTAAGGGGCAGTTCAATGCTGGTGCTCTTTATCACAAAGGTGAAGGGATCGAGCAGAGTGATAGCAAAGCTATAGAGTGGTACTTAAAATCTGCTTCTCAAGGCAATGAAGGCGCTAAAAATAACTTACAGCTTCTAACCCTTAATAGAGAAAATAGACCTCAAAACCAAGCTAAAACGATTGAGTGGCTTACTAAAGCCGCCAACGAAGGTAATGAGAATGCTCAGTTTGAACTTGGGGTTTTATATCATGAGGGTGATGGAGTAACACAAGATTATAGCAAAGCAATCGAATGGCTCACCAAAGCCGCTGATCAAGGACAAGTAAAAGCCCAGTACGTTCTCGGAGCGATGTACTACTTTGGCAGAGGGATTGAGCAAGATTATAGCAAGGCTAGGGAGTGGTGGCAGCAATCTGCTAATCAAGGTTATGACGAAGCTCAGTACAACCTTGGAGTCATGTACAGTCATGGCGAAGGCGTTGCTCAAAGCCATAGCAAAGCGTTTGAGTGGTATCAAAAAGCGGCAAAACAAGGACAAGTTGATGCGCAAAATAATCTTGGGGTCATGTATGAAAATGGCAGCGGTATTGCTAAAGATTATGCGAAAGCGTTTACGTGGTATCAAAAGTCCGCCGCTCAAGGCTTATCCGAAGCCCAATACAATCTGGCATGGATGTTTGAAAATGGCTATGGTGTAAAGCAAGATTATAAGCAAGCGTTCAACTGGTATCTTAAAGCAGCTAAGCAAGGTGATGCTATGGCAGCCTATGTCATCGGTACGATGTATAACTATGGCAAAGGAGTGCAGCAAGATAAATCTCAAGCCGACATATGGTTAAATAAAGCTTGTGGAAATGGAGTAGAAATGGGCTGTAATCAGTAACCGCTGCCTTTTCGAGAACACTTGATAAAGCGTTGAGCAATCCGCCGTAAGTAGACAAAAATCTGTCATTATAAGTGTCTGTATTATTAAGGATAAGCCATGGAGCTCTCTATAATGAAAACGATTGCTATCCATACGATGATGATTTTAGCTTTATGGTTTGGGCTAGCTGTGCCAGTCATAGCCGCAGACTTTGCAACCACTAAGCTTAAAGCGGAACAAGGGTATGCTGATGCCCAGTATCGCCTTGCCCTCATGTACGACTACGGCAAGGAAGTCGAGCAAGATTACATCCAAGCCTTTAAGTGGTACCAAAAGTCTGCTAATCAAGGATATGCAAACGCGCAATATAATCTTGGTTGGATGTATAAAAACGCTCATGGTATGCCAGAAGATAATGCAAAGGCGGTTGAATGGTATCTAAAAGCTGCTAACCAAGGTTATGCCTCGGCTCAAGCCACCGTTGGTTCAATGTGCTATAGTGGTAAAGGGGTTACTCAAAGCTATGCCAAAGCCCTTGAGTGGTATTCGAGGGCTGCCAACCAAGGAGAAGTAGTCGGTCAATATAATATGGGAATAAGCTATTATCAAGGAGTTGCCTTACCTCAAGACTTTGAAAAGGCTATCGAATGGTATCAAAAAGCTGCGGATCAGGGTTTGTCAGACGCACTATATAATCTAGGTCTTATGTTTGAGGAAGGAGAAGGGGGCAGTCAAGATTATAATATGGCGCTGAAGTGGTACAAAGACGCTGCTGATCAAGATGATGCCGATGCTCAATATCGCCTTGGGGTGATGTATGAAGCAGGAAAAGGCGTTGATAAGGATAAAGTCGAAGCACAAGAGTGGTATCAAATCGCCTGTAATAACGATTATGCAAAAGGCTGTAAAGCTTATGATAGGTTAAATGTGAAAGAACTGCGCCGTCATTAAGGTTTTTTAATCAAGATATATCCCGTCTAAAATAGCTAACAGACATCTACAGCAGTATATGTCTAGCAGCAGGGTACTCTTTTCCATTGACCCTCTACTCGTTTGAGAGTGTCGTCCTTAAAGCGCGCCAGTTGCTTATGCGGATAACGTGTTGCGTAGCCTAAAACTGTCTCCAACGTTTTATTACGCACAAAATTTTTGCTTTGTGGGTCATAGAGCCAGTAAATGTATTTGTCACTGTGGTCGCCTTCTGCGACGTTCAATACCAGATCAAAATAGCCATCGTAGTTCATGTCCACGTATCTGGTACTGTGCGCCGCTGCTTTAAAACCCGTTAACTTCTGCACAACTTTATTCGTATCTTTATTAATGACATCCACTTGGGTAATGGCAGAGCGATACCAACGTTCATTATCAACGCCATAATATTTAAAAACAAACTGTGGGTAGGTTTTAACAGGAATCGCTGGTGTAAAGGTGGTTTTTTTGATTGTCGCTTCGCTCTCAGGATAGTGGGTGACTGTTCCTACCAAAGTATTATTACGCAGATTTAGAGTGCCATCGATGGCATATTCTGGTGGCGCTTCTAATCCAATCTCTGGGTCATATGATTTTAAGGTGATATTCAATCCTTTTTGAAACCCTTCAACCGAAACACCGCCCTCTTTGTTTAGATAAAATAACGTACCATGCGGATTCCATACCCCTGAATATATCGTTAATAAGAATTTTCCATCATCTGAGCGCCAATCACGCTCGGCATAAGTAATGACGTCTGTGATTAGCTTGACAGGTTTTTTCGTAGCAGATTTATTGGTCGAAGTTGCCTTTGTGGGAGTAGCTGCTTGTGTACTAGGCATCATACTAACTAGTAGCGCTGGCAATATGAAGCAGCTTAAATAACTTTTGAAAGTCATATATTGGTATTTCGATCGAAGCTTTGACATCGCCTATCTCCCTATAATGCATTCGTGTAGTTATACCTCTACATCGTATTTGCCAATTGAACGAGAACCATACACTGTGCTCACCTTCCTTGTTTGCGCTATTTTTTTATTATAGCGCTGTTCAATTAGAGTCACCGAGCGTTTATTGTTAATAGAATTGGTTAAGACTTTATGGTTTATAGGGTATTTAATACGGCTATAGAAGTTTGTGCTAAACGATAGGCAGATTGAGATCTGGATCAGTAAGCTCTTATTTATGGACCAACGCTAACTATTTTCAGGCTTTATTAAATAAGCTATGATCAATGTCATTGGTTCAATATAAGTGGTTCCGTTATAGCAGTCTGTTTTAAGTGGTCTGTTAATAGGTTTGAAGGGTGAAATAGCTGGTTCCGTTGGGGTATACCCTAGTAAAACTAACTAACTAATTAACTAATTGATATCCCAGCTCAGCTAATAGACCATACAAAATAGACCGTTATTCTAGAAGCACCATTAGTAGATTTTTTGTAATAGGTGTTAAATCAGCTTTACTTCTTTAATGGAACTCAAAAAGTGCCTGATATCTAAAATAGGTTTTTTAAGGGCAAAGTGAATTATTTTTGCTTTAAGTTTTTATATTCATCGCATCCATCTTGATCCCCATTATCACAAGATTTTTGATACCATTGCATGGCCTTAGTATAGTTTTGACGTATGCCTTTGCCCTCATCGTACATCACGCCAATATTATATTGTGCGCTGGAATGCTCCTGATTAGCTGCTTTTGTATACCATGCAATTGCTTTGGTATAGTCTTGAGGTACGCCTTTGCCTCTGTCATACGACACGCCAAGATTATATTGAGCTTTAGCATAACCTTGGTTTGCGGATTTTGTATACCACTCAACTGCTTTGGTATGGTCTTGACGTACGCCTTTGCCCTCATCGTACATCACGCCAAGATCATATTGAGCCTCCGCCTTACCTTGATTGGCCGATTTTGTATACCACTTAGCTGCTTTGATATAGTCTTGATCTACGCCATAGCCGTGATTATACGATATGCCAAGATCGTATTGAGCCTCAGCGTTACCTTGATTGGCCGATTTTGTGTACCACTCAACTGCTTTTATATAGTCTTGATCTACGCCATCGCCGCAATCGTAAGCCTTCCCAAGATTAAATTGGGCGACAGCATCACCTTTATTAGCGGCCGCTCTAATTGCGCTAAAATCCTCTGCTGCCTCTGATAGCATGACTCCAAGTGATAAGCCCATAACCATTAGGCCGGAGATAATCGTCTTTTTTAGTGAATGCATAGTTGGTTCTTCCGAAAAATGAGTATGGATTCTCATTATATTACCAAACAATAGATTGCTAAAACCAATCTATCAAGTTTTAATTGTATTATTTGCGGTCTTGCATCAATTAAAGAGGTGAGTACCTAAAATAAAGCGTAAATCGCTCTTTTAGACCTTTTATTTGACTCTATACTACTAAATTCACTCTTATTTCTAAGAACACAGAACAGCACGAATAATGAGTTATAGCGAATACATAGCAACTACATGGTCTAGAATGGGTGTCACCCTCTATAGCAGTGCTCAACCTGATTGGTGTGAAGTGGCCGAAGGTATGCTTGAGCGTGGCGCTAAATGGTAATAACTGATTGTTTCAGACGGAGCTATTTATGGCATACCGTCAATTTCATAGTCATGAAAATCATATCTAACACTAGTAGTTCGATGCCTGTTTACCGCACTGATCACAGACAGAATATGTATGGTAAGTACACCATGAAGTATACTGAGACTATTCCAGTGTGTTAAAACGTTGATACTATTAAGCTACAGCCGTAGATTCAAGTCCCACTAGGGAACCGAACCAGTAAAAGTACCTGATTGTTTCGGTGTAGGTATGTCTTAATATGACAATACCTTTAAGACAGTTAGTTTAGTTGGCTCATATCCTTGTCTATCAGAGTAGAGTGGTCAATTTTAAATATTGGATACACATCAATAATAGTCAGTCTTTTAGCGTATAAATCCTGATAATTCAGATATTCTATAATGATCTGATTTTCATATATCATGACCCTCATCGCTCCTTCTTCATATATCTTAAATATTAATGCTTCATCTTGATATATATAAGCAGATATTGAGTTCTGAATATCACTGATAGAAAAAACCATTTTCTTATTTTGTGTATCAATGAATGTGGATTCTAGCAAACCATCATTATCTATATGACTCTCGCATCCAAACATCTCCATCTTTAGGATAAAAGAACGACATTTTCTTTCCTATGATCAAAGTCTGTGGTCAATTAATTTCGTACAATTTAGGATGATAGACGAAAGAATGCTAATTATATAGCCAATGCCTCACTACCTGTATGGCAAGCGGAACATGTTCCCATAACGGACGTTATGATAAATGGGTTTAGAGCGATAAAAGCAGGATTCAGAAGTGTTTGTGCTATATCTCGCTAAGACAGAGGTGTTTTTTATTACCGTCAAGCTGCGTAGTTAATAGCAACTAAGTTAGTATTTACGGATTTGGCGGCAGAGGTCAATAATAAAAAGGCTCATCAGTCAGACGAACCTTATTTTATAAATTAATAACTGTCAAAAGAAGTAATCAACAAAGATAAAGATTAAGTCACCTGAGTATGTAGTGAAACACTAAATTCGGATCGTATTTAAGAGAAGAAATGCTGCAAACGAAAAAGCCAGACAACCTAAGCTGTCTGGCTTTTTTGACGGTTAGCACAGCCTCTTAAGACAATAAGATTGCTAATAGTAACCAATAATAATACATGATTTTATTTCATTACTTGAGCTATTAATATTTAAAAAATATTGATGGCGTATTAAAGCTCAAACGTACAAATGACGTCGTTGTATTCAGCATCTAAAGCTCTTATGTTCATAAGTGCATTGCTATACTCAGGGTTAAAAAAATCATCAAAGCTTTTGGCAATCCCAACATCACTTGAAGTACCCGCATTGGCTTGGTCGGTGATGGCATACACATAAAGCGCCTGATACCCTGGTTTTTGCCATTTGTAAAATTGTTGTGAGAATAAATCGTCTTCCTCTGTATCACAGTTTGATTTCACTCGAGTAAGCTCATTTGCTCTAAAGAGATCTTCAATCTTATATACAGCGCTACCTGTTTCATCTTCCATAACGCCTTGACCAGAGTTGATTTTAATTAACACGGGCTTATCCTTTGTACCATAAGCGGAGATTCCACCATGATCGTCTAAACCACCCCATATAGAGTAGCTTGGATCTTCAGGCGCATACTCATTTTTAGTGGGCGTTTTAGGGTCCCATTTTTGTATATCAGGTGTGTTTGCGAATGTTTCCCAACTCCACTCTGTATTTGGCTTAAGTGCAAGCGAGTCAGTAATGCTGGCAAATCTAGGTGGGTTTTCTTCAACGACAACCTCTGCCTCTTCTGCTAATTTCTCAGTCTCAGCTGTATCCGTTGAGGCAGTCACGACAGGTTCTGTGATAACTGCCTCTTTAGCAGTGGGCTCTGACTTAGTCTCATCGACAGTGGCTTTGTCAGAACAACCAGATAAAGCAATAAAGCCCATAAAAATAGAAGCTGAAAATAGACGATTCGATAGCACTATATAATTCCTTTAAAAGTGTAAAAGCAGTTAATAACTATTCATGAATAGCAAAACGCATTTATTGTGGGCAGGCTACTTTTTTATCTGACTTATTAATACAAACCGTCTGCTCATTGATAGTCGCAACTTCTGCTACACCATCTTCGAATATGAAATAGTTGGCACCCATATAATTGACGCTATACCGTTCAACATTACTATCAGCATATTTAAAAGGAATAATGGTTTTGTTGACGCCATTGATAAAGCCCCACTTATTACCTTTTAGGACTCCCGCGACGCCTTCTTTAAATGGACGTATTTCATCATAGACGAAGGGTATAGCGACTTTACCTGTCTTGGTGATATAGCCCCATTTCCCGCCTTTTTCCATACCAGCCAGACCTTCAGAGAAACCGTAAACGCCGCCAAAGTGCCCATTCGTACTATCATACTGCGGAGCAATAATTTCTTTACCATCCTTATCAATAAAACCCCATTTACCAGCTTTTGACATCACAGGTGCTGCGCCTTCACTAAAGGATTCGATAGAACTGTATTTATTACTAAAAGGCATAATGACTTTGTTAGAAGTATCGATAATGCCTAATTTCCCGCCTTTTGAAACTATGATACGACCTTGCGATGGAGATTCCGCCCATCTTTCATCATATTTATCATCAGGGTCTATCATATCGTCATAGACCGTTGGTATAACGAACTTTCCTTGAGTGTTCATATAGCCGACTTTGCCATTTTTCATCACTGCAAAGACACCATTGTCAATACTATAGTAGTCTACATTTTCATAACCCTTTAAACTTAGTAATGCCTTTCCCTGCTTATCTAATAGGGTTTGCACGCTATAGTCAGCGTTGTGTCCAACGAAGTATTTATCATCTGCTGTGCAAGATACTTCAGCGTATTTTGTTTTTGGTGGCTTGCAATTATCTACATAAGCTTGGGCAGATAATGTAAAAGAGCAAAGGCTAAGTGCAGCAGCCAGAGGAAGTAAACGGCTAGGGGATAAAGTAATAATTTGTATTCCTTTTAATTGAATGAAGATATTTTTTAAACTCGATTTATATTCGAAATTATATCGATTAATTTAGCGTTAAAATATCGATCCGAAGAACGGTAATTACTGGTTCAGCCCTCAAGATAAGAGACTTCACAGGCATAAAGTAAGATATAAAACCTTTTTTATTTTTACTATTTTGTCACTCTAACTTTGAGAAATGACGTTATGGGTGTAGCCAGCTCTCATATCTGACTATGGATCTATCAGAGCAAATCAGAGTAGTTTGCATAGTTTTTTCGTTTAAGCTCTTTACCATTTTTATTAATCGTAATCGCCGTAATTTGACCGTCCTCACCGTCCTCACCGTCTTGGTACACAACCATAGTACCGTTTTCAAAATAGCCACCAATGACATCGGGTGAATCTCCACCTGGCTCAAGAAAAGCATGATCATATTGCGGTTCTATAACGACTTTGCCTGAGGTATCAACGAATCCCCACTTAGAATTTTCATAGTCACCTTTAGCGACCGCAGCTAGCCCTTCAGAGAAGTCCATTGCCTGATACCAAATGGGGGCAATTATTTCTTTACCTTTGGCATTAATAAAGCCACTTTTTTCTGAGTTTGCCGGTGTGAAGCTTGCTAAACCCTCTTTGAATTCCCCTAAATGGCTGTACTTAAATTCAAGGACCGTTTTACCAGAACGATCAATTGCGCCGTATTTGTAGTCTTTTGATACTGTTGCTAGAGAGTTAGAAAAATCTGAGGCACTTTCATATTTAAAAGGAATAACCGTGTTGCCTTTTTTATCCATATACCCCCATCGGTCTTTATTTAGAACAGCGACTAAACCTTCATTGAAATCTCTTGCATCCAGCATCCAGCCATAATCTGCTTCGATATTTACTGGGATCACAAGCTCGCCCGAGCTGTTAACGTATCCAATGAAATAACCGCCGTCAGAATCAGACTTCAGATTCTTTTTGAGTAGATAAGCCATCCCATCATGGAATGCGCCGCAAAAATCATACTCTGCTTTTACGATCACTTCTCCTTCACTATTCTTGAATCCACATGCTTCTGAGTACTCACCACTAGTCACAGTATATTCAACCAATTTAGAATCAGTCTTTACAGTTGGTGACTCATCTGACTCTGGTGCCACTTCTGTATTCGGCTTTGTATTTAATTCAGTCTCGATTTTTTTTGATTCGACGCTCATATTATCGGTAGTATTTACGGTGTCTGGAACGGACTCGTTTTTACTACAACCACTAAGGGCAAAGCTTGTCATCACTGACAAAACAATAATTTTTCTTCCTAACATCCTAATTGTCCTTTTTATACTCTTATATTGTTTGCTGAAGATTTAGCGCTAATTTGACGTCGAATTTTAGTAGTAAATAGCTTTTTAATTTTAATAACGCTGCTGAACCGCTACTTAAACAAAGAAACTATTGTGATACATGACGAATATCCACTTTAATAAAATGGTTATATTCTAGCAACAATTAACTTGGTTTCATATACAAACATTAGTTTAATTCAAAGTGAATTTGATAAAGGAAATAAGGGTTATTTTATTTAGGTTTAAGAGGCAAGTAGGTGGAATAATTATTCAAGATATAGACATCAACTTAATTACTATTTATCAGTACAACAATTTAAATTAGATGACTGTCGCTTTCACAAAAAATAATTTTAAATGTATGCATTTCACTTAGATAAAATGTAACCTAGAAAATAATTTTATAGGTTGTTCGTTATACTTGCCTGTATGATAAATATATAGGCTCAGCATCATGAATATTTCTTCAAATAACCATGCAGCCCAAAATATGCTTCCTACAGCACAAGCCTGTGCAATCACCTTCCAAGGTAACGCTAGTAATAATCTGCAACAAGACGCTTTTTTCTTTTTAGATAATTGGTATCAAGAAGATTTAGGCGTGATGGCAGTGACATCAGTCGAGCTTCCTTTTTGTTTAGCAGTCTCTGACGGTGTTGCCAGCTCTAATTATTCACAGCATTGTTCAAAGGCAGTGGTAAAAGCAATCAGACGTTTATGGAACCATCAGAAGAGTATCTGTTCAGACAGTATTCATCAGTCGATTAATCAAATCCAGCATTCGTCCAATCGTCATGGTGCAGCAGCAACTCTCGCGATGATTGTTGGAGAGCTAAATAGTGATGGAACTATAAAGGCGACGATAACTCATGTCGGTGATAGTCGCGTTTACTGGTTGCCTAAAGGCGCATCACAGTGGCAGTGCCTGACACGCGATCATAATTTACTGAACGAGCTAATTGATCAGCAAGCACAAGAGCAAGGCCGCCAAGCAGAGTTTGCAGACTATAACCGAGAGGGAATGGCAGGGAGTCTATACAGCATTACTGAATGCTTTGCATTGACTAGTGATAGCAGTTACCTAAGTAGTGAAGCGCCAGAAAGTATCTCTCGAACGATGGATATTGATGGTGGCGACTGTCTCTTGGTTTGTACGGATGGTATTCATGACTTAGTGCCAAGTCATGATTGGCAACCTGTCAGTGCGGAGACAGATTTACAGGAATGGCTAATCGCTCTTAAAAATCAGATCTATGATTCAGATGGTAATGCCTATGATAATGGCACAGCCATTTTGCTTCGTTTTGATTGAACCATTGTTTTAGTAATGAAGCTATAAACTTACCATTGAACGATTTAACTGAGAAACCCATATGCCCACACACCCAATCGCAAACTATACAAAGTCGACACGTCTATTCGCTTTATATCAATGTCTGCCTCGGAGTGAAGAGGATGCTATGTCATTAACAGAGCTTATGGTTGGTTATAGTGATGATTCAGATAATTTCGCTAATGAGCGTAAGAACTTAGAGAATGACCTGATTGGCTTAAATCAAATATTTAACGATATTTTTTATAGTGATGCTTTAATTCGAGTACCAGTGTGGGGTCAGAATATTAGTGGAAAGACAGCACGGTTTTATATTGAGCCGAGCTTTAGTATCGATATTATCAATGAGCAAACAGTGTTCTTTTGGGAGATGCTAGATAAATATACCGCAAACTATTTACCAGTATCTTTTAAGCAAAATATCACAGATAAGCTCACCCAATTAGGTCGGCATAATAAGGATGGTTTTCATCAAAGTAAGCTAGGACAATGGCAAGATTATCTCATTACTTTACCGAGTATAGTGCAAGCACCGACGCTTAAGAATGATGTGATGGCAAGCATTCACCAAGCTCTGCTAAATAGACTGCAACTTAAAATAAGCTATCAAAATAAATGGCATGGCAGTTCTGCTGAGAGAGTCATCTATCCCAAAGGACTTATCTTTATTGACAATATGATCTACCTCACAGGCTTTAATCCTACTGATGATCATATCGATGATGAGGTACTGTTAAAAGCGCATCGTAATTTTGCAGTTAATCGTATTACTGAGGCAGTAGTCATAGATAAACCTGTCCCTGATTGGGTAGGGCGAGATGTTTTTTCATTAGAGCATTTGAATAAATTTGGTAAGTTAGAACCTACTGATAATGTTCAGATCAAACTAGTTTTAAGAGTGCAAAAATATGCCTGTCAGCATCTTTATGAGCGTCCATTATCACAAGATCAGCAGATTACTATGATAGATAATACTTGGAATCAGGTAAGTGCTACTGTTGCCAACACTCAACGCTTGCAAGATTGGCTGGTGAGTATGTCTCAGCTGGCCGTGGTTGTTGAGCCAAGTGAACTGAAAACAGTGATTCTTGAGCGTTTGCAGAGTGGGATAGAGCTTTATGGATATTAAGACAAAGTTATTAATCATGTCATCTTAAATTATTTAACGACAAGGTTAGTTTTCCGCTTTAACAGGAAGTTTAAAATGATAACAAAAAATACGATTACTATAGAGCCATGGATGACAGAGCTGTGGGCTTGGGCTGATAAATTTGAGATATCTGAAGAGGATTTACCACGCAACAGAGAAGGTTTGTTGACCATAACAGATTTAGATATTAGTTCCAATCAACTTACTGAACTGTCTGAGAGTATCGGCCAATTAAGCAAACTAAGACGGTTGATGGTCAGTAATAATCAACTAGATGGATTACCAGACAGTATCGGTCAACTTATTAATTTAGAGTGTCTAGATATTAGTGGTAATCCGCTCACTACGCTACCAGAGAGCATTATTCAGCTTAAGGAGCTGGAGTTTATTACTATTGCTGAAGATAGTGCTACGAATAAGCTAGTTGATTTGTCTGTAGAGGTTACTGATTTTTTACGGGGGTTAAATCATGGCTGCAAAGGCTGGAGCGATACTATTAAGCCTATTCGTAGCACTAGTACTCAGGAGTATTTACTAAGACAGCAGCGCCTTAATCGCAATGCTGTAGTAGATGAAGATACTGACCACATAACACCTCTTGAAAGTATCGATCGAGAAGCCCTACAGGAAGTAATCAAATGGGCAGAATTGTGCGATCTACCTAGCCATACCCTTTCAAGAGATCCTGATGAGCTCGCTAATCAGACCTCTTTATCAATTGATTCGTATACGCAGCCCATACCAAAAGCTATTTGTTGTTTGACTCAATTAAGAAGCTTAATCTTTAATAGCTGCATGTCATTGGGTAGTGATGCCTGTCAAGCTGATGATAGTTTGCCAAATACTATTACCGATCTCGTCAATCTTGAAACACTAAGATTAGTATGTAATGGCTTAGCCTTTCTGCCAACTAATTTGCATGAACTAAAAAATCTAAAAACTTTAGAAATTACTTTTCATGATGTGACTACCATTCCTAAAGTACTGGCAGAGATGAGCTGTAATATCAAGTTGCACCTGCATGGTAATCAAGACAAATTGCCAGATAACTTACTAGATGATTTAACACATATCCGCTGCTTGACCGAACTGTCAATTAACGATGAAAGTTTAACGGTATTACCGGATAATATTGGCCAGCTTAAAAACCTAAGAGCATTGAATATTAGCAGTTGTTATTTAAACCAAATCCCGCAAACCATTGGTGCTTTAACCCACTTAACTCACCTGACGCTAAACTGCGAAGCGCTTGAGCGTTTACCAAAGTCAGTAGGGCAGTTAAGCAAGTTAGAGGAGCTTATTGTCATTAGTGAAAAAATAGAACAGCTTCCTGATAGCTTGGCTAACCTAACACATCTACGTGGGTTAGATATCCCTGCTCATTTAGTTAATCAGTTACCGATAGGCATTATTGAAAGGTATCGCAATAATGAGTTGTGGATTAAAAATATTGCTTTTACAAAGTTGTACACGCCACAAATGAGCGAATATGACCTATCGCGTTATGGATTTTTTCTTATTAGTGATAATTGGGATGAAAAATCATTAATTGATCTAAGGTTCAAAACAGCGCCAGAGTTCTTACTCGGTTTGCAAACGACTGAAAAAACTATTAAGCAATTTGATGTGGTGGATGGCATTATTATTTGCCAGCCTGATGAAGTACAACAAGTCATGAAGATGTTTAAAGGTGTATTTTGCAACGAGTTTACGGCTATACCCTATCCAGACATCGTAGAGGCGCTAAGTTTTGCGAAACCTGCTAATTTTATACAAGCTAGTGCATTAGGAATGTCTAAATCAGACCAAGTGCTCAGTCAGATCATTGATCGGATTCCTAAAGATATCACTATAAACGCTATGATGTTTCAAGCTGAAAGTGATCGCGAATTTACGCTTGATAATTTTAAAATTGTAGTAGATGTTTTTGATGAAATGGGTATAAAAGATGAATATACTTTCTATAATACAGAAGTTGTCGATAAGCCTAAATACTGTTGGATGGGTATGAACCGCCCCGAGTATATCGGAGAGTGATTTACTTGAGTCAGGCAGCAATGCCTGACATGATTAAACTATCATAGT
>NZ_CAJHAD010000031.1 GCF_904846285.1 Psychrobacter immobilis | reverse complement strand
GGCACAGGCAAAATTTCTACGCCAAGGGTGGATGGAGAATGATCTACCTAAACTGTTTCGTGATATGGGATGTATCTATTTTATTCTGGATTAACTATATTAAGTCATCATCTTATTTTTATATAGTGTGTTTTAGCTTCGTAAGTTTGCCATCTATTAAGCATGGATAAGCGTAAAAACTTGCAAAGTAATATGATAAAAGTGATAAACAATCAGAACAGCTCGTTAATGAATTTGAATAGCCTAATATTATCTTTCATCGTCTATATAGCTTATAAAAACAATAAAAAAAGCCGTTATCTTTAGAAAAATAATGGCTTTTCATGAAATTTGATAGCGGGAAATTGGCTCAGTCGCCAAGCAAGCATTAAGTATCAAGCATTGGTATAGCGACTGGCTTCTGGCATCCAGCGGTGGATAAGTTGGCTTACGTCTGCTTTACGTGTTGGGTCAGCGATAAGATGTTTCGCTAGGCGCTGCGCAATAGCAAATAATTGCTCATCGCGGATAAGGTCGGCCAAATAATAACCGACGTTACCGGTTTGACGTTTACCTAACAGCTCACCGGGTCCTCGCAGCTTTAGGTCTTTTTGCGCAATGACAAAACCATCGGTACTTTCCCGCAGCACATTTAAGCGCTCCGTGCCCGTCTCCGACAATGGCTTTTGGTATAACAGTACGCAGAAGCTTTTGGTCGAACCACGACCTACACGTCCGCGCAACTGATGTAGTTGCGACAAACCCAAACGTTCGGCATTTTCGATGACCATTAACGACGCATTCGGCACATCAACGCCCACTTCGATGACTGTAGTGGCAATCAGTAAATCAAGATTACCAGTTTTAAATTCTTGCATGATGGCTTGTTTATCAGCGGATTTCATTTTGCCATGCACTAAGCCAATGCGAATATTCAAGCGCTCATTTAAATCTTCATAAGTGGCTTCAGCAGCTTGCGCATCCAGCACGCTAGATTCCTCTACCAATGAACATACCCAATACGCCTGCCTGCCTGCCTCACAATTAACCGCAATACGTTCAATCACTTCATCGCGGCGATTACGGTCAATCGTCACCGTCGTAATTGGCGTACGCCCCGGTGGTAGCTCATCAATGATGGAGGTATCCATATCGCCGTAAACGCTCATCGCGAGCGTACGTGGAATCGGGGTTGCGGTCATAATCAGCTGATGCGGCGTGCTATTCGCCACGCCCTTATTGGTCAAGGCCATGCGCTGCTCAACGCCAAAGCGGTGTTGCTCATCAATAATGACCAGTCCCAATTTGGCAAACCGTACCTGCTCCTGAAATAGTGCATGGGTACCAACGACCACTTGTACCGTATTTTCCGCCACTGCCTCTAAGGCTTCGCGGCGCTGCTTCGCCGTTTGCTTGCCAGCAAGCCAGCCAACGCCAACGCCTAGTGGTTCAAACCAGTTTTTAAAATTAACCAAATGCTGCTCTGCTAAGATTTCTGTTGGTGCCATTACCGCTACTTGCCAGCCACTATCGAGCGCATAGCCTGCTGCGCCTGCTGCGACCAAAGTTTTACCTGCGCCAACATCGCCCTGTACCAGTCGAAGCATCGGAATAGAAGTTGCCATATCAGCAGTAATGTCTTTCATGACTCTTTTTTGTGCGCCCGTTAAATCAAATGGTAATGCACCAAATAATTTATCGGCAAGCGGGCTTTGGGTCGCGCATTTGGGTGCTTTATACTGATGTAATTGCTGACGGCGATATAATAAACTGAGCTGATGCGCGGTCAATTCTTCAATGATTAAACGCTGACAGGCAGCATGGGTGCGGGCACTTAATTGCGTCAGCAGCTGATATTGTCGCCCCGCGTCGGTATAGGTAGGCGGCGTATGCAGTAATACCAAAGCTTCAAATATGGTTAAATTGTAGACATTATTAGTCGTGCTTACAGTCTCTGACTTAACTTCATTATTTACACTATTAATAATCGAATTGTCAGGCACACTACGCGCAAGGGTCGAAAATATATCGTCTGGAAAATCATCTTCTGCGACTGCTAATTTAGCAGGCTCAAAAGGCGCTAACGGTAAATCAGCCACCACGTCAAAGTCAGCAGGTGTAAATAAGGTCATCGGTAAACCTTGAGTACGAACCGTTTGCAGCGCAAGCTTGATTAGCGTGCGCAGCTTATTTTGATGTAAGCCTTTCACGCTAGGATAAATCGGCTGTAAGCCTGTATTAACGACGGCTTCGTTACTGCTAATGATTTGATATTCAGGATGATGTATCTGCTTACCGTAACGACTGACCTTTACTTCACCAAATAATTGCAGCTGCGTACCAAGACTCATCGTTTGCGCTAGACCTTGATACACTTTAAAAAAACGCAGCGATATGGTGCCAGTATCATCATCGACCACCACTGTCATCCCACTGCGTTTAGTATCAACATGCACCACCCGCCCTGTAATCAAGGCAGCTTGCCCATGTGCCACATTGGCTATCGATACCAGTCGGCTACGGTCTTCATAATCACGTGGCAAATGCAGCAGTAAATCAAAAATACGCACAATACCCAATTGGGCTAATTGCTCCGCCACTTTTGATCCCACACCCGCCAGAGCCGTCACCGGCATATCAAGCGCCGAAACGGGCATATCAGATCTTATATGGTCTGATGAATTCACTGTCGTGTGCTTAACCGATATGGGCATCAATCATCCTAATGATATAAAGGTAAATATAGTCAGTTCAAAATAAAATTGTTATGGTTAGGACAAACATCATAAAACAACTTGGATAAGTCATTTTCCAACCAGCCTTGGCGTAGAAACTTTACCTGAGCCCATTTTTTCTCGATAGGGTTCAGATCAGGGCTGTACGGCGGTAGCCAAAGAATACGATGACCATGCCTGTTCAGTAGCTTTTGAATGCGTTTATTCTTATGAAATCTGGCATTATCCATCACAATCACGCATTTGGTTTTAAGACTTGGGATTAGCTTGTGTTTGCACCAGTCGTAGAATATGCTGCTGTTAATGTTGTGCTTAAAGTAATCTAGTGCAAACAGCATCTTTTCATATAGAGCACCGATAACGTTGGTTCGCTTTTTACCTTGCCAGTTGTAACTATCGATACAGGGTTTACCAATCGGTGCATAACCATGAGAGCGAATGGTCTCGTGCTCAAAGCCGCTTTCATCCATATAGACGATGGGATAGCCTTGCTGCGTAAAGCTATTAAGCTTACTGTGATATATCGCTCTTTTGATCGGACACGCTTTTGGATGCTCTAATGTCTTTTTTTTGACTGATGCCTAGGCGCTTTAGGGCATGATAAATGCCTGTTTTACTACAGTTTAGACGACGGGCTCGCTCATACTGGTAATCATCAGGATGTTCTTTAACATCATTAAGTAGCACGTCATCTGGTATTTTATAGGGTTTGGTTTGCCTGGTTGTTTTGCTATGAACACGCCGCTTCCAGTTCTGTATAGTGGTTGGGCTCAGATTGTAAAACTCAGCTGCCTCGGCAAAGGTCATACCCTCGTCTAAGCTTTTAAGAACTTGCATACGAAAATCTAGTGAGTAAGTCATGGTCTTTATAATAACAATTGGGTTTGATAATTAATTTATAACACTTTTAGGTGTGCTTAGCTATACTATCTAATTAACGGTCTTATTTTAAAGTCTAGGTTTTAAAGTCTATGCCGTCTTATAAAAGCTATAATCATGAATCTGCTATAAAACACTCAGTGATAATGATTATAACGGACAAGCGACTTGCTTATGCTAAGCTATTTAGCGATACGGCGTCTAGCTGATTTCCAAGTAAGCTATTAATGATGGGCTTACCACGCAGCCTTTTATTTTACATGATGATTTTTGCTAAGGTTTTTTATGTTTTTACCTGCTAACTATTACCCCTATCGTCATTTATCACTATTATTACGATTTAGCATGCTCAGCATATTAGGACTGTTTATTAGCGCGTGTCAGAGTCTGACGCCAGTTGCTGAGACAGTCACGCCTATAAACAATCAACCAAAAGTCGCCCTAGTCTTAGGCGGCGGCGGTGCGAAAGGCTTTGCACATATTGGGGTGATTAAGGCGTTAGAAGAAAATGGTATCACGCCGACGCTAGTAGTCGGCACCAGTGTCGGTAGCTTAGTGGGCAGCTTATATGCCAGTGGTTATAACGCCAAACAGCTTGAACAATTAGCGTTAAATACTTCTGATAGCGAATTGACAGATTTTACCTTATCCAACCAAGGCTTTATCGAAGGTATCAAGCTTAAAAACTTTATTAATAAAAAAGTAAGCGGGCGCAATATAGAAGACTTTCCGATCAGCTTTGCCGCGGTCGCTGCCGAAAAACACACGCTAAAAAAGGCCGTTTTTAGTAGTGGTAATGCTGGTCTTGCGGTGCAAGCATCCTGTAGTGTGCCCAATATTTTTATTGCCCCGCGCATTCCTGAACAAGTCGGTAAAAAATATATCGATGGCGGTGTGGTCAGCTTAGTACCGGTTGATACTGCGCGTGATTTGGGTGCCGATATTATTATCGCCGTTGATGTAACGGCTGCTAATATTAATAGTTCTGCTAACAATAAAATGCCGACTATCAATTCATTAAGCAGTTTTTGGGGCTTTCTTGAGAGCAGCTTTGTCGCAAATGCCGCTGCAACTGTCACTAATTCCAGTCAAGCACGCACTAGTCGTTCTGCATCGATGCGCCATGAGCGTGATCGCGCTGATATTATCATTATCCCAGATGTCGGTCATATTAGCTCGCTAGATACTAGCCAGCGCCGCGCTCTAATGACGGCTGGCTCGCAAGCCACTATGCCGCAAATTGCTGCCATTAAACAACTTATTAAAGACAAAGCACTGAAAGACAAATCGCAGAGTAAATAGGCAACCCTTTAGCAGCTCCTTAATTGATAAGTGAACAGCAAGTATAAAAAGCCATCCTGCCAAGTCTATATATTCTTATACATACTTTAAAAAATTGATGCTAAAAAAGCACCTCAGCGTTAACTGTGGTGCTTTTTTAATGCAGCAAATTTAAAGAATTAACTTATTTAACGCGTGCACGATATTTAACCACGACCGTATCATTCAAACCAACGCCTTCTAAGTCCCAACGTACCGCTTTATAAAATTTCAATGGGATTTCTTGCAGTTGATTATCAACCTTGCCACGTAATGGCATACGGGCAAAAGTATTACCATCGGCACTACCATATGGGAAATCTGGCGACACCGCTCGTAGCAATTCTACTTGCTCTGGAATACTCATGGTGACCGTCATTTTACGGACGCGATCGGCATTGGTATTGGTAAAATAGCCTTGATACTCTAAGACATTACCTGACTGCAAACGCGTATTGGCATTAACCGGTACTAGCAGTTCCTGACCATTTGCGTCGACACTAATCAATGATGCAGTAATTTTGCTATTAACCGCTTGCGCATTTGAGCTACTGCCTTGGTTGGAATTTGCTTGCATTGCCACTGAGTTATCAACGGCTTGTTCTGGCGTTGGCAACATCGCTGACGCCTGCGTCACTGCCATCACGCCAACGAGCGTACCGGCAACAACATGAAATAAGCGGTGTCCGCTCCACGCACTGAATGGGTTTGCAAAATGGTTACTTTTCTTCATGACATTCATTATCCCTGGTTAATGTATCGATAAAACAATCTTGTAATAAAAATTCGCTAATAAAACAATGTGTAGATAAAACCATAATAGTTATAAAACACTTCAACAAAATAACGCTGCTAAGCAACCATCCGATTGCACACACTATTATTTTATTACTTAAGCCTCATCATATATCGTTATTAATGTTAATTTTTTGCCATTACTATTTTTAGCTATGGTTATTTTTATCAATTATCTGCGTAAGCTGTCGCTAAAGCAATAGCGCTTAGCATAACAAAAAGCGTTTAGCGGTACACTAATCCCGTGTTGAGGTTGTGTATATCATCTATTTACTACCAAGACTTCTTAACGCTACTGAAATAAAAGATAGCTCATAACGGCGTTTTTTGCTATGGTAATTCATTAGCGACAAGCTTTTTCTGTCACGCTCCTTTTCTTATTCTAACGACTATTGCTCCCATTATGACTACTAGCGCCATGCCACAGATTAATCCTGAATACGTTCACTGGTTCCGTAACTCTGCCCCTTACATTAACACTCATCGCGGTAAGACTTTCGTGATTATGTTTGGCGGTGAAGCGGTCAATCATTCCAATTTCAGTACCTTGATTCATGACTTTGCTTTATTGCATAGCTTGGGTATCAAGCTGGTATTGGTACACGGAGCACGACCGCAAATCGAAAAAAACCTCAAAGACGCAGATATTGCTTCGCCATTGCATCAAGATATCCGCGTGACTCCGCGCGTCGCCATGCCGTCTATCTTACAAGCGGTTGGTGCCATTCGTTTGCAAATCGAGGCCCAACTATCGATGGGCTTGGCAAACTCACCGATGTACGGCTCGCGTATTGATGCGGTCTCGGGTAATTTTGTCACCGCTCGTCCTTATGGTATTCGTGATGGCGTTGATTATCAGATGACGGGTGAAGTGCGCTCTATCGATGTTGAAGCCATTAAAAACAACCTGCTGCATGACCATATCGTAATTTTAGGGTCAATGGGTTACTCAGCAACTGGTGAAGTGTTTAACTTATTGGCTGAAGATGTCGCCCTCAGTGCCGCTGTGGCACTTAGTGCCGATAAGCTAATATTCTTGGGCGAAGAGGCTGGTATCAATCATGATAACCGCTTGCTGCGTGAGATGATCCCAAATGAAGTTGACCGCTTCTTACGGGATCGTGATTTAAATTGTGAGATTAATTACTTCTTAAGCTGCGCCAGTAATGCGTGCCGCCAAGGGGTTCATCGCACCCATATCATCTCTTATGCCAAAAATGGCGCGCTCCTCGAAGAGCTATTTACCCGTGATGGTTCTGGCACCTTGATTAGCCATGATCCATATGAAGAGATTCGCCGTGCCAATATCGACGATGTGGTCGGACTGATTGAGCTACTGTCACCATTAGAAGAACAAGGCATCTTGGTCAGCCGCTCACGCGAGCGCTTGGAGCAAGAGATTGATCATTATAGCGTCATTGAGCGTGACGGTATGATTTTAGGCTGTGCCGCACTTTATCCATTAGATGCAGATTCAGCAGAAGTTGCTTGTGTGGCGGTACATCCTGAATACCGTAGTGGCAGCCGCGGTGCTGACTTGCTGGCATTTTTAGAGCAACAAGCACGCAGCCATGGTCTGCATAAGTTATTTGTTCTGACCACTCGTACTGCGCATTGGTTTGTCGAGCAAGGCTTTGCGGAAGTTGAAGCAAGCGCCCTACCGGAAGCGCGGCGTGAGAAATATAATAACGGTCGTAACTCTAAAGTTTTCCAAAAAACTTTATAATTTAGAAAACCTATAATCCGAAAGTGAATGAGTTAGCCATTCATTAATCAATTCATAAATGAGCAACTTAATTACCGCGCAGCAAAAAGCCCTCATAATATACGAGGGCTTTTTTGTCTTTCATAAATGCTTTTTTATAACCATTTTTTATAAACGCCTTTTAGTAACCACCATGGCTTAAAAGGGTTATAAATCTAATAACGGCTTATTTTACTTTTAATAACTCAACAGTAAAGATAAGGGTGCTGTTTGGCTCGATACCTGCGTTACCCGCTTCACCATAAGCGATATCAGATGGGATATAGAACTCGTATTTGCCACCCTCTTTCATCAACTGTAGACCTTCAGTCCAGCCAGCGATAACTTGGTTTAGTGGGAATTCGATTGGCTCACCGCGCTCATAAGAGCTGTCAAATACTGTACCATCAAGCAATTTACCTTCGTAGTTGACTTCAACCACGTCAGTAGCTTTTGGTGATTTGCCAGTACCAGCAGTCACTACTTTATATTGTAAGCCAGAAGCGGTGGTTTTCACGCCTGCTTTTTTACCATTTTCTGCTAAGAATGCGGCACCCTTGGTCTTATTTTCGCCCGCTTTACTTTCCATATCTTTAACAAACTTCTCTTCTTGCTCTTTTTGATAGGTCATCAAGACTTCTTGCATTTGTTCTTGCGTCAATGCACCCTTTTTACCTTCATAGCCATCACGGAAGCCTTTTTCAAAGGTATCAAGATTCAGATCGCCGACCGCTTCTTTATTACCTTCTGCCATCATATAACCCAAGCTGTAACCGACTTTTTCATTGGCTGGGCTTTTTTCAGTCACTGAAACGCTTTTAGCAGCGCTTTCTTTATTACCATTGCTGGCGTTACAGCCGGTGACTAATAACATCGCACTAGCAAGGGCACTAATGCTTAAGGTAGTAATTTTTTTCATAGAATACTCTCAAATTGTAAGGATAGTGGCAAGATGTCACATTCTTCTATCATAGCAAATCTTGGTTTTAGGAGCTACGATTCCCTTGAAATTATCGGTCAAATGTACAGTCTATGTTAATATTTGCCGTCAAATTAACAACTTATCACACAACTATAGTAAGTAGTTAAGCTTTCTGTCTTTAAATACCTCATTACATCAGCTAAGCTAAATTGGTTAAGGTAAGAAGTAACAGAACGTAGATTTTGTTAACCATCAATACAGAATGTTGACTAAGGTCTGATAAAAAAAAGCTTCTTAAATAATATCAATTAAAAATACTAATAATTAGGTATGTGTTTGCTACAAATAGCTAGGCTGATATTCAATAGCAAGGATTATTTGACGGCTGATACATGAATATTCAAGGAGGACAGGATGAATCCAATGTATACATCGTTCAACGGTTATCTGGGTGGCCCTATTGGTTCCATCATCGGCGCTATTCTAATTTTTATCATTGGCTGGCTCGTGGCATTGGGTATCGCTGCCCTTGTACGCGGTGTGTTATCGAAGGTAAATCTCAACCAGCAGATGAGTTCTTCCACTGGTAAAAGCTACGATTTAGAGGGTATTATCTCAAAAATTGTTTTTTGGTTTATTTTCATCATCGCCATCGCTGGCGCGCTCAGTCAACTAAATCTAAATTCTATTTCAACCCCATTTGCTAACATGGTCAATCAAGTCTTGACCTTTATACCTAATATCATTGCTGCGATTGCAGTTGGTGTGATTGGCTGGGTGATTGCCACCGTTGTTCGTACGGCGATTAACGCCGCGCTAGCAAAAACCTCGATGGATGAGCGTTTAAGTGCGAAAGCTGGTGTCAAACCATTGAGCAGCACCATTGCTGATATGGTTTACTGGTTTATCTTATTGATTGTATTGACCATGGTACTTGGTCAGCTACAGCTTAATGGTTTATTTGCACCATTGACCAATATGGTTGATAAAATCTTCAGCTTTATTCCTAATATTCTCATCGCTGGTGTGGTCTTTGTGGTGGGTTATATCATCGCCAAAGTCGTACGCGGCATTGTGACTAATTTGGTTTCTACTTTTGATGTACAAAAACTGGCGTCAAAAGCAGGTTTAAGCGAGCAGAACAGCTTGCCTAATATTGCTGGTTCACTAGCATTTTTAGTGGTTATTATCCCAACGATTATCGCTGCTTTAAATGCTCTGCAAATCGATGTGATTGCCCGCCCTGCTACCAATATGCTCAATAAAATCATGGAAGCTTTGCCAAACATCTTTATGGCAGCGGCGATTTTAATCGTAACCTTCTATGTGGTACGTATGGTCGCCAACATCATCAAAGGTCTACTTGAAAATACCCAAGTCAATCAATTGCCTGCGAAAGTTGGTTTAGAACAGACGATGGGCGATAAGAAAATCTCTGACCTAGTCGGTTATGCGATTATCTTCTTTGCGATGTTGTTTGCTGCTATCGCTGCCGCTGATTTACTAGGTTTTGAGCCTATCTCAGCCATCATCACGATGTTTATCGCTTTTGGTGCCAACATCATCCTAGGCGCAGTTATTCTATTTATTGGCTTTTGGCTTGCCAACATCATCGCTGGTGTCGTCGAGCGCTCTGAGCAAGGTTCACAGTTCTTAGCAAACATCGTACGTGTATTGATCATGGGCTTAGTACTAGCCATGGGTCTTAAAGCGATGGGTATTGCGGATTCTATTGTTAACTTAGCATTTGGTTTAACCCTAGGTGCGGTTGCGGTGGCATTTGCCCTATCATTTGGTCTTGGCGGTCAAGAAGCAGCAGCTCGTTTCCTACGCAAGATGCAGGATAAAATGGATAGAGAGCGTGATGAAGCAAAAGTGAAGTCTGCTTTGACGCCTAACACGTCAACTCAAGATAAATTCGCGGCGTCAGTTCGTGAGAATACGCCAACGGTTAAGCCTGCCACAACGTCGACTCCTGATATTCATACAGATATCGTTGATACGACTCGTGTGAATACAGGCACTATCAATACCTCTGATATCAACAACACTGCCAATAACAATGTGAACAACAATGTTAATGACGGCAGTATCACTGATGAGGATATTGCTAACAATAACATCCTGCCTGGTAGCGGTTTATACGACGATACCAATAACAAGTAAGTATTAATGGTATTTAAATCAAAAAAAAAGACAGCTTAGGCTGTCTTTTTTTATGGTTGCTGATTAAGTCTTTTATTTAAGGTTTTGTTATTCAAATTTCCTGTATTTAAACTTATCATTGCATGCTGAAATAACAATCTTTAAGCCTATCTTTACTAGCTAAATCTTCCATAAAACAACGGGCAGGAAAACCATGTTTTAGGCGCTTGAATATTAGGTAGTAGCATCTATAACGCATCGGGCTACAAGTAGCAGGCTAACTCATCGCTAAGATTGTGTTTATTAGGAATTATAGTAGTCGAATTGGATACAGTCCCAACCTTTTAATATCAAATATATATGACAGCGCATGCCTTGTGATTGATACACAGTATGCTAATGTAATCACCATTGGCATAGCTTTTATGCAAAAGATTAAACAACATAAACGCAATTATACATGGTCGCTTTCATAGCAGTGAGTTATTATGATGTCATAAAATCCATCACATTCGCGCTAGCGTATAAAACACTCTAACGCAGGTTTAACAAGCTTCTTTATAGAATGACACTCATATGATAACAAGGACTGAACATCATGAAACGCTTTAAAGAAAAAACCGTTATCGTCACCGGTGCGGGCTCAGGTATTGGCCGCGCGACCGCCATTCGCTTTGCAAACGAAGGCGCTAACGTTGTCTTAGTCGGACGTACCGCTGAAACCTTACAGGAAACCGCTGAAGCGTTTCCGCAGGATCGAACTTGGATTCATACCGATAATTTTTTGACCGTCGTTTGTGACATCAGCGTAGAAGCTCAAGTACAAGAAATGATAAAAAGAGTCATCGACAAGTTTGAGAGAATAGACGTTTTGGTAAATAATGCGGGTAAAGCCATGCAAGGAAAAATCACTGAGCTGTCTTCTGAAGACTGGAAGTCGGCCATCGATATGAACTTAAATGGCACTTTTTATGTATGTCAGGCTGCTATGCCACATTTGATTGCGACCAAAGGCAATATCATCAATGTCTCGTCGCTATCTGGAATCGGTGGTGACTGGAATATGGCCGCATACAATGCTGCTAAAGCTGGTGTTACTAATCTAACGCGTACACTGGCCTTAGATCATGGGGCTGACGGCGTGCGCGTCAACGCCGTTAACCCAAGTGTTACTAAGACCGATATGACCAGTGCCATTCAAGATGACACTAGTAAAACCGATAAGTTTTTAGATCGCTGCCCGCTCGGACGTCTTGCAACGCCAGAGGATATTGCCGCCGCCATTACTTTTTTAGCGAGCGATGACGCCTCGATGATAACTGGTATTAACTTGCCAGTTGATGGCGGTGTCAGCGCATCAAACGGTCAGCCACATTTCTAAGAAATAATCTGACTCAAGTATTTTCGAGTTAACAATTAAAGAAGCCCCTGATATTTTGATATCAAGAGCTTCTTTAATTGTGATAAAGGTTTAATAACAAAGCTAAAACCTTTAATCAATGGAATTATTAATATCCTGTAGCGGTTGCGATAAGCGCTCCGGATGTCTTGGCATCACCCCTTGATATTGTGCATATATTTTTGGCAGATCAGCATCAATATCACCGCTTGGATAAACCAACGACATAAAACGTATTTCCTTGGTTTTATAATCCATCGCTACCGGCAAAATCGGCACACCAGCGCCTACTGCCAAATAATAAAAGCCAGATTTCCAATCTTTGGTATATTGCCGCGTACCTTCTGGCGCTAATCCCAAAAATAGCGGCTTACCTGTTTTGAATTTATCGATACTGGCTTGCAGCACTGAGCCTTTATTGCTGCGATCGATAGGAATAACTCCTATCCAATGCATCAATTGTGCGACTCCTGGTATTTTAAATAACGTGTGCTTGCCTATGATGCTAATTTTTAAATCTAGGGCAAATAAGCTCGGAATCGCATAAATACCATCGACGTTAGAGGTGTGCGGCAGCGCTAATACCACGGCCTGTGGGATATTTGGAATTTCGCCAACCGTACGCCAACCAGCGGCTTTTAATAATGCCGACCCGATAATTGGCGCGACTTTATTCCCACGCCTTGGGACCAAATTACCCAAATGTTTTTTGCTCAATGTCGGTAATACTTTCGAGCGCGTAGGCTTAGAAGCGTTTGATTTAGAACGATTAAATAGCTTTGATGTCATAACGGCACCATGTAATAAAAGATAGCTACATAATAACATTAAGCTTGTGTCACTTAGCTGAATTTTGCAGGCTTTTATTACGTGATAGCTTACTCAATTATTTACATATATGACTATATATAAATAAAGCCTATAAAAATAACACCATTACGGTTTCTCTCCTACCGCCTTAGGGAATATCTGCTAAGTTGCCTTTGTTCTCAAGCCAAGATTTGCGATCTGCGGCGCGTTTTTTGGCTAATAGCATATCCATCACACTATTAGTCAGCACCATATCATCCATATCTAGTTGCACCAAACGCCGCGTATCACGGTTCATTGTTGTCTCTCGCAGCTGCTCTGCGCTCATCTCACCCAAGCCTTTAAAGCGGGTTATTTGTGCTTTTTTATTCCCCGGTACATTGGCCAAAATATGTTGAAGCTCTGGCTCATCAAGTGCATAATGCACCTCTTTACCGACATCGACACGGTATAAAGGCGGCATCGCCACAAACAAGTGACCGGCATCAACTAACGCTGGAAAATGCTTGACGAACAACGCACAGATTAGTGTCGCGATATGCAGACCGTCAGAGTCGGCATCCGCCAAAATACATACCTTGTCATAGCGCAGCTCAGACAAATCGTCAGACGCCGGATCGACACCGATAGCAATGGCAATATCATGAATCTCTTGGCTCGACAGTACTGTATCTGACGACACTTCCCATGTATTGAGAATCTTACCACGCAAGGGCAATATCGCCTGATAATGACGGTCACGCGCTTGCTTAGCACTACCGCCTGCAGAGTCACCTTCTACCAAGAACAGCTCTGCGCCATCACGCAAATCACCGCGACAGTCGGCAAGCTTACCCGGTAGCGCTGGTCCTTGGGTGATTTTTTTACGCGCGACTTTTTTGGCAGATTTTAGGCGACGACCTGCTTTATTAATCGCCAATTCGGCAATCTGCGCACCCATATCGGCATGCTGATTTAACCACAAGCTAAAGGCATCTTTTGCCAACGTTTGCACTGCGCCCGCCGCTTCACGACTCGATAAGCGCTCTTTGGTTTGACCTGAAAACTGCGGCTCAGAAAATTTAAGCGATAGGATATAGTTAACGCCATCCCATACATCTTCTGCGGTCAGCTTGACGCTACGTGGCAGTAAATTATGAATATCACAAAACTCGCGTAAGGCCTCTAAAATACCGGTACGTAAGCCGTTAACGTGCGTACCGCCTTGCGCCGTTGGGATAAGATTGACATAGCTTTCTTGCACAGGCGCACCACCATCAGGCAACCAAGAAAGTGCAAAGGTAATACCAGCACGTTCGCCCACTTTGGCGTCGTGATTATAATAAAAGGGTGCTTCAGGTAAGGTCTCCAAACTATCTAGCTGCTCATTTAGATACTCAACCACTCCATCGGTAAACTGCCAAACGATTTTTTCATTATTAATATCATCGACAAACTCAATCGTTAGACCAGCGGCCAACACTGCTTTGGCTTTTAGATTGTGCTTAAGTTGTTTAACGTTAAATTTCGGCGTATCAAAAAAGCTACCATCGGCCCAAAAATGTACTTTAGTACCACGCTTACGCTTATTGGAGCTAATGGTTTCGGTTAAAGGGGTGACTGCGGCGCCATTCTCAAACGCCATCTCGAACTGTGTACTATCACGCCATACGGTTACCTCGACTCGCGTCGATAGCGCGTTGACGACAGAAATACCCACGCCATGCAAACCGCCCGACACTTCATAATTCGAAGTCGAAAATTTACCACCCGCATGCAGACGCGTTAAAATCAGCTCAATACCAGTTTGATTAAATTCAGGATGAATATCGGTTGGCATACCGCGGCCGTCATCTTCAACTGATAACGAACCATCACTATGCAACTGAACCTTGATAATTTTGGCATAACCTGCCAATGCTTCATCGACTGAGTTATCGATGACTTCTTGCGCCAAATGGTTGGGGCGCGTGGTGTCGGTGTACATACCTGGGCGACGACGGACGGGCTCAAGCCCTTCTAAGACTTCTAACGATTGCGCATTATATTGACTCACAAATGCATCCTTAACTATTCATGTGCGATTAATTCTATTAAGCCATTATAACGAAAAATAGCGACGGTAACGGTAATAGTCAGTCGCTCACGTCAGATAATGTCGTCTATTTAAATCTGTACTAGCTTCTGTAGCATATCAATCACGATAGGTAATTGCTCAGCAAAATCGCTAAACCTGTGATCGCCGCCAGCCTGCACAGTTACCGTTACTCCTTGCTCTTTATAAAACTGTTTAGACAGTTCATGGTTTAGTAGCTCATCGCCTTCTTTTATTAATACAGAAACTTTATAAGGGTAATTAATCGTCGATAATTGATGCGCTGCAAACCATTGCAAATCTGTATCAGTAATATCCCAACCACCGGCTGTCGAATGGAAAATCTGACTGCTCAAAATCTCCTCTTTAACATCATCTTTCAGAGCCAAATTATCAGCAAAGCGCTGTAAAGTAATATGCGGCTGGGTGCTAGGATTCAATAGCAGCGCCGGGCAACCTGTATGATTACTAATCAATGTAGAAAAATAACCGCCTAATGAGCTACCGACCAAGACCGTATTTGACGATTTAAGCTCACTATCTTTAATAGTTTTATTGTCTAAACTTTCTATTAATGACAATATCTGACTAAAAACTTTATCAGGCGTCTTATTCAAATCAGGTCGCACTACAGTGATATCAGGATGATATTGGCGGCAATAATCCTCTAACAATCTACCTTTAGTAGAATTAGCATCACTATCTAACCCATGAATATAAATAACGTTCACGTATAATCTCACTTATTAATTTTGTTATGATTGTTGTATATGCATAATCAAAACTCAGCATAGCATCCACTTAATAAAAACAATAACAATAAAATCGCACATTATTATTCACTATTTGCGACATAATAGTATTTTACAGTGGAGTTATAGAAGAAATTAGATAAGTTAAAGGAATAACGAAAATAGCGATGGAGTCGCCATGAATCAGCAGTTTGAGCTATTCGAGATTGCCAATCCATGCATTGGTGTTTGCCAAAGCAATAAAAAAGGCTATTGCTTTGGCTGCTTACGTAATCGCACTGAGCGGCAATTATGGCATGAGATGACCACTGAACAACGTCGCGAGGTGCTACGGCTAATCTCTGGACGTAAGCTGCGTATCGAGCAGATTAGACAGCGTAAAGGAGAGCAGTTAGGATTTGATTTTGAGCCTGTGGTTGAGACAGGTGAGTTGTTTTAAAGTATAAAGACTATGGTATAAGAGAAGCAAATAATTCAGATATTGTATTCAAAACACTGGTTTTATATTTAAATGCGTTAAGATAAATTTTCAGTGTAAGGTTCTGTTAAGGCTTGACCTTCACTCATATAAAACTATAATGGTACTTACTATATGTTTCGACAAGGAAACTCTGTATGAGTACCAAAATAAGCACTAAAAATGCTGCTAAGCAACTTAATATTAGCGAACAGAGAATAAGGACGCTATGTAGAAGCAATGAATTAAAAGCCGAAAAATTTGGTAACTCATGGATAATTGATGATAAAAGCTTAGAAAAATATGGTTTGAGAAGTGCTCATACTGTTGCTGAAAATCATAAAGCATATAATGTTAGCAACAGCAAACCTATTGCGTTAAGCTTTTTTTCTGGTGCAATGGGGCTGGATTTAGGCATAGAGAAAGCAGGATTCGAGATTAGACTAGCTTGTGAAGTCGACAAGTTCTGCAGACAAACTATAGCACTGAATAGACCTAGTACTGCATTGCTTGCAGATATTGATAATTATAACGCTAAAGAGGTTAGACTAGAAGCAGGTTTAAGCGAAACTGATGAAATAGACCTAATAATGGGCGGGCCTCCATGCCAAGCATTCAGTACAGCGGGAAAAAGGAAAGGATTTAAGGATGAAAGAGGGAATGTTTTCTTAAAGTACATAGAACTAGCTTTAGAATTAAAGCCAAGGTACTTTGTAATTGAGAATGTTCGTGGTCTTCTATCTTGCCCGATGGAACATCGACCTCATGAACTAAGAGGAGATGAGTATCCTGAACTTGAATTAGATGAATTGAAAGGCGGTGCATTGAACTTTATTATAAGTAGATTAGAAAAATCTGGATACGCTTATTCTTTCAATTTATATAATTCAGCCAATTTTGGTACTCCACAAAATCGTGAGCGAGTAATAATAATTTGTGCAAGAGATGGTGATAAACCACCTTATTTAATACCTACCCATGCAGAAAAAGGCGATTATGATTTGCCCAGATGGAATACTGTTAGAGGAGCTATACATGATCTTAAAATACACGACCATTTAACATTTCCCGAAAAAAGACTTAAATACTATAAAATGCTTTCTCCAGGACAAAACTGGAAAGATTTACCTGTCGAAATTCAGAAAGAAGCGATGGGTAAGTCTTTCTATTCTGGGGGTGGAAAAACCGGTTTTTTAAGAAGATTGGCTTGGGATCGCCCATCACCTACACTAGTTACTCACCCCGCAATGCCTGCAACTGATTTAGCACATCCTACTGAAAATCGTCCTTTATCAATTCAAGAATATAAAAGAATTCAAGAGTTTCCAGATAACTGGGATCTAGCAGGGCCGCTTATTCAGAAATATAAACAGATTGGAAATGCCGTGCCTATCAGTATGGGGGAAGCTGTTGGCAAATTGATATTGAATTTATTAGATAATAATGATATTCCTGATTTTAGTAAATTTAAATATTCTAGGTATAAAAATACAAATGATATCGAATGGAAAAAACAATTTAATAGTTTAGTAGATTCTCATTTAGAGAAGAATATTCAACCAATGTTAATTTAGCTTCAGTTTAAATATAACTATAAACTTATAAAAACTCTCTCAAACTCCATAAACAGGTCTTTAACTTTAATTTCTAGTAAAGAATATTCAATACCAATACCATTCCAAAATTCTGCTCCTGAGACTCTAGGAATATTGGAATGGTTAAATGTCCAATTTCCTAATTTAAAACTTGCACAAAAAACTGGATTTTCATGTATTTCTAACTCCTGAACAGAGCGGCTTCTTTGTGACCCAGTTAATGTGTTGTGTTGAGTCTTTAACTGCTGATATTCGATCAAATTTGTAATTCTATTGCTAGTAATTAAATCAATACCTTTTATTTTAATATTGAATTCACTTTCAGGATTTACAGTATATGGACTAATATTAGCTATCTTTTCCCAAAGTAATCCCATGGTTGTGCTTAGATATCTAGTTATTTTATTTGCACCTGCCAGTTTAGAAGTTCCTCCAAGTTCATACAGATTTTTAGCATCTCTCATCATATCTTCTCTATCTGGAACAGCTCTACTGATCTGTTCTATAGCTATATCTCTAAATGATGTTATTATATTATCAATTTCGAGACTTATATTAGCTGGGTCAAGAACACTTCCACTATGTCTATTTAGATCATTTTGAATTAGTAAATCAAAATAACTCTCTATAAAAGTATTAATAACTTGAGATAGTTTCTGTGACTGTTCTATTTCGCTATCATTAGGAAGAAGATTAGCTTCTTGAGTTATTAACACTCCTCTTTGTTCACGTGTAGCATTAAATATTTCTATTGAATTTAGCATTTTTTATTCACTTTATAATTTGTAGTTAAGTTATCTCAGCATATTTAAGTAGAAAAATGGCAGCTAAGTAGATGTACTTTGAAAGAAAAAACTAATTTCTAGTTTTTTTAAATAATTTTAATAAAAAATAAAATTATATACAAATAAAAAAAGCCCCCAATCAGATAACTGATTGAGGGCTTTTAAGAATAGAGAGCTGACGATGACCTACTCTCACATGGCCGGAGCCACACTACCATTGGCGCGATGATGTTTCAC
>NZ_CAJHAD010000030.1 GCF_904846285.1 Psychrobacter immobilis | reverse complement strand
TATTATAGGTATATATTGGTTTTAAATTATTAAATAAGTACTTAATATCGATCAATATTAGAAAAATAACTATTTAATTCTACAAATATTCGTAAATTATATCATCTTCACTGGTTGATAGATGGATAGAATCTATGGTTTTGTTATCTATAATATAAGTCAATAAATTCTTACTGATCTTCGGTAAGACCGTATTGGTCAATATGGCATCGATCATACGACCACCAGATTCAACCTCACTACACCTATTTGATATAAGCGTCAAAATTTCATTAGAATAGCTTAGCGCTATACCATGATTGTCTTTGATTCGCTTAACGATGCGTTTAAGCTGCAAATCAACGATTTTATTTAGCGTTGCATCATTCAACGGATAGTAAGGAATAACCTGTATTCTACCTAACAATGCTGCAGGGAATACTTGTAACATAGGCGCTCGAAGCTCTTTTTGCAGAGTTTCTATATCAATGACTTCATCATTATTATGACAACGATCCATTATTAATTCTGTCCCTACGTTAGTAGTCAAAATAATAATGGTGTTTTTAAAATCAATGTAGCGCCCTTCTCCATCTTCCATCCAGCCTTTATCAAATACCTGAAAAAATATCTCGTGGACATCTGGATGGGCTTTTTCGACCTCATCGAGTAATACGACACTGTAAGGCTTGCGTCTGACCGCTTCGGTTAATACCCCGCCTTCTCCATAGCCCACATAACCTGGAGGTGCACCTTTTAGAGTAGAGACGGTATGCGCTTCTTGGTATTCACTCATATTGATAGTGATAACATTATGCTCACCGCCATACAGCGAATCTGCCAGTGCTAGAGCCGTTTCAGTCTTACCAACACCTGATGGCCCTGCTAGCATAAAGACACCGATAGGCTTATTGGGATCATCAAGACTGGCTCTAGAAGTTTGTACTCTCCTAGCGATAGCTTCCATGCCATGATCTTGATCGATGACACGCTTACTAAGGGTTGAACTAAGCTCCAAAATGGCTTGTAATTCATCCTTCATCATCTTACCCACAGGTATACCAGTCCAGTCCGAAACGACATTAGCGACCGCTCTAGAGTCTACCAATGATAATACTAAAGGGTCATCATTTTGCTGCTGCTTTAACTGCTCAATAATATTCTTTTGTACCTCAAACAGGGTTTCAATATCAGCGTTGATAGTGCTTACTTCTAATAAAGAATTGGTTTGATCGTCAGCGTTGGTATTTGCTTCGGTAAGCGTACCAGTATCAGCATTACTATCGACTATAGGGTTACTAGCATGCGTTTCATCACTCTCTATCGCGCTATCTTTTTCTAAAACCTCTGTTTCTGTTTCTGTTTCTGTTTCTGTTTCTGTTTCTGTTTCTGTTTCTGTTTCTGTAGCATGATTTAAAATCTGCTGACGAACCTCAATCAACGCATGAACTAAACGAGACTCTTCTTGCCACTTGGATTGAAGCTCTGTTAATTGAGCCTCTAAATCATTAATTTCAGTATCGATCTCAAGTACCTGATCTTGATGGTCATAATCAAGCTTCATCTCACGTTCAAAATTATGTTTTTGCGTTTCTAAAGCCAACACTTTTCTGCTGAGATATTCAATGCGACTGGGCGTTGAATGCTGACTTAACGATACTCTAGCGCAAGCAGTATCAACTAAACCTATGCCCTTGTCTGGCAGCTTACGGGCAGGAATATAGCGGTGTGAAAGCTGTACACTTGAGACGATAGCTTCATCAAGGATAATGACATTATGATGTGACTCAAGCGAAGGTACCAAGGCTCTTAGCATCTCTATCGCTTCACCTTCTTCTGGCTCTTCGACATTGATAACCTGAAAACGGCGTGTAAGTGCAGGATCTTTTTCAAAATACTTTTTATATTCCGCCCAAGTGGTTGCTCCTATGGTTCTTAGCTTACCGCGAGCCAGCGCAGGTTTGAGTAGGTTAGCCGCATCACCTGTACCAGCAGCACCGCCTGCACCAATTAAGGTGTGTATCTCATCAATGAAAAGTACGATAGGTGTCGGGCTGGATTCCACCTCCTCCATGACCGCACGCAGACGAGTTTCAAACTCTCCACTGACACTAGCGCCCGCTTTTAAAGCGCCAATATCAAGTAAGATAAGTTCAACATTTTTTAGACTAGGAGGTACATCCCCTGAGACTATTTTAAGGGCCAATGCTTCAACTACTGCTGTCTTACCAACCCCAGCCTCTCCTGTCAAAATCGGATTATTCTGACGACGACGCATTAGAATATCTATGATTTGTCGTATCTCATTATCACGACCGACGATAGGATCAATCTTGCCAGTAGCTGCCATTTCAGTCAAATTACTACCATACTTAACTAACGCTGACTTTTCTGATAGCTCTGAATGTTCTTTCGATACTAATGGCGACTCTTGCAGCATGTTTTCAGATGAAGACTCCAAAATAACTTCAAGATTATCAATCAGCCTATCCGGTACAATCTTATTAAACTGGCTTGAGATTCTAAACAAGATATTAGATAGCTCTGAGCTTTTTAATAAAGTATAGAGTAGGTAGGCACCACGAATTTTATGGCTATCAAACAGTAGCGAGGTGTAAGTCCAGCTTTGTTCTACTGCCTCCTCTACGTGCTTTGAGAAGTCTGCAACACTACTAGCGCCCGTTGGCAGACTCTCGACAGCAGCCAAAACATCTTCTCTTAACTTATCAGCATTGACCTCAAAATATTTATTAATACAATCAATATCGTTATCAGATTTCTGTACCAGAATATGTAGCCAGTGCACCAGCTCTACATAGCTATTTTCTCTTAAACGACAATAAGTGAAAGCGCTCTCTAAAGACTTATAAAGGGAATCATTTAACTTTGCAAATAGTACACTTCGGCTAATGTTGGACATTATTACTCCATTATATTTTTTAATCGTTCTTGGATTCAACATTGAATGGCAGATCGCTGATATTAGGTTTTTAATAATCTTATATTTATATTGCTTGTACGTATAAAAGTTTTTGATTTTAAATAAATTAATGCTGTCAACAGAGTCTATCTATCCATAAATATTTATTACAGCTAATAATTTAAAATCAAGCTATCCATATTGTTATTAGTAGAGCCAAGCCAAGTTGTAAGACCTAACTGATTATGATCTCCCAAAACTAACTTCGGTATTTCTGGTTTTGCTAATATAAGTTGTACGTCCCAATCGTACTCTTCGCCTACATAAAAACGCACCCACTCTATTAGTCGCTTTGAGTTAAAGCCTTTTTTGAAAAAAGATTTAAACTCCTCTAGTTTCAACGGCCCAATAGTTATACGAAACTTAGTTTGCACATCATAAATTCTGCTTCCCACTATCAAACCATCACCAAGAGTATAACGTTTATTAACTCCTAGACGAGTTTGCTCTTCTTTAGGCAGCTTAAACCACTGACCGATATTTTCTTCAACGTGAATAGGTATTGAGAAATACTGAGATAATAAGCTTTGAAAGTTATCTGCTGAGCGGTTCCTTTGTAAACTATAGCCTGCAAAGTAGAGTTTTGAGAAGTGCTCAACGTATTGATGAGATTGACTTCCATCCAAAACTGCGAAACCCGCTAGACTGGCTATATATCTACTAAATTTATCAGCACCCTTATTTTCAAGTGATAAGACACTTTGAGCATTCATCCAGCTACGATAAAACATCGTCAGGACTCTATGCTGTAGCATATTAACGAAGCTTGCCCATGCACCATCACCATACTGATGCTTTCTCTGAAAAATAAACTCAATCAGATGCGATGGCAGTGGCGAGTTAGCCCCTAATAGCCCTATTTCATTGACAGCAATTTGAAACTTATTATTTTTAAGTGAGACCGTATCAATATTCTTATAAATAAAAGACATAGAGGGGTTTTGATATAACCTAAACAAGTCTTGTGAAGGACTGGCTGTTTCACCGATTAAGGGCTTGGATATATCTTGATTAAGCTCTAAATGCCTTAAAATCGAGAATAGATTATACTTGTGGAGATTGGTAGTTATCTCTGTAAGATCAAACTCATCATCCAATTTATTAAGGTTAATAGGCGATGTTTGGTGCTGATTGAATGGGTAGTAATCATTTATCTTATTGTCATTCATAATAAAGACTTCTCACCTTTTATGTCTTTCCACTTTATAATCTGACCTTTCTGTATCGTCATTACCGTCATTTCAACGAATGAATTTATAGAAATACTACGGACAAAATAATGTCTTAATACAGCAGCAAATAAAAACGGATGCACACCTGCTAATAAATTCTCATCGAATGTTAACTTTATTGACATCCCTTTGATTAGGCTTCCTGCTCCTTTGTGCCTAACTATTTTTGTCATTGGCTCGACTGCAAGCTGCTTAATACTGTTAACTTCAGACTTATAAAGTTCGTTATTTCCGTGAGGGAATGCCAAGAGCAGCTCTTTTAATAGCAAAGTGCTATCTTTATCAGAATAATCTGCCAAAGATATATAACTTAGGTTCAGCTGGTTAAGTAACGACCAAAGTGTATGGTCTTCGCTGACTGCTTCAACAGGCTTAGTCACTTCAGAGATAATATGAGCGGCGCTTATAGGCAATGCCGCATCCACCAAAAAATCCGACTCTATTGACCTAGCCAAAATCAGTGGCAAATCACGATTGGTACACCACGTCTCTACGGCAAGATGATCAATATTGAAACTAAATACAGATTGTCCCTCACTCATCATTGACAAATAAACTTCACTGCCTAAATAAGAAGTTCGACCACCATATAAGCCTGCTAACGTAGAAGATGCTCTTTTCTCCCGTCTCATTGAAAAAAACGCATTATTATTATTCTTGTTAATAAAAACTTCTTGATCGGCAGCCTGATAAATTGGAGTAAAATTGACTTGCTGGTTATTAAACTTATCGAATCCCTTGACCCGCTCTATGCTGTGCACCTCAAAATTTAAAGGTTGTACACGATCTACAATGACATGATGATCTGTATTCTGCATAACAACTGGAAAGCGCACTGATTTTTTTTTGAATAAGTTTACAACCGGTGCTGAATTAATCGAGATGTCTTGCTCTTTGAGCAATTGCGCTAGCTCAGGCAAATAACTATCAAATAGGAACGACACGCTAAACCAACGCTTCTCATGCCCTACTACTCGTTTATTCACTCCATTTTCGACTATCACATCTTCAGTCTGCTGCGCAGAAAGCGCAAAGTCGCCATTTAACTCTGCTTTTTGTATGGCTTTGTTTATTCCTCGTTGACTGACGAACAAGAACTTCTCTGGTAATTGAATATATTCTTGCATCAGTCTCAAAGATGAGATGGATTTATTGAGATCAAATACCAATGCCTCCTCTTCAGAAAACCCTTTATGTTTCGGATACTCATCTAAAGAATAATGCCATCTACGCCCATCTTCAAAACTATGACATACAATATTGGTGCAAGAGTTCATTAGCAGAAATAGCAACTGTGAGGCGACTGGTAGCTCTGAGCCCAAATAAAGCACTAAGTCTTCTGGCATCAATTCAGAGCATTTGCTTGCCGATCTAATTGAAAAATCCAATCTTAGCGCTGATAAACTTGTACCAGCTTTTACACTCTTAATATCTGGGAGATAGCTTAATGAATTGGTATAGTGGGAAGACTCAAGCTCAATAGGCGTCAACTCAGTGTCTTGCGTCAGTGAAAAATGACAGCTCACTGTATTGGCATCGATCTCGATAGGTAAAGATTCAAGCAAGTATCCACGTTTTAATTGATTAACTACGTTCACATTGTAGTGATTGGAGGTATCGAACTTTATAATAGTAGAGGCAGGAGTAGGATAAAGAAACTGCGGATAAATAACTTCTAAGATACGCTGAACGAACCGCGGATATTCGGCATCTATCTTAAGTTGTGTTCTGGCTGTTAGATAGGCCACGCCCTCAAGCAGACGTTCAACATAGGGGTCTGGCGTCTCATTAGCACTTAATTTAAGACGAGAGGCTATCTTAGGATATTGCTTAGCAAACTCTTGCCCCATCTCTCTTAAAAACCTTAGTTCTTTATTATAATAAGATACTATTTTTTTATTCATCTACACTACCGTCCACTAACGAGAAAAATCCAGTTTCAACGTCTATTGTTGTCCTCAACCAAAACTCTTTTGGATAAGGGTTAAGCTTAATCATCCCTTTAATTTCTATCAATAACTGATTATGATTAAAGTGTAAATCATTCTCGATATGGACTAAGACCTTCAAGCCACTTCCCTCTAGTCTAGGTTCAAAATTAACTAATGATTCTAAGATCAAATTTTGAACACTGACCCAATCAATATCTGAAATGTTGACACCCGAAAATGCGGGAATCCCATAGTTGATAGTTGAGCTTTTCACATGACTTGGTAACAAGATTTCAAGCTGTTCACTATGTAAACAAGTCGTATTTAATAGAAATAGAATATCTCGTAATATAGATTCGCGATACTTAGAAATACTGATACCTCGGTAGTATTTGGCATCTTGATTACTTCTAGGATCTTTATCTGTTAGCCTATCTAGTAGAGAAGGAACTAGACCGATTTCATCTTTCATTAACAATCCAAATAGCTCTTAAAATTAAATTGATTGATGATTATTGATATAAACATAGTGCAAATATCTAAAAAAAAGATCTAACTCAAACTTTTAAGCTAGATCTTCGTATTATATATAATAAGGGAGATAATTAAGCAGAGCGATTTTCTTTAACATTGAAGGCCATTTGCACTTCAGCGCCTTTAGAGCCTTTATCATTCTGTTCCCAGTACTGATTTTTAACTTTAGCAGCTTGGAAAGAGTATTCCATCATTAAAGATTCATTCTCTTGAGCGCCAACAAATTTAACAGCAGTAATGAGTACGTCTTCTAAAGTAGTGCGCGAATACTCAACTTGGTTGCCACCAGCTTTACAAACAGAGATTTCAACTTTGCCTAAATGCTGGCCAACTGAACAATTCTTCAGTACAGTTGGTGCTGCTTTATCGATAGCTGCAACCACAGTCAAATCATCAAAATTTACTTTGCCAGCACCGCCGCCGCCGCCAGAGCTCATAGAACCTGGCTGCTCAGCGCCCCAGCTAAAACTTTGAATATCAGTCCAACTTTTATGGTTAGAATCCTTGGATTCACCACTAACGCCTTCAATGCGCATAAACATATCTAAAGCCATATTACTCTCCTAATTTAATTGAAATAATGATTAATAAAGAAATTGACCTCTTTACTCATCTCGTGCTGAAGGTAGTTTGGATACTAAACGTAAAGAAACCGTTAACCCTTCCAATTGATAGTGAGGTCTCAAGAAAAACTTCGAAGTATAATAACCAGGATTACCTTCGATCTCTTCAACTACAACCTCAGCGGATGCCAATGGTTTTCTTGCTTTGGTTTCCTGTGTTGAATTAGCAGGATCTCCATCAACGTAGTTCATGATCCATTCGTTTAACCATCTTTCCATATCTTCACGTTCTTTGAATGAACCAACCTTATCTCTAACAATACATTTCAAATAGTGGGCAAAACGGCAACAAGCAAACAAATAAGGCAGACGTGCCGCTAATTTAGCATTTGCTGAAGCATCAGCATCGTAATACTCAGCTGGCTTATTAAGTGATTGTGCGCCTATAAAGGCCGCTAAATCAGTATTTTTTCTATGCACTAAAGGCATAAATCCTAAATTCGCCAGTTCAGATTCTCGGCGATCACTAATAGCAATTTCTGTAGGACATTTCATGTCTACGCCGCCATCATCAGTAGGAAAAGTATGGGTTGGCAGATTTTCCACTATGCCACCTGACTCTACGCCTCTAATAGAAGTACACCAGCCATACTGTTTAAAAGACCTATTAATGTTAACAGCCATTGCATAAGCTGCGTTTGACCAAGTGTACTTATCATGATTTGACCCATCAGTATCTTCTTCAAAATCAAACTCATCTACTGGATTTGATTTTGAACTATAGGGCAATCTTGATAAAAACTTAGGCAGCGCTAGACCAATGTAGCGAGAATCCTCCGACTCTCTCAAGCTACGCCAGCTGGCATACTCTGTATTCTGGAAAATCTTACTTAAATCTCTCGGGTTTGCAAGCTCCTGCCAAGTCTCCATTTGCATGACATCAGGGGAAGCACCTGCGATAAATGGACAATGGGATGCGGCAGCTATTTTTTTCATTCCATTGAGCAGCTCTACATCTTGAGGTGAATGATCGAAATAATAATCACCAACCATACAGCCAAATGGTTCGCCGCCGAATTGACCGTATTCTTCTTCATATATTCTTTTAAATAATGGACTCTGATCCCAAGCAACGCCTTTATAACGCTTTATATCTCGAGCTATTTCTCTTTTTGCAATAGGTAAGACTTTTATTTTTAATAAATTATCACTTTCTGTGTTGGTAACAAGATGATTTAATCCTCGCCATGCTCCCTCAAGCTTCTGAAACTCTTCATGATGAATAATTTGATTAATTTGTTCTGATAACTTACGATCTATCTCAGCGATAATATATTCAATAGTTTGATAAGCATCATCTGAAACGACTACTGTATTCTTTAATGCTTGCTGAGCAAGTGTTGTTACCGCATGTTGAACTGCACTTTTTGCATCTTCAGTTTTAGGTCTAAATTCTTTTTGTAATAGATCTGCAAACCCTGTTTCTTTTTCTTGTAATAGCTCAGTACTTACACTTGAATCAATCAACTCTTGAGTATTATTCATAATAGTAGTCTCTAACCTTATAAATGTTTAAAAAATCTATTCTTCAATGCTATTATTTTTAGAATCCTTACTACTACTGGCAAGAGCTTTTAGTAATTCACTGTCTGCTAAAACTTTAGAGATTAACTCCTCAGCCCCTGTTTTGCCATCCATATAAGATAGTAGGTTTGACAATTCAGTTCGAGCTTGCAAAAGCTCTCTTAAAGGCTCAACGTTATTAGCTACTGCAGTTGGAGAAAAGTCATCCATACTCTCGAACTCTAGCTCAACATTTATATTTCCTTCACTAGTCAAAGTGTTCTTAACTTGAAAGGCAGCCCTTGGCTTCAACGCCTTCATTCTATCATCAAAATTATCTATATCGATTTCTAGAAACTTTCTCTCTGATAGATCTGGTATTGCAATATGTGATTTGCCGACAAGATCAGCCATAACACCCATCACAAAAGGTAGTTCTACCGTTGACTCTGACCCATATAGCTCGACATCATATTCGATCTGTACACGAGGAGCACGATTACGACCTACAAACTTTTGACTTGATGAATACTTTCTATTGGGATTATCGTTAGACATTTACATTTCCTTATTAACTTATATCTGCTTATTAGGCTGTGCTTGAACTGGTCACTATTCGATTAAACTTTAGTTTTAATGACATAAAACTATTACAAATTCACAAAAAATTCTAACTTATCCTTTATTATTTTCTAAATTATAGACATTGGATAAATTTTATTTCCCCACTATAGTTTATTAAAGACATTAAATCCATTGTTTAAACTAACGGTTACATTACAATAATAAAGTGTTCATAAATATTATATCTAGAGACTTAGAGTGAATATACATATGGGAAAAATATTGTGTTTACTCAAATTTACTACTCTCAATCATCTGGATCAGAATCATCTCTACCAATAATCATGTCTAAATTATTAAGACTATCAGGACTTATATTTTTTAGCATCTCATAAAAATTCATATCCATGAGCTTCTGTAGCCTTTGTATAAAAAGTGGTGCTGGATGACTTGGTTCTTTCAGTCTGAAATATATATTTAATTTCTCTAAGACTATTTTTACATCCGCTCTATCTTTTATCTTAATATCGTCTAAGTTTTGACTATCAGTGACAGGTCTAATCACTGTGTTATTTGGAACAGCAACCTTTTCAATAGAAGGAGTCTCTTGCTCATTTTCTTCAAAATCGGAAGATCTGACTAATAAACTAGCAATCACTTCTAGAGGTTTTTTTACGACTGAGAAATCTAAATGAAAGTCTTTGATATTTTCCTCAAATACGCTTTCAATATTTATTAAAAAATCTAATGCATCCTTTAAAACTAAAAGTTCTTCTTGATTATTCTGATAAGCTACTCTTAAATCTTCAATCAACTTTTCTTTGCCACCAGGATACGAACCATCCTCGTTATTTATCAATATTGACGCCACAGACTTCATCTTAAAGTAACTTTTCTTACTAGGTGAGTATATGATGTTAGATTCATTTAACTGCTTGATTATACCGCTATCCGCGATTAACAGCCCTATGGATCCCGACCTATAGAAAGCATCAAAGTTATCTTCTTCATCAACTAATTTTGGATATAGGTCTTCCCAGTACTTACCGATATTAGCATGGATTATTTCGCATCCTTTTTTAAAGCCTAATATTCCATAGTTCGCTGTTAATGCTTGAGCATAAAAGCAAAAAACCCTGATATCTTTTGATTCAGATAATATCTGGCGACAAAGTTTTTCGACAGTACCCCAATCAGGCTCTTGTGCCTCTATGATGACATCACCATACTGTTGTTCAGGTTTACCTTCAACTAAAGATTGTATGTCAATGAAGCGCGCATCATATTCAATGTCAATGCCAGTTGGTTGTGTAACTGAGATTGGATCCACGAAATCTGAAAAGTTTTTAGTCATATTTTTAGCCGTATATTTTATTGTAGAGCGTACAGGTCAAAGCACCTTGGTGATTAATAGTATAAAAACTATCTAGATTGATCCAATAGGACTCCATAATAGAGTCATTCGTCTTCTCTAAAATTTCAAGTACGATACATTTTAGTATCTCTTGCAGTTGGTCTACTACTTCGCAATTTTTAGATCTCGACATGAAGTACTGTTCTTCATCAACAGTAAAATTACCATTTGCTACCGTATTTATAAACCCTGCATATTTGCCAGCCATAGATAGAACTGATGTTAACATATCCTCTGAATTTTCTAATCGAGTTATTTCTCTCTCAAAATATACTAAGAAAGGGTATTTACGCGCTGCCATATCCGAGCTTAAAGTAGTTAGACCTACTTTTAAGGTTTCAGCTTCATTTATAATAAATAACCAGACGGGCTTAACTTTATTTTTACCACTCAAAAAAGGTAATAAGCTATTAGCATTAGAACACTTATTAAACCAGACTTCCCAGTCGTGATAGTAGTCTCGCGATAACCCAGCTGCTCTTATAAACTCTCTTCTTCTACGTAGTTTACCAAAGTAATGGATTCGTTCAGTGTTAAGCATTTTATATACTCTTATACTTATAAATAGTAAGTAATTAGAAGTGTCATTATTTAGGCTTTGGACTCAGTATCGAGGTTCAATATATAGTCAAAATATCCTAAAAACGCTATGGTATTGCTGATATCAATTTTTTTGTGACCTCTGTCTGCGAAGGCACAACAAGTAAGAAAAATTGATATCAGCAGTGCGTGATGTATCGATATTACTTTTTACTCACTATAGCTTTGCATATACTGAACCTTGATGCTGATTTTTAACCTTTCAACTGTTTGATTGATCCATTTTTTAAATGATTCAGCGCTAAAGAACGACCTGTCTTATAAAGACAATGATAATCATTTTTTATTTTTCAGAGCTTTTCCAATTTATTTATGGGCACGAAAATCTACGTATATCATTCAAATAAAAAGGGTTGTTATTAGCTGTAGATCTGAATTCAACAATCACATCTTTATTATTCAAAGAGTACTTCACCACGCTTTTGTCGCGATTATTAATTAACAACTTTCCGTTTTCAATTAATTTAAAGACTCCCCATGCGCCATCCGTCTCAATCTTATCAACTCTCTTTTCATTAATATAAGCTGAAAAACCTATCTTGCTTGAGGACTCTTTTGGCCATGTGGCTTTAAATTTTTCTAATGGACCATGGCTATACGAATGAGACTTACCACCATAGCTAAATATTAATTTCTCTATTTTAGGGTCAACACTAATGACTTTAACTTCGAAATCGAATCCCAACTGACCACCACTTTTTTGAAAATAAGTATTGCTTATAGGTAGTACATGACGAATATTTGAAAACTCGGATCTAAATTTTGCTTGCGTACGTATAAGCTCGCTAAAACTAGAAACCTGCATGGTACTAGCTACTTGTGGATTAAGATCCATAAAAGAGTTGTACTGACCTTTTGTACCAAATATCTTATCGAAATTGGTAGGTGTAATCTCATCACCTGATTGTTTACTAAAAGGATAACTGTCTTGGGTAAAGCTTTTACAAAAAGCAGTGATGGGAGTCAGTTCACGCTTTAAAGTATTGAGTGCCTCTAATTCCTGCTTTTTTTTTAGCTCAGTTTTGGCTACCTCTTGTTCTTGAGCTTGAGTCTCTTGCGCTAAAGCTTGCTCATCTCTTCTTGCTTGCTCTTCTTGCCTATATTTCTGCTCTTTATCTTCCGCCTCTTGTCTCAGGTCGTCCTCTCGTTGTCTTTGCTCATCTAACTTCTTTTGGGCTTCTATATCAGCTTTTAGTAAACGCTCATTCATCTCATCCAAACTTTGATTAAGAATGAATACTGAAAACTGGTCAAACATCTGTCGAAAAGGCGATGGCAATCTGTTTATTTCAGCTCTATATCTAAATAAAGAATCATTAGAGGGCAGATCTACCCCCTTCTCTACTGCTATATCTAATATATCTAAAAACTCGTAAAGATCCTTAATTGATACTACTACCTCATTAATCGCTGCTTGGTCCGACCCTTCTTTTTCAGCCAAAATACCGAACTCTGAAAACTCTTCGTCTACTGGAGTCGTAAATTTCAAGTTATCAATGTAATTATCTTTGACGTATCCAGCTTTGTTTTGTAGGTTACCAAATCCTGCTCTAGAAACTAACCTATCCACAGTGTCTTTGACAGCGCTATTCTCGCTTCCTTCTATCTGCTTACTTAGATCTAAAGTCGTATTATCGCTAATGCCCACTATTATATTTTGTAGAGGTGAGTTTGAAGTGTTTGAGAGTATTTTGGCGATATCTCTAGCTTCACGTAGATTTCTAGGTTGCTTTAGTCTAATATCAGCAATATATTTATTCCATGCACTGATATATCTTTGGAAGTACGCACTTTTCGCCTCTTTTAAAGTATCAACTTCGCTAGATTTAAGGGATGCATAGTTACCTAGCACCCACTCTTCTTCTTCATAAAGTTTGGCAGTTGACTTAAGAAGCTCAGGTAGAACGAACTCAATATAGGCCTGCTTAGTGTAGATTGGGTTTATCGATTCGGTTAGTGGCTTACCACTTGCTCTAGTAAAAACCAGCCGACTCTGCTTACCGCCCATGGTATCGAACGACACCGGTACCACTTTATTACCACCTCTGGCTATCTCAGTAAAACTATCATTCAAAATCATAATGGAAATATCATTACGAGCTATAAACTGTCTTCTCTCATCAACAAGCTTGGTATCAAGAGGCAAACTCGGTGTTAGCCCTTCTTCTTCAAGAATAAATTGTAGAGACTCTTCAATCCTCTGTTTTTGTTCAGCATTTTTAATAGAGGAGTCTTTTTCAAAACTACGCATAAGCCAAGACAACATAAAATCTGCGTCAAATCTCGTATCATCGTATAGCATTAAATATGCTTTTAGAGCGTTGTAATTATCAATAGAAGAGTCCTCTGGACTCTGTCTTAATAACTCATCAATCTTGTAAGATATCAATGGCATAACTCGTTCACTAAGGGCGCGCTTATAAGCAGCTTGCGATATCTCATCTACAGCATACCCTTGATACAGACCCATTCTATGCTTTAGGGCTGGTGACTCTATATCAACAAAAGGCGCAGTTCTTGATAGCACCCTGATTTTGTCAGCCATTTCCACAGCTTGTAGCAGATCTTTAGTTTCGGTAATACCCTTTAATTCTTTGTCTAACTTAATAGCTTTTTCATTAACATCTTTTAAATACTGATTATTGGCTAAAAAACTATTAAACATAAAAGCTGATGCTAACAACGCACTACTTGCTATAACACCTATCCCTATCCATTTTAATATTTGATTCTTAGTTGACCAAACCTTATTGTTGCTAGCAAGGTTCGCATCATTAAATATGACGTCAGTAAACAAATCATGGATAAAATAACTTTTGGAGATTTGTGAGCCTGAAGCGTTCTCTTTTATATATTTAGGAGTAAGTTCAAAATTACTCATTATATTATTAAACACAGGATCTATACTTTCACCATCTTGATAAGCACTGGTAAAAAATATGCCTCGCCACTGTATGGAATCTTCAAATTTTGAAGACTTATAAAGCTCCCTAAATAATAAAACCAGCCTGTCATTTAGGACTGAAAACTCATTTGAAAAAGTAAAAATCGCGTCTTTTTCAGTTTGGTTTGGCACATCGTTAATTACCCTCAGATAAGAGGATTCAATATTATCTCTAATAGTTTCAAGCTGTTTTGCAACGTAGCCGACTGTAGCGACTCCATTGTCTTCCTTTACCTCATCGGCAGGTATCGTAAATCCTAGATATTTTTTTCTTTGCTCTTCATCAAGACTACTAAAAAATTCTTCAAAACCCTTTAAAATATCTAATTTAGTAACCATTAAATATACTGGAAAGCTAATACCAAGCCTTGCTCTCATCTCTTGAATTCTTTTACGTAACTCTCGAGTAATGTTTTTGAAATCTGTTTCAGCGTTTAGAATATCATCCAAACCTATAGTGACTACTACGCCATTGATAGGCTGTCTTGGTCTATATTTTTTTAATAAGCTAATAAACTCAAGCCAATCATAGGAGTCTTCTTCATTGTCATCCTGTAGAGAAAGTCTGCCAGCGGTATCGAGTAGTACTGCATCATCTGTTAAAAACCAATCACAATCCTTAGTGCCCGCTAAGCCACTAATGGAAGCACCAAAAGAGCTCTCTAAAGGAAAGTTTAGACCAGATTCTCTTAGCGCTGTCGTTTTACCCGTTCCAGCGGCACCCAACACTACATACCAAGGCATCTGGTATAAATACTGTCCCGTAAAAAACTTATTTTTTATAAAACCATCAGAGTTTGAGAACTTTGCACTTTTTAAGACAGAGTCTATTTCCTCAAATTGACGGCTAAGAGGGCTGTCTTTATTGACATGCTTTAATATAGGCTGCTGTGAAGTTTTGATATCATCAACCAACTCCCTATTTCTTCTTGCCTGCAAGTACTGCTTTAAAAAGCTCTTAACCAACCAAATTAAAAATATGAGCGCAATAATAGCTATTCTTACTACTTTATTCTCAAGAGGTTTATAGCTACCAATAGCTACGATGCCTCCAAAGAACCAAATCAATAAAGATATCCCAAGTAGTCCTAAAAACACCCAAAAAACTTTTGAACTTGCAAAAGATAATAACCTTCTCATCTTATAGAACCTTCTTGTAATATCTCAAATAATTTAATAATAAAATTAGTCATTATTATTTCTAGGGTTAGAATCTTATGGTTCAGTTGGGACATTATTACCCAAGCTATAGACCGTGATTTCGACACGTCTATTTTTCGCTTTGTTTTCAGAGGAATCATTAGGAACTACGGGATTAGTAGACCCTCTACCCTCTGATCTGATTCTGCCATCATCATCTATATAGCCTGTTAAAATTTCTTTCACAGCGTCTGCACGCGCCTGGGATAAATGCCAGTTAGAAGGGAAAGTAATACTTCTTATAGGGGTATCATCGGTATAGCCGGTGACGACTACTTGGCCATTGGTACCTTGTAGCGCTTGACCTATAGTCGCAAGCACAGGGAAAAATTGATTTTGAATATTTTCTGAGCCAGACTCAAATAGTCCATCACCTAAAATAGTTATAACACTTCTGTCAGGAAAATCTTTAACTTTAACTAGATCACGACTTACTTCATTTTGCAAAGCTGGTGTTAACGGTTTAGTCTGTACATCATTACGTCCACTAACCGTATATTGCGCATTTTTCGGTAAAGATAAATCATTAATCTCTGCACTGGTATCATCCATCGTTGAACCTAGGAGAAACCTTAGAAGAATATAAAAAACAGCAACGATAAGGCTGCCCAAGACTGCAATAACCCATAGAGGGATATGCCAACGACGCTCGACCTCAGTGCTATCTTTATCATTAAGGGTTTCTTGAAAAAGCAAGCTGAAGGTTTCTGGTCTTTTTGATCTAATCAAGTCAATGAGTCTATTTTTCTCTTGTTCTAAAATTGTATCGCCATTATTCGCTATTTGATATTTGCCTTTATAGCCAAACTGCAAACACAGATAAATAAACTCAATCAAATACAAATTTTTATCAACATCCAATTTTGCCTTTTCTAAAATTTCAAAAAAACGTTCGCCACCCCATGTCTCATCGAAAAAAGACACTAACAAACTTTTTTGTGACCACTCTTCATTTGCCCAACCCGATCTAACGGCCGATTCATCTACAAAAGTACAGAGGCAGTATTGCGCAGCTTTCACCATCTCATAAGGCGCACCTTCTTGCTCAGCTTTAGACTCAAACTCCTCAATCATTGTGGAAAACTTATACAATACTTTCTCGATTGAGAGCTGAGTCGTCGAACTCTTCATTGCATTAGCAGAAACTAACACAGGTTTTGCTGCTGAAATAATCGGGTTGTAAACTTCTGAAAACTGTAGATTTTTTTTGGTATCACTTTTCATTTTTTTTCCATCTATTTGCATGAAGTCTAATTTACGTTAGGTTTAATCGCCCAAAACTCTAGATCAATATTTGGAAAGTCGCCTGCGATATGAAAGGCCATACCTGATGAATCATCGAATCGCTCCCACAACTCTGTTTGCTTATCTAGCTCAAAATAGACATAACCATTATGATAAGGAAGTTCTCTAGGTGCTACTGACAAAGCATTTAATTTGATACCTGGTAAATGATAAGCCACCAATTCTTTAATTTGTTCTACGGTACTTATTTTCATAATACTAGGTAGATTATGTCTTAGTGTTTCATTAGGCATATCCGCTTTTACAGCCAGAACAAAGTCAGCAAACTCTAATATCTCAGCGTTTGGCGTCTGAGCCACATAAGTCGCACTATCTTTTTTACTTAAGTCTATTCTTATGATCCTTTGTTCCAATATTGTTGACAAACTAATTCTAAGATTGGACATTAAGTGCTGGTAGCAATCTTTTAAGTTTCTATGGTCATAAACTGGCATATCACCCATTTTTCTACTGGGTAAAAAGGTCATCAAATCGCCGCATAGTTTCGATAAACTGACAAATAGAGCTTCTGGATGGATACGATTGGTAGGCTGCTTTTGGTGTTGCATATAAGCTAAGTATCTATTGACCGTTTGCAGCATAAGAAAATCTGTAATCTCAAGTGACCCTCCTCGATTGGGATCATTCACTGCATTAGCCAAACTTTTACTTTTTTGGGCAAGAAGACCATACAGCTCATTCATATAATTGTAGAGCTTAGGGTTGTTTTGGGCGATTAATGTGGGAGGTATATAGCTGTCTTGAATATTAACCTCCGAGTTTTCGTTACTCGAAATGATAGCGATAGGTATTTTTACTAGACTTGAGTGAATATCATCTTCTAACATGAGGCGTACGTTTAATCTAGCTAAGGTCACTACTCTAGGCTCTGAATGATTATCAGTAGTATCAACCAAAGGTTTTTCAAAAGCACTATAACGAGTATTTTTGATATTATCCGAATCAAATGATATCTCATTTGAACTTGCCGTCACTCTAGAGATAACTAGATATAGCTTAGTCTCAGCTAAGCTTGCAGGTATACTAAATTTTAAAGAGTCGATTTCATCGGGAGTAGGTATAAACACAGTACCATCTTCAAAGACCATCTCAAGTCTATATAAACCCACTACTCCTTGCTTAAGTAGAGATTCATTGATACCTAAATCAAAAAACCCATAATAATGTGCCCCATTCAATCTAACTATATTATGGATATTACTCTCAGCATATCTATCATTTTGCTGGAAATGTTGCGGTGAAAGATACGTTCCTTCAGCCCAGACTACCTTCGAATATTCACCCATCATTGCTACCTATTATTTTTACTTTAATTATATTTATTAGTTGTTGAATATACCTTTGCTATAATCATACTTCGGCTTTTTATAATCGCCATTTTTTGAAACTGTCTCATCATCCGGATGTCTTTTAGCATATTCCTTTAATTCTGACTTCATCTGCTTTTTCGATAACTGAAATATGCCTGACTCGTCTACTTTTAAGTATAAATAACTATTACGACTACCTCTCTTTGGTGGCTGCTTTTGTAGTGCTAATTTCCACGACGCATCTTCGATATCTCGATAACCTGTGGTTAGTCCTAAATAATTAGTATCTTTCTCTAAGCCTAGCGGTATCGATGTAATACTATCTGGCGTCAATATATGCTGACTCTTCGATAATACAGCACCATTTAAATCATTATCTTCATCAATTAAATCTAAATATGCACCATAAATAAAAGTTGATTTTTTAGTCAATTGAAACACGTCTAGCCTGACTGGAGACGCTCTGTCTAAAACATCAGGATTGATTAGAGGTGTGGTCAAAACCAAGAACTCTACTGGCTGAGTATCATCTTTGCTTTTCTTTGTGCCGCTGAGTGTTGAACAACTTGACAATACAGTGCATAGCAGTATAAGAATATACTTTACAAACCAAGTATTTTTTGGATCTTGAAACATAATATGCCTATTTTATCGATAACTCTTGATTAGAACTCATAAGGTATAATGCGTTAAATGCATAAAAAGAAGTCTATCCAGACTTTTATTCACAGGTAAAGAATAGAAACTAAAAACAAAGTTATGTTGGTTAAAAAATTATGATTTTAGCACAACATAATCGTACTACAAAACCTTCCCTTCGATATTCTAAAAGAATAATTTGTTATATCATTTTATTTTTGAATTCAAAATAGCAATTCTTATACCTTGCTTCTTTATAGAACTTAGCCTTGTTATTACTAACAAGAGATGACATCGCAGCAATATAACGCTACACTCTACCTCAACTATACATAAGTTCATAGTAGAAATTCTATTCCAATATCTACTTAACTTATAATTCTCCTAAACTTCAGTATG
>NZ_CAJHAD010000029.1 GCF_904846285.1 Psychrobacter immobilis | reverse complement strand
CAAGGGTGGATGGAGAATGATCTACCTAAACTGTTTCGTGATATGGGATGTATCTCTTTTATTCTGGATTAACTATATTATGACCATACAAACCATCGAAAACAGTAAAGAATTAGAAGCACATATCAGCGCTTTGATTAATATCGACCCTAGATTTGCGCCCATTTATGAACAAGTTGGCGTGCCTGACTTGCGCCATAATGCTGGCGGTTTTACACAAATAATGAGAGCGATGGTTGGGCAACAGCTGTCTGTAGCAGCGGCAGCCAGTATTTGGCAACGCTTGGTAGATAGAGGTTTGACGACGCCGACAGCGATTCATGCAGCGACAGACGAGGACTTGCGAATGCAAGGACTCTCTAAGCAAAAAATTCGTTATACGCGCTCTTTGGTCGAGCACGATATAGATTTTTCCGTGTTAGAAACCCTAACCGATGAGGAAGTTATCAAAACCTTGATTGCCGTTATCGGTATTGGGCGCTGGACGGCTGAGATGTATCTGCTGTTTTCGTTAAAACGCGCCGATGTGCTGGCAGTCGATGATTTAGCGATTAAAGTAGCAGCGATGGATTTGTTAGGGTTAGCGGAACGCCCAACGCCACAACAATTAAAAGGCCTAGCCCAAGATTGGTCGCCACATCGTAGCGCTGCCAGTTTATTGCTATGGCAATACTATGGCTTCTTACGTCAAAAAACCGCTATGCCTTTATAAGTAATGCATTTGTAAGTAATACTTTTATAAGCCGCATTTTTATAAACCATACTTTGATAACCATTTAATTAATAAAACGTTTAATAAATTTTAAGCAAAACTGCCCCACAAAACACTAAGGCTGATTCCAGATAGAAAAACCAAATTTTCTTTTGGCACGTTTAAACTTATTTTTTACCAATACTTTTCTCTTACGGATTCGCTCTCTATCGATACTAAATTTCTCATCTGCAACTTTTTCATTCTCGGCTTTGCCATTTTCCTGAATTGCAGCAGCTTTATCGTACTTGGTTTTGTCCGCCTCTTTGCTTAAATCAATCCCATTCTGTTCATCACTATTAGGATTGATATTATCATTGTTGCTATCAGTGCTTAAATTACCTTCTGCTGGCTCAGTACCATTACTATTAGCTTCATCAATGTCATCAATATTATTTTGCATTTGAGGCTCAAGCTCAGCTTGATTGACAATCAGTTGCTGCGTGGGTAGCGCGTGCTCAATATCGTATTTTTTGACAAGGGTTAAAACATCAACCAATAAGCTATCTTGTTTGCTATAAAACTCTATCGAATCGACAGCATTAATATAAGCGCGTAGTTGAATAACGTAGCAGTCTTGACGCAACTCCAAAATATTGGCCTGATTCCATTCTTGATTGGTCAGCTCGTGATCGTCCAAAAATTGATCCAATTTCTTGACCATATTGAAGACAACATCAATATCAGCGTTACGTTTGATATATAGGTTATGTAAAAAATGAAACATATCACGTGAGGTATAGTTCTCGATTTGCATCGATGAGAAGTCACTATTAGGCACAGTGACAATCGTACGGTTCAGCGTACGCACCCGTGATGAGCGAATACCGATATCAATAACCGTACCCGACTGAGAGCCGAAACTACAGTAGTCACCGATGCGTACCGGCGAATCTGCCACCACCACCACACTACCGACCAAGTTCTCAATCGTCTTTTGTGCACCCAGTGCCAAGGCTAAACCACCGACCCCAAGTGCGGCAATACCTGTGGTCAAATCAAAGCCTAAATTACCAAAAATGACAATAACGGCAAATATCAATAACAGCGCTTTAACTACTTTACGCATTAGACCCAAAATTGAAACTCGTTCCGTATAGTTTTTCTTATAACTTAAATTGACTGCACGCGTGAATATCGAGTCGATGACGCGCAATAATAGCCAAGTCGTCGCCACCCAAGAGGCAATATCGCTAAAGCGTTTAATCGGCTCACGCAATGTCACTGATATGCCAGCGTAAACCATCACCTCGGACAATATCAGTGCCATTATGACGACGGTCAGTGGCAATATGACATTATCAGGTAGAGGTAACGTCTCACTTCGAACGCGAGGATAAAGCAGTTTTAATAAATGATATAGCAGCCAAACCAGAATGTAAGTGAGGATAAAACTACTGACAATAATGGCTAATGCCGCAAATATATCGGAAATTTGATAGCCAAATAGCTTTTTACCATCTAATGAGTCAATGGTGTAGCGCGAAACCAGCGTCGGCTGATAATTTTCTATCACTTCTGGTATTGAGCTGAGTGTATCGTTTGAGAACTGCCAATACTGCTCACCTTGTTTAGAGACAACTCTTTCGAGCAGCAGCGGCACGCTTTTATCACCGATATTAATCACGCCTACGTTTTCTTGGCTTGGCGGTAGCTGATCGCTTAAATTACCCTCGGGCGTATTATTAATTTGCAAATCAGGCTGAAAACGTCCGCCAGCATCTAGCGCTTGCTTAAACTGGCGCACAATAGTAGTTGGATTATCAGACTTGGATAAATTTAAATAATTACTTGCCAGCAAATAGTCGTTATCGCCCAATGCTTTAATGAAGCCTTGCACTGTATGGCGCGGCGTGTCACGTCCGAAAGAATCTGGTGTCGATGCATTGACAGCCTCTTCAGTTTGACCACCCACACCCAATATGCTGGCTTCAGCAGCAACTGCACTATGTGAAAAAACCACGCTTAATACGCTCAATATCATCGCGAACAAAAACACCATTATCATAAGTGGTGTTTTTGTTTTTATAGATGAAAATAATGAAGGTGGCGCAGTACGAGCACTCAGATGACGCTGAATAGACAAAACGAACCTCTTAGCTTTATGAATGGCAGCATAGAAAATAAATGAAATTTGCCACTATAATAACAATTATTAATCACAGCAATGCGTTTGATTGCATGTTTTTATTACTGCTTACTGTAGTGCCTGCTTTTAATGCAGTTGATGGTCACCTAAAGGACTAAAAAACACTAGGAATGGCTAAGCAACCCGAATAAACCCCCATTCATCATGAGCGCCACTCAGCGTATGCTGAATAAATATTAGGACAAAGTGGTTTATAAGTTTGCTAATTTTATAGATAATAAGCGTATGTAATCTTCGTATTACTTTTTGTAACTTTTTACCTTTAGACTCTCGCTTCTGTAACTTTTTACTTTGTTCGATTTGTCATTAAACTTTGGAATTAAATATGGCTTTACCACGTTCATCTTCGACCACCTATCTGCGATTATGTATCTTAAGTGCTTTAGGCGTATTTGCTATGAGTGCCACAGCAGCGACTGTTAATAGTAGCGTTATCAATGATAGCGAGCTGCCACAAGTTGAGCTTGATAAAATCGTCGTGACGGCGACGCGTACGCCGACTAAGACCAGTAATGTAATTGCCCAAACGCGGGTCATTGATAGTGAAGAGCTACAACGTTATCAAGGTCAGACAGTTACTGATGTATTAAAAAACCAGCCTGGTATTAATATTACGCAAAGCGGCGGTATGGGCACAGCCAGTAATTTTTATATGCGTGGCTTTGATAGCAAGCAAGTCTTGGTGATTATCGATGGGATACGCTATGGTTCTATCTCTTTAGGTAGCCCCTCTCTAAATTTATTATCAGCAGATCAACTTGATCGCATCGAAATTTTATACGGCGCCTCAGGCTCTAGTATTTATGGTTCTGACGCCATGGGCGGTGTCATTCAAATCTTTACTAAGGGCAATAGCGTTGATAAATCCAATGTTTCTACTAGCGTTGGTTACGGTAGTAACAATCACTACCAAGTAGGCGTAACAGGTCAGCTTAAAAATGACACTTCATCATTGAGCTTAGGTGTTAGTCGCAACGAAACAGACGGCTTTAACGTGATAGCCAATCCCGAGTCTTATGATTATAACGCGGACGATGATGGCTTTAAATCTACCAACGCCAGTTTGGCATTGCAGCATAAGCTTTCAGATTCGCTAAGCGCGGGACTGAGTGCATTGTATACTGACTCTACCACTGATATTGACTCGGCAGGAAACGCTTTTCCGAATGCCTATTCAGATCAAAAAAATGGCAGTGCAAATGCTTATCTTCAATATAAAACGCCTTTGACGCTCAGCAAACTTAGTTACGGTCAAAGTATCGATAAATCGACTTCTCATGACGCCAACTCTATTAATTATCAAGAAGGCAGTCAGTTCGATACTACGCAAGAGCAGGCACGCTTAGAGACCAGCATTAATGCCCAGCCTGGCACAGTGATCGTTGGCGCAGAATGGTTGTCACAAAAATTAGACGCATCAGATGTTTTAGATTTTTCAGGTTATCCTAATCCTGCTGTGCAAACCCCTTATGACCCTGACGACAGAACGGTCAAAAGTGCCTTCGTTGGCTATCAGCTTGCAGACACGTATTACGACCTGCAAGCCAACTACCGTGTAGATGACAACTCGCAGTATGGTAATGAAAGCACCTACAACTTAGGAGCGGCTATACGTCCGTTGGCCGGCATGCGAATCGGTGCCAACTATGCGACCGGATTTCGTGCACCAACCTTTAACGACTTATACTTCCCAGGCTATGAAAATCCGAACCTAAAACCTGAAAGAACGCAAAATACTGAAGTATTCGTTGAATATGCTAATGACGCTCAGACCTCAAGATTGACAGGCTATTACACAGATGCAGAAGACTTGATTGCAAATGGTAGCAACATCAATGAAGCAAAAATCAAAGGGTTGAGTTTGACCTCAGATTGGAATATGGATGCCTTTATCTTTGGTTTGGGTTATGACTATCTAGATGCGAAAAACAAAACCGCAAACAGTGCCAACTATGATCAACAACTTGCTTACCGTCCTAAAAATAGCGGTTTGATTTATATCGGTTATCAACAGCCTATGTTCGATGTTCGCCTCGAAGCCAAACATACTGATGATAGAGTCACGGCCGAAAACAATAAACTTGATAGTTATACGTTGCTTAATTTGAGTGGCGCTGTTTATATTAATCCTAATCTTCGCGCTAACTTGCGGGTAGATAATATCACTGATGAAGACTATACGCTTTCAAGCCAATTTGGTAACGTCTATGCCACTGAAGGTACCAGTTATTTCACCTCACTTACCTATAACTGGTTTTAAGCTTATTGGGTAAAAACCAGAACTTATATATAAATAATCAAGGCTATCAATCGATGGCCTTTTTTTATGACTCAAGCACTTACCATTTATATTAGTCAATAGGTGACAAATTAACCACCATCTATTACAATAATCACCCTCCGAGAGGTGTTGCACCATATGAATTGATGCTTACGTTTGCGCTCTATAAACAAACTAAGCTGATTAATTCCTCATGTTAGGCTCGGTAAACTGTCTGATACTGGTCACTCTAGTCTTTGACAGCATAACAACGGCACCTGCGCTATTATTCTTTTTATCATACCTTAACCACTGATAGGAGCATATTATGGACGCAGTGTCTAACACCCCATCTGCCCATACGATCGACCCCTCTTTTACTGACTATAAAGTCGCCGACATCAGCCTAGCTGATTATGGTCGCCGTGAAATCACTTTAGCTGAAGCCGAAATGCCTGCCCTAATGGGTTTGCGTCGTCGCTACGAAGCGGATCAACCGCTTAAAGGCGCGAAAATCGCTGGCTGTATCCACATGACCATCCAGACTGCTGTACTTATCGAGACACTCGTCGCGCTAGGTGCTGAAGTACGCTGGACTTCATGTAACATCTTCTCAACTCAAGACCATGCTGCTGCTGCGATTGCTTCTGCTGGCATCTCTGTTTATGCTTGGAAAGGCGAAACCGAAGAAGAGTACGAGTGGTGCTTGCGTCAACAAATCCACGTTGGCGGCGAAGAGTCAGGTCAGCTTTGGGATGCTAACTTAATCTTGGATGACGGCGGCGATTTGACCGCTTTGATTCATAATGATTATGCAGAGCTGCTTGATAACGTCCATGGTATTTCAGAAGAGACTACCACTGGCGTGCATCGCTTAGTTGACATGCTCAATAAAGGCACGTTAAAAGTACCAGCTATCAACGTTAACGACGCCGTTACCAAGTCTAAAAATGACAATAAATACGGCTGCCGTCATAGCTTAAATGACGCTATCAAACGTGCAACTGACATGTTCCTTGCTGGTCGTCGCGCCTTAGTTATCGGTTATGGCGATGTGGGTAAAGGCTCTACGCAAAGCTTACGCCAAGAAGGCATGATCGTACGTGTGTCAGAAGTTGATCCTATCTGTGCCATGCAGGCATGTATGGACGGCTTTGAAGTATTATCACCGTACATTAACGGTGATAACACTGGTGGTGCAGAAAACATCAACACCCGTCTGCTTGAAGACACTGACATGATCGTTACTACTACTGGTAACTACCATGTTTGTGATAGACATATGCTAGCGGCACTAAAACCTGGTGCGGTCGTCTGTAACATCGGTCACTTTGACACCGAAATCGACACACAGTTTATGCGTGATAATTGGCGCTGGGTTGAGATTAAGCCACAAGTGCATCAAATTTTCCGCTCAGATGATGAAAACGATTATCTGATTTTGCTTGCTGAAGGTCGTTTGGTTAACCTTGGTAATGCCACTGGTCATCCATCACGCGTGATGGACGGCTCATTTGCCAACCAAGTATTGGCACAAATGTATTTGTTTGAAGAAAAATTCGCTGACTTGCCAGCAGATAAGCGCACTGACAACTTATACGTTAAAGTCTTACCGAAGAAGCTAGACGAAGAAGTGGCTGCTGCGATGGTTGCAGGTTTTAACGGTACGCTAACTAAACTGACTGAAAAGCAAGCGGAGTATTTGGGCGTACCTGTCGAAGGTCCATTCAAGCCTGACGCTTATAAATACTAAAAGGAGCCAGACTGTGACTAAGCCTGCTATCTCCTTTGAGTTTTTCCCCGCCAAAACCGAACAAGGACACGAAAAGCTACTCAGCACCTATGATGAGCTGAATAAGCTGTCACCTGCTTACTTTTCAGTGACCTATGGGGCTGGGGGTTCAACCCGTAGTCGCACTTTAGATATCGTTCAAGCCTTGTGCGCTCGCGGTGAGACTGATATTGCGCCGCATATGTCTTGTATTGGCGATGATAAAAGTGAAATTGCTGAATTACTCGATCTTTATAAGAGTTTGGGCATCAAGCGCTTGGTCGCGCTACGTGGTGACTTGCCATCGGGGCAAGTGGGTATGGGGGAGTTGCCGTTTGCGTTAGACTTGGTTAAGTTTATTCGCGAATATTCAGGTGATCACTTCCGTATTGAGGTCGCAGCCTATCCTGAAATGCATCCACAAGCGCGTAGCTTTGAGCTTGATGTTGAGAATTTGGTCAATAAATACCAAGCTGGCGCCAACGCATCAATTACGCAGTTTTTCTATAACGCCGATAGCTATCTATATCTGCGTGATAGCTTAGAAAAACGCGGCATTGATACGGTTGCACAGCCATTGGTCGCTGGCATTATGCCGATTACCAACTCAAGCAATTTAGTACGCTTTGCCGATAGCTGTGGCGCTGATATTCCACGTTATGTGCGTAAGCGCTTGGCTGACTTTGGCGATGACCGTACTGCTATTCGCGAGTTCGGCTTTGATGTTGTTTATCGTTTATGTGAGCGATTGATTACCGAGGGCGTCCCTGCCATGCATTTTTATAGCATGAATAAGGTTGAGCCAAACAAGCGCTTAGTCGAAGCGCTAGGCTTAATCGCTTAACCCTTTATTGAATGTATTGCTTAATGACTGGCGTTCCTAGGAGCGCCAGTCTTTTTGCTATGGGAATTGCACTTATGCAAATTCTACTAAAGATAATCCCTTTACCCACTCAAATGATATTCTGCTAAGATACTGAACATATATCATGACTCACATTATAGGAATAAGTAACTTTGCGACGTTTCTTTTATGCCACCAGTAGTGACAGCAGTGATAAAAACACCCCAACCTACCCTCAACTTAGCACCTTGCCTATCGGTGCTAGCGTCGAACTAACTGAAAACATCGTCCATCATTGGTGCCGTGTATTACGAGCAAATATTGGCGATCAAGGTATTTTATTTGATGGCTTTGGCGGTGAATATCAGGTACAGCTCAATACCATTAGCAAAAAACACGCCTCTGCAACGTTATTGGCGCACGTAAAAACTGACCGCAATGCCGCTATATTGACGAAAATTGGGCTGGTGATGAGTCGCGGTGAACGTATGGATTACGCCATTCAAAAATCTACTGAGCTTGGCGTGACCGCTATTCAACTGCTGAGCAGCCATCATGGCGAGGTAAACCTAAAGCCTGCGCAAGTAGAGAAAAAACTGGCACATTGGCAGCAAGTTGCCATCGCTGCCTGTGAGCAATGCGGACTTAATCGCCCGCCTCTTATTCTCGCGCCATTATCGATTGATGACTGGCTATTAAATATAGCAAGTATCGAAAAAACAAAAGAAAAAGAAATGCTGCTTAGCCCGATAGTAGCTGAGCTGAGTAAAGATGCTTATTACCAAGTATTACAGCAACCAGCAGATTTGCGCCTGCAACTTAGTGTGCCAGCAGCGGGACAGCCAGCAACGCCTGAAGCGCTACCAGTATTCTTAAAACAGCGCTCTCCTTACATCGAATTATTAATCGGACCTGAAGGCGGGCTCAGCGCTGATGAATGCGCCAAAGCCGCTGACATCGGTTTTGAACCTTGGCAAATTGGCTCAAGGGTTTTACGTACCGAAACTGCACCTGTCGTTGCATTAGCGACATTGGCGACCCTGCATGCTTTAAGTCTTTAGGCATCAAATTGCCACTGTCACAGCGCCATTTATTATTCAATTTGATGTTATGAGTCCCATTATGACCGATTTTATCCCTATGCCAATATCAGATAAACAGCAATTATTGGTCAAACTATGCGAGCAATTTGAAGATGCCATATTCATATTGGACGAAAAATTGCGCTATCTGTCCGTCAATGCGAATTATGAGCTGATGCTTGGCTATACGGAAAAATTTTTGCTTGGACGTCCGCTTGGGATATATGCTGCTGAATTTTTGTCAGAAGATGAACAAGCGGTGCTTAGAAATCTGATTAACAGTTTAGACAGCACAGGATTTTGTGAAATGGATTTTTCGATGGCAAACCGTTATGGACAAATCCTCGACTGCCATATAACCTATCGCAAAATCTATTTAGAAAAAACCCCTTATTACGTCGGTACCATTCGTAATATGGCAACGCTGGTTAAAAACAGAAAAAAGGTCGTGCACCTGCTGAATTATGACCAACTTACGGGACTGCCGAACCGTAAAGTATTTTTAAGTCAAACCAGTGAATTGTTATTAGAGAGCTATCAAGAAGTGGTGGTTGTGCGTTTTAACATTGACCGTTATCGCAACCTTGCCAGCTTATTGGGACCGGATTCTATCAATACCTTGGTAGAGAATTTTGTTTTACGTATTGCCGAGTTAGAGCTGGATGATTTACGCTGTTTTTCTCATTTTGGTGGTGATGACTTCGCCCTATTGTTTGAATGCAATGATGCCAACATGGTTCGCCATCAGTTAGACAGTCTCATGCAAATGTGCGAGCGCCCTTTTTTCTTAAATGACAGTACGAAGACAGAAACACAAGTCTATTGCCATATCTCTGTTGGGGTCAGCTATTTTCCTGAAAACGGTAATGAGTTTATCGGCTTACTCACCAAAGCAGAAAAAGCATTGAATTATGTCAAACAGCAGGGCGGCGATGATGTGTGTTGGTATCATAAAGCCATTAATGAGATGAATGCGCACAATATACAGTTGGAATCTGAGCTGAGAGCTGCCACTAATGAAGGGCAATTTGTACCCTATTACCAACCCAAATTCGCCTTAGATACGGGCGTAATCAGCGGTTTTGAGGCTTTGGTGCGCTGGCAACACCCTACCCGCGGTTTACTAAGACCCGCGGAGTTTATGGATGCGGTCATTTCTCATAAACTGTCGTTTGAGCTATTTTCACAAATGGGTTCTCAAATCGCCAAGCAATTAGCCGCTTGGCAAGATTTGGACTTGCATCAGCACATCTGTATCAATGCCGATGCCGCTGAATTTAGCCATCCTGATTTTTTTGATTTGGTCAGCGACTTATTAGTAAGTCATAAACTTGCCGCTCATCAACTGCACATTGAAGTGACCGAATCCTCACTGATACAGCGTCATGCCGATGTCAAAAAGCAACTGGACTTACTTAAAGAGCTCGGAATCTGTCTTGCCCTTGATGACTTTGGTACTGGTTATGCTTCGTTAAGCTACTTACAAGAATATCCGTTTGACTTTATTAAAATTGACAAAAGTTTTATCTCCAAAATTACAGACAACTGTACACAGCGCGCGATTGTCAAAGCGATTTTGGATTTAGCAGAGGCGCTTGATATGCAGGTTATCGCTGAAGGCATCGAAAACGAGCAACAACGCGATTTACTGCTCAGCATGGGTTGTCAGTACGGTCAAGGCTATTGGTTTGGTAAGCCAATGACGGCTGATAAGGCAACTAAGATGCTAACGCAACAACATTTGTCTGAAAACAAGCTCTCTTAATATAATGCCATAAAATCCATATTGATTGAGTATTCCTACAATTATTGTTAAGTTTTTTACTCTGTAGGGTCGATGATATATAGGATGCAAGACAGGTTGGTGACTTATCAGTATTGTCACTAAACTTGTATATTTACCAGTGAACGCCTATCTTTTACCAAGAATTTACGAATACGGTCATAATTCTTTTTACTCTTCTCACTCTATTTCATATAACCGGTGTTGTTGTCTGCTATTGACACAGACAATCCTCATACTAGTAACACTCGAGCGACTCAGATTTCAGTGATGAAAATCAATGATAGTCGCCGTATTACTGCCGGTCGCACCCTAAAAAAGGACAGGAAGTTATGCAATATAAAGCACCCCTACGTGATATCCAATTCGTGATGCATGAGTTACTTGACAGCGAAAGCCACTACAAAACCTTGCCTGCATTCCAAGAAGCCGATCGCGAGTTGATGGATAGCCTGTTTGAGATGGCTGCAAGCTTTGCTGAAAATGAGCTGTCACCATTAAACCAAAGCGGTGATGCTGAGGGCTGTCAGTTTAATAATGGGACTGTCACTACGCCAAAAGGCTTTAAAGAAGCCTATAAAGCTTATTGTGAGCTTGGCTTCCCAGCCTTGTCTGCTGAAGAAGATTTTGGCGGTCAAAACATGCCGTTCTCATTATCAACCGTCATCAATGAGATGGTTGGTACAGCGAACTGGTCATTCTCTATGTACCCTGGTCTATCACATGGCGCGATTCAAACCATCGAACACCATGGTACTGATGAGCAAAAACAAACCTACCTAGAAAAAATGGTCAGCGGCGAATGGTCAGGCACTATGTGTTTGACTGAAGCACATGCCGGTTCTGATTTGGGTATTATTCGCACCAAAGCCGAGCCTAATGATGACGGCAGTTATAGCATCACTGGTCAAAAAATCTTCATTTCAGCTGGTGAGCATGACCTTACTGACAATATCATTCACATCGTTTTGGCTCGTCTACCAGGCGCTCCTGCTGGCACCAAAGGCATTTCATTGTTTATCGTTCCTAAAGTCATGGTTAACGAAGACAGCAGCCTAGGCGAAAACAATAAGGTCGTTTGTGGTTCTATTGAGCACAAAATGGGTATCAAAGCCTCAGCCACTTGTGTAATGAACTTTGATGGCGCAACGGGTTATCTGATTGGCCCTGAAAACCGTGGTTTACAGTGCATGTTTACCTTTATGAACGTGGCGCGTATTGGTACTGCAGTTCAAGGTTTAACGGCAGCAGAATACGCGTTCCAAGGCTCACTAACATATGCCAAAGATCGTCTAGCAATGCGTTCACTATCAGGTGCTAAAGCGCCAGAGAAAGTTGCTGACCCTATCATCGTGCATCCAGCGGTTCGTAACATGCTATTGACCGAAAAAGCATTTGCTGAAGGTGGTCGCGCCTTAGTTTATTACCTCTCACATTTTGCCGACACTGTTGCAAAAGGCGAAGGCGATGCGCTTAAATTTGCTGATCAAATGCTGTCACTATTGACACCTATTGCTAAAGCGTTCTTGACTGAAACTGGTCTAGAAGCGGCGAACCATGGCGTACAGGTTTATGGTGGTCATGGCTTTATCAGCGAATGGGGTATGGAGCAAAACGTGCGTGATACGCGTATTGCTTGCTTATACGAAGGTACCACTGAAATCCAAGCGCTTGATTTATTAGGTCGTAAAGTCTTAGGCTCACAAGGCAAACTGCTGGCAAACTTTGTAAAAATCATCCAAACATTCTGCGAAGAAAACCAAGACAATGATGCAATGGGTCAGTTTATTCGCCCTCTTGCCAAACATCTAAAAGAATGGGGCGACTTGACTGCACGCATCGGCATGCAAGCCACTGAAAACCCAGATGCAGTTGGCGGCGCTGCTGTTGATTATATGTATTTCAGCGGTTATGTGACGCTAGCCTACTTATGGGCACGCATGGCATTAGTAGCACAAACTGAACTTGCTAATGGCACTAGCGAACAAGCCTTCTATGATGCCAAAGTAAAAACTGCTCAGTTCTACTTTGCTAAGTTACTGCCACGCACCACTACTCATGTACAGCGTATCGCTACTGGTGTTGAGCCGTATATGACGATGGACGTTGATCAGTTTGCGTTTTAATTTATAAAAATTTGAAATTTTTATAATGTAGTATGGTTTTTAATGCGCAGTTCTTATCGGCAACATACTTAGGTGTGTTGCCGATTTTCTTAATACAAATTTAGGGAATGACGCTACCAAAACAACAGCTTTGCCAAATAATCACTATTTTTGGTGTACGCATAATTCACGAACAAATACACCTGTTCACACGCTAATTTGCTAAACTTTAGCTATCTATGGTTAAGCTACGCTCAAAAGCACAACTGAATACTTTCGCCCTACTTACTTTTATTCATTTAAACCAAAGGAATGTTTATGGCTGTTTATAATGCCCCTCTTAACGACATGCGCTTTATTTTAACTGACGTCTTTAAAGCCCATGAATTTTGGCAAAACAACGAAAACCTTGCTCATGTTGACATGGAAACCGTCGATATGATTTTAGAAGAAATGGCAAAACTGTCAAAAAACGTGTTATTACCTATCAACCGTAGCGGTGATGAAGAAGGCGCAACCTTTGAAGGTAATGGCGTTGTAACCACTCCTACTGGCTTCAAAGACGCTTATAAGCAGTACGCAGAATCAGGCTGGGTTGGTTTAAGCGGTAACTCTGAATACGGCGGTCAAGGTTTTCCAAAAATGGTTACCATGCTGACTGAAGAGATGGTATTCACCGCCAACCAATCATTTGCTTTATATCCAAACCTAACCGTTGGCGCGACACTTTGCCTAAATGCTGCGGCTTCTGAAGAGCAGAAGCAAACCTATCTAGAAAAAATGTATAACGGTGAATGGGCAGGTACCATGTGCTTGACCGAGCCGCATGCGGGTACTGACTTAGGTATTATCAAAACCAAAGCCGTGCCTAACGATGATGATAGCTACAATATCTCTGGTACCAAAATCTTTATCACCGGCGGCGAGCATGACCTAACTGAAAACATCATCCATTTAGTATTAGCAAAAACGCCGAATGCACCAGAAGGCTCGAAAGGTATTTCACTGTTTGTGGTACCAAAATTCTTGGTTAATGAAGATGGCAGCTTAGGCGAGCGCAACACCTTGGCGGCTGGCTCTATCGAGCACAAAATGGGCATCAAAGCCTCAGCCACTTGTGTGATGAACTTTGACAACGCCAAAGGCTGGATGGTTGGCGCAGAAAACACCGGTCTGTCTTCAATGTTCATTATGATGAACTATGAGCGTGTGACCATGGGTCTGCAAGGCCTTGGTGGTTCTGAGCTTGCTTATCAAAATGCGGCGCTATATGCCAATGACCGTGGTCAAGGTCGTAGCGATACCCAAATTCAAAGCCCAGAAAAACCTGCCGATGCGATCATTCATCATGCCGACGTACGCCGCATGCTGTTAAATGCAAAAGCCAACACCGAAGCGTCACGTTGTTTTGCGATGTACGTGGCCAAAAATCTTGATCAGGAGAAATTTAGTACCGACCCAGAGGCCGCTCAAGCAGCCGCTGCGCGCGTTGCCCTATTGACGCCAGTTGCTAAAGCTTTCTTAACAGACAAAGCGCTAGAAGCAACTATTGATTGCCAGCAAGTATTTGGCGGTCACGGCTATATCCGCGAATGGGGTATGGAGCAAATCGTCCGTGATACGCGTATCGCCCAGATTTATGAAGGCACCAACGGTATTCAAGCGCTTGATCTACTAGGTCGTAAAGTGGCGAAAAATAATGGCAAATATGTCACCCATTTCTTAGGTGAGATTCGTGATTTTGTCAATAATATGCAAGCGGATCATGGTATCAAGCAAGCAACGCTAGATGCGGCCGATACGATTGAAGATCTAACCACTGCTGTGCTTGGCAATATTAGCTCACGTAAGAGTGAGATTAATGGCTGCGCCGTTGATTACATGCATGCCTTTGGTTACCTTGCTTACTCGTACATGTTTGCACTAATGGTCGAAGCCGCTAACGGTAAAGAAGGTGAATTCTATACCAACAAAGCCAAGCTTGCCGATTATTTCGTTGGTCGTATCTTGCCACGTATCGATGCTCATGCGCAGATGGTCAAGGCCGGTAGCGATCCAATGATGAACTTTGATCTTAGTTACTTTGATGTACCTGCTAGCTAATTGTTTACTTTTATAATAAAGTAAGCCGTACCGCACTACGATAAAAGGGACAGTAACGTTACTGTCCCTTTTTTTGCCAAAAATATTGTCGCATTAATTAAAGTAATTGAATCAACCAAAGCAGTAATCAAAACTAGAATTAAAATAACAATCGACTGAATGAACGGCACAGCAGCACCATAACTGCTAACAAAATAGTTAACCGCCCATGCGTCGTTACGATTAAAATAACGCAGAGTGATGCGCATTAAAATTAATAAAAATATTTTTAATTATTACATTAACAGTTCCCAAATTAATGAGCTGAAAATTAGCAATCAACACTTTCATTCATTGCCACATTGATAACGACAATAGTTAATAGCCACTAAAAAAAATATCCTTGCCCATATTGAATAATAACAATGATTGAAATAACCACCATAAGGGATGCGATGTGTCAGAAATAAAACACATTTTACAACAGATTACTGCCTTAAGTGATGTGCCAGATCCTGCGGTACTCAAGCGCTTAATCGATGAGCTACGCGTCAGTGATAGAGAGCCCACCTTAGCCAATCAAAACATTCAAGAGCTGATTGATATTTTACGTCAACATCCAGAATATGCCGACGGACTATCCAGCTTTGTCTTAAAACTTATTATTGAATATCGCCAAATCGCTTTATATACCGATACTGGCATCATGTCGGATCAGGGCTTTTTTAATAGTCTGCGCCGCCTTATCGGTCATCGTTTTTTACCGCTGTTGCCACAAGAAGATTCGGTTGTAGAATTGGTCGGTTTTCTATTTGATAAACGTTCTGATGAGCGTTGGCTCGCCCTTATCGAAAAAGACGAATGGGATGAATTAGTTGGCCTACTCAAGGTTAATGAGCAGCATTTAAACTTGGTGGCGACGGCAAAAAACAGTATCTTGAACGCCATTATCATTTTATCGTATCGGATTAGTGGCATTGGTTTGCATCCAGATTTAATGGAATTTTATCCGCAAATGCTCAATTATTCAGCGTCATTTGTGGCACAAAATCAAGAAGCGGTCTTATATGTCAATCAGTACCGAGAAGCGCATGAGCTTGATACTTTAACCGATATCATCCCTGAAAAAGCGGTAGACCCTGCGCCGTTGTTGGTTATGATTGAGCAATGCGAAGATATCGTTGCCACTATCCGTAAGCGTATTTATAAAACCGGTATCTCTATTCGCTTAACCAACATGATGCTGCGTTTGGACCAAAGCTTGCAGCGGATGCGTATCCTAACCGAGCTGGTAGCAGACAATTATGATAAGCGCGATCAAGCCATTATTGAGCTCATTCAAGCGCTGATTACCACCGCCAGTCGCCGCTATAGTATTGGTTATTTGATTGATAATAATACCAAGCTGCTGTCACGCAAAGTCACCGAAAACGCCAGCCGCGTCGGTGAGCATTATATTAGTACCGATAAAACCGGTTATCAGAAGATGTTTAAAAAAGCCTCTATCGGTGGCTTTATCATTGCTTTTATGGCGACCACTAAGATATTGGCCTACCATCTGGCGCTTGCACCGATGGGACGCGCCTTTATTAACAGCATGATTTATGGTTTGGGTTTCGTTTTTATTCATATCGTCCATGGTACGGTCGCCACCAAACAGCCGGCTATGACGGCAGCGGCAATCGCCTCTACCATATCTGACGGTTCTGGCAAAAAATCGCACCAGTTAAATAAGTTATCAGAATTGGTGGTCGACATTTTACGTACTCAATTTGTCGCGATTATGGGTAACGTCATGGTAGCAATACCAGTTGCCCTGATTATCTCGTTTGCGTGGTTACAATATACCGGCGCACCGATGATCAATACCGACAAGGCTGCGCACTTATTGCATGATCTTGACCCATTTCACTCCTTGGCGCTCCCCCATGCGGCTATCGCTGGCGTGTATTTATTTTTATCCGGTCTTATCGCTGGTTACTATGATAATTTGGCGGTCTACAACCAAATCAGCGCCCGTATTCAGCGTCACCGCTTTCTACAATACTTATTACCCAAAGCATGGTTACAGCGTTTAGGCGGCTTTATAGAAGCCAACCTTGGCGCCATTATGGGTAACTTTTTATTCGGGGTATTTTTAGGCAGTACCGCTACTATCGGTTTCTTATTTGGCTTGCCGATTGATATTCGCCATATTGCCTTTGCCTCAGCAAATCTGGCGCATGGACTGTTTAATATTTCCGCCAACCAATGGGATTGGCAAATTGTATTTATCTCCATCTTGGGCGTTGCTCTTATCGGTATGGTCAACTTAATGGTAAGCTTTTCGCTGGCATTATTTGTGGCACTACGCTCTAAAGAAGTCAAATTCATGGATTGGAGCCGTTTAACCAAGCAGCTTTTTAGTCACCTGCTTACCCATCCTTCTGACTTTATCTGGCCGCGTGATAAACCCATGAAGTACGCTCGCATTGACAGTCAAGGGCACATGATTTTTGATGATACGAGTACTCATAAAGGTGGACAAACCATACCCAATAATTATGTCGTGCGCCGTTTATCTGATGTAAAAATATTGCCTAAATCTAAGCAAAAAAGTATGCAAAATGAGCAGGCTATTACAGACATAGATTATGATAATAATATCTCAAGTAGTGACAATGACGCTGCGCTAAAAAGTCGAGAAACACAGAATACAAGCAAGCAAATGAGCGCTAAAAAAGTCATTGACCTCGATGATGGACTGATAGATGAGGAGCTAAATAGCGTTCCTTACAGCAGTGATATTCAATACGATAAAGCACATAAAGCCTTTAACGAGAATAATGAAGCGACTGGCAATTATGAACATGATGATAGCAATCCTGAAAACAAAGCTGCTGGCGATGCCAAAACGCCACTACCTAAACCAAAAAAACCACCAAACCTACCCAGTTAATGGGGCAGTTTTGGTGGCTTAGGCTTAGGCTTAGGCTTAGGCTTAGGCTTAGGCTTAGGCTTAGGCTTAGGCTTAGGCTTAGGCTTAGCAAAAAGTTTAAGTGCAAATTAAGCGTTAAGTTGTTTTTTTACGGTTTTTATCTAAGACAATGGTCTATAAAGCAGCATGACTATTCTTCTGTTAGTGGTATGCAGTGAGTGCTTGAGGTTGTGGCTTTGCCATCGCCCAAACGATAAGCCAATAGATAATTGCCCCAAACACAGCCACCATCAAGTGCCCGCGCATAAGGCAAGTCGACCTCAGCTTTAAGCGCGGCCCAATGACCAAATAAGATCTTGCGCGTGCGCGGTACTTGCCATTCAAACCAAGGCAAAAAATCTTTTGGCATCGGCTCATCTAACCCTGCGGCAAAACTAAATTCTAGCAACCCATCTTGTTTGCATAAGCGCATACGCGTGAAATAATTGGCAATCGCCCGCATTTTGGTAAAGCCATTAATACCTGCATGCCACTCATCAGCGGTTTTGCTATATAGATTCGGCAATAAACGATCAAGCTGTTTTAAACTACCTTGTAGCTGCGTCTCTAATTGTTGCGCATAGTTTGCTGCTGCCTCAATCGTCCAGTGCGGTGGAATACCAGCATGTACCAATACCGTCTGCTCATCAGGATAAGCCAGTAGCGGTTGATGACGTAACCATTCTAGTAATTCATCACAATCATCAGCCGCGAAGATAGGCGCTGTTTTGTCTTTTTTCTTGAGCGGCGTCGCCCCGCGCCAGACAGCAATTAAATTGATATCGTGATTGCCAAGCACCGTCGCCGCAGCCCCTTGCTCACAAAGCGCCTTTACGTGACGCAGCGTACTTAACGAGTCCTCACCGCGTGCCACCAAGTCGCCTGCGAACCATAGCTTGTCTTGCGCTGGGTCAAAATCCAAGGTTTCCAGTAACTGCAGGTATGCCGCATAGCAACCTTGCAAGTCACCGATGACATACTGATGGCGAAAACTCATAACACCTCTATACTTTTTAGATGATTAATAACGCTTGTATCGAAAAATTAAACCTCTATTTTGCGTGCCTGATTGCTCAAATTGACAAAGTCTTTCACACTTAAAACTTCAGGACGCGCTTGCGGGTCGATAGCGCAAGCCGCAAAGTCGTCTTCGCTTAGCGTTGGCAGTAACGTAGATTTCTTAAAAATAGCGCGTAGCGTCTTACGGCGATGATTAAAGGTTTCGCGTACTACCAATGCAAAATACGCTTCGTCTTCTGCGATGACTGGCTTAGTGATATGCGGTGTCAGTCGAAAAACAGCACTGGTGACTTTTGGCGGTGGATTAAAGGCACCACGTGGTACAGTCAGCAGATAATCGGTATGGCAATGATACTGCATAATGACCGACAGGCGACCGTAGGTTTTGCTACCTACGTCAGCAGTGATACGTTCGACCACTTCTTTTTGCAGCATAAAGTGCATGTCTTGAATCACATCGGCATAACTAAGCAAATGAAAGAGTATCGGCGTAGAAATGTTATACGGTAGATTACCTACTACGCGTAGCTTGCCGCGCTCAGGGCTATACAGCTCACGATAATCGACATGCATGGCATTGTCTTTGATAATCGTAAAGTTAGGATGGCTATTGGCACCGATACGAATACGTAAACTATCTGCCAAATCGCGATCCAGCTCTACCACAGTCATCGCATCGACTTCTGCCAATAGCGGCTCAGTCAGTGCGCCCATCCCTGGTCCAATCTCAATTAAATTATCATCACGCTCTAGACGAATGCTCTCAACAATCTCACGGATAACACTACGGTCATGTAAGAAGTTTTGACCAAAGCGTTTACGCGGTTGGTGTTTGGCAGCGCGTAGGCTGTTAGAAATAGTTTGAGCATCAAACGTAGTCTTGGACATAAAAAAGTCTTAATAGGTAAAAAAAAGGGTCGATAAGTCGATGCCAGTGATATATTGGCTTTATAATGACAAATTATAGCACAGCTCATAATTACACTGTATTCTTGAGACATTTTATTAATAAACCATTCATACCTTAACGCAAGCGACACAGCGTTTTTTCTTGCCCTCAAACCATTTACCATAACGCCCGTTATGGGAACAAAGCATGGTTCCATAGTGAGGGCTCGAAACTTAGGCTGTAGGATAATGGTATCAAGGTTTTAACTATCTGAAATAGTCACGGTGTACTTCATGGTGTACTTCATGGTGTACTTACCATACATATTCTATCTTGATTGATGCGCTACACAGGTAACAAACTGCTAATTTTAGATATGAATTTAACTGTTATAAAACCTACAGTACAGAATATGATTAAAGTATCATAAGTTAATTTCTACTGGATTGATGGTAGGGATTAGAGAGCCACAACGCAAATTATAATAAGATTTTCTCACCACAGTTTTTAGGATATATATAATCTTCATCTGTATTTAATGTATCTTTATCATAATAATAAAGAACATTGCTTTTCTTTCTAAATATACTTTTAAAGTCAATTTTAGGGCTAAGATGTACATGTAAGAAAAAGGCATCCATAGCATTCTTCATATAGGACATTGATGAAACATCTATGAACCAAAAGCTGCACATTCCTCTACATTGACATCTATAAATAAACTCTTTGTTATAATCAGATATGTAGCTGAAACTACATTCACTTAACTCTTTAAGTTTTTTATAATTCCCATCTAGCCTGTAGAAATTATAAGCAGAGTCGTATTCATAAACTTCAATCTTAGCAATTAAGGAATCAAAATATCTATTTTTTGAGAAAAAATTGTTAAAGTTTTGGATGTTAGAAATAAAATCTGTTTCTATATCGAAGTATTCGTCTATATATTACAAACCTTTGGTTTCAATAAAATCTTCGATATCCATCCATCCTCTTTCTTCAGATTCATAATCATGGATTGTAATGAGAAAATCATTATTCATTATTTATCCTAATCAAATTGTTATAATAAGTGTTATGGGAATACGTTCGGTTCGCTATACAGGCATCGAGCTTCTAGTGTTAGATGCAACTTCAATGACTGTTAAACCGATAGGTAGATCATTATCATTAAGCTTTCTGATTAAAAATTCATAGATTATTTTCTACGGTATTATTAGCATGGCAAATTAGAGAAGTATGACGATCATATTGGAGTATTTGATCCGGTAATCCCCCCAATAAATAAGAACACTTAGAAATAGAGATTAACTGCTAAAATATACTAGCAGGAGAATCCTATGA
>NZ_CAJHAD010000028.1 GCF_904846285.1 Psychrobacter immobilis | reverse complement strand
ATAATATATAAATTAATATATTAAATCAAGGTGCTTATGAGTCTCTACTGCTTTAGCATTGAACTGATGCGTTCATTACATGATAGTTTTGAAAGCTTTAACACTATTTTTACTTAACTCATCAATACTAAGCGTACTAACACTAAGTGCACTGATAGCGCAAATAAACGGCATAACGCTGACGGTGATTAAATAAGCGCTGTAAACTTGATAAGTTAGCTTATGGTCTTAATATAGAATGGACGGTGAAGGGTAATGGATGATTGAGATATAAGTAGGGTAGGCACGAGCAAAATGAATAATGGCTACCAATAATTTCTATTAATTAGTATTAACGATATGAATCATTACTATTCACTAAGAATATTTAAAGCGCACTAGCGCAGTCGGAATTATACCTTAAGTGCGCTATAATAGAGCCAATAACGGTCAATAGATGAAACCGTCATTGGGGCGTAAGCAATAAAATGATAAGCCAAAATGATGGACAATCTCATTTATCCCAACCTCACATAACATTGACGACACAGTAGACGTGGTAAATATAACGCTTGTGTCATAACACATAGGAAGCATTATGAGTGAACACAATCCAACTGATACTGAAGTAAAACCTGCTGCCGATTACGAGTCAGCGTTAGATACTGAGCAAACGGAAGCCAAAAGCAATATCACTATCACTGAAGCGGCTCAAGGTTACTTGGCAGACTTACTATCGAAACAAGATACCGATGGTATTGGCGTGCGTATTTTCGTTGAACATCCTGGTACGCCACGTGCAGAGTGCTGTATGGCTTATAATCAGCCAGGTGAAGAAGACAGCGCTGATTTAAAATTTAGCTATGACAACTTCTCGGCATTTATTGAAGCGGCGTCCGTACCTTATCTTGAAGATGCGGTGATTGATTATAATAAAGACCGTTTTGGTGGGCAGCTGACTTTCCGTGCGCCAAACTCGAAAGTACCAAAAGTCGGCGCTGATGCCAGTGTTGAAGAGCGTATCAACTATGTATTGCAGTCTGAGATTAACCCAAGCTTGGCCGCTCATGGTGGCGACGTTCAATTGCTTGAATTAATTGACGAAGAAGGCGTTGGTCTGACTGCGGTATTGAAATTTGGTGGTGGTTGCCAAGGCTGTTCAGCGGTTGATATGACCTTACGTCAAGGCGTTGAAGTGCAGCTAAAACAGCAGATTCCAGAGCTGACGCAAGTGATTGACGAGACTGATCATACCCGTACCGAAAACGCTTATTATAAATAAGCAATAAGCTTATAAATAAAAGCTGAATCTTTGTTATAACCTTGATAAGGATACGGATTGTTTTGTCGCTTATGAATATTTATCATTAAGAGATGAATAATTTGCTATTCTTTTCATAAAGAAGTTGGGTTATGATTAACTCGGCTTTTTTTTATGCCTATCGTTTAGCGATAGCTTTTTTAATCATCACATATTTTTTGATAGCGAATAAATATATAGGAGCGCAACATGAGTGACGGACAACCAGCTAAGCAGCATACTCCACGTCTTGAGACTTTGGCAATTCATGCCGGTTATAGTGTCGAGCCAACCACCAAAGCGGTCGCTGTACCTATTTATCATACCAGCTCGTATGCGTTTGACAATACGCAGCACGGTGCAGATTTGTTTGACCTAAAGGTTGCAGGCAATATTTATACTCGTATTATGAACCCGACCAATGCGGTATTAGAAGAACGCGTTGCCGCACTTGAAGGCGGTATTGGTGCGTTGGCTGTCGCTTCTGGTATGGCTGCCATCACTTATGCGATTCAAACTATTTGTGAAGCGGGCGATAATATCGTTGCGGTATCGACATTGTATGGTGGCACTTATAATTTATTTGCGCACGCGTTGCCGCGCCAAGGTATCGAAGTACGCTTTTTTGATCATAAAAACCCTGAAGCAATACGAGATTTAATCGATGATAAAACTAAGATGGTCTTTGCGGAAAGTATCGGTAATCCATTAGGCAACATCATTGATATCCAAGCGCTGAGTGATATCGCTCATGAATATGGCGTGCCCGTGGTGATTGATAGTACGGTGGCGACCCCTGCGATCTGCCGTCCATTTGAGTTTGGCGCTGATATCGTCATTCATTCATTAACTAAGTACATGAGCGGTACGGGCACCTCTATTGGTGGAGCGATTGTTGATAGCGGAACTTTCCCTTGGGGCGATTATCCTGAGCGTTTCCCACTATTAAACACACCAGATGAAAGCTATCATGGCGTAAACTTTGTCAAGGACGTTGGCGCAGCGGCCTTTATTGCTCGTGCTCGCGTGGCACCGCTGCGTAATACGGGCGCCGCACTCAGCCCACTCAATGCCTTTAGTATTTTACAGGGCTTGCAGACACTGGGTTTACGTATGGAGCGTCATGTTCAAAACGCTCAAGCCGTGGCAGAATATCTGCGCGACCATGATAAAGTTGCTTGGGTAAAATATGCGGGTTTATCAGACCATCCTGAGCATGAACTTGCCAAAAAATACATGAAAGGGACGCCTTCTGCGATTTTAACTTTTGGGGTGAAAGGTGGACTTGAAGCAGGCGCACGATTTATTGATGCCTTGCAACTGATTACGCGTTTGGTCAATATCGGTGATGCAAAATCGTTGGCGTGTCACCCAGCGACCACTACCCATCGTCAGCTTAATGAGCAAGAGCTAGAAAATGCCGGCGTCAGTACTGATATGGTCCGTCTATCGATTGGTATTGAGCACATCGAAGATATCAAAGCTGATTTAGAGCAAGCCCTTACCGCTGCTTAATTAAGCAATTACTTTCTTCTGTTTTATAAGTGAATACTAAAAAGCCCATATCCTATGATATGGGCTTTTTTATAAGCGATTTATGATGAAAGATTTTTCTAAGACATTTAAACGGTTAAGACGCGGCGCGAAATATCTTGATACTCTTGTGATGCTAGGCGTGGACCAAACTGCTGAATCACTTGCGCTGCTATTTCGCTGGCAAGTCGTCCACATTCTGGCAAGCTATAATGCTGCGATAAAGCGTATAAAAATGCGCCAGAATAGTTATCACCGGCACCATTGGTGTCAATAACATTGGCAACAGCTGGCGTAGGAATCTCATGAATCTCAATCTCTGACTCGTCATTTGGCTTATGAGCGATGATGGCACCATTTGGACCATCGGTGACGACCGCCGTTTGGCAATGCTCAAGTAAGGCACGCGCAGCTGCCTTATGCTGCTTTTTATCGGTGAATAATTTTGCTTCTTCACTATTACAAAATATCACCGCGACTTTATTGCCAAGCATATTAAGCAGGCCATCTTTGGCAAACTTCACTACCGCAGGATCAGCAAAGCTGACGGCGATTTTCGCACAATGAATACCGGCTTGTTGGCGTAATTGGGTCATCGCTGGTTGAATCCCTTCAGACATCGCCAAATAACCTTCTAAATACAACCAACCTGCTTGGGTCAGTGCTTCAAAGTCGACGTTATCAGCGGTAATGTCGCTTGAGGTACCAAGGAAGGTTTGCATAGTACGCTCACCATCTTCGGTCACTGCTACTACGCATGAGCCAGTTACACCGCCTGCATGAATCGACTGAGGGGATGTGGCAACGCCCGCTTCGTGCAAGTCTTTTAGGTAAAACTCGCCTTGCTTGTCATCGCCGACGCGGCAGGCATAAAAAGGTTTGCCGCCCAAACTTGCAAAGGCATACATTGCATTGGCCGCTGAGCCACCGCCCGCTTGTTTTGATGGCGCAATCTCTGCTAGCTTAAAATACGCCAATAACTGCTGCTGCTCTTCAATTCCTGCCAGCGTCATATTGCCTTTGGTCAGGTCAGTTTCTTCTAGTGCTGCATCCGACAGCAGATATTCGTGGTCAACTAAAGCATTACCTATCGCCATCACATCGTACATTATCTATCTCTCCTCAATGAATTTATCAGTGCTTAATTTACTGGCATTTAATTTATCAATGCTTAATTTATCAATGCTTCGCTTATTTTTTTATAACGACAAACTATTCTGCTTGCAGCTCAAGTAGGCGCTGATAAAGCGCATTCTTTTTAACGCCAGTAATATCAGCAGCTAAGGCAGCGGCTTTTTTAACCGATAAGTCCTCTAACAAGCGCTGTAATAATTTATCGTGGATACTGATGTCATCATCGTCCTGTGCTACGTTCACCCCAGCGACGACCACCACGATTTCACCGCGTTGCTGATTGTCATCGGCTTTGACAAACTCAACCAAATCGCCAAGCGTGCTTTTATGCACGGTTTCAAACGTTTTGGTCAATTCACGGCAAAACGTCACTTCGCGCTCAGCACCAAATATAGCCCCCATATCTTCTAAACTAGCAATAATGCGATGCGGCGCTTCATAAAATATCAAGGTTTCGGTGCGTGAGTTGAGGACCATCAGTTGTTTTTGGCGACCGTGGGTTTTGGCTGGTAAAAAACCAATAAAGCTAAAGCGGTCTGAGGGCAATCCTGCGACAGACAGTGCGGCGATGGCAGCAGAGGCACCAATAATAGGGGAGACGCGAACACCAGCGGCATGAGCGGCTTGCACCAACTGGTAACCGGGGTCACTAATCAGCGGCGTGCCAGCATCACTAATCAGGGCAACCGAATGACCTTGCTGAATCATTTCAATGATTTTTGGGGTTTGAATGGCACTATTATGTTCATGATACGCCCAAAGTTTATTATGACCTTTTTGTTTAGCAGCGCTATCAGACTCGTTTTCGGCAGCATTTTTATTATCGCATGCCGTTACTTCTTCGGTATCTTCATCCTTATTGCCTTTGGTGTTAATGCCAAAATGTGATAAAAGTTTGCCTGAGGTGCGCGTGTCTTCACAGGCAATGATAGCAACTTGCTTGAGGATATCGATTGCGTGCGGCGTCATGTCGCTTAAATTACCAATCGGCGTGGCAACGATATAAAGACAAGCTGGCATCGCGGTAGGGCTAGACATGAAAACCTCTGAGTATTAAGTATTGAGCGTTAAGAAAGAGCATTAAAAACGAATATTAAAAGCGATTATTAAAACGCGAAAGTGGTTAGTTTAGCATGATGTGCTATGATAATTCTCAAATGTTCAGCTGAACCATAGATATGATAATAAAGAGAAATGATAGTAAAGGGACGTGATGGCAAATGACAAACCTTTAACCCTGACTTCACCGACACAGCGTCAAGGTAGCCGTTTTGAGCAGCAAGCGTGTGATTTTTTACAAGCGCGAGGTTTACTATTGATTACTCAAAATTGGCAGCAGCCAAAAGTTGGTGAGCTTGACTTAATCATGATCGAAAAAGGGCAGGCGTGGTCGACACTGGTCTTTATTGAAGTGCGGCAGCGGCAACATTCAGGATTTGGTGATGCGGCGCTTAGCGTGACAAAAAATAAGCAACATAAAATTATCAAAGCGGCGCGCTATTTTTTGCAGCAGCATCCTGAATATAATGAGTATGAGTGTCGGTTTGATGTGATTGCCTATGATACCAATACCAATACTAATGCCAATAAAAATAAGACCAATGACATTAAAGAAATACTGCCAGAAAATATTCAGCCAGAATGGTTACAGGGCGCTTTTATTGCCTCAGCTTGGTAATAGATTTATTTAGATTTAATGTTTTTAAAATTAAGTGGATTTGAACGTTAAGCCCGATAACTCAGTTAAAAAATAAATAAGCACATCAAGCTATCGTTGCCAAAAGCCTAAGCGCCTCAGGTAAATATTCAGTAAAGTAGCGGCATTACAAATAGTTAATTTAATCATATTCTTATTATTACCATTATTAACTACCGGCATAATTAATCATTGTTATTATCAAGCGTGACACTTTTAATCATTAGTTAATCACTACATTATGTTCTAAGAGGTAAATCATGACACGAATGCATTTGCGCACTGCTATTTTGGGTTCATCATGCCGTAAGGCTATTGGTGTTATGCTATTGACGAATATCGTCGTCACAGGTTGTACTACCAATTATTTGACCAATAGCACAGAAGGAACGTATGGCGTACCGATGACAGAGCGCACCATTCCGCAGCGTCTTCTCGATCGTAGTATTGAGCACACTGTCAAGATTAACGTCTATGGTCTGCAAGAAAATTTACAGCAAATTAGCCGCATGAGTATTGATAGTTTTAATAGTGAAGTGCTGCTCACAGGCGAGGTGCCAACGGAAGCCGTTAAAGCAGAAATAGAAAAAGTCGTTGGTTCTATGCCAGACGTCCGTCATGTCTACAATGAGCTTAATGTTAGCGCCTCAAGGGGCTATAGCTCAACCGTCCACGATGGTTATATTAGCTCTAAATTACTGGCAAAAGTAGCCTCTAGTAATGGCGTGAAAGCCTCACAGATTAAAGCGGTCACCAATGATGGTGTGGTTTATATTATGGGCCGTATGACACCGACGCAGCAAAGCCACCTGATTGATATTGCCAATAATACCGTCGGCATCACAGAGTTGGTGCTGCTGACCACCGTCGTTGATGATAGAGGGGTAAAGCTGGGCGATGACGATATTATGTATGAAGATAATTTAGCCAATCCTACCAGAGGTCCAGCGGTTAATAGTAGGGCAATGCCTGAAGTCACAACTCCGGTCGCGGTAGATCCAACCATCAATGCTACGCCGATTATCGTCGACGAAGATGGTACGCCCATCAATCAGCCGTCATCGAGTCCTTATATCGACCTTTATCAAAATCCTTAACTGGCTATTTTGCTGAATGCATTCTTTGCTGAAAAACACAAGAAACCTAAACAGTCATAACAGGAAAAGCACGATAAATTCCGAGTCAGCCAGTAAGATATAAAACGTAAAAAGTAAAGTTGATGGCCCAATTAAAATAATAACAAAAAATAAAGCCCTCACTCTACTATTTAGTTTTAACCAACTATAGTCGATTAAACTTAAAAAGAATACAGAGCTGTTGGGATAAATTTTGCGAAGCCTCTGGAGTGCGAAGCGCACAGCAAGCAAGCAAAATTTTATCCCAGCAGCATGCTATTTTTAACGTACCTTTTCTATATTGAACTGACTATATCAAGTATTACTCGACGACGAGCTAATAATAGGAATACTGGCGATGAAGGATTTAAATAAAGAAACAGTACAACCTGTGCCAATAAAGAATCGCACGCCTAAACGTATCAGTGTCGGCGTGACGGCAGCATTGGCTGTTGGCGGTATTGCGCTCGCGACCCAACAGGCACAAGCGTTATCGGCGCTCGCTATCGTGAATGGTATTACTTCAAATGGTGGCGTTGGCGTCAGTAAAAATATCTTGTATGGTGATGAGCCGAATCAAGATTTAGATATTTATTATCCCAAGCCTTTAGCAAAAGCCATGAATAGCACGATTAATGATATTGCCATTCATGACAGCTATCCGATGGTGGTGTTTGTCCATGGCGGTTCATGGGAAAGTGGCAGTAAAGATGAATACGCCTTTGTTGGTCAAAGTTTGGCGAAAGCAGGTTATGTCACGGCGGTCATTAATTATCGTAAAGCGCCTGAGCACCTTTATCCTGATTATGTAGAAGATACCGCGCAGGCCATCGCCTGGAGCTATAAAAATGCCGAAAGCCTGCATGCTGATCCCAAGCGTTTGGCCGTCATAGGTCATTCTGCGGGCGCGTTTAATGCGGTCGCTGCCGTCGCTAATGAAGATTTTTTAGCGCCGTATGGGGTGAAACCAAAAGATATTGCTACCGTGATTGGTATCGCAGGTCCTTATAGCTATGACTTTAGTAAATTCAGTAGTAGAACTGCCTTTGGGGCAAGTGCGACGCCAGAGACGGTGATGCCAGACCGCCAAATCAAAGGCGCGCAGCCACCCTATTTATTATTGACTGCCGAAAAAGACAAGGTCGTCCATGTGACCAATACCATCAAAATGACACAGGCATTAAAAGCGGCAGGCGTTAAAGTGGAAACTGGCGAAATCGCAGGCGCCAGTCATGCCACCAGTATCGGTGCGATGGCACCGCCTTTACGCTGGGTTAATGATGTGCGTACGCAAGTGCTCAGCTATTTGGATAAAACGCTTAAGTAGTGAATGTCAAAAATACCAAGCACCGAACATAATAAGCATCACACATAATAATTGTTCATTGATTATAGTAAGCCTAAAGCTATGATGAATAGTTAAGCGCAGTTGCGCAAGACAGTACTGTAAGATGGTCAAACTCTTGTTATAATGACGTCACTTTAACCCTATACCCTATTTAAACTTTAAGGCAGAATATTTTATGAGCATGAACGCTGACGATTTGATTGCATTTTTACAAACTCACTTCCCAGATGCTTTTATTCAAGCTGCCAATCAAGGAACCAAGTTTGATGTACGGGTGGTTGATGCCAGTTTTGAAGGCAAGCGCGCGGTGCAACGCCAGCAGTCAGTTTACGCCTTAGTAAATGATAAGATTGCGAGCGGTGATATTCATGCGCTTAATATTCAAGCCTTAACCCCAGCCGAATGGGACGTTCAATCTCAAGGCTAACACTTTTTATTTATGACCGGAATGGATCGTACCGGCAATTTGTATTGCTGGTTTTATCATTTCCGGTTTCTCATCATTTTTATACTTATCGCTAGGTTGTCACCTTATGGATCAATTTTTAATCACCGGTAGCAGTCGTATCGCAGGGGAAGTCACGATCTCAGGCGCCAAAAATGCCGCTTTGCCTTTACTTGCCGCTATGATTTTGGCCGAGACCCCAACGACATTGCATAACGTGCCATCGCTACAAGATGTGCGCACCTTGATTGAATTGATCGGTGGCATGGGCATTGATATTCAAAAGCAGGGCGATACTGTCACCTGCGATACCAAGAATATCGATAATTTCTATGCGCCGTATGATTTGGTAAAAACCATGCGCGCCTCGATTTTAGTTTTAGGCCCTTTGCTGGCACGTTTCGGTGAAGCCGAAGTGTCATTACCGGGCGGCTGCGCTATCGGCTCACGTCCTGTTGACCAGCATCTAAAAGCCTTTGAAGCGATGGGTGCTGAGATTAGCGTTGAGAATGGTTATGTTAAAGCGCAAGCGCCAAAAGGCGGCAAGCTTATCGGCTGTAACTTCTCTTTTGATATGATAACGGTTGGCGGTACTGAAAACGTTATTATGGCAGCCGCATTGGCCAAAGGTACGACAGTGCTCGGCAACTGCGCGCTTGAGCCAGAAGTGGTCGATTTGGCCAATATGCTGGTAGCGATGGGTGCTAAAATCAGCGGTATTGGTACTGCAACCATGACCATCGAAGGCGTTGAGCGCTTGCATGGCTGTGAGTATTCGGTGGTAGCAGATCGCATCGAAACAGGTTCTTATCTTGCTGGCGCTTTGATGACACGCGGTGATGTATTGGCCAAAAACACCTCGGCACTTTTATTAACGCCAGTGTTAGAAAAATTTGAAGATATGGGGGCGATTATTACCACCGGTGATGATTGGATTCGTGCACAAATGAAAGGTCGCCCATTACCGGTTAATATACGTACCCAGCCGCATCCAGGCTTCCCAACCGATATGCAAGCGCAAGTAATGGCGATTGCTTGTCTTGCCGATGGCACCAGTACTTTTATCGAAAATATCTTTGAAAATCGCTATATGCACGTGCCTGAGCTTAACCGATTGGGCGCGTCTATCCAAGTAGACGGTCATGCGGCTGTCGTCACAGGGGTTGAATGCTTCACTGCTGCTCCTGTCATGGCAACGGATTTACGGGCGTCGATGTCATTGGTAATGGCTGCTGCTGCTGCTGAAGGTGAGAGCTTGATTGACCGCATTTACCATATTGATCGTGGTTATGAGCATGTCGAAGAAAAACTACGCGCACTTGGGGTTAATATTGAGCGCATTAATACCAACGACTAGGCTAGTTAATTAGTCGTTAGTATTGGTATCACCCTTTATTTAACGAAATTAATAATGCCTGTTAAGTAAGGCAACTAACTGTACACGGACACGAGTCATTATGACTGAAGCAAGCAATAGCCTTCCAACTGACGGCTTATTAAACGAAGTAAATGATGAGTTTTCAGGTTTGACACTGGCGCTATCAAAGGGTCGTATTTTAAAAGAGACGATGCCATTGTTACGTGCTGCTGGCGTTGAATTATTAGAAGACCCTGAAGCGTCACGCAAGCTTATTTTCCCAACCTCAAACCCAAATGTCCGCGTCTTAATTTTGCGCGCTAGTGACGTGCCAACCTATGTTGAACACGGCGCTGCTGATTTCGGCGTGGCGGGTAAAGATGTGTTGCTTGAGCATGGTGCCAATCACGTTTATGAGTTGTTAGATTTGCAGATTGCCCAGTGTAAGCTGATGACGGCGGGTGTTAAAGGTGCGCCATTGCCAAATCGTCGTCTGCGTATTGCCACTAAATACGTCAATGTTGCCCGCGCTTATTTTGCCAGTCAAGGTCAGCAAGTCGATGTGATTAAGCTTTATGGTTCGATGGAGCTGGCGCCATTGGTCGGTTTGGGCGATTTGATTGTTGACGTCGTCGATACTGGCAATACGCTGCGCGCCAATGGACTTGAAGCGCGCGACCATATTTGTGATGTGTCGTCACGCCTTATTGTCAATCAAGTCAGCTACAAGCGTAAATTTGTCCTGCTTGAGCCAATTTTAGATAGCTTTAAAGACAGTATTGCCAGCGCTTCTTAAATGAGCATTTATTCAGTATTTAAAAAGTACTCTTATTAAGCACTAGCAATCATTGATAATATCAAGCATGACTATACAAAATTTTAAACCAGTTTGGCGCTCTAGGATAGATATAGCGTGCTAAACTGGTTTTATTGTATTTGCTTGCCAGAAAGTAAAAGCTCAGTATAATCTGAGTGAAATAATCATAAATAAGCAAACACACAATCCTTTTCTTATTTGCTCATTTTTTCATTTGCTCTTTTATTTACTCTATTCTTTATAGCCGTATTTTATGCTCAACTATAGGATTAAGTTATGCGCCAACTAAGTACTCAAGATGCTGATTTTGACAGTCAACTGACCCAACTGCTTGCTTTTGAAACCGTAAACGATGTTGAATTATTAAAAACCGTTGACGATATCATTGCAAAAGTACGTCATGGCGGCGATAGCGTGGTACTGGCGTTGACCCAAGAGTTTGATCAGCATCCTGCGACAACAATGCAATCCTTAGAGCTGTCTAAGGAAGCACTTGCTGAAGCGTTTGCCAATCTTGATGATGCCGTCAAAACGGCTTTGATGACGGCAGCGACACGGGTACAGACATTCCATGAGCGCCAAGTACAAGAGACTTGGCAATATGAAGATGAGCTTGGCAATCGCTTAGGTCAAAAGGTCACGCCGCTTGATCGTGTTGGCATTTATGTACCCGGCGGTTTGGCATCTTATCCGTCTTCCGTATTGATGAATGCGATTCCTGCCAAAGTAGCTGGCGTTGCCGAGGTAATCATGGTGGTGCCAGCACCGAAGGGCGTGCTTAATCCGTTGGTCTTAGCAGCGGCGCATTTGGCACAAGTTGACCGTGTCTTTACCATTGGCGGTGCACAAGCCGTTGCTGCCTTGGCATACGGTACCGAAACGATACCAGCCGTGGATAAAATCACGGGTCCTGGTAACAAATATGTCGCCGCAGCTAAGCGTGCGGTATTTGGTCAAGTGGGGATTGATATGATCGCCGGTCCCTCTGAAGTATTGGTCTATGCAGAAGGCGAGGCGCAAGATCGCGCTGATTGGTTGGCGATGGATTTATTATCACAAGCGGAACATGACCGTATCGCCCAAGCTATCTTTGTCACGACAAATGAACAGCAGCTTGCAGAAGTAGCGGCGGAAATTGAAAAAGCCTTGGCAGAATTGCCAAAAGCTGATATCGCCCGCGATTCGCTAAAAAATCGTGGCGCGCTTATTTTGGTCAAAGACCGTGCGGAAGGTATGGCGGTGATTAATCGCGTTGCCCCTGAGCATTTAGAATTGTCTGTTGATAACCCTGATGCGCTGCTTGATGATATTCGTCACGCTGGCGCTATCTTTATGGGACGTCATACGCCTGAAGCGATTGGCGATTACTGTGCCGGTCCCAATCATGTATTGCCAACTTCGGGCACCGCGCGCTTTTCTTCACCGCTCGGTGTTTATGACTTCCAAAAGAAATCATCGATTATTTATTGTACTGAAGCGGGTAGTAAGCCGCTGGCTAAGACGGCAGATATTTTAGCGCAGCGTGAGGAATTAGAAGCCCATGCGCGTTCAGCCCGCTATCGTTATCAGGAAGATAGTTAATAAGATAGTTAATAAGATAGTTAATAAGATAGTTGGATAACTCAACTTTAATAATTCGATTTTAATAATTTACGTTTAATAATTTATGTGGCTAATTAGTAGGATAACTTATGAGTGAGTTAAAGATAGACACCAGACTTTGGTCATCTAAAGCGCGTAATCTGTCACCTTACGTCCCTGGCGAGCAGCCTCAGCATGAAAATTTGTGCAAATTAAATACCAATGAAAATCCATTTCCGCCGTCACCAAAAGTCGGCGAGGCAATCGCAAAAGTGTTACAGCAGCAAGCGGATGAGCTGCGTTTATATCCTGCGCCTGAATCTGATGATTTGCGCGCCGCATTGGCACAATTATATAACCTTGATATCAATCAAGTCTTTGTCGGTAATGGCTCAGATGAAGTATTAGCATTGGTATTTGCCAGCTTTTTCTTAAAAGAGCGCCCTGTTTTAGCGCCTGATATTAGCTATAGCTTCTATCCTGTTTATGCGCAAACTTTTGGTGTTGAACTGGTGCAAATCGCCCTAGACGCGGATTTTAGTATCAGCCCTGATGCTTATCGCCAGCCTTGCAGTGGTATCATAATTGCCAATCCTAATGCGCCAACCGGTTTGTTATTATCGCTCGCTGATATTCGTAAGCTTGCTGGTGAGCATTCAAATTCAGTGATTGTGATTGATGAAGCTTATATCGATTTTGCTCAGACACAAGAAAATGGGTTGGATATAGAAGTATCAGCGGTTAGCCTGATTAATGAGTTTGATAATGTGCTCGTGACGCAAACCTTTTCAAAATCACGCTCGCTAGCAGGTTTACGTGTCGGTATGGCGTTTGGTAATGCTTCATTAATCGAAGCACTGACGCGTATGAAAAATAGCTTTAACAGCTATCCACTCGATAAATTAGCCCAAGCGGGAGCCACCGCCAGTGTTTTGGATGTTGAGTATTTTACTCAGACTTGCCAACAAGTCATTGACTTACGGCAAGCACTCACCGCCGAGCTGACGGCGCTCGATTATGATGTATTGCCATCGCACGCCAATTTTGTATTTGCCCGCCCAAAAGACGGTGACGCAAGTGCGGTAGCTAGTACGTTACGCGAGCAGGGTATCATTGTGCGTCATTTTGATAAACCGCGTATCAATGAGTATTTACGCATTACCGTTGGTACAGCAGCACAGAATGCGCGTTTAATTGATGCCTTAAAAGCCTTGCACACACAAGCTGAAAGCGTTGCGGATTGATAAGATGTTTGTGATTTATGCTTTAATAATCTAAAGCCGAATCGCAAAGTTATATAAGTAAAAAAGCCTGCTAACGTCATGTTGAGCAGGCTGTTTTATTGGTTTTTTCTTCATCTTTTAAATAAAGCTGAAGTTTATTTATCACTATTGTCTTGAGTTAAAACACCTAAAAGGTTACCGACTTTATCAAGGCATTCTTGATATTCAGCATTGCAGTCAGACGCAACGGTAATGCCACCGCCTGCCCATAAGCTAACATGTCTTTCTTTTTTTCCTAGCTTATGATTTGATAAGGTATTTGCTTGTAAAGTACGTATCAATACATTCCATTGCCCGCTACCATCGAAGTTCATATAACCTAATGTGCCACAATAAGCACCGCGCGGCGCACCTTCTAACTCCGAGATGATTTCAACGGCGCGTTTTTTTGGCGTACCTGTAATGGAACCGGCGGGCAAACTGCCAAACAATACGGCAAGCGGGTGGGTATCTGTCTTTAGCTCAGCGGTGATGGTGCTGACCATATGATGCACATTGCTAAAGCTTTCAATCGCAAATAATTGCGGCACTTTGACGCTGCCAATCTTGGCATATTTGCCCAAATCATTACGTAGCAAATCGACAATCATGACGTTTTCGGCACGGTCTTTTTCGCTATCAATAAGCTGCTGTTTATAAGCATTATCTTGTTCAGTATTTAACCCACGCGGCATCGTACCTTTAATAGGTTTGGTGCGTATATGGTGCTTGCCAGTGTTATCGTCTTTATTAAAGGTAAAAAATAACTCAGGCGAGCAGCTTAATAATTCAAATTGATGGTCTTGCGTATCAACCCTCATTTCACTAGTAAGATCATTGACTGCTAAATACCCTGCAAACGGCGCATGGGTATTACGATGCAAGGCAGGTAAATAATCAATAAGCTTCGGTGTGACATTATCAGTGAGGCTTTGATTAAAAACGCCTTGCCATTGTTGGGTGAGATTGATTTGATAGCAGTCACCTTGTTGCAGATAGTTTTGCGTTTTATCAAAGGCTTGCTGATAATCCCGCTTACTCCATTGCGCATTTAATAATAAAGGCGTTGTTTTATATGATTCTTCGAGCACTGACTTTTCTAATGATTCGTTAGATAATTCCTTATCCATTATATCTAAATATGAGATAAGCGCTTTAACCAGTACGCCTTTTTGTTCGTCATCAGTATCAGTGACGCTGTCTTTTATAGTGAGCTGCCAGCTCGTTTGCTCAGCATTTGGCGTTAGATAAATATCATAATGCCCTAAGGCGGCACAAGGCTGCGCTGCTAATTGTATTTTAGCGGCTGGGCTAAGCTCATAAGCGGCGATATCATAACCAATAAAGCCTATTAATCCATGATGATAACTTGGCTGCTCATCATGATCTTCAATCGACAGAGAATTCTTATCATAAGTGTTATCTGCGTTATGAGCCTGACTATAAGCAATCAAATCCTCTTGCCAGTCGCTATAACTCATATAACTGCTAATAATCGCTTGATTGGTTTTAGCATGACTATGTGAGCCATCACGGCAATTTTTTATGACTTTATAGATGTTCGGTTGCTGATTAGGCAATTTAGAATCAGAAAGATAATAAACCGACCAGCTGATTTTTGGTAATAAACCAATCACAGGTCGCCCATCGTTATTCAGCCAAACCAATTGCCAGTTTGCGTTAGGATTTTGTCCATACAGATGACGCTTTAGTTTTGGCAGTAACTCTGCAGCAGACAGGTCACCAAAACGCCAGCTAGGTTGAGTAGCTGGCGATGGGGCAGATGCTGTCTGCTCAGTTCTAAGATGCGGTGCTACGAGCATAGTTAGGCGTCAAACTTTTTAATAATTAAGGTAGCATTAGTACCGCCAAAGCCAAAGCTATTGCTCATAAGCGTTTCAAGCTCAACATCACGCTTTTCAGTGACAATATCAAAGCCTTCAGCAGCAGGGTCTAATTCTGTAATATTGATACTTGGGGCAATAAAGCCGTCTTGTAGCATCAGTAAGCAATAAATCAATTCTTGCGCGCCGACTGCACCCAAGCTATGACCGGTCATGGACTTGGTTGAGCTGATAGCAGGTACTTGACTGACATCATCACCAAATACTTTGGCAATGGCTTTAAGCTCAGTCACATCCCCTAGCGGCGTACTGGTACCGTGGCTATTGATGTAGTCAACGCTTGCTAAACCTGCTTCATCGAGGGCGAGTTGCATACAGCGGACAGCGCCTTCACCACTTGGGGCGACCATTTCAGCGCCATCGGAGCTGGCGCCATAACCGACGATTTCAGCTAAGATATTGGCACCGCGCGCTTGGGCGTGCTCGAGACTTTCAACCACGACCATCGCGCCGCCTGCTGCAATCACAAAACCATCACGGTTTTTATCATACGCTCTAGAGGCAAGTGTCGGCGTGTCATTATACTGCGTACTAACGGCACCCATGGCATCAAACATGCATGACTGCGTCCAATGTTCCGCTTCACTACCGCCAGCAAGTATCACATCGGCTTTACCAAGTTGGATAAGCTCAGCAGCATGACCGATACAATGCGTTGATGTTGCGCAAGCAGAAGATAACGAGTAGGAGATACCTTGGATTTTTAAACCCGTTGCCAGCGCCGCTGATACCGAGCTGCCCATGGTTTTTGGCACCGCCATCGCACCGACACCGCGCAGCCCTTTTTCGCGCATCGCATCGATGGCATTAACGATATTTTCGGTTGATGCGCCGCCTGAGCTTGCGACCACACCCACACGCGGATTATTGTTGATGGTCTCAAGCGTTAATCCCGACTGCTCAATGGCGTCTAAAGCGCTGACATAAGCATAAAGGCTTGCGTCACTAAAAAAACGCTTCAATTTACGGTCAATGCCCGACGTATCAAGTTCTGACTTATCAATACTACCGCTAACGTGTGATTTAAAGTCGTGCTCAGCATACGATTCATTGAACGTAATACCTGAGCGCCCTTGTTTAAGAGCATCGGTGACAGTAGCCAAATCATGTCCGATACAAGAGACTATCCCTGCTCCAGTGATAACAACGCGGCGCATATACTATTCCTTATGAGTAACGATTTTTTGATAATTACCTTTAACAATCGCTTTTAAATATTTACTGCTATTATCTAACATCCAAACCCTTTATCGTTGCTAATAAAATTAATAAATAAGGTTTTGGACGCTAAATGCTTATTTGACAGTCATTATAATGATTAGAATAAAACACTATTCTTTATAAATACTGCTCTATAAATAAAAGTACAACTGTACTTTGAATTATGGCCTATGATAACGTATCAAGGGTTTAAAATCTTGGCGTAAGTGTAAAATAACGACAAAACCACGCTTATTATTAAAAATAAACAGTCAGTATTCTCGTAGGAATAGTACGGTGTGCGCCTCATGATTATGAGGCTAAAAGGTGAGATTATAAATAGCATAAACTCATTTCAGCTACAGCGCATTTAGTTATATACTAAAGTCCTTGGCAGCCATAGATAAGGGATACTTTTAGATACAAAACTGGCGCTGGCGATAACATTGTTGGCACTGACAGCTATCATCAGCGTTCGCTAGAATGGCATTCAATTTAAGAAGTATCTGTTTAAAAAGTATCTATAAATAATATTAATAACAAACACTCATCATATTAAGGACATCAAGATGGCAAAGCGTAGCACTCTATATAAAGGCATTAGCAGCGTTGGCTCTTTTACCCGCAACAACTTAGAACGTATGGGTGCGATGATTGATAGCGTCAATGCTAAGAGCGGCAAACCGCGTCAATTTAAAGCGGTAAACCTAGGCGATGAAGATTATCAACAAGATTTATTCCGTGAGCAAACGTTAAAAGCAACGCAGCAACTATTGGGCACGCGCTTCGCCACTTACGGTAAATATGCCAAAAAAGTAGTGCCAAACAGTTTGTTTGAATCAACGGTCGATGGTGCTTTTGCCCAAGTGGCTAAGCTTGCTGCCAATTGGAGTCAGATTGATCTGCCAAATCAGCATCGTTTTGCCAATATTGCCAGCTTAGATAACGAAGAACGTTATGCACTGGCCACTGATATTGCCAATCAAAACCGTGCTTTGGCGACATTAGGTGGTTTGACAGGTCTGGCTGGCTTGCCAGGTTTACTTGCTGATACCTTGTGGTTGTTATTGGTGTCATTGCGTACCGTTTATCAGTTGGGTGCTGTTTATAATAAGCCGTTAACGGGTAAACAAGGCGTCAAAATGGCTTATGAGCTGCTTGCCAATGCGGATTTAAGTAAGATGCAAGAAAAACAAGCCTTACTAGCGGGTCTTGGTATCGGTAAAGGCTTACTCGATAACGCGCAAAGTAGCGGTCTGCATAATGAGCTGAAAAACTTAGGTTTGCAGAATAAAAGCGTCAATTTTTATGCTGAGCAAGTAGATAGTATTGCCAGTCAAGTCGGTATTGATTTAGACCAAATCAATTTGTCATGGATACGTCGCTTTTTACCGGCGACCGCTGTAATTATCGGTATGCGTTATAACAGTCAGCTGATTGATGAAGTGATTGGCGTGGCGCAAGCGACTTTTGCGCCAGAAGCCAAACTTGCTAACCGTGCGATTACCGACGATAGCGGTAGTGAAGCCGAAGTGAGTAAACCTGCTAGCGCTGATAAAAAGCCTGATAGCGCTGATAAGCAGCAAGATACTGAGAAAAATACTGACAAAGAATCAAGCAAAGATGCTGACAGCAAAAAAGAGTCCGCTAATGCTAAAGAAAAAGAAAAAGAGTCGGTTAAAAAAAGTGCTAAAGAGGACGCTCAAGAAACTGAAAAAAAGAGCGACAAACAAGAGCCGAAAAAGGGTAATGCTGATAAGATAGCTGATAAAACATCAAGCAAAACCGATAACGCTGCTGACAAGCAGAGTAAATAGAAACCTTCTAATACTTAACGCTATTAGCGTTAAGTATTAATTGCTCTTTAATTTGTTCTTTATTAATTTTATATTAAATAACTTGTTTATCTAATATAAGAGATGGTGATACTGTCTTTTTTTTCATTACGCTATTTTTCATTACGCTTATTTCTCTTTGAAAATTAGGTACTATTTGAAAAATAAGCTTGAAAAATAACATAGTGTCGCCATTTAGCTTTTATAAATTGTTATTTGTTTATCTCTAAATATCTTATCTGAACGATGTATGACGCTACTTTCGATACCATATTTAGCAAGCTGATTTTTAGCGAGTTTTTAACTAAAAACAGATAAAGTGGTATAGTGGTGGGCGTAATGCATATCTACCAATTGTTGTAAAGTACAATCACTCATAAGTGGTTGAAATAGCAGCAACAACTCTTTATAATACACTGTCCTAAAAATGGGTGTGCCAAAATCTGTCGTTAAAGTCAGATGGATGGTGCGTTTCCCTATTTTTTTGTTTTTTACCAAACGGGAGAAGGATGCCTCATGGCAACAACTAACCAATTGATTCGTAAAGGTCGCAAAACCATCAAGGAAAAGTCAAAAGTTCCTGCGTTGGAAGCGTGCCCACAACGCCGTGGTGTATGTACTCGCGTATATACTACTACCCCTAAAAAACCTAACTCAGCCATGCGTAAAGTATGTCGTGTACGTTTGACTTCAGGCTATGAAGTATCAAGCTACATCGGCGGCGAAGGTCATAACCTACAAGAGCACAGTGTTGTTCTTATCCGTGGTGGTCGTGTAAAAGATCTACCAGGTGTACGTTATCACACCGTTCGTGGTGCACTAGATTGCGCAGGCGTTAAAGACCGTAAGCAAGGTCGTTCTAAATATGGTGCTAAGAAGCCTAAAGTTTAATAACTAACAGTTATTAACTGAATTTCTTTGTATCACCCATTAACTGTGCATGGGTCTGATGTGAGTGATTTTTTGACCAAATGAGTCATTAACGCTTATCACATAGCGCCATGCAGTAAGGCTGACTGACAACTCGATATAACGCCATCCAATATCAATTGGTGCGAGTTTGTGAATGTCAGACACTCCTGAAGAAAAGGATTATTATTATGCCAAGACGTCGCGTCGTTGCTACCCGTGAGATCCTACCGGATCCTAAGTTTGGTAGCCAAACTGTTGCAAAATTTATCAACCATGTCATGAGTCATGGTAAAAAGTCTACTGCTGAGCGTATCGTATACGGTGCTCTTGAGACAGTTAGCGAAAAACGTAAGATCGAAGACCCAGTCGCTTTCTTTGAAGAAGTTCTAGAAAACGTCCGTCCAATGGTCGAAGTAAAAGCTCGCCGTGTTGGTGGTGCAACCTACCAAGTACCAATGGAAGTACGCCCCTCCCGTCGTACTGCCTTGGCTATGCGTTGGTTAGCTGAAGCTGCTGCTAAGCGTTCTGAAAAATCAATGGCTTTGCGTCTTGCAGGCGAATTGAATGATGCTGCTGACGGCAAAGGTAATGCTATGAAAAAGCGTGACGAAGTTCACCGCATGGCAGATGCTAACAAAGCATTCTCTCACTACCGTTTCTAAGCTAGCATTAGTTTTTTAATTCTAGCCTAGACGCTTAGGATTAACGGCTCCGGCCAGTTAATCCTTGTATTGTTGATTTATTCTATTGATTGTCGCCATCATCATTGGGTTGTTTAGTAATTACCATCGTAAGATGAGTAAAGCGTTAAATAACCTAGATGGCGGACATCTGTCAAGATGCTGTTCTGAAAGGGATACTACTTTAAGAAGCCTGCAAAGTTACAATGCTTGCAACGCTCAAAAAGAAAGTTTCCTGAGTTTGATGCCGCACTATTCTTATATTTACTCTTTTTTTGTCCGTATTTGGCCCAATAATCAGTAAGTAATATAACGAAGCCAATGGCTTTGTCATAGAGAGTATGAGGTAGAGACACAACACATTAATATATACACGAATTTCCTTAGGAAAACACTATGGCTCGTAAAACTCCCCTAAAGCGCTATCGCAATATTGGTATCTCAGCGCACATTGATGCTGGTAAGACGACCACTACTGAGCGTGTTTTGTTCTATACCGGTGTTAGCCACAAGCTTGGTGAAGTTCATGATGGCGCAGCTACCATGGACTTTATGGAGCAAGAACAAGAGCGCGGTATTACTATTGCTTCTGCGGCGACAACTTGTTTTTGGTCAGGTATGGCCAAGCAGTTTGATGAACACCGTATCAACATCATTGACACCCCAGGTCACGTTGACTTCACGATTGAAGTAGAACGTTCTATGCGTGTACTTGATGGCGCGTGCATGGTTTACTGTGCAGTAGGCGGCGTTCAGCCACAGTCTGAGACCGTATGGCGTCAGGCAAATAAATATAAAGTGCCACGCTTAGCATTCATTAATAAAATGGATCGTGTTGGTGCTGATTTCTACCGTGTGGTAGAACAGATCAAAACTCGTCTAGGCGGCAATGCAGTACCATTGGTTATCCCAATTGGTAAAGAAGACAACTTCGAAGGCGTGGTTGATCTAGTGACTATGAAAGCCATCTATTGGGACGAAGCGTCTCAAGGTATGGAATATGAAGAGCGCGAAATCCCAGCTGAATTACAAGAAAAAGCGGAAGAATTTCGCGAGTATCTAGTAGAAAACGCTGCTGAAGCGACCGAAGAGCTGATGGAGTTGTATCTAGAGAATGGTGAATTGTCAGTAGAGCAAATCAACACTGCGATTCGTCAGTTGACAATTGATAACAAAATCATTCCATTGCTTTGTGGTACAGCCTTTAAAAACAAAGGCGTACAAAAAATGTTGGATGCGGTTATCCAGTATCTACCAGCACCAATGGACGTTCCTGCTATCAAAGGTATTCTTGATGACAAAGACGAGAGCGAAGGCACTCGTGAAGCATCTGATGAAGCACCGTTCGCAGCACTAGCGTTTAAAATCATGAACGACAAGTTCGTCGGTAACTTAACCTTCGTTCGTGTCTATTCTGGTGTTTTAACGCAAGGCAGTAGTGTTTATAACCCTGTTAAAATGAAGCGTGAGCGCGTTGGCCGTATCGTACAGATGATGGCAGATGCTCAGGTAGAACTACAAGAAATCCGCACGGGTGATATCGCAGCGCTAGTTGGCATGAAAGATGTGACTACTGGCGATACGCTATGTGATGAGCAAAATGTTATCACGCTTGAGCGTATGGAATTCCCAGATCCTGTTATTAGCCTAGCAGTTGAACCTAAGACCAAAGCTGACCAAGAAAGAATGTCTATCGCTTTGGGTCGTTTGGCAAAAGAAGATCCATCATTCCGTGTACATACTGACGAAGAGTCTGGTCAGACGATCATCAGTGGTATGGGTGAGCTACATTTGGAAATTCTTGTTGACCGTATGAAGCGTGAGTTTGGCGTTGAAGCAAACATCGGTGCGCCGCAGGTTGCTTATCGTGAAACAATTCGTAATACTGTTGAACAAGAAGGCAAATTCGTACGTCAAACCGGTGGTCGTGGTAAATTCGGTCACGTTTGGTTACGTCTTGAGCCTATGGACCCAGCGGGCGACGTTCTATATGAATTCGCTGAAGAAGTTGTTGGTGGTACGGTACCAAAAGAATTCCACGGTGCGGTTGATAAAGGTATTCAAGAACGCATGAAAAACGGCGTACTTGCTGGTTACCCAATCGTTGGCGTAAAAGCGACCTTGTATGATGGTTCTTACCATGATGTTGACTCGGATGAGTTATCATTTAAAATGGCTGGTTCTATCGCTTTCCGTAAAGGCTTCATGGCGGCTAACCCAACCCTACTTGAGCCAGTAATGAAAGTAGAAGTTGAAACACCTGAAGATTACATGGGCGATATCATGGGCGATCTTAACCGTCGTCGTGGTATGGTTCAAGGTATGGAAGACTTACCTGGCGGAACTAAGCAGATTCGTGCTGAAGTACCATTAGCGGAAATGTTTGGCTATGCCACACAAATGCGCTCAATGTCACAGGGCCGTGCAACGTATTCAATGGAATTCCAAAAGTACGCTGAAATTCCAAAATCAGTTTCAGAATCTATCATCTCTAAATTCAACAATAAAGATGAAGACGAGTAAATAAATCTTATTAAAATGACAATATAGGGCATATCTTTGTATTGTCAGTAGAGAATGCGCCAATAATTGGTTAAAAGACTTGTTATTGGCCGCGATTTTCTTATAATATCTGCACATTAGTATGTGCACCCTTTTAACAACTATTTTAATGTGGCCAGTAATGCTTTAACCCTAGTACGTAAACTATCGTACTTATATCAGTTAAGCACTGACCCCAAAAAAAAGAGGAAATACCCATGGCAAAGGCCAAGTTTGAACGCAGCAAGCCACACGTCAACGTCGGTACCATCGGAC
>NZ_CAJHAD010000027.1 GCF_904846285.1 Psychrobacter immobilis | reverse complement strand
GATAAAATAAAATCATGATAACCAGTCAGTGATTATCATGATCGATTTGTATAAAGAGTTTTATAAGCTAACCTAAATCAGCGATAAAAATCTAAAGGGGAGAATAGCAACTAAATAAGCGTAAGTTCAGTAGCACATAGATTAAGAGTCTAACAGAGCTATGTTTGTAGGTGACTTTGTGCAATTACTGTATGGTTATTGTCAGATAAGGAAGTAGAGTTGATCCTCTACCTTTCTATTCTATGTGAGTTTTTATATCAACCTTATATTAATCAAGCGTAAAAATGCTGACTCAATACTTTTATCATCGATTTATTATCAATGATTTATTCAATAATCACGTATTTACCAGTATTTGGATCGAGAACGCGTTGCTTATTATTATCCGGCACACGAATAACAGGGAAGGTTTGACTGATTTCTGTATCTTCAAGTATTTCAGTATCTGCTTCTTGACCAACGATGACAGCTTGATTGGCATCTGTTTCAATCGCTATAGCAGTACCATTTGCCGTATTAACGCGTTTAATCTGATCTTGTGGTGCGATGATGACTTCTTTTACACGGTACTTAGCAGGGCGAATGACGCGGGTAGTTTCTACAACGACCGGTTCCATGCTACGCTCTTCAGTGATAGCGATTTCAGCCTCTAGCGCCGGTGTATCCGTTTCTTTTACCTCACTCATGATAGGCGTTGGGAATTTTGCACCAAAATGATTATCACACTGCTGCATGCTTAAACGTACTGGATTACCCGCTTTATTCATATAGACGTTAACCGGCATATCAGCGGCAATAGGGACGTATTTACCTACTAAAGCGCCTGAAACGCCGTAGCGCCCATTTGACTGTCCAACCCCTAAGTCACAAGCACCGGCTATATAGCCATCGGCTCTCAAGTTATTATTATTTACGACGGTTTTAGGAATCGTCACTTCAGATAAGCGCATTTTTTTGACAGAAGCTTCGCCCGTTTGCATCTTTGGTTTTTGATAAGTATAAGGAGTATAAGATTTGGCAGAACCATCTTTGACCGCCATGACACATTCATCGTAGCTGTCGTAACCGACGTTGCCATGATTATCAGTTGTCATGCCGGCATTGGCAGTACTCGCAAACATAGCGGCACCTGACGTCAAAATCGCGGCTGTTAATACATTCATTTTCATAATCCTTCCCTCTTAATTATTGTTAATATTTTTTCTTTGGGTTTGGTATGTTTGTGCTTGGTAGATAAAACCCGTGCAATAACCTCTTTTATCCTACGTCAGTTCTAGCAATATGGCTGTGACATTAGTCCGGAAATGTGTAGCTTAATGTATTGAAAAAGAGCAAATGGGCAACATCGTTTACCAAAGAAATACGCTTTTATTATTTATTAACATTTGTCTAAAATGTTTATGGCAACGAGGTAAAAAACATAGACAATAAAAAATATAGGTAATAAAAAACCGCCTCTTGTTGCCAAGACGCGGTCGTTACTATATTGGTTAAAATTACATTGCTTTAATTTTAACTACGGCTGTTATTAATCTTCGACTACTTCGAAGCTAATACCAGAGTGCGCTTCTAAACGTTCAATTAAACTATCTCCCATCGCCGAGGCAGGCGTCCAAAAACCACCGCCAACATCATTTTTACTAATATCTTGAGCGAGACATAATGCCGCTTGTGACAACATACGTGAGGTGCTGCCGTAACCTGGGTCTTTATCGCCCGTTACTTTGGTATTGATGGTGTCATTATTGGCAGTTTTGCCAAATAGACGAATATCAAAATAGCCATTTTCTTGCTCTTCTTTAGAAGGACCTGAGCCTGATTTAGGTAACACGTGCTTAGACAAAAGCTCTCGGCTTGGTTTAATCATCATCGCAGTAGCAAAACCTAATAAGCCTGCGCTCATCGCATAGCTTGATAGTTTGCCTTTTACGCCATCTTTCATCCACATCGCTTCGTCATATTTGAAGTCGCGACCATATTCATAGCCAAGCAGTTGGTTACTGCGATGCACGATACGGGTATTGATGCTTGCCATGACAAAAGGCGCTAACCAGCGTTTATGCTCGTCATCGTATTCTGGCTTACTGACATTGGCTTGGCGCACGTTTGGCGCTTCTTTATCGTCATTGAGCAAATAAGGGTTTGCCACTTGTTTACGGCGTGATTTATCTTGGCTGACTTCTTCAAAGATTGTCGCCATCGACGCAATCGTGCCACCAGACAAACCGCCTTTTGCCGCTTTGACGCGCATATGGATAACATCACAGGCGTTGCCAAATTTTTCTTCCGCTTTTTGCTGAGTAAAATACACGCCCAAATCTGACGGAATAGAGTCAAAACCACAAGAGTTGACGATACGCGCGCCACTTTGTTTTGCCGTATCTTGATACTTATCCATCATATCCTTGATAAAGATAGCTTCACCGGTGAGATCGACATAATCGGTACCGTTATTCACGCAAGATTTAATCAAAGGCTCACCATATTTTAGGTAAGGGCCAACGGTTGAGATAATAACTTGGCTTTGCTTGGTCATTTTATCGAGGCTAGCTGCATCGTCACTATTCGCAATGATAATGTCAACTTTGCTAGCAAGCTTAGATTGCAGCTCATTAAGTTTTTCCTCATCACGACCGGCTATCGCCCAAGTAACGTTAGCGCCATTTTTGTCTTTAGTGTTCGATAAAAATTCCGTTAAATAATGCGCGGTAATTTGTCCAACAAAGCTTGTTGCTCCGTATAAAACCACCGCATAAGGGCGTTTTTCGATTGTAGTTGATTGCTTATCATTTGACGTTTTTGTATTGTTTGAAGAATCCGTATTCATATTTATTTTCCTTATTAATTGGCTGTTACTAAATGGTAACTGTTAAACGACCATTATTAAATACTTGTTCTCAAGAGCATTGGTAAATTATTTTTACCCAATGACTTTTCTTAAGTAACTTTTTTTAAATAACTTCTTACCGAGTAATTTCCTTAAATAACTTCTTTATAAGTGACTTTTGCTAAATAACCATTTGAGAGTCATGCCTGTCAGCACTCTGGGATAGGTATAAGAAAATTGGCATTGAAAGCTATTGCAAATTTTCTCATAAAAATAGGCGAGTTTACGTAATCGTTTACTGTCTCTGCACATAAGTCCTGAAAAGCCAAGTAAAAACTTCAAAACGGTAAGATTTGCTACAAAGTTTACATAACCTATCGACATTATTACCAAAATGAACGTTTTCTAGAGGCAATCATTGCTAATCTATATTCGTAAGCAGTTATAAGTAGTATTAAAAACAAAAAGTAAAATATTGGGTAATTAAGATATTGCTAGTAAATCAAATTAGTCAACAATTAGGCTAATAACTGTCTTATAGACATTTACTGTACTTATCTTTATACCTAGTTTTCAATCATTATTTGAGGAGAATATTATGTTTCGTTGGGCTATTATTTTTGCCGTTATCGCATTGATTGCAAGTTTCCTAGGTTTTGGCGGTGTTGCTGGCCTATCTGCAAACTTTGCCTACATTCTACTAGCCATTGCTGTGATTCTATTCATTGTCGCATTTGTTAGCCGCCGTATGTAATAGAGAACAGTGACTGCTTAGATTTTAAGTATTCATTGTAATAATAAGAAAAAGTCCTCTATAGAGGACTTTTTTTATGGCTAATATTTGTAGATTTGATTGCTATCAACGCCATCAAACCTACTATCAAATACTAAAAGGTTTTAGGTTGGATGATATGCTCCATTCGTTTTGCCAAACGAACATCATGGCTAGTAATACCGCCGGTATCACCAGTAGTCAGGCGAACTTCGACCACATTATAGTTATTACTCCATTCAGGATGATGCTCTAATGCTTCAGCATGAAAAGCTGCTTGATTCATAAAGCTCATGGCTTCAATAAAATCGCTAAAGTGATAGCTTTTGACAATGCTATTACCTTCACGCTGCCAGCCTGGCAATTCTTCCAACTGCAAATCAACTTGTTGATTAGATAAACTACTCATGGTGATATCCTTTATTATTATGGTGGATGGAAAAATCACTATTAACGATAAAATAGTGTGGCGATTACGATAAGCTTCAGGCGCTTTTACTCACGTGATAAGCGCGTAGACTACAAAAACTTTGGGACAAAAAACCCACCTATTACGGATATCTTATTATTTATTTGGCTGCAAATAAATAATGAAAAACATCTGAAAGATAGGAGGGCTGTGAGGCCTCAATATTTAGAGTATATAGCTCTAGTATAGCGGTTGGTAGTAAAAACTATCATTGTTATATAGCGCTAAATACGCTCATAACTTACCTGCACTATAGCAGGTCCTGATATTCAGGGTGCTTATCGATATAAGAGGCAACAAACGAACATTGTGGTACGATTTTTTTATTATTGTCACGCGCATAGTTTAACGCATGTTTGACCAATGCCGAGCCTACGCCGCGGCCGCCCAACTCTTGCGGTACAATGGTATGGTCGTAGACCAATTTATCATCACGCTCTTGATAGCTAATATAACCAGTATGACCATCGATTGAGGTCTCAAAACGCTTCGCTTGCTCATCGTGTACGATATCTAGATTCTGTTTGTTATCATTACTCATAGAAACTCTCCATTATTAATATTTATAATTATTACTAGCTATTAATCAGACGTTTATTTTGCTTCTAGTCTGAAGCATCTTTCAATGCCAAACATCTTACTCTTAAACGCATTATCTGGGTTATTGTGGGCGTTTTTAAGCTAAGTTTCTAGTCATTTACCGTAAGGCTAGATAGGACGAATGTTAATAGCCTTACTTTATGTCAAACATCGCTACAAGAGTTTGTAATGAATGACTTTTTATAAAAGTTTTTGTGATAGAAAGCTGATAAAACAGACCGCTATCGGCAAAAAGACAGCAAAAAAAGTTAAAAGGCGCAAAACGACAGCTAAAACAGCCTGTTAGCTTGCAGGGGTTGCGCCACAATGCGATAATGGCAGACAATTTATAACCCTGATTTTTGAGGCGCAGTCCGTTTGGCACTATTGCTGAATAGGGTTTGTCAGCCTCGTTTATGCAGTCTATCGGAGTGTTAATGGCTCAATATATTTACACGATGAACAACGTGTCAAAACTTGTTCCACCTAAGCGTGAAATCTTAAAGAACATCAACCTATCATTTTTCCCTGGTGCCAAAATCGGTGTCCTTGGTATTAACGGTTCAGGTAAATCAACCTTGCTACGCATTATGGCGGGCGTGGATACTGAATTTAGTGGTGAAGCACGCGCGCAAACTGGCACCAAAATTGGTTACCTGCCGCAGGAACCACAGCTTGATGACAGTAAAGACGTGCGCGGTAACGTCGAAGATGGTATGCGTGAAGCCTTAGATGCACTTGCTCGTTTAGATGCTATTTATGCAGAATATGCTGAGCCTGATGCTGACTTTGATAAGCTTGCTGAAGAACAGGGCAAGATGGAAGACATCATCCAAGCATGGGATGCGCATAACTTAAATACCCAGCTCGAAAAAGCGGCTGATGCCTTGCGTCTGCCGCCATGGGATGCAGATGTTAGCAAACTATCTGGTGGTGAAAAACGCCGTGTGGCCCTATGCCGCCTGCTATTGTCACGCCCAGATATGCTGTTACTTGACGAACCGACTAACCATTTGGACGCTGAGTCCGTTGCATGGTTAGAGCAGTTCCTACAGAACTACAGCGGTACGATTGTCGCCATTACCCATGACCGTTATTTCTTGGATAACGTTGCTCAGTGGATTTTGGAGCTTGACCGTGGCCATGGCTATCCGTATGAAGGCAACTATACTGAGTGGCTCGAGCAAAAGAATACTCGTTTAGAGCAGCAGAATAAGCAAGAAGAATCCTTTGCTAAAGCGCTGAAAAAAGAGCTTGATTGGATTCGTAAAAACCAAAAAGGTCAGCAGGCTAAGTCTAAATCTCGTGTCCAGCGTTTTGAAGAATTGAACTCAACAGAGTTCCAAAAGCGTAACGAGACCTCTGAAATTTATATTCCACCGGGTCCTCGTTTGGGTAATAAAGTCATCGAAGTCAATGATATTTCTAAATCATTTGGTGATCGTTTGCTGTATGAAAACCTTAGCTTTAACGTCCCAGCAGGTGCTATCGTTGGTATTATTGGTCCAAATGGTGCGGGTAAAACTACGCTATTTAACATGATTACCGAACGCGATGCCCCAGATACCGGTTCAGTCGAATTGGGTGAAAGTGTCAAAGTTGCTTATGTTGGTCAGGTACGTGACAACTTAGATGACAGCAAAACGGTTTGGGAAGAAATTTCTGACGGGCTTGATATCATTACGGTTGGCGACTATACGACGCCAAGCCGCGCTTATATCGGTCGCTTTAACTTTAAAGGTTCAGATCAGCAAAAGCACGTTGGTCAATTATCAGGTGGTGAGCGTAACCGCTTGCAGCTTGCTAAGACGCTAAAACAAGGCGCGAACGTTTTGCTGCTTGATGAACCGTCAAACGATTTGGACATCGAAACCTTACGTGCGCTAGAGGATGCGATTCAAGTATTTCCAGGTACGGTAATGGTGGTCTCGCATGATCGTTGGTTCCTTGACCGTATCGCCACTCATATTTTGGCATTTGAAGAAGAGGGCCCAGTTTGGTTCGATGGTAACTATTCTGAGTTTGAAACCTATCGTAAAAAGACCATGGGTGATGACGCCAGTCCTAAGCGTATGAAGTATAAAAAGATTAGTACCTAGGACATCTAGCTAAGATAGCTATCTAACAGCCGATAAAAATATGGCTGTATAGAAGTTTAAAATTGATAATAAAAAAGACCTCTAATATATTAGAGGTCTTTTTTTGTGCTAAATGATTGAATGTTGCGGACTATAATTAACGCTTACGGCCAAATTTACGTTGCTTTTTATTACTAATTTCAGTAATCGCATGAGCAATCTCTTCTTCATTAAGGCTAGCCACTTGCTGCAAAATTTGCATCATATCAGGACTGAGTACATATTTGGCGTGATGGGCAATATGGTCGATGCGCTGATCGAAGACTAATATACCCGTCTCTTCATCTTTTTGTAGATAATCCAAACGGGTTAAAGCACCAAGGAAGCTGGTAAATAGCGCACGGTCAAAGAAGTCAGGAATGTCGTCAGCATATAGTACTGACAAGCGCTGACCCAATAGATGACAGAGGTCAACGACTTCGTTTTCAGTCAGATTACCTGAGCCTTGCTGTGCAAGCAGCGCAAGGGTCATAAAGTAACGCTCAAGGCTCTGTTCGACAGGCGTCGCGAGCACTTGTAGCTGCTGATAGCATTTACTATTGGTTTCAGGCACGCTCAATATACCATCGCTTAACTCTACAATCAGTCCACTCGCAAGCAAGCTATCGACTTTCTTGTCGAGCGTTTCTGTCAAACCATGGGCTGGATAGTATAAGAACAGCTCGCTTTGAAGGAATGGATATAATTGTTCGGCAATGCTGTTCAAACGACTGCGCTCGATGCGACCATTGCGTGCTACCAGTGCCGCTAGGAATGATAATAAAATAAAGACATGCAAAATATTATTACGGAAATAGCTTAATAGTGCAGCTTGCTTACCAGCAATTTGAATAATATCGCCCAAGATATGCGGTATACGCTCGATAAGCTTGAGCTTAATACCATAATCGATGATTTGCTGCGGCGACATATCGGTGATGACGGTATCAGCTGAGTAAGGTAGTTGCTGCGCTAGACCTTGATATAGGGCAATTTGCTCACGGCAAATTTCTTCGTCAAGCGCTGATTTTGGTGCAGATAATAATACCAACGATAATAGTGATACAGGGGTAATAACCGCTGCTTTATTGATATGCTGCATCACTTTGACGCCGATATTATCGACCATAGCGCTGGTTTTATCATCGAGGGGCGTATCGGTGCGATCGGCAGGTAAGCTGTTGGCCGGCACATCGAATTTTGTCATAAAGTCGCTAAGGTATAGCGGCGTGCCAAAGCTTAAATGTACATTACCAAAGATACGCTCAATCTTACGCCCAACTTTGAGTAAACCTATTAACGATTCAGATTCTTTTGGCTTGCCCTTTAGTTCACCAACATAGGTACCACCTTCCATAATGCGCTCGTAACCGATATAGGTTGGTATAAATACCACTGGCTTCACAGAATGACGTAATTGACTGTGTACTGTCATGGCCAGCATACCCATCTTAGGCGGTAATAGTCGTCCTGAACGCGAACGACCACCTTCGATAAAGTACTCAATCGGCGTATTACGGGTAATCAATGTGTGCATATATTCACGCAGTACCGCGGTATACAGCGCGTTACCACGGAAGCTACGACGAATATAAAAGGCAACGGCGCCGCGTAATAATGGCCCTAATACGGGCACATCTAAATTGTCACCGGCAGCAACATAAGGAATGCTCAGACCGCGCTTATAAATGACATAAGAGAGCAGTAGATAGTCGACATGACTACGGTGACAAGGCACATAAACCAGTTCGTGATCTGCCGCTAGCTCACGCACACGCTCAAAGTGATGCACTTCGACGCCATCATAAAGCTGGGTCCACAACCAAGTGAGGAATTTATAAAAACCACGCACAATCGAGTGCGAATAGTCATTAACCATCTCATTGGCGTAGCCTTTTGCCAACATACGCGCTTCACGTACGCTGGTACCTGACTCAGCGGCTTCAGCTTCTATGGCATGTTTAATAGCTGGCGAATATACCAGTTTATCGACCAAGTTACGTCTGTCTGACAAATCAGGACCGAGCATACTGGCACGCTGTTTGTCTAAGTAAATATTAAGCTGTTGTTGCAACGAGCGCACCAGTTCGCGATTGCCATCAGCTGCTGCAACCATGGCATAGCTCGGTGCTTCGTCGCCATCATTTACGATATTGCTGCTATCTTTTAAATCGTTAGCTTTTAATTCGCTATTTTCTAAAGTGCTGTCTTCTAAGGTGCTATCTTTTAATAAACTGTCTTGTGCGAAGCTATCTGTTAAATCGCTGGCTACTGAATCGAATACAGAAAATCCTTCGCCATCGCCTTTAAGACTGTCATTAATAAGCGTACGTAAGTCTTGTGGCGGATGGAATTGCACAAAGGTGTCGCGTCCCATGACGCCGATATTAAATAGCTGCTTGGTGATACTGGGGTCTTGCCAGTTATCGGCCGTCAATAGCTTAAATAACGAGTCTTCTTTTTCTGGCGCGCGTCCCCATAGGATGGAGACGGGTACCAAGCGCACTTTCAATTCTGGATGTTGCAAAACGGCAGAAACCAAGCGCGATAAGCGAGGGGATAGCTGGCTGTCTTTGGCATGTGGATGATGTAAAAATATAATCGCCGCATTTTCTTTAATGCCGTGGGCAATATCTTGTACCCCAACCAAGGCGGGTGGCAGATTGTGCTCTTGCGTTTGCAGGTCAATCAAAATACTGTTGGAGCGCGAATAGTCTTGCAGCACATAAAACCTGAGGATATTGTCGTCGTCATCAAATTCTGGCAATTCGCCCAATAGCTTTGGTTTGACGGCAACATCAAGCATCTGCCCCGATAGCTTACGATACAGCTTATTAATCGGTGCATTAGAATAGGGTTTTGGCACGACTGGGCTGATATCAGTGTCTAAGTCTTTAGTCACTGCCGTATCGTTGGTCGCTACGGGCGCTTTAAAAATCCGTTTTTTTAAGAACTTCGGTATCATAATCAGTATCAAAATTAGTCAAATATGTTGTGCTTATGATGCCATAAAAGCCATCAAAGCGATATATGGTGTCTGTATATACTGTTAATTTTAACAATATCACCAGACAATATATCAGCTAAGATGGCTATTTAGAGGCGCAATTATTTGAAGTCATAGGTAGAAAAATTAGCGATTTCACATCATATTGTATTAAGATTAAAGCAGAATTAAGATATTGTTCTTCAAATCCTTTTTAAATTTATTCTCTAACCTTTTATCTAAGCTAAAAACATTATGACTCCTGCTATCAAACTTGCCAAACAACGTAACCTTGATTATAAGCTGCATGAATATACTCACGACAGTAATGCTGCGTCTTTTGGTTTGGAAGCTGCTGAGAAACTGGCCATTGCTGCCGAGCGTGTATTTAAAACCTTGGTGGTCACAACCGATACCGGCGCTCTAGCAGTGGCTATTTTACCCGTGGATAAAACCTTAAATTTCAAAAAAATGGCCAAGGCGCTATCTGCTCATAAAATACTGACCTGCAAAAAAGTGCAAATGGCAGATCCAAAGCAGGTCGAACGAACTACCGGCTATGTGCTTGGCGGTGTCAGTCCATTGGGTCAAAAAAAGCGCTTAGCGACGATCATTCATACCTCCGCGCAAGAGCAAAGTAGCATCTATGTCAGTGGCGGTCGCCGAGGTCTGGAGATTGAATTGCCGCCTGAGCAATTGGCAACCACCCTTTCGGCGTGCTTTGCAGATATTGTTGATGATTGATTTCTAACAGGCTTTACCATTTCTAAGGATTCTATCTATGCCGCATTTAACCATTCAAGTGACACCCAATGTCATCATTACTCATAAAGAATCATTTCTTAAAGCATTAAATCAAGCATTATGGGACAGTGGGCATTTTGCTAAGCCAGCTGATATCAAAGCACGTATCATACCGATTGAGACATTCTTGGTGGGTATTGCAGACGATGAGCAACGCAGTGGCTTTATTTATGCTCATCTAAAAATAATGAGCGGTCGTGACGAGGTCATACGGCATCAGCTCGCTGAGCTATTAACGGCTGCCATAGAAAAGGCGTTAGATGGCGAGCAATCAGGGCGCGTAGGCGTACAAATCTGTGTTGAGGTGGAAGAAATCAGCGCGATTTATCATAAGAAGATGCTTGCGGACTAATAAGTGCTTATGAATTATTATGAGTATTTTTATAAACTTATAAATACTCGCATAAGGATTCACTGGCATATTTAGGTAATATCATCACTTCAACTTTATAACCGGCCGTTTTACCTTGAGTGGACATCAAATTGCGCGCGATACGTAAGCGATATTCTCCGGTGGCGGGTAGGCAACCTTGATAAATGATACCGCCTTTGGTGCCATCCTGTGTGCCGTTTGGCATATGTAATATGCCGACATTGGCAGTTTCAGGCGTGCCCGTAAGTGGTGCAATATTAATAATGGCATATTGCCAACTACTGGCATCAAAGCGATACCAGCGCTCATTTTCATTGGGTTTTAATTTCCCAGTCACCGTGCTACTGATAGCACCTTTGGCAAAATGAATAGGGGTGTCGCTACTTTTAGCCAATGCACTATTTGCGCCCACACTGATTAAGCTGGCACTAAGTAACAGCGTGTTTATCGTCCGTGTGGTTAATAAGTTGCTCTTGTTATGAATGGAAAACATCATTATCTCCTCATTTAGTTTGTCATCTATCTATTACTTCCAGCTTTAGTATTTTCTGACTTTCAGTTAAGCATAAAAAAGCGCCTAAATAATAGGCGCTTTTCTTATCAATCATTAATTAATACTTTTGCAATTCTAATCTAGGAAAGCAAAGTTATCGATGTCCATCGCTGTCATGCTGCTGCTTGGTGCAACCATGCCTTCGGCATGACCTGAAGTACGTGGTAACAACTTATCGAAATAGAATTCTGCCGTTTGGATTTTGGCTTTGTAGAATTCTGGTGATTCTGTACCGCCGTTTTCAAGCTTTTCATAAGCAACCGCTGCCATACGCGCCCAGTGGTAACCCATCATCACATAGCCTGAGTACATCAAAAAGTCATCTGATGCCGCTGAGATGATTTCACGGTCTTTACGTGCCATCAGCATTAAGCGTACAGTAAGAGTATTCCACTCAGCACATAGCTTAGTCAATGCCCAAACGAATTTGCGCATGTCTTTATCTAAGGCATACTCGCCACACCATTTCATGATGCTTGAGGTGTAATCACGGATGATTTTGCCTTTAGATTGCAAGATAACTTTACGACCCAATAAATCTAGTGCTTGGATACCGGTCGTGCCTTCGTACATGGTGGCGATACGAGCATCACGAGCGATCAGCTCCATGCCCCATTCTTTGATATAGCCGTGACCGCCATAGACTTGCTGACCGTGTTTGGCCGCTTCAATACCAAGCTCAGTTAAGAAGCCTTTTAGGATTGGCGTATAGAAGCCTAATTTGTCATCCCACTTCTCAAATTCTGCATCATCACCATTGGCGATGCCTTGAGACATTTTATCGGCATAGCGAGCTGAATGATAAATCATTGAGCGACCGCCTTCTGCAAAGGCTTTTTGGGTCAATAGCATACGGCGAACGTCTGCATGATGAATGATGGCATCAGCCACTTTTTCAGGCTCTTTGGTACCTGACAAGGTGCGCATAGAACGACGGTCTTTAGCGTATGGTAGGGCGTTTTGGAATGACAATTCAGTATGCGCCAAACCTTGGATACCGGTACCAATACGGGCGGTGTTCATAAAGGTGAACATGGCTTTTAGACCTTTGTTTGGCTCACCAATTAAGTAACCAACCGCATCATCAAAGTTCAGGACACAAGTCGCTGATGAGCTGATACCCATTTTGTGTTCGATAGAGCCACAACCAACGCCATTACGCTCGCCGATTTCGCCTTCAGCATTTGGTAGGAATTTCGGTACGATAAATAATGAGATACCGCGTGTGCCTTCTGGTGCATCTGGTAGGCGCGCTAGTACGATGTGAATAATGTTTTCAGTTAAATCATGCTCACCGCTTGAGATGAAAATCTTAGTGCCGCTAAGCTTATAACTACCGTCTTCTTGCGGGATGGCTTTCGACTTAACTTGACCCAAATCTGTACCACATTGTGGTTCAGTCAGACACATGGTGCCCGCCCAAGAGCCTTCAACCAGTTTATGTAAGTAAGTTTCTTTTTGCTCATCCGTACCATATTGCATAATGGTATTGATACAACCAGTCGATAGACCAGGATACATTGCCCAAGGCCAGTTAGCCGTACCGATGATTTCAGCTTTAATCAAGTTGATTGACATTGGTAGGTTCATACCACCGAATTTTTCAGGGTACGAAATACCTTGCCAGCCGCCTTCAACGAACTGGTTATAAGCTTCTTTAAAGCCTTTAGGAGTCGTGACCACGCCATTCTCAAAATGACAGCCTTCTGCATCTGCTGGCTGATAAAGTGGTGCAAGGACGTTTTCGGCAAAGTCAGCCATACCTTGAAGAATCATATCAACCGTTTCAGGATCAGCGTTTTCACCGTTGTCTAAATCTTTATAGTGGGTTTGGAAGTCAAAAACATCATTTATCAAAAACTTGATATCACGCAAAGGTGCTTTGTAAGTTAACATAGTCGCTCTCTTTGGTTATTCGCTAATATAGACTGTCAGCTTAGTAGGTAAGCGACGGTTTATGTAAGCGGTTGTTTAATTATTTGGGGTAATGGTGGACAATATCAGGCGTTGTCATGCAGTTTTATTAAGAACAGCTTATCCATTTCGATAACCGTTAAGGCGTCCTTGATAAAAAATAGCTGTTTTGGCATTGAGGTCAGTATAAATCTTATATAGCGACAAATATACAACTAATAACTAATATTCATAATTTGATATTAAAAACAAAACATTTGGTTATAAATATAGAATATTGTTTTGAATGACCCTTTTTATTTTGAACTGTCTATCACTCGCATAATGTGGTTTAAAGATAGATGATAGTAGCAAAAATATTTAACGATATGATTTACGTGAACCAATAAGATGAATGATGAATAAAAGAAAGCCAATTATGAGCGCATCAAAGCGCCAAGCAAAACATAAGTCACAACACAAGGTAACGCCAGCATCTTGGCTAACAGCATTATTTGCGCGCTTAAAAAATCTCATCGACGGCGAACTCAATCACTTGCTGACGGTCAATCGTAGCAAGCGCCCGTGGCATATGCCGATTATCGCCGCGATTGCGATTAGCTTTCCGGTATTTGTGGGTGCCTACTTTGACGCCTTATCGTCTGGTATCAAAGCGTCTTTGGGGGCGATGGTTATTTTAAACGTACCCTTAATCGGTAAGCTGCCGTATCGGTTGGTGACAGTGATGGCATGGGGCTTTGCGATGTCGTTGTGCTTTGCGCTCGGTTTGATAGCACAGCAAATCCCGCCATTAAAATTGCCCATATTTACCTTGATGGCTTTTGGTATTGTTATTTTTGGGCGTTATTATCGCCAGCCGCCGCCCGCAGGTTTGTTCGTGATGATGGCGGGAGCGATTGCGCTATTTATACCGCTGCCTTTAGAAGACGTCATGCCAGCCACGGGTTTGGTAATGCTCGGCAGCGGCTTTGCCTTGGTGATGGCGCTGTTATATTCGCTGTTTTTATTGGCGACGCGCCCATCAACGCCGACACCTACTTATAGCTATGAGCCCGATACCATCACGGAAAGTGTGATTGTCGCCGGTTTTGTCAGTTTAGCGCTAGTTATCGCGCTTACCTTAAATTTATCAAATCCGTATTGGGCGGCGGTCAGCTGTTTTTTGATTATCCAAGGCATTCATTTGCGTACCATGTGGATTAAGCAGATACATCGCTTGCTTGGGACGATATTAGGCGTGGGGCTGGCGGGTTGGATGCTATCGTGGGGTTTGCCGATATGGGGCGTGGCGCTGGCGATATTGGCAATGATGCTGTGTATTGAAACCTTGGTTGACCGCCACTATGGGCTGGCGGTGATATTTATCACGCCGCTAACGATATTTATTGCTGAATACGGCAGTGGCTTACCTTTTTCTGAGCAAGCTTACCAAGAAGTCATTTTGGCACGTTTGTTTGATACCATTATTGGTTGCTTGGTCGGTTTAAGCGGCGGCGTGGTGATGCATTCAACCAATTTACGCGTACCGCTGCGCCGGATGGAAGATTGGTTATTGGCGCGTTTTGGTTAAAGTAATGCTTTTTAAATGAAGATATATATGATTAAAAAAGGCCGTATAAATAATATTTATACGGCCTTTTTTAATCGTCACGTTTAATACCTTCAATACTTTAAAGACGTTTAAAAATAGCAATCAATGCGCTTGTAAGGTTTTAGTGACTTTTACCACATCAATCGTATGTCCCGTCCAACACTCAAAGCTTAACGCCGCTTGCCCGATAAGCATGCCATAACCATCTGATATTTGTGCGCCGCGCTTGGCAAAATGCTGTAAAAATGGCAGCTCACGTCCATACATCATATCGTAGGCATAATGACCACTGAGTTCGTCGCTAAGCAGCAGCGTATCGCCCGATAAACCAATCGAGGTGGCATTGATAATGATATCAAACTCACCGCTTAGCGCTTCAGTGCTACAAGTTTTAATTTGCTGCTTAGCAATCGTCTCACTCCCTGCGCTTAGCTCAGTAACTAAATTTGTCGCTTTACTCAATGTACGATTGGCAAGGGTTAGCTCGGCGATACCCGCTTCAATCAATGGCAATATCACCCCACGTGCCGCGCCGCCTGCACCGATAATTGCCACGCGCGCACCCTTTAGCGGCCAGCCTAAGCTTTTGATGTGATTGACCAAACCTTGACCGTCGGTATTATCACCATATATTGCCTCGGCTATCGGCGTGCCACTTTTTAGCAGCGCTTTATTTAGCAGCAAGGTATTGACTGCGCCAGCGACCTTGGCGTGCTCAGACAAGCCGCCACGCGCCACGCAGCAATCATAAGCCACTTGCTTAAAGGGCACGGTCACATTGGCACCAACGCCGCCGCCCTGAAAAAACGCCTCAATCAACGCAGTAAAACTGGCTGCATCATCGGGGCAATACTGGCGCTGATAGCTAATATTGATACCCACCTGCGCTGCAAATTGCGTATGGATTTCAGGAGATTTACTGTGGGCAATCGGATTGCCAATAACGATAAAATGCTGGGTCATAAAGGGTCCGCTGGCTATAAGGGTTAAAATATTGGCAAAATTAACAGGCAAGAAGTTATCAATAAAAAGTTGATAATCTAATCATTTCAATCCTCTCACTCAATCGCGCTTCTTCCGTTCATCATAGGGGATAACGCTATCTTGCACAAATTTGTACTGGGTCAATTAATGCTTTAATAGATGATATTTTTCCTCGTGAGGTCTTTAACAAATCTGTACTCTGTGGGAGTGTTATCCGTAACGTAAAGGCTAGTCAAGTGTTAAGCAGTTGGGTAAACTAGGGAGCATCAAAATTTCTATTGGCTTTGTGTTTTAATAACTACTACAGTATAAAAAGAAAAGACCAGTCGATAACAGAGTATATAAATATAAAAAATTAACAGACATTGTTCATTACCAGCGGCATCGCTGTCCGCTCGTTGATACTATTTTCAGAACTTTATAAAAGTGTGAGTAAATTGCCTATGTTGAAGAATAGCCTACAGACCCTGATGGTCGGTACGATAATGGCAGTTGGCGTGTCTTTGAGCGCCTGTAATAGCAACAAAGAAAGCGATACAGCAACTGAAGACGTCAGCGCTGAGAGTAGCGAGCAGACCGTCGCTGAAACCTCCAAAACAGATAATCCCAAGGCAAATGCTGACCTCGATGGCGCCACTGCGGCGCAAGGAACACCGGTAAAATACGATGTTGCTTCATGGAGCAAGGGTAAAGTAAAAACCCTCAACGTCGATGAGCTTAGCGCGATAAATTCAGCATTTGGTAAAGTGGTCAGCACTGATGAAAATAGCTTGGATTATGCCAGTAATCCGGCGTCCAAATATCGCTTTATGCAGAATGATGCACCATATTTAGACTTGATTGATTCTGAAAAATATCTCGAGCTTGGCTGGTATTTTGCCAATCCGACCGACTCTGATAAAGAAAAAGAGCTCAGTCAAAACCATGCCAAAAAATCTTATCAGCTTGCACGCCAACTGATGGGCGATGAAGGCGGCAAGCTGGTCGCTGATATGCTCGGTGGTCAAATTATCAAAAATAAAACCATCGGCGGTCAAAAAGTAGAGCTGGCAAAATGCGAGTTTTATAGCTGTATGCTGGTGATTAATAAATCCGCTTCTCAAGCCGCTGATAAATAAGCGGGGCTAGCCTTGATGTCGCCCAATAGCTGGATATGTTTGCATCCATCCAATGCTACGACAGATGCTGCCAAGCTTGCTATGTCATTAGACAATCGCGGGCTGGCATACGGTGATGGTTTTTTTACCACCATGGGCGTCATTGATGGGCAGATACTGTGGTTGGACTATCATCAGCAGCGCCTGAACTCGCATGCGACAGTCTTACAACTGCAGCTAGACAGCAATTCACTATTAACAATCTTAAAAATGCATGCCAAGCAATTACAGCAAGGTATGCTAAAACTTATCGTAACGCGTACTTCCCAAGAAGTTCGTGGGTATGGCTATATGCCAAGCGAGTCTGGCAGTGCTTGCGAGGTTTGGCTAAAATCCTCGCCAATGAGTATTACCACTGCGCAATCGTTGCCTATCGCGGTTAATGGGCAATTCATCCCGCTACAACCTGCCGCTAGCGCCATTTGCTTGTCCTCTCAGATTGCTTGTCTACCGCCGCCGCTAGCGGGACTAAAAAGCTTAAATCGTCTGGATCATGTACTGGCAAGTGGCGAGCTCTACGCTATCAAAGCCAAAGCATTGGAAGACAATATCAAACCAAGCTTCGGCGAAGGTCTGCTACGCGATATGAGTGGACAATGGGTTGAGGGGACGACGAGTAATGTGTTTTATCAATTATCACAATCGCCAGTCGCAAAATCGTCCAATCGTCCACATGCTCAAAGCAACAGCAACTATCTGAGCGCTGGTCAATGGTATACGCCATCGATGGCGCAATCGGGCGTCGCTGGCGTGATGCGCCAAGTCATTATCGATGAGTTAAAGACTAGCGAAAGCCCCGTTGTCATCAGGTCGTTACGAGATGAGGATTTGCCCCATTTAAGCCAGCTGTTCTTTTGCAATGCGCTGCGCGGTATCATGCCAATGACCAGTCTGACATTGTTATCGGGTGAGGTGGTGGGTTTTGAAGCGATTTAATTGTATTTAGAAATATTAAATTTGGTATCAATACAATCATCTGGGTACAAAATAACTTCCTCTTTTCTATACATATCTTGCGCTTTTAATAGTGCTTCTTGCTCGTTCTCTGCCAACACTTCCACGATGTTACTTAGCGTCTCAATAATTTCTATCTGAAATATTCTCTCTACTTTCTTATCTATTTTCATCATTACTATTGTCAATATACCCTTATAAAGATTTCTTTATTATTTATATAGTCTAGGTTAGCAAAGGTGCTTAAAAGAAATGATCGTCTTTTGTTAAGTGGACTTGTGCGCTAAGTAAAATCGATCAATGATCCTGTTTTTGAAAAAGGATAAAATCGCATGCGCCCAATCTATGAAAATAAACGAATTCCACTACAAGTACGTCGATTAATAATATTTAGTGAAATTTGTCTTAAGGCAAAAAAATGCCCTCATGAAAATGTCTATTTAAATACTAAATCCCAACTAGCATTTAGCGTTATGTACTTTAACGACAGTAAAAAATATGTAGCTTACGGCGGAGTTTTTGAATATTCGTATATATTAGATGAAGGTATTAAATATGATTTTGATATTCCTATACATAGTGATTATCCAATGTGTGCCATTACTGTAAAAGGACAGCCCTTTACTAAACCTGCTCGTACAACATTAGGATTACTGACAAACTGGAATAAATATGTGCAGAATAAAGTCAGTAACTCATTTGAAGATGACTTAAATCCTATGTTTTTACTACATGGTGAGTTAGGTGAAACCTACGTTCCTCATAGATTTTATGAGATTTTGGTATCAAGTGCAGATTTACCTCTTTGGGATAATAAAAACACTTAATATAATTTGCGATATTGCCCACGACTGGTAAATTCAATAATGCCTTTATCGCGTAACACTTGTAATTGCTGACGGATTTTATCTTTAACATGGTTGTTTTCGGGATGTTTAAACTTTAATAAGTCAGCAAACGCATAAACTTGATTGAGAGAGAAATTAGTATCTAGTTTGTCGATACACTGCCAAACATCTAATGTCCAGCCGCGTGAAGTTATGGATTGCGTGCGTAAAAATAAGGTTTTTTTGAATTGCTCAGTGACATTTTCGCGTGGTATGACTTGTTGGTCTTTGACCAAAAATACTTTTCCCAATTCGGGCACTTTACGCAAATCAATATTACAGCCAACCCAGCCGGCGCGTTTAGCAGTAGCTGATAAAGGCTTACGTTTTATAATCATGTCCGGTTTAAAGAACTGTTTGGGAATGATTAAAAAATTATTAACGCTCAATGCTTGGGAGTAAGTTAAAAAGAAAAAGTTAGGATTATTGTCACTATTAACGCGCTCAATCATAGTGTCATAAGCGCCATCATTGATAATATTGCTTAATTTCGCTTTCTTACTTTTTAGCTCATATTCTTCGCTACAATGTGCGCAATAAAAATCAGCGACAGGCTGATTATTAGTAAATTCAACCAACGATTCGGCATTGCAATTAGGGCAATAGCTTTGCTTAGCGACCCAATTCTCACTTAATACTCTAATGATTTGACTTTGTGACTGATAGTTTTTGGCAAGACTTTGATTGAAATTAAGGTTCATAGCCCGTTTTCTTATTAAAGGAAAGATTTAAAGTGATAAATAAGCAATATGAGTATTAAGCAATATAATTTACTCTAAACACCAAGTTAATAGATAAGCTAAGCAAATACCATTGAAAATCGCCCAGTTCAGTGCTAAATTCTAGCAAACTTCTCCTTCGCGAGTGAACATGAGCACCCCAACACCTGAAATACCGCCTGAACGCCCTGATGAGTCGCCAGAAATCGACCATGACGGCGCGTCGGAGCAGCCTGTCGATACGAAAGCGCTGGACAAAAAACCTGTTATTAACGATGTTAGCGCAGAGGAAGTGCCGGCGACGGATATCTCGCTCATTAGCGGTAACAACAAACCACGCCACTATAAAGCCGATAATCCCTCGTTCTTTATGCAGCGTGGCTATCAGGTATTATTAGTGCTTGGGCTGATTGCGGCGTTCTTTTTGGTGATGGTTTATCAGACCTTGTTTGGTCGGATTGAGCAGCCAAAGCAAATGGTGACAATTGAGTCGGGTCAGACCTATTATGGTTTGCTACCGCAGTGGCAACAGCAAATACCGCTGTTTTCTGCCACGATTGCCAAGCTTTATATGAAAACGCAAGTCGAGGGTCCATTGCACGCTGGTATTTACCAATTACCAGAAAACCCCACCTTTGCTGAAACGCTGCATATACTTGGGCAAGGGGTAAAAGCGTCGATGGTAAAGGTACAAATTATCGAAGGTAAAACCTCAAAAGATTTGTATCAAGCATTACGTGATAATAAAGGTATTAAGAAAGAAGTGCTGACCGCGGACAGTACCAATGCCAGTATCGCTCAAGCGTTAGATTTGGTTGGCATATTGCCGGATGCAGTGGTGAATAGTAATGATGCTATCGTCAATCACAATCTTGAAGGCTGGTTTGCGCCTGATACCTATTATTATGGCGAAGGAAGCACGGATAAACAGGTACTAACCGACTTGTATAAACGCCAGCAGCAAGCGTTAACCAAAGCATGGGAGAATCGCGCCCCGAATTTGCCTTATAAGACCCCTTATGAGGCTCTGGTAATGGCGTCAATTATCGAAAAAGAAACCAGCGTGGCAGAAGAGCGTCCTTTGGTATCTGCGGTATTTAATAATCGCTTGAATAAGGGTATGCGTTTGCAAACTGATCCGACCATCATCTATGGTATGGGCAGCCGTTATGAAGGCAATATTCGCCGTAAAGACATCGATGAAAAGACGTCTTATAATACTTATCAAATCGATGGTTTACCACCGACGCCTATAGCCTTGCCGTCAGCAGCCTCTATCGAAGCGACCTTGCATCCTGCCGATAGCGAAGCATTATATTTTGTCGCGACGGGTAACGGCGGACACAAATTTACCAGTAGTTTGAATGAGCATAACCAAGCGGTAAAAGAGTACTTGAGCGTTATGCGTGAGAAAAAATCTCAAACACCGCCTTCATAAGCTGCACTTTCAGTTTCTCTACACACCCATCATTTCGTGAGCATTGCCATTGAGGAACGTCGTCGTTAATGGCAATGCTCTTTAATGATAATACTCCTCAATGCAAACGTCTCTCAATGCCACAAGGTTATATCATGTCAGCATCCATACAAGCACCGTTTTCTCAAACCACGACGACGCACCTTAAAGGGCGTTTTATTAGTTTTGAGGGCACTGAAGGCGTCGGCAAAACCACGGCGATTGAGCAATTATGTGCACGTTTGCAGGCAAATGGTATTGACTATTTACGCACTCGTGAGCCGGGCGGCAGTCCATTTGCCGAGCGTTTGCGCGCCATATTATTAGACACGAATACCTCGATTAATGATGATACGGAGCTGTTATTAATGTTTGCGGCGCGCTGTGATCATATGCAGCAAGTGATTTTACCAGCGTTACAACGCGGTACTTGGGTAATATGTGACCGCTTTACCGATTCGACCGTTGCTTACCAAGGTTTTGGGCGTGCCCATGGTGATAGTGCTGTACGTGCTAAAATCGATATGCTTATCGAGCAATTTGTTGAACAGTTACCAGAGCTGACTTTGTGGTTGGATTTACCGATATTAGAGGGGATGGCACGCGCCAATAAACGCAGTGCTGCTGACCGTTTCGAGCAGCAGGCAACGGAGTTTTTTACCCGAGTCCATCAAGGTTTTAGTGTCCTTGCCAGCGAGCAGCCTGAGCGGATCCAGCGTATTGATGCTTCAGGCAGTGCCGATGAAGTCGGCGCGCGTATCTGGCAAACCGTTCAGGAAAAATTTGCGCTAAGCTAATGCTGTTTTAAAGCGAACAGATTAATGCTATTTAGCACTTTCACTATTACCTTAAAGCAATTAAGCAAAAAGCCCCAACTGAGCAATTGGGGCTTTTATCGTTTATGAAACAAATTTTAAAAAGATAACTCTACTCTTTATCTATATCAATGCTATCAATGCTATCGCCGCTAGAGTCAGGTAGACGGTTGGGGTCAAGCGCGCCTTTTTTGGTTTTCGGTGCGCTGCCATTACCATTGGTACTGCTAGAGGTCTTGATTTTCGAAGTTGCCGTCGAATTATCCGACATTACTCCTTTAGTTTTATGAGCATTGGTAACGTTAGTAGAATTATCAGCGCCAGTGGAGTCAGACTCTGCCGTTTGAATATTTACTTTTTCAGTAGTAGTGTCTGAAACCTCGGTTTTATTAAGCGTATCAGTAACGGTATCGGACTGATTTTCTTGCGCAGTTTTTATATCAGTAACCTTTGCTACATCGGCCTCTTTAGCAGTAGTTAATGCAGTATCTGGCATAGCAGTGTCATTACTAGCATCCGTAAGCTCTTTTTCTTTCCGTTTTTCAGGTGCTTTCGAGCTAGACTCAAAGCTAGCATCTGCTGCCGCGCGCGCCTGCTCTTGTTTTGGCGTGACATCGACTGGTTTTGGCTGTACTTCATCATCGACGACCAATGAAATCAGCTTACGATCACGCGGTACGGTGCCATCGAACTTATCGGTAATGACATGTAGCTTACCTTCTTTATCAACGGTGTAAAGCGGCACGAATTGTTTGTTATCGGCTTTATATTGCTCAAAGCTATAGCTGTCGGTGATATTGGTGATTTTAATACGGGCTTTTTTCGACAGCATACTGGCAAGCTTGGTATAAGTGACGTCTTTGCCAAATAACCACTGTGAATGGAAGTTGCCTTGCTTATCATCGCGCTCGCTTCTGACTTTTTCGTCACTGAACTTAAGACGATAAATTTTGCGCTCGCCGAACTCATGACGATAATGAATCTCGGACAGGGTATTCATCTCTTTATCCATGCTCATGGCAAACAGACGCCCAATACCGATAAGGTCTAGATGATGGTCGGCATGGTCAGAGATGGGATTACCAAAGTAGGTGCGCAGACCGCTCATACGAGCTTTAGCGATATTGGTATAGTTATTGTGCGCAACGATGACATCGAAACCTTGGTCTTTTAAAGAAGTCGCGACCAAGAGCGCGATTGGGTTGGAGCCAACGACCAAAATACCGTTGGTTTCAGGCTCACGTACGACCAAGAAGTTCCCAACCATTTTTGCACCCAAGCCTTGAATCATTACCGTGCCAATAATGACCAGGAATACCAAAGGTACGAGTAGCTCAACGCCTTGAATATCATATTCTTGCAAGCGAATAGCAAACAGTGACGAGATAGCAGCGGCAACGATACCACGCGGGCCAATCCAGCTAATCATCAGCTTTTCATTGGTCTTTAGATTGGAGCCAATAGACGATGCCCACACCGATAAGGGACGCGCGACAAACATTACGATTGCCAGTAGCACCAGTCCTGCAAAGCCCACACTTAACAAGCTTTCCAGCTCAACACGTGCAGCAAGAATGATAAATAATACCGATACCAATAAAATAGTCAGTGATTCATTAAACTCTAAAATCGTCTCACGCGGGAATTTTGGCCAATTAGCCAATGCTACTCCAAGTACAGTAACGGTTAATAAGCCAGACTCGTGCTCTAAATGGTTTGAGATAGAAAACAGCAGCAGCACAAAAGCAAGGGTAAAGACATTGCGTAAAAACTCAGGAATCATATGGCGGCGCATTAAAAAAGCTAAAGCCCATGCGCCCGCTAAGCCCATTGCTACTGCCAATACTACAATTTTGGCAAACAGCAAGATACTACTGGCTTCACCGCCTGAGATGATATATTCATAGACCAATACCACCGCAATAGCGCCGATAGGGTCGATGATAATGCCTTCCCATTTCAAAATGTTAGAAATGGTTTTATTGGGACGCACGCTGCGCAGTAACGGCATAATGACTGTAGGCCCAGTCACACAGACCAAGGCACCGAATAGCAAAGCAATCAAAGGGTCGACATCAAACAACAGGTAAGTTGATAGCGCCACAATGGCAATGGTGATAAGCACGCCGACCGATACCAGCATCTGTACCACAGAGCCGTGTTGCTTAATCTCATCAAACTCTAAAGTCAACGAGCCTTCAAATAAAATAATCGCCACGCCAAGCGAGATAAAAGGGAACATCAGCTCGCCAAGTACCAAGTCTGGGTCAAAAACTCCCAATATCGGGCCAACAATAATACCAATCAGTAATAAAAACAAAATGGACGGTTGCTTTAAATACCAAGCCAACCATTGGGCGGCAATACCAAGCCCAACCACGCCGGATAACAATAGGGCGGTATCCATAAATTAATCCTTTTAAAATCTTGTTATATTTTATATCTATAAAGGTGCGCGCCACATGCTAGAGACGTTGCTGCTGTTATTAAATATTTATTAATAACATCAATAACATCAATAACATCAATAACATCAATCACAGCATCACACAAAGTATGAGCCATAGCATTGCTCAAAATAAATTGAGATATGATATATACGATATCGTAGTAAAGACAAAAGCTTTCCTAGACCCATAAGCATGATCTAAAAACGCAAAAGATGAAAAATAAGGTGATGATCACCAGTCTGATAAAATAACGACCTACAAAAATTAACTTTTGTTTGTGGTATAGATGATTTGGCTTGTTATCATAACACGGTTTTATTTTATGTATTTCGAGGCTCTTTTTCTGAGCGCTCTGAGCGGCTTTACTATTTGATTATAGAGTTTGTCAAAGAAGCTGGGGAAATATAGTGTCAATAAGGTGAGGTTGCGTTATTTGTTAGCATTGTATAAACAGTACAATAAGAGAGCAGATTTATTCACTGTATAAAGATTGCTATCTAATGGCAGTATTCAAAGAGCCGGTTGAATGGATAGTATTTTGTCGTAAATAATAGAAAAGATAAAGTTTTATACCATAAGTCCAAAATCGACTGTAAACTAACAAGCATTATTCTTTGCAAGTTTGTATTATTAAAAACTCATGATAAAGCTTGTGATAAAAGTAGGCAGTAAATTTCTAGTCCAAAAACTAAAGACGATTTTTTTAAAGCTCATCGAATCAGCAAACTGCGCAACAGTAATTAGAGTTTATTTTTTTAGTGAAATAAAATAAATTGATAACATACGCCAAAATTATGCTTAATAACGGTCTTATTTAAACCGTTGATAACAATTAATTTATAACGACTAGTTTATAACGACTATAAGACCCATTATATGGAGGGTAACATGCCTAAAAATATGCCTATCAATATGTCTAAACCGAATACACGCAATTTGAGCCGTTGGTTAAAACAGAGCACGTTGGCAATTGCCGTTGCGACGACTATGGTTGCGGGTATTAATATAGCTGCCGTACCAAGCGCTGAAGCGGCCGTTACCACTGCAGATTTTTCGGGTTTGGTTCAACAAGTTACCCCTGCGGTAGCGCGGGTAAACGTTACCAAAACTGTCAGCGAGGCCGAGCTTGCCAAAGCCCAAACCGCTGAGCTACTGCGTAAATTCTTTGGTGATCGCTTGCGCATTCCTGATCAAGCAGCGACGCCAGCGATTGAGCATGCTTATGGCACCGCATTTTTTGTCACGCCTGATGGTTATATGCTGACCAACCATCATGTGGTGGCGGGCGCGGACAAAATTACTGTGACACTTAATGATAGAACGGAGCTTGATGCGACTTTAGTGGGCAGTGACGAGCGCTCAGATGTGGCAGTATTAAAAGTCACGGGTCGCCAGTTCCCAGCGCTGCCAATCGGCGATTCCAATGCGTTAAAAGTAGGCGAACCCGTACTAGCAATTGGCTCACCGTTTGGTTTTGATTATTCCGCATCGGCGGGCATTGTTAGTGCCAAGTCGCGTAATTTTTCGCGTGAAACCAGCGTGCCTTTTATCCAAACCGACGTAGCATTGAACCCTGGAAACTCAGGTGGTCCGTTATTTAATCAACGCGGTGAAGTGATTGGTATTAACTCACGTATTTTTAGTGGTACGGGCGGCTATATGGGGCTGTCATTTTCCATCCCGATTGATGCGGCGATGGATATTTATGAGCAGCTGAAAAATAATGGTGAGGTTGCGCGCGCCTATTTGGGTATTTTTCCACAAGATATCGACCGTAATTTAGCCGAAGCTTATAATTTGGCGCGACCACAAGGGGCGTTATTAACGCGCGTTTCACCAGATTCACCCGCGCAAAAAGCAGGGCTAAAATCAGGTGACATCATTTTAAAATACAATGATATCCAAATTATGGAAGCCTCAGATTTATTAAACCTCATTAATCGGGCACGCCCCAATGATGCCTTTCGCGTCCAAATTCAACGCGATGGTAAGCAATCTATCGTAAGCGGCAAGCTCAGTAACGCTTCTAACGATATGCAGTCGCAAACTTCTGCTCAGCAGGGTAGCGGCATGAGCTTAGGGCTCGCGCTGCGTAACTTAACGCCCGAGGAGCAAATAGAGTTGGCGTCTGATAATAAGACGGGTGTATTGGTCACGGCTATTGAGCCAACGGGACTAGCGGCACGCTCGGGTATATTGGCGGGCGACGTTATTACTAACCTACATCAGAAGCCTATTAAAACGGTCAACGATTTTTCTAGCGCTGTTTCATTATTACCTAAGAAAGGCGTGGTGACGCTTGAGATGATGCGTCAAGGTATTCCGGGTATTATCGGTTTACGGATTGAGTAGGAAATACAGAGTACAGAAGCTGAGCTATTAGAATCATAGATCACGATTAAGATAAATAATGACGCGATAATTGACTTGCTTGTATCGCCCGACCATCGATGTGTTTACGATTCGTTAAAATGCCTGAAAAGGTTTTATCGGTAGTCAGTAATTACGCTACACTAACTGTTTAGTTTTCAGGCTAGGCTTGAAGGCCAAATAATGCCAAGCTTAAATTGAAATCCCCTCGATATTTGCTCCAAAATTGGCATAATAAAGTAGCGCTTAGCTTCTCAATAGGTAGGCGATTTTTTTGCTTTATAACGAGCTTGGGGGTTAATTGATTGATAGCGATAGAGCCAAAATATGCTACACTAACAGGCGTTTTTATGGCTAACCCTCAATCAGATTGACAGCAGATAAAAATAGCGTTCATGACGTTATTATAAATCATGAGTATCACCATCAAGCAAGGTATGGCCTCTAACATTATTTTCAATAAACATAAATAATTATGCATTTATGTTTATGACGATTATTTTTATCAAGGCACTTGCACACGACTTATCATGTGATAGCTTTAATAAAAGCTAGGATAATACAGTAAGGCACGGTTATGAGCACAGCATACGACGATATCAAAACCCGACTACAAGGCTCAATGGTAGCCTTGGTAACGCCCATGCATCCTGACGGCACGGTCGATTATAAACGTCTGGCAGACCTCATAGATTGGCAGATTGAGCAGGGCACGCATTGTTTGGTCGCGGTCGGCACCACTGGTGAATCAGCGACTTTGTCAATGCAAGAGCACAGCGATGTGATTCGCTATTTTGTCCAGCATGTTAAAGGTCGTGTCCCAGTGATTGCAGGTACTGGCGCCAATAATACGATGGAAGCCATTAAGCTGACTCAAGATGCGGCGGATGCGGGTGCAGACTGTGCGCTATTGGTTGCCCCTTATTATAATAAGCCGCCACAAGAAGGCTTGTTTCAGCACTATAAAGCCATCGCTGATGCGGTAAAGATACCGCAGATGCTTTATAACGTACCGGGTCGTACCGTTGTTGATATTGCTCAAGAAACAGTTGAACGCCTTGCTGATATTGATAACATCGTCGCTATTAAAGACGCTACAGGTTCTACGATTCGCGGCGAGCAATTGATCAAAGCGGTCGGTGACAGAATGGTGGTGCTATCTGGTGATGATGGTACTGCCCTTGAATTGATGAAACTGGGTGGTAAAGGCAATATTTCAGTGACTGCCAACGTTGCTCCAAAAGCCATGAGCGAGACATTTAGTGCGGGTTTACGCGGTGATTTTGAAGCCGCTCATAAAGTCCATGACGTGGTAAAACATCTACACCGTGACTTATTTATCGAATCAAGCCCTATCCCTGCCAAATATGCGCTACACAAAATGGGCATGATAGATACAGGTATTCGTCTGCCATTAGTATGGCTAGCTGAAAAGCACCATGCAACGATTGATGAAGCTTTGATTCGTGCCAACTTACTTTAAATTTTCGTAAATTCAATAAAAATGCTGCTTATAGTTTAGTTAGAGTCTATTAGATATTTTAACTATAAGCGCATTTCTCAAATACGCACCAAATAAGCAATAACGGCTAACTCAGAGAGATAATATGATCAAAGTATCATCAACCCCTGCAAAGATATTCCCGACGCTGCTAACGGTAGTTTTGGGTAGTACGTTGGTATTAAGCGGTTGCCAAGCGACAAAAGGCATTTTTGGTAAGCGCGATAACGGTAGTCTCGAGTATCAGCAAAGCAAAAAGCTGGCACCGTTACAGCTACCTGCTGAGCAAGAAACTGCGCCATTTGTTCCGTTATATCCAACCCCTAGTGCGGGCGCAAATACGCTAAAGTTGCAAAACGAGTCAGGTAAGCAGTATCAATTGCCAAAACCTCAGCGTGCTGTTGCCCAAGTATCAGAATAAACCCTTTTTATCCCTATCTGTACCGCTGGTTTTTTATTATGGTTAAGTATCCTTTCTTAGCACCCTAATATAAAGCGCTTAGCGGTCGCTGCGCGTTTTTACCACATAAGCTTGAACGAACAGGAACTCCCCTCATGCAAAAGCAAGAACTGCTGTATAAAGGCAAAGCCAAATCTGTTTATGAAACAGAAGACAATGATCTGCTGATTTTACATTTCCGTGATGATACCTCAGCGCTTGATGGCAAGCGTATCGAACAACTCGCCCGTAAAGGTGTGGTGAATAACCGCTTTAACGCCTTTATTATGCAAAAATTGGCTGATGCTGGTATCGAAACCCATTTTGAAGAGCAATTGTCAGACGACGAAGTACTGGTTAAGCGTTTAGAGATGATTCCGGTTGAATGTGTGGTACGTAATTTTGCCGCAGGCAGTTTGGTACGTCGTCTAGGTTTAGAAGAAGGGCAAGCATTGACGCCGCCTACCTATGAACTGTTCTACAAAGACGATGCTTTGGGTGATCCAATGGTTAATGAGTCAATCTCTATCTCTCTCGATTGGGCAACTGAAGCACAATTGGCGAAAATGAAAGAGCTGAGCCATCAAGTCAATGAAGTATTAAAAAAGCTGTTTGATGCAGGTGATTTGATACTGGTAGATTTTAAACTTGAGTTCGGCGTATTCCATGACCGTATCGTCTTAGGTGATGAGTTCTCGCCTGATGGTTGCCGTATCTGGGATAAAGCGACTAAGAAAAAGCTCGATAAAGACCGTTTCCGTCAATCATTGGGTGATGTGATTGAAGGTTACGAAGAAGTGGCAAAACGTATTGGTGTGCCATTAAGCTAGACATATCGAATATTTAATACATAAAAAAACTGAGCCCAGGGCTCAGTTTTTTTTATGGAGATGTTGGTGTTAGAAAGAACTATATTAGAAGCCAGTTATGTTATTGATAGTTATACTACTTATCTTTACGCGCTTCTTTAATTTTTTTCGCTGCCAGCTCCATTGCATCTGCCGCTTTATCAGCCAATGAGCCCACCACTTCTTTAGCTTTAGTCGTCGCAGTGTCTTTTAAAGAGGATTCTTTGTCGTCTTTAGATTTAGAGTCATCATCTTTACTGTTTTTATCTTTCTTGTCAGAGGCGTCTTTGTCTTTGCTATTTTCTTTGTCAGATGATTTATTGTCTTTATTACTATCTTTATCTGACGTTTTATCATCTTTGCTGTGATTAGTATTGTCATTACTAGATGATTTGTCGTCTTTGCTATCTTTACTTTGTGACTGATTATTCTGCTTATCGTTTTTGCTGTTATCGTTTGTCTTAGCATGACTATCTTTTGAATCATCAGTAGCATTGTTTTCATTATCTTTTACTGCTGCGTTTTGATCCGAGTCCTTTTCATTCTTATTGCTATCGTTATTGTGCTGCTTGTTGTTATTCGCATTAGAGTTACTCATTGTTATATCCTTGTGATTATGTATTTTAGTATTGGATGTTTTTAATATTGAATAGCCAGATTTAAGCTTACTATTAGAATGAGTTAACTGTCTGTATAGCATCAGTTGCAATAGGTAATAACGTCTATCGCTCGACATCGTTAGATAGACTTTTATGTTAACTTTATATACTGCATATAAAAATGTCGTTATAAATAAAATACAATTGTTTTAAAACAAGCGAAATGGTATAAGAATATATGACCTATTCAGCAGACTTCCGAGCTCAAGTGATCA
>NZ_CAJHAD010000026.1 GCF_904846285.1 Psychrobacter immobilis | reverse complement strand
CTGAATAGGTCATATATTCTTATACCATTTCGCTTGTTTTAAAACAATTGTATCTTATTTATAAAAGACTGACTATAGTTCTGATTTCACTGTTTTTTAAACGGAAAAATAGAGATATAAAAATAATGGCATATATAATTGAAGCTTATGATTAAAAAATTGTACGATTTTCTTTATAAAAAAGGACTGCGATTTGCAGTCCTTTTTATTTTGATGTTGAGCTAAAACTAACAACTACTCGCCATCATTTTTAGGCTTTTTAAGTAAGACCAATACCGCACCATTACCGCCATCTTTTGGTGGGGCAGAGCAAAAAGCCAATACTTCTGGCAATTGACGTAGCCAACCATTGACGCAGGTTTTTAAAATGGCCTCAGAACCTTTACCATGGACGATTTTTACCATGGTTTCGTTATTTTGTTTCGCTTGGCTTAATAGTTGGGTCATCGCCACGCGCGCTTCTTCGATGGTGCAGCCATGAATATCTACCGCGTCATACCAACGTAGCTTGCCTTTTTTGAGTTGATCAAAGATTTTGTTTTGCAAGGTTGGCTGCTTATAAGACAAATAGGCTTCAGCAGCAACAGGATTGAGTAATGCTTGCATATCTGACAGGCCTGCGCCCAAGTCACTTGCTTCACTACCTTGAGCTGCGGCACGTTTTGATAACGTTGCGGCGTCAAGTTTGCCAGCTTTTGAAGCATTGGCAGGCGAGCGTACATTTTTATCTTCTAGTTGATTGACGCCATGCATCGCTTGCATAAATAGCACTTTATCGTCGTCGATATGTTCGCTATCTAATTGCTTGACCGTCTTTTTAACTTGTTTTTGCGTCAACAGTGAGACAGGTTCGGTTGGCTTTTCATTGTCGCCATCTGCTGAGTTGGTATCACGACCTTTACTCAGTTGCCCTTTAAGCTCTTTTAGTTGGTCTTGCATTTCTTTTGAAAACAGAGAGTTTGACATAATAGTTAACGTATCGTTGGTGAGTGAATGAGGTGTTTATTAGATGTCTTGAAACTATCTAATCTTAAATTAAGATTTTTCAGTTACTTTTTTAATTACTTTACGCCTGTGCTGCGACGCTCGCAAGTAAGGATTGTAATGCTTGTCCAGGATGTTCAGTTTTCATAAATTGCTCACCGATTAAGAAGTGCTGAATATTATGGCTTAACATCATTTGGATATCATCGCTGCTGTGAATACCACTTTCGGTTACGATGAGCGGTCGTGCTAAGCTGGCATTGGGATTAGCAGAAAGCGCATCATCGATGGCAAGCTCACGTAATAGCGTGTTCTTTAACTCAAGTGTCGTCTGTAAATCCACATCAAAGGTATTTAAATCACGGTTGTTGACACCGTAAATATTGTGTTCTGAATGTGGCAGCTGTAGGGCACGTTCAAGCTCTTCTGCCGTATGCACTTCTATCAATACATCCATACCAAGCTCAATGCTTAAAGCGTGTAGCTCTTGTACTTGGGTATCGTCAAGACAGGCCATAATCAGCAAGATGCAATCGGCACCCATCAAGTAAGATTGGTAAATCTGATATACATCGACCATAAAATCTTTACGTAATATCGGTAAGCTGCAAGACTCGCGTGCTTGGATTAAGTAGCTGTCATCACCTTGGAAATAATCACGGTCGGTAAGCACCGACAGACAACTGGCACCCGCTTGCTCATATTGCTTAGCAAACAGCGCTGGCGCAAAGTTATGATTGATAACACCTTTAGAAGGTGAAGCTTTTTTAATCTCAGCAATGATACCAATATCAACGCTGCGCAAAGCATTAGCAAAACCGCGACGGGGCTTTGTATCAGCGGCAACTTGTGCCTTTAATGCCTCAAGCGATACTGCCGCATGAGCAGCGACCACTTCCTCATGTTTAGTAGCGACAATACGCTGCAACACTGAAGGAATAGAAGTATCTGATTTTAGATTGGCGGTCATGGCTATATTCCGTTATTTGGTAAAAAAATTAGGGAAACAATTAAGTAAATAAATTAAAGCTGCATAAATAGCTGTGATTAAAAGGATTATGCGTAACGTATTTTTTTAAATCTAATTTTATCAAGCTTCAGTGGCTAATTGCTGTGTATATTTGGCCAAGTCATCTAGCTTAATTAAAGCGTCACCATTTTGAATGACTTTTTGTGCGCGGCTCACGCCATTTGGATAGTTGCTCGCAAGACCCGCAGTATATATTGCCGCACCGGCATTTAACGCAATCATATCACGGGCTTTTAGGACAGCGCGGTCATTAGTGTTCGTGCCTGATAAAGCGGCACGAATAAGTGCCAAGCTTTGTTCTGGAGAATCTACATCAAGCCCGATAAGAGTTTGTGATTCAACGCCGGCATCTTCTGGCATCATCTCATAAACAGAGATTTCACCATCTTTTAACTCAGCTACCGTGGTTGAGGTGGCCAGACTGATTTCATCCAAACCATCTTTTGCACCGACCACCATCACATGGCGCGCGCCCAGATTTTTCATCACTTTTGCCAAAGGTTCACATAACTGCGCGGTAAAGACGCCGATGACAAGATTTGGTGTGCCAGCAGGGTTGGTGAGTGGACCTAAAATATTAAAAATCGTCCGCGCTTTTAGCTCACGGCGTACTGGATTGGCATAACGCATCGCACTATGATGATTGGGGGCAAATAAGAAACCAATGCCTTGATTTTCGATACACTGCTGCGCTTGTTCAGGGGTCAGGGAAAGACTAATGCCTGCTTGCTCAAGTAAATCTGAGCTACCAGATTTGGTCGAAACGCCGCGGTTACCATGCTTAGCAACTTGGGCACCTGCTGCTGCTGCTACTAATGCTGCGGCTGTTGATACGTTAAATAAATTGGCACCATCACCCCCAGTACCAACGATATCCACCATATATTCGCAGTCTTTTGGGCTGATATTGGCAGCTAAGGCACGCATGGCACTCGCCGACGCCGTAATCTCATCGATTGATTCGCCTTTCATACGCAGACCCGTCAAAATTGCGCCCATCATGGCATCGCTACATCTGCCTTGCATAATGATGAGCATCACTTGATACATCTCATCAAAAGTTAAATCAATATGCTGAAAAATTCTGCCCAAAGCGGTGGTTAGTAGCTTATGGATACTCTCATCAGACAGCTGATTGATATCCTCAACAGCTTGCTGGGTTTGGCTAATTTGCTTACTCTTATTAATTTGTTCCATCATTGATTTTTCATCCTGCATAGCGGCAGAGGTCATAATATTCTCACTTATTATTATCTTTTATAATTATCGTATAAATTGATTAGGTTAAATAAAGCGCGTTGTTTAAAACAGCTATCCTACTTGCGGTAGCTCATCTGAGGCTATCACCGCTAAGTGATGCGCTTGCAAAAAGTTATTAAGCAGTTGATAACCTGCTTCGCTTAAAATCGATTCAGGATGAAACTGAACGCCTTCAATCGCGAACTCACGGTGACGAATGCCCATGATGGCTTCGATACTACCGCCCGCATTTTGTGTCCAAGCGCTGACTTCAAAGCAGTCGGGTAAGCTGGACTTTTCAAGCACCAGCGAATGATAACGGGTAAACTGTGCTGGATTGGGCAAATCGACAAACGCGGCTTGTCCATGATGATAAATAGCCGATAAACGCCCATGCATGACCTCGCTTGCTTTCACAACTTTGCCGCCAAATGCTTGGCCGATTGCCTGATGGCCCAAGCAAATACCTAATATTGGGATCATGCCCTTAAAAGTCTCAATCACCTCTAACGATATACCAGCGCGATCAGGGTCGCAGGGTCCGGGACCAATAACAATGGCATCTGGGGCAAGTGCTTTAATTTCATCAATGCTGATCTCATCATTACGCCAAACTGTGATGTCCTGCTGCAATTCGCCGAAGTACTGTACAATATTGTAGGTAAAGCTGTCGTAATTATCGATCATCAAAATCATTATATCTTCAACTCATTGATTTTCTGGTACTTTACTATCTTGCACTTAATTATGAGGATTGTTTATGGTTATTTATAAAGCGAAGCCGTTTCTATAATGCTAAATAGTTTTTTAATCTTGCTATATTAAAAGTCGTTATCTTAACACTATTTTACCATCTATCAAATGCCGCTCAGTGGCACTATGATTGATAATATATGCACTATAAAGGTGCGAAATTTACTAAGAAAACGCTAATTACTGCTCATTTATAGTGCTGTTATTGTTTTGTTATACATTTACAATTGATAGTTAAACACCACAGTGGTGATGCCAATCACTTGCTAATACATCAGGATATTTTTTATAAGTATTTGTATTTGCTAGCAATACTTGTGGACTATGACTTTTTGTTATATTGAGGGTTTGATGACTGCAGTCAAAATTGGCATAGCAGTTGCAGCTCTCACAAGTGTTAGTAGCCGCCGCTACTGAGCAATGTAAGGTTTAATTACTAATATGCATTTGAAGAGTTCAGCATTATGAGTCAGATGTTGCTAAAATAGCCCCTGCCTTTATTCGGTTAAGAAAAATTAGCCGTTAATAATAAAGAAATGCACTGATTAACCAATGATGAACGTTCTAAATATATCGCTAAGTCCCAGCATAATAGGAACAATACGATTTATTTTTAGCTCAGTTTTATAAATAGATTTTAAAGTTTTTAAGAATTTCGCAGTTTAGATTTTTTCATCCTAAGTCTCAATTTAAATACCATGATAACCACAAGGGAAATTATTTATGTCAAATAAATTACTTGATCTGATCAAATCATCCAATGCCAAATGGGTTGATTTTCGTTTCACCGATACTCGCGGTAAAGAGCATCACATGACTTTTCCGGCGCACAGCGTTGATGAAGAAGTGATGGAAGATGGCAAGATGTTTGACGGTTCATCGATTGCTGGCTGGAAAGGTATCGAAGCCTCCGACATGATTTTGCGCCCTGATCCAGAAACCGCCTTTATCGACCCGTTTTTTGACGCGGTTACTGTGGTTGTGACCTGTGACATTATCGAGCCATCAACGCTACAAGGCTATGATCGTGACCCACGCTCTATCGCTCGCCGTGCTGAAGAGTATTTGAAATCGACTGGCATTGGCGACACGGCTTTTTTTGGTCCTGAGCCTGAGTTTTTTGTATTTGATGAAGTGAAATGGTCTGTCAACATGTCTGGTGTCAGCCATGAAATTGTCGCTGAAGAAGCCGCTTGGTCGACCAATAAAGACTATGAGTGGGGCAACATGGGGCATCGCCCGCGCGTTAAAGGTGGCTATGTACCAGTACCACCGGTTGATAGCTCACAAGATATGCGTGCGGTGATGTGCGATCGTATCGAAGATATGATTGGCGAAGGTTGCATTGAGGTGCATCATCATGAAGTTACTCCTTGCCAGCTAGAGATTGGCGTTGCTTTTAATACGTTAGTTCGCAAGGCGGATGAAGTACAAAAGCTCAAGTACGCAGTACATAACGTTGCCCATCAGTTTGGTAAAACCGCAACTTTTATGCCAAAACCTATCGTTGGTGATAATGGTTCTGGCATGCACGTGCATATTTCTATCTCAAAAGACGGCGTCAATACTTTCTCAGGCGATGAATATGCTGGTCTTTCAGAAACCGCGCTATACTTTATCGGCGGTGTTATCAAACATGCGCGTGCCTTGAATGCGATTACCAACCCATCGACCAACAGCTATAAGCGCCTAGTGCCACATTATGAAGCGCCTATCAAACTGGCATACTCAGCGTCTAACCGCTCAGCCTCTATCCGTATTCCGCACGTTAGTAGCCCAAAAGCGGTGCGTGTTGAAGCACGTTTCCCTGATCCAGCAGCCAACCCATACCTAGCGTTTGCGGCGTTGTTGATGGCAGGTCTTGACGGTATTCAAAACAAAATGCATCCAGGTGAAGCCGCTGATAAAAACTTATATGACTTGCCACCAGAAGAAGAAGCACTCATTCCAACGGTCGCCGAAAACTTAGAAGTGGCGCTACAGGCGTTAAAAGATGATCATGAGTTCTTATTAAAAGGTGACGTCTTCACTAAAGAGATGTTAGAAGCCTATATTGCACTGAAGCAAGAAGAAGTACAGCGTGTCAATATCACGGTACATCCTGTTGAGTTTGACTTGTACTATAGCTGCTAATTTGTAGTTAACACGCTAAATTCTCGATAAACAAAAACCAGCTAAATCGCATTTAGCTGGTTTTTTTATGGCTTTTTTATCGACAATTGTTTTAAAATGAGAGCCTGATAACGAATACATGATGACGAATGTAATTACGTCTTTACTCATAGTAGTGTTTCTTACTGGTGAATTTCTTAGAATTTAAGCTCACGGTTTCTACAAGGTGGAGTGCATAGTAAACCGCAATACTCAGTTTTTCACAACCAGCTATAATAATGATAACAGCAGGCAATGCCATGAAAACCTCAACCTTAAGCCTTTTCTTAGTAATCAGCTTGTCACTATTTCAAATAGGCTGTATGCAACAAGAAAAAAAGCAAGACCCATATAAAGAGGGCAACATCGTCACTTGGAAGATCAACGATCATCTCATTCTCAAGGCTGAAGTGGAAGAAAGGCGGGAGCATTTTGTCACCCACAATGAACGAGTAGAAAGAGAGTTTTATCGTCCACAGTATGAACGTTATATTGGACAATTTCCCATTGATTATCAGCCTACGGAGTTTGACAATATAAGTGAAGAAGAAGCAAGAGACATGCCTATCTCTAAAACATCAGGCGGAGGGTATGAGTTTAATCTGATGCTCAACGGCTCGTTGGTACAGGCTACAGATAACAGTGTTAATTCTAATGACACCTTAGATCATCCTGATCAGGTGAAGGTAGTGATTAACTCATATCAAACCAGTCGTACAACTAAAGAGGCTTATTTGATAGATAAGAAAGGTAAATATAAATCAGAAATGTCTGATCAATACAATCTTCAATGTGACATTCGAGACGATATTGGATTAGGTTGCTTTGGTGACTCTACTAACAGTCAAGTCTCTGGCATAGTTTTTTCATTTCGAGGTGATGATCAGGTAAAAGCTATTTCATACGAGCCTATTTATGGTGGTATCAAAGTTGAATGGTATTTTCATCGTAGTAACTTAGAGCACTGGCAGGAAATCGATACTGTGATATGGGATTTGATAGATACATGGAATATTTCACCAATAGAGTAAAAAACGACTAACTTAAGAGGTCATATCTTCATAAATTCCTGTATAAGACTACTGCTGTCGTAAATGTACTATTCTAGACTAGAGTCTATTTGTCATTTATCTAACATAATAGACGCTAGTGTTATTCGCTGAAAAATACCCCATAATAGTACTACTATACTTATTAAACACGCGCACTTATTAGGTTGACTGACTATGATTTCATCATTAAAAAGTACTATTTTCAATAAAAGGTTGTCGCTAAGCCTACTAACAGGTTTGACTATCAGCACAGCCAGTCTCTACGCACCGATGGCAAATGCCGCTGCTATCTATAAAGTTGTCGATGAAAAAACGGGTCAAGTCACCTTTACCGATCGTCCGCAAAATTATCAACAGCAGGCAGGTAAGCAAATTAGTCAAACCAGTGTCATAACTGGCAATGATAGTGTTGGTGCAAATAGTTCGGGTCAAACAAATAATACAAGCAATCAGCCTGTCAATACTACCCAAGCTCCTGCTGCCGCTAACACCACTGCCAACAGTGACTCAACCGCTAATAAAGCGCCCATTAATTATCAGCTGACGATGACAGAGCCTAGTGAAGAGCGGGCGTATCGTCGTCCCGTACAAATTATTGATGTAAAGGTGCAAGTAAAACCGGCACTACAAGCAGGCGATAGTGTCAGCATTTACTTAGATGGTAACGAGGTGGCGCAAGGTTTAAGCGCTTCGATCGCAACCGTTGATATTCTGCCGGGTACGCATAGCGTAAAAGCTGTGCTGAAAAATAAAAAAGGTCAGATAGCAAAACAGGTAGAGCGTACCGTCTATGTCATCCAAAATACGCAAACCTTGCAAAATAAGAAAAAAATAGCAGAGCAATTATTGGCTTATCAGCGCCTGCCTTGGCATCAAAAAGTACTATTAAAAATGCGTCAAGATGGCAAACAACCGAATATGTTGTCATTTACTAAACCAGTAGTTGATAGACCCATAGTTGATAGACCCATGACACTTGAAGAGCCAGTAAAAAAATAACTTTGGGTCACTGTGTTAAATGTTAATAATAAAAAATTAGCGGCAATACATTAATAATAATTCATAGACATAAAATAAGGGCAATCACTGAAAGCAGTGATTGCCCTTATCTATAGAACTTAGCAATAATATCTATTGCTTAACTCATTAATTATTCATTTATTTTGTTAATTCAATCGTGCCATTAGCAGTCACTGAAATGGTGCTGTTGCCAGACTCAAAGCTTTGGCTTGGTACTGAATCACTTACAGATTCAGCTTTCATGTTCATCGCGCTATACATAGGGCGCGGATAGTTGCTGCCGGTATTTAGATTGACAGTGACGACACGATAGCTGCGTGCATCCCATGCACGAGTCAGGTTTTTAGCCTGCTGTTGAAAGGCGCGTGAAGCATCGGTCATCAGTTTTTGCTCTAGCGCATCTTTTTTAGCATCTGAAACCCCAAAGTTTAGATTTTCCATGACTAAGGTTTGTTGTAAGTCTGCAATCAACTGGCTGGTCGCCGCAAAGTCGGTGCTCTTTAAGTCGATGCTGGCTTGTCCAGTCCAACCAATGATTTTGTCATTTTTATCGTAGCGCGGGTAGGTGCGCTGCTGACCGGTACTGACTGTCACGCTTGGGTAGCGTTTGGCGATTTTCATGGCATTATTGACAGAGGTATTAAGCGTGGTCGCTAGTGTTTTAGCATCTGATGCCTGGGCTTTTTTATACATACTGGCGCGAACTTCGTCATTCTGAATTTCTTCTTTGACTTCTGTCTGAAAAGTCAGCTGATCGTAGCCTGTGGGTTCTGCATGGGCGCTACCCATCATCGATGTCAATAAGGCAGCGGTGCCTGTAGCAAGTGCGGCTTTGTTCATCCAAGTATTTCTCATAGCTATCTCCTAATAAGTGGTAATAATCGTAATCATATTTGTGCGAGGTGTATGGTTATAAAACTCACTTTTATATGAGGGTTTTTTGTATTGGTTTTTATTCAATATACCCTGACTAAAATAGCAAAAATCAAACCAATTGCTGTGAGAATTTTGTCATTCAAGTTGCTGCTTAGATTTGGTTGCATCGTTGCTTGTGCGCAGTAAGTGGAGAGATGGTTTATCGCCTAAAGCAAACAGTTTGACGATGGGGGTTGTAATAATAAAAAATTCTTGTATAATCTGCAACTGGTGGCTCCATTGGTAGCCTCGCAACATTGTTCTATGAACCCCGCCAGGACCGGAAGGTAGCAACGGTAATAGTTATAATGTGTGCCGAGGATGTGCTTTTGGAGTCGCTTTTTTTGCCCAAAATTTGCTGATAGTCCTGCTATATCGTTTCAAAGAGTCAAACCTGATAATAAGTCCTTCATCGTAAAGGGCTTTTTTTTCGCCTGCATTTCGTCTGATTTTGAACTCTGAACCAGATTTATAGGTTAAAATACAATGTAGTAACCTTTATTAACAATAATATCAATTATTAATACGAAACGTTTTGGGATCTGTTTATGAAAATGTTTGTTTGGGTGTTCATTGCAGTGGTTGTATTGGTCGTGGTCTTTGGGGTATCCGTTTTTAATAAGCTGGTGCGTGCCCGCAACCAAGCGAAAAATGGCTTTGCGCAAATCGATGTACAACTAAAACGTCGTCATGATTTGATTCCAAATTTGGTTGAGACAGCCAAGCGTTATTTAGCGCACGAAGAAGAAACGCTGACCCGCGTGATTAGTGCGCGTAATCATGCTCAAAGTCTGCAGGATTCTAGCAAGCATCAGCCAGATTCGCTTGAACACATGGCGCTGTTTGCCAAGGCAGAAGGGATGTTATCTAAAGCATTAGGTCAATTCTCAGCGGTTGTGGAGGCTTACCCTGAGCTAAAAGCGGACAGTATGATTAAAGAGTTGATGGATGAGTTGACCAATACTGAAAATCGGATTGGCTTTGCACGTCAGCATTATAATGACAGCGTGATGTTTTATAATAACGACCGTGAAGTGTTCCCTAATAACCTCGTCAGCAGCACATTTGGCTTTCGGCCACTCAGCCCATTGGTATTTGAAGACAGAAAGGCAATTGCGCAAGCACCTGTCGTTAATATGGGTTGATTTTATATGCATTTAGCTATCGCTAGGTCAGATAAGTAGATGGATTTCTTTGGTGCACAGCGTAGCCGTACTCGGCGCAGCTTATTGCTCTATGGGCTATTTTTTCTCATTATATTTGCCCATATTGCGGTGGCGCTCGCTATTATGTCGCTGCTGCTGACGATATTTACCGGTGGCATTTATCATTGGGTATTAATACTGGTCGTCGTATGGACAATCGGTAGCTTTGTCGTCGGTAGTTTTTTAGAATATGGACGCTTAAAAGCAGGTGGTCGTGCGATTGCTCAGCGTGTGGGCGCGGTTCGCTTGTTTATCGACCACAGCCAAGATGCTTGGGAGCATAGCCAAGGGGTTGCTCATCAGCATAAATCTGCAGCAAAGGTTCGCTTTAGTGACCGCCATATTGCAGTGCGTAATGAGCGCGATTTTCCGCCTGTTTATCGCCGTTATTATGAGATTGCCCAACAGCTCGCCATTGCCTCGGGTTTGAATATGCCTATTTTGTATGTTCTGCCTGATGAGCAAGGGATTAACGGCTTCGTTGCCGGCCGTCATAGTCAAGATATGGTATTGGTTGTCACTCAAGGCGCGCTTGATAAGCTGTCCGATGAGGCGTTGTATGGCTTGATAGGGCACGAATATGGTCATATCTTGCATGGCGATGCCACCTTCAATTTACAGCTAATGGTCGTGCTAGCAGGCTTGCAATTACTTTATGACTGGAGTGATTCCGTCAATAACTTTGGCGCTAGCAGTCAGAATAAGCAGCAAAATTATTTTGACAATGCGGTCAATCAAAATAACCCTTTACCCCAAAGAGCCATTGATAGTCATGCCCGTAGCACTGAAGCGCAGACAGCAAGCTTTACGACTCATAATGAGTGGGTCACCTACTGGCAAAATCAATCCAAAAATCAGCAGTCATCTGCTAAGCCTCAGTCGATGTGGCTACAAAGCACAGCTGCCACTGATCGGCAAGCGCCGCGAAGTATCTGGACATTACTAATACATGGATTGAGCTTCTCAAGCATGGCCAGTGCTCAACTCATTAAACACAGCTTTAATCGTGAACGTGAGTTACTCGCTGATGCGACGAGCGTACAGCTAACACGCTCGCCTGCGATCATGGAAACCTTAAAAGCCATCTATCAAGATTCGCTTGGTTCGCGCTTAACCGGTATCGCCGATATCAATGGGCTTAGTCATTTCTTTTTTGCCAGTAGCGGGGCGGATTTGGGTGACTTCTCGTGGTTTGCTACGCATCCAAGCTTGACTGAGCGTATGAACGCTATTAACGACAATGCTTATCATGATTTCGCGGTGCAGGTTGCTAAAGAAAAACGCATCAATCAACAAAAGATTAAAGAGATATATGAACAGCAGCGATTGGGTGATTGGGGCGTGATAACAGCAAATAGCCTAAGCAGTATTAAACAAGAGACAAATACGCAACACTCGTCAATATTTAACAATCAATCAGCCTCTATTAATAACAGCATCATCGATGGCTCTAATGACGTTATCAATAAAGAAGTCGCTGTCTTTTCTACAGGTAAACTGAACAACCAATCGGAAGCCGATGCGGGGCTTGAGTTTGTTGTAGAGCAAGATGTTGTTATTGATGGGCGTTTGCAGGTGCAAGCAGAAGATATCGGTACTCAGCAGCTGCTTAAGCCATGGCAAGCCAAACCTGATAGTGATTTGCCGTCTGATGCATTGGTTGGCATTGATGACATACAAAAGGTATTGCTACCGCAGTATGTGCTCAATCACAGTTATCACCCGCTAGGGGCGCAAGCTTTGATTGAAGCCGTGTTACTTTGTCATCAGGGTTGTGTGCTGTCAACAACAGCAACTTATGATTTAACTGATATCTGGCTTGGGCTTGCTAACGATGGAACCTCTGCTGCTGAAACTGATACAAGCGGCAACACACAAATTTTACCGCATACACTCGATCATAAATTATTAGCGGCAGTGGCAAATCTTGACAGACGATTAGACAGTGCTTTGATTATGTTGGCGTTAAAGCAACTACGCCAACATAATCTATCAGAAAACGCTATCGATGAATTGCGCTTAAAATATGAAGCCAGTCATAGCAATCAAGATCATCAACATTATGTGCAGCAAAAAAAGTGTCGTACGATGCTATTGCGTTATCAGCAAGGTATCATTGAGCTGTTTGAAAACTCCCTTACGGCTGATTTAAGCCAAAATATCGCTGATAATATAGATAATGATGATTCTATTGATAAATCTACATCCGTATTAAATCCTTTAGAGAATACCCATTCTCGGTCGCCAGCGATTTTAGCGTTATGGCAGGCGCTACAGCTGCAGCAATTGTTACCCGTATTGTCTGCCGTATTAAATGATACACAGGTTCAGTCGCATCTTCACCCTCAATATCTATACTATCAATGGCAGCAAGTATTGCACGCTGGCACGGATGATATTTATGCTCAGCTTGACCCGTCAGGACAGGTGTTTAATGGTCTCGATATTGCCGCGAAAACAATGCTTACTTTATTGGCTTATCGCTTATCAAAGGATGCTAAAGGGCAGATAATATCTGCACTAGATAGCTCAGCACCTATCTCAACACCTAATTCAGTGCTCAGCTATAATAGTGCTAGCGTTGCTCATTATCTTGTAGATTTACGCCGTCATGCACGTTTGATTGATATTGATTTAGCAGCCGTTAGTGAGGCAAATTTGCAATGGTTGTTATTGACTGCGCAAAGTTTAAATACTGTTCAATTACTAGCATTGATAGAAGCCGTACCTATTTTTATAGCATCTGCCAGTCAATCGTATGTATCAGAAGCCAAAGGTGATGATAATTATCGACAGAGGCAACAGGGCGGCGCTCAAATAGATTATAATGCTCATATACAGGACGACAATGCAGATAGGACAGATAGTGTAGATAAGGCGGGCAATGATAGTACGCGCCATTTTTATGCTTATCATACGTACCGGCAATGGCTGAGTACGTTGCATACAGTGATGTTACACGATACGATAGTCAGTCAAGATGAGTATGATTGCTTGACCGAGCTTGCCAATCATTGGCTAGGCGTTCGGCAGCTTTTTTGAGCAATGTCATTGATGGCATTTGAGTATTCTTTTGATAGTAAAAGCCTGTAAATCCATTTTAGATAAGTAGGATAGTAAATAAGCATGAGTGATATCCAAGACCCGCTAATTGTATTGCAGCATCGTATGCAGCAGCGCCAGATTTTAGCGATGATGGGTATCAATCAGTGGGTGCAGCCAAGCTCTGAAACCATGAATATCGCGGATATTTCTGCGCCTGCCTTGCCTGATGCGGTTACAGCTAATGCCAGCACTCCATCTAATGCTACAGCTTCTTCTGCGACGAGCACTGAACAGCCAAGCCTTGAATCTTCCAATATTGAATCCCCAAATATTAATGCCATATCAGGTATGGTAGATGATGGGTCTAATCATTCTTATGATGACGCTAATGAGACAGGTTTAAGTCATTCTGACCAACAAAGCCCCGTTACCTATAGTTTTGACTCGACTACCCCTGACATCTCTAAGCCCGCCGTTACCTCACTTGTAAATACTGTCGTTCAGCAAGCTGCGATTGATAATGTAAATAATGCTGCAAGCTTTGAAGATAGCAGTTTTAAAGAGAATAACTTTAAAGACGATAGCTTTAAAAAGGTAGTACCATTTGATTTACAAGGTGGTCGCTATGGCGATTGGGTAATTTTGGTTGATATCCAAGCCCTTAATAGTGACAGTCAAAAGCTTTGGCAAAATATCACCCAAGCGCTATCCATCAGTTGTGAGACAACCTCATTTCCTATTTGTGAAGGTATGGATACGGCTGAGCTTGCCAATGCCAGCCTTGCAGGATATGTCTTTAAGATTGGTCGTCGCGAAGAGATAAAAGTGGCGGCATTGACTGCCTTGCCTGACGGTCTTGAGCATCCGAACTTTACTACTGTGCCCAAGCTCGATGACATGCTTAAAGATAGCAAACTTAAACGCCAGTTCTGGGAGCAGTTATCGAGCCAGCGTTAAAGGGTTGCCACTTACTATGACAGAGATTAAAAAATAACGATAACATTCACCTTTAACCTTTAATAACCACGATGATTTCATCATATTTAGGATAATGATTATGACCACTAAAGCCGCTCCTAACCGTGTACCCAATTTTTCAGCGGGACCTGCCACCATACCGACCGCCGTCTTATCACGCGCTCAAGAAGAGTTGCTTGATTGGCAGGGACGCGGTATGTCGGTCATGGAAGTGAGTCACCGTAGTAAAGAATACATCGCGATTACCGAAAAAGCTGAAGCCAAATTGCGCTCGCTAATGGACATTCCAGATAACTATAAAGTGCTGTTTTTACAAGGCGGTGCCAGCTTACAGTTTTCAGCGATTCCATTAAACCTGTTAAATGGTGGCCGCGCAGACTATCTAACGACAGGTACTTGGTCTGGTAAAGCGGTTAAAGAAGCACAGCGCTATGCCAAACTGGGTTTAGGCGAGGTCAATGTGGTGGCAACGGGTAAAGACAGTAATTTTACCGACGTGCCAGCGCAAAGCGATTGGAACCTAAGCGAAGATGCGGCGTATTTCCACTACTGCGCCAATGAAACCATTCATGGTGTACAAATATTTGAGCCGCCACAAGTCGATGCGCCGATTATCGCCGATATGTCCTCTTGCATTTTGTCACAGACAATCGACGTGTCTAAATTTGGCATGATTTACGCGGGTGCGCAAAAAAATATCGGGCCAGCAGGATTAATCATTGTCATTATTCGTGAAGATTTATTGGGCAAAGCAAGTGAATGGTGTCCATTGCTGATGAACTATGAACATCAGGCTGAAAAAGAGTCAATGTCAAACACGCCAGCGACGTATTCTTGGTATTTAGCAGGGTTGGTATTTGATTGGTTAGAGGAGCAGGGCGGCGTTGCTGCTATCGGTGAAATCAACCAACAAAAAGCTGATTTGCTCTATAAAACGATTGATGATAGCAGCTTTTATAGCAATCCAGTTGACCCCAAATATCGCTCTATCATGAACGTGCCTTTCACGTTAGCAGACAGCAGCCTTGACAAAGTATTCTTAGAAGAGTCGGCGGCAGCAGGTTTGATGAATCTAAAAGGTCACCGCGATGTTGGCGGAATGCGTGCCAGTATTTATAATGCAGTGTCGCTAGATTGGGTACAGCAATTGGTTGACTTTATGATCGCCTTTGAAAAAAAGCACGCTTAAGTTAGCACAGGTTTTAAAACAAAAGACGCAACTTTTATGAGCTGCGTCTTTTTTTATGCGTATTAGTGTTTTTTAAGCTGCATAATCCGTCATGTAGCAACCTTAACGCTGCAAAATATTAGGTTAAAAAACCTAAGTTTGTTATGATAAAATTTTGCAGCACTTACGATACGTCATATACGTCATATACGTCATATTTTTTCAGCTTTTATTTCATAAGCGGTCGGTGGCTTTCAGTAACTGGTTAAATGCTCAATATATTCATTCGGTCTGGCAAAAGGGTTTGTTATAACTTTATGATGCTAAAAAATACCATGCTAAAAGCCGTCTTGCTTGCCATTACTATCAGCTGGATACCTGCTAGTATTGCTGCGCCAATCACTACGACTGCGCTTGGGCATAATAGTACCACTGAATATATTGACGTGCCGTTTATGCCTTATGCCAATCCCAATGCGCCCAAGGGTGGCACATTATCGCTTGAGGCACGCGGCACCTTTAATGCAGCCAATAAATGGATGACCACAGGTGTGGCGATGGTTGGTACGGACTATCTGTACGATACCTTGATGACTGGCTCACTCAATGAAGCCTTTACCATGTATCCGCAGCTGGCAAATAAAGTCACGTATGACCCTGATGACACCAGTTGGATTATTTACCATGTTAATCCTGCTGCGCGCTTTTGGGACGGGTCGCCAGTGACCAGTAGTGACGTCAAAGCCACTTATGATGCGATACTGACTAAAGGCCCAATGTATATCCGCAGTTATTTAGGCGATATTAAAGACATTGAGATTGTCGATAAGCAGCGGGTAAAGTTTGTTTTTAAGTCTGATGAAAATAAAGAGATTTTATTAACGGTCGGCCAGTTCCCTATTTTTGCTAAGTCATCAATTGATACAGATTTTGAAAAAATAACATTGACGCCGCTCATGGGCAGTGGTCCTTATAAGCTTGGCCGCGTCGATGCGGGGCGTGCGGTCAGCTATGTGCGTGACCCCAATTATTGGGGGCGTGATTTGATGGTCAATCGCGGTCGTTATAACTTTGATATGATTAAGTTTGTCTATTATCAAAGTGATGAGATTGCTTTTGAGGGTTTTAAATCGGGTCAATATCGTTTCCGCCCGGAGAATAAAGCCTCTAATTGGGCAACAGGTTACAATTTCCCCGCCGTCAAAGCAGGTCTGATTAATAAAGAAACCATAAGCAGCGAAAATCCAGTACCGATGCAAGGTTTGGTGATGAATATGCGCCGGCCAATTTTTCAAGATATTCGCGTTCGCCAAGCCTTGACGGCGGCTTACGACTTTGAATGGATGAATAAAACTTTGTTTCATGGCCAGTATGAGCGTTTGCAAAGCTTCTTTCATGGCTCAGAGCTTGCTGCTACTGGTATACCATCTGCGGCTGAGATGCAGGTGTTAAGTCCATTGCTAACCAAGCTTGAACCGATTCAGCGCCAAGCAGTATTGACGGAATGGCAATTACCAACCAGTGACGGTAGCGGTTTTAATCGTGACGGGTTGTTAAAGGCGCGGCAGCTATTGCTAGATGCTGGTTTTTATTATCAAGATATGAAGCTATACCAACCTGATGGCAAGCTTGCTCAAATTGAGATTTTGATGACAGGCGAGACCATGGGGCGTGTATTATTGCCTTATATCCGTAATTTAAAGCGTTTGGGCTTTGAGGCGACCTTACGCCAAGTCGATGGGCCGCAATATTATGAGCGCATGCGCCTTTTTGACTATGATATGGTAGTCGACGTCTTCGCCCAAAGTCTATCGCCTGGCGCTGAGCAAGTGGGTTTTTGGGGCAGCACCGCCGCTGATGAGGCGGGCAACGCTAATACCATCGGTATTAAAAACCCTGCGATTGACAGTGTTATTAAAAAATTGGGCGACGCTAAAAATCGCGATGAGATTGTTTTATATACTCACGTACTTGATCGCCTGCTACGGGCAGGTCATTATTTAGTACCTTTATACGGCAAATCTAGCACCAATGTTGCCTACTGGAATCAATATCGTCATACGGCAAAACTACCGACCAATGCTATCGGTATCGATTATTGGTGGACAGATAAAGAAGCGGAAGCCCGTGTTAATCGATATTTGAAGCAATAGTTTAAGATAATCGCTCCAAACGATCGTTAGAAGCAATAGTTTTAAAAAACAGCTCGAAACAATAATTTATAAAAATGGCTTAAGCCAATAAATGCAATGACTCTGCATAATTTTTTAGTTGGTTTAAAAATTACATACAAGACATTCGCAATAAAGACAATCACTGCTAAGGATTTTATATGAGTATTCGTATTCACCCGATTAAAGCATTTAATGACAACTATATTTGGACGCTCATTAATGACAGCAATAAACAGGCGATTGTCATTGATCCGGGTCAAGCTGAGCCAGTTATCGCTTATTTAGAAGAAAACGGCTTAGAGCTGACGTCTATCTGGACCACGCATCATCACCATGATCATATCGGCGGTGTTGCCGAGCTGCAAGAGTCTTATCCGATGACGCATCTGGTTGCTCATGCTGAACACAACGTCGATGAAGACCAGACTATAAAAGACGGTAGTACGGTCAGTGCTTGGGGCTGCGCCGCGCAAGTATGGGATATCTCAGGCCATACAGTAAGCCACGTGGCTTATATTTTAGATATCGATGGACAGAAGCATTGCTTTTGCGGTGATACCTTATTTAGTGCCGGTTGCGGACGTGTCTTTACCGGCACGATTGAGCAATTGCATGAGAGCTTTAAGCGTTTAAATGGCTTGCCAGCTGAGACGCTGCTGTACCCTGCCCATGAATATACTGCCAGCAACCTATGCTTTGGTCTATCGATTGAACCTGCGAGTGAAGCGATGCGGCAAGCGCTTGCGCAAGCAGAAGAAAAAACCGCTCAAGGCATTCCAACATTGCCCGTCACTCTAGAGCATGAGCGTGCAATCAATGTGTTTTTGCGTACGCAAGAGCCAAGTGTGATTGCAGGGGTGAAGTCTAAAGTCACCATTGATGATGATAAGTCTTTGACAGTATTTGCCGCGTTACGCGAGCTTAAAAATAACTTCTAAAGTCTTATATATTTTTGATAGCTGTTTTTTAGGTGCTTGCTTTTTAATAACTGCAGTTTCAACAACTGCTTTTTAAATAAGGTTTAGCTGCTAATTTTCTCTGTTGCTATATTTCTTTATTTTAGGAAGCCGCCATTATGGGTCGTTATATCTTAAAAAGATTGCTACTGATATTACCGACGCTATTTTTGATATTGCTGGCGAACTTTGTCATTGTACAGGCGGCGCCGGGCGGCCCTGTTGAGCAGCAACTGGCTCTTATTGAGCAAAGTGCAAAAGACAGTGCGCTCAGCGGTAATATCGGTGCGGGTAGTGCCGGTGGCAACAATAGCACTTACCAAGGCACACGTGGTTTATCAGAGGAGATGGTGGCAGCGATTAATGCGCAATATGGCTTTGATAAATCGGCACCTGAGCGTTTTTGGCTCATGTTAAAGAATTATGCTCAGTTAGATTTTGGCGAGTCGTTTTTTAAAGGGCAGTCAGTAACGGATTTGATTATAGAGAAGCTGCCAGTATCCATCTCGCTTGGGCTTTGGAGCACCTTGCTGATTTATATGATAGCCATTCCACTGGGTATCTATAAAGCCATGCATCATGGCTCAGGTATAGATAAAGCCACTGCCATGCTACTGGCTATCGGTCATGCGATTCCCGTCTTTGTATTTGCCGTCATACTGTTAGTGTTTTTTGCCGGTGGCAGCTACTGGAATATTTTTCCACTGCAAGGATTAACTTCTGAAAACTTTGATCAATTAAGCGCATTGGGTAAAGTGAAAGATTACTTTTGGCATCTAGCGCTACCGCTCTTAGCAAGTACCGTTGGCGGCTTTGCTGGCTTGACTTATTTGACCAAGTTCAGTTTTTTAGAAGAGCTTGGTAAGCAATACGTGCTTACCGCGCGAGCAAAAGGTTTGGGCGAACGGCAAGTGTTATACGGTCATGTGTTTCGTAATGCCATGCTGATTATTATCGCGGGTATTCCAGCGGCTATCGTTGGGATTTTCTTTGCTGGTAATTTTCTTATTGAGATTATCTTTAAACTCGATGGTTTGGGACTGTTAGGTTTCGAAGCTATTCAACAGCGTGATTATCCGGTGATATTCGGTACGCTATTTATCTTTACTTTGGTCGGACTGTTATTACAGTTAATCAGTGATTTAAGTTATCACTTAATTGATCCGCGTATTGATTTTGAGGGGCGCTAATGTCAAGCCATCCATTATCTTCAGTACCCTCAAGCGCCTCTTCGATTCCTATAGAAAAAAAACGTCGCCTAAATCCTATTTGGCAAGCACGCCTAAACCGTTTTCGTCATAACCGTCTTGGGGTTATATCGCTATTTATTTTTGTGCTGATATTTGTCATTTGTATGGCAGCCAATGTGATTGCAAATGACAAGCCGCTATTGGTGCAGTATCAAGGCAACTATTACTTCCCCGTTCTAAAAGCCTATCCTGAGACGACTTTTGGTGGTGTGTTCGAGACTGAAACCAACTATAAAGACCCCGCAGTGCGAACGCTGATTAATAAGCAGGGCTTTTATATTATGCCGCCCATTCCCTTTGCTGATCAGACACCAAACGTTGAGCTTGGTATTCCATATCCAGCCGCGCCCAATAGCCAAAACTGGCTTGGTACTGATGACTTAGGTCGTGATGTACTCGCACGGATACTTTATGGGTTGCGGGTATCGTTGTTGTTCGGTCTGGCACTGACGCTAGCAGGCGCATTGATTGGTATTATCGTCGGTGCGGTACAAGGTTATTACGGTGGTTGGGTAGATTTGGCAGGGCAGCGCTTTATGGAAGTGTGGGGCGGGATGCCGCAGCTGTTTATGATCATTATCTTGGTCAGCTTGTTTAGCCCCAGTATATTTATGCTGTTTGCCATGATGCTGTTATTTGGTTGGATGGGCTTGGTAGGGTTGGTACGGGCAGAGTTTTTGCGCGCCCGTAATTTTGATTATGTTCGTGCCGCGCGTAATCTTGGCGTTTCTGACAGTCAAATTATGCTAAGACATATTTTGCCCAATGCATTGGCATCAAGCTTGTCACAGCTGCCGTTTATTTTAACGGCCAATATTATTGCTTTGACCGCGCTGGACTTTTTAGGATATGGTCTGCCACCTGGCTCACCATCGCTGGGCGAGCTGATGGTACAAGGAAAAAACAATCTTGATGCGCCTTGGTTGGCCTTATCGGGATTTTTTAGTTTAACATTTATTTTGTCATTGCTCATCTTCGTTGGCGAAGCGCTGCGTGATGCCTTTGATCCGAGGCGCTCTTAATATGACGATGATTCATAGGCAAAATAACAACTTAAACACAAATCATAGTAATACAGAACACAAGCTAATGCTGAAAGTGGATGAGCTCAGCATCGTTACCGATGCAGGCATCACTTTAGTCGATAAGCTGTCTTATGAGCTAAAACAAGGTCAAACCTTGGCTATCGTTGGTGAGTCAGGTTCTGGTAAGTCAATTGCTAGTTTGGCATTGTTAGGTTTATTGCCCGATAATTTGATTATTAGTGGTGGGGTGCAATTAGCAGATGTAACACGAATGGTGACATTACCGATAGCGAATAATAAGACACGTAATGCAGCACTGCGCTCTATTCGCGGGCAGCGTATCGGTATGGTTTTTCAAGAGCCGATGACGGCGCTCAATCCACTGCATACGGTCGGCAAACAAATTGCGGAATCCTTGCGTCTCAATGGCGTATCCAAAAAACAATGGCGTATGCAAACTATTCGGCTATTAAATGACGTTAATATCACTGAGCCTGCTGATAAACTGAATCGCTATCCGCATGAGCTGTCTGGTGGTCAGCGTCAGCGGGTGATGATTGCGATGGCATTGGCGCAGCAGCCTGATATCTTAATCGCTGATGAACCAACCACCGCGCTTGATGTGACTTTACAACATGAAATCCTTGAGCTGCTAGATGATCTTAAGCGTCAGCACAATATGGCAATGATACTCATCAGCCATGATCTCAATCTAGTCAGACGCTACAGCAATGACGTCATCGTTATGCGTCAAGGGCATACGATTGAGCAAGGGCAAACGGCAACGATATTTAGCCAGCCTAAAGCTGAATATACTCGCTCGCTTATCAAGCAAGATTTTGGACAAGCGCTCAGTTTATTGGATGATGAAAGTCAGCAACAAACCGTATTGGAAGTAAATAATCTTCAAGTACAGTTTCCCATCGAAAAAAGCGTGTTTGGCGCAACCAAACGTTGGTTTGATGCCGTAAAAGACGTCGATATGACCCTGCAAAAAGGGCAGGCGTTAGGTATCGTTGGTGAATCAGGCTCTGGTAAAACCACCATTGCGCTGGCGTTAAGCCAATTACTTAGTAATCAAGTACGTGTCAGTGGACAAATAATGGTCAATGGACAAGACATTACGGCATTGTCCAAACGTGAGCTACGTACCTTCCGCTCACAGATTCAGATGGTTTTTCAAGACCCCTTTGCCAGTATTAATCCGCGCATGACAGTCATGAAAATCGTCGAAGAAGGATTATTGGTACAAGGCGTCAGTAAAGCAGAACGCCAGCAAGCGGTGATGGATAGTTTGGCTACTGTGTATCTGCCAGCTGAGTTTGCGCAGCGTTATCCGCATGAGCTATCAGGTGGTCAACGCCAGCGCGTAGCCCTTGCCCGTGCACTCATTATGCAGCCAAGTCTCTTGATATTGGACGAGCCAACGTCTGCACTTGATAGCACCACGCAGGTCACTGTGGTCAACTTGCTACGTGAGATTCAGGAAAAATTGCAAATCAGCTATGTGTTTATCAGCCACGACTTAAAAGTAGTACGCGCCTTATGTCAGCATATGATGGTGATAAAAGATGGCGTGTGTATTGAGTCTGGTCGTAGTGAAGATGTGTTTGATAATCCGCAGCATCCGTATGCACAGCAGTTGTTGCAGGCAAGTGTGCTATAGACTAAGCAGCTAAGACCAAATAACTATATGAATTTAGAGACATCGGAACTCACTACATGATAAGTAGGCTTAAGATAGAACCCATCCAAGCCCGAAATACCAGCGAGCCAAATCGTCCCTCAACCACGCTTGAGCTACTATTTGACTTGGTTTATGTCATTGCTGTCGCCGCCGCTGCCAATGGTTTTTATAATCGCTTGAGTGAGCATGACCTTTCAGGATTTTTAACCTTTATTGTGGCCTTCTTTATCCTATGGAATGCTTGGACCAGCTTTACGTGGTTTGCGTCAGGATATGACCCTGACGATTGGTTTTATCGCTTATCGGTGATGTTTCAGATGTTTGGCTCACTGATGATAGCGGCTAATATTCATCAGTTTTATGAGCAAGGGCTGACATGGATTGGTGTTACTGGTTATGCCATTATGCGGCTGGCGAGTTGTAGTCAGTGGTGGCGCGTCTATCGACAAGTACCGGGTCACCAAAAAGTTGCTGGACGCAGTATGGTCGGCTTGTTAACCTTGCAAGCCTTGTGGATAAGCTGGCTGTTTTTACCCGCATCGCTACAAACGCCCGCTTTGTTCTTGTTTATCGCAGCAGAGCTCCTCATGCCTGTTTGGGCGCGCTCAGAGCAGTTTGATAATTGGCATCCGGCACATATTGCGGAGCGTTACGGGCTATTAACCATCATTGTATTGGGTGAGGGTGTGGTCGGCGTCAGTAACAGTATTCAGTATTTTCTGGTCAATTCTGCTTCAGCCACCAGCTCCATTATTTTCTTAGGTTCAAGTTTGGTTGCTTTGGTTTTTTCTTTATGGTGGTTATATTTTATCGTGCCATTCGATACCATTTTGAATAAAGAGCGCCGACGGCATGATTTATTCTTATTTGGCTATGGTCATTTTTTTATCTTTGCTTCAATCGCCGGTCTAGGCAGTATGCTAAATTTGGTCACAGAATCTGCTGCCGCTGATACCAGCGCTCCGGACTATCAAATTATCTCCCAGCCTTATGCAATGGGCATGTTGATGGCTATGCTGAGTGTGTTTTTATTAACGCTCACCATACTGCGCGAATTAATGTGCCGTAAATCGAGTCATAATGTCATCGCCATGCTCATTGCCTTAGTAATTATTGGACTGAGTTATATGGCGGTCGCACAAGGATTGCCGATTACTTACGGTATTTGGCTCAGTATCTTGGCACCTGTGGTGATGATTTGGTATTTTAACCAAGATAATAAGCAGTGGCTGGTCTAAGAAGCGGATTAAGGTGTTACAACCAAGTTTATAGTGACTATCGATTGACTGCTTAATAAGTAAAAATATAAGCAGCACATAAGCAAGAATGAGGCGCTAAATAATCAGAACATAGCAGTTCATAATAATCACGACATCCTAAAAATGGCGGTGGTACAATAAGTTTAGACAGTAGTTTACTGTAGGTAGACGCTGACACAGTACTTTCATTAAAAGTACCATTATTTTGACAGCATTTTTATTTTGACAGCGGTGATGAATCACTGCTTTAAGTTGTCGTTATTGCTAGTATTAGCATCATTAAAAAGGATTTTTGTACCCATGAAAAAACAAAATACTATTTCTAAACTGGTCAATAGCACGGGCTTACAGCATGCTGGCTATTTGGCGGTTGCCAAGACACGTGCCAAAGTATTAAAAGCTTTCGCTTACGTTGTGCCTATCAGAAGACCGATGTTATTCGTCGGTGAGACCTCGTGTGAAGATTTGTGCGACATGGTCATCAATGAAGGCAATACCAATGTTTTTATCGTTACTGACGCGGTATTAAACAAACTTGGTATCCCTGCCAAAGTCACGGATTATCTAGATAGCAAAAATATCAGCTATAAAGTATACGATGGCATTACTCCAGACCCTACTTTTAAGGTTGTCGAAGAAGGACTACGTAAGTCTGTCGACGCTAAATGCGACTCAATTATTGCCATCGGTGGCGGCTCAGTTATTGATGCAGCTAAGATGATTGCCATGTCACAAGGCAATAACTGCAAGCCAAAACAGCTTATCGGTATCTTGAAAGCTAGAAAGCCTTCGGTTCCGCTTTATTGTATTCCTACCACAGCGGGCACGGGCTCAGAAGCGACCCTTGGTGCGGTGGTGTCAGATGATAAAACCCATCAAAAAGCCCTGTCTATCGACCCAAGAATGGTGCCATTAGCAGCGGCTATTGACCCTGTTATCATGAAAGGTATGCCTGCGCATATCACAGCCGATACGGGTATCGATGTGTTGACACATGCCTTAGAGGCTTGGATGAGTGCCAATGCCAGCGTTGAGACGGATTACTATGCCGCCTCTGCGGTCAAATCTGTGATGCAAAACCTACCGCTGGTTTATAAAGATGGTGGCAACCTTAAAGCCCGTGAAGAGATGGGTATTGCCGCTCATTACGGCGGTATCGCTTTTAATAAAGCCGGTCTAGGTTACGTCCATGCTATCGCTCACCAGTTGGGGGCGCATTATAGTATCCCTCATGGTCGCGCCAATGCCATCGTGTTGCCGTATGTGCTTGACGTCAATCGTAAAGGCAGCAAGAAAAGATTGGCAGAGCTGGCTCGCAAGACCGGTATGGTCAAATCGGGTCAAGCTGGCAAGAGCGATGCTGAGATTGCCGACAATCTCATCGCGCAAGTGCGCGAACTGATTGCAACGTTAAATATCGATCCAACTGTTAAGGATATGCAGAGTAGTGATTTTAGTAACATCGCCAAAGCTGCTGCAAAAGAAGTCAGCGATACTTATGCGGTACCGACTTATCTATCCGCTTCTGAAATCAAGGCTATTTTAACTAAGATTAAGCAAGCCAGTGATGAGCATGCCAGTCAAGATTCAAAAACTGATAAAGTTGCTTAATAGCTCTAATTTAATAGTCTCTAAATAACACCCTCTAAAAATAAAAAAGAGCACATTGCTGATATCGCAATGTGCTCTTTTTCTTTACTTTTTATATCTATCGCTGGTTTTATCTTAATAGATACTTAGAACGCAGGTTTACGCTTAGGCACCGCATCTAAAAATTCATTACGTGCTTGATTATCGTGTACATACTCGCCAAGCATCGCTGTGCTGCGCGTGGTCGAATGCTGTTTGTTGACACCGCGCATCATCATGCACATGTGCGCGGCGTCCATGACTACTGCTACACCGCGGCAACCTGTCACATCCATAATCGTTTGTGCCACTTGTTCGCTCAAATTCTCTTGAATTTGCAGGCGACGAGCAAACATATCAACGATACGAGCAAATTTTGACAATCCTAATACTTGACCGTTTGGTAAATAGCCGATGTGCGCGACGCCATGAAATGGCAACATATGATGCTCACACAATGAATAAAATTCAATGTTTTGCACTAAGACCAATTCACGATTGGTCGATGGAAATACTGCGCCATTGACCACTTCATCCAAGCTTTGATGATAACCCTTAGTTAAATGCGCAAACGCTTTTGCAGCGCGTATTGGGGTATCTTGTAAGCCAGGACGCTCTAAGTCTTCGCCAGTTGAAGTTATTAGCTGACGATAGGATTCAACACTTTCTTGAAAATCTGTTGCTATTGTTGGGGTATTGCTCATAAGTTTGGCAGCCATCCAAAATGTGGGTGTAGCTTAACGCTAAATCCCTAATTAACAACAGTTACAAACAACGGTTGTAAAGGATTTTTATAAAAATTGTGCAAGCTGGGAAGGGTTGTGATTATACTTGAAATCCCCTCAACTTCATACTGCTGTGGTCAGTGGATAATTGTTTAATCAGTATTAGATGTTACTATTACAAGAGATTAGGCGTTCATACCGTGTAAGTAAATATAGTATACGAGTGTTTACTTAAATCAATTCGTGTATAATGAGTCATCTTTTAATTTGTACTTTTACTCGCTATTTGTGAGCGAGTTATTAAAAATAATCTATCATTTAAATCGATTTACAGGGAAATATTATGCTACTACAAGGACAACGCTTTGTCGTCACCGGCATAGCAAGCAAACTTTCTATCGCTTGGGCAATCGCTGAAGCGCTGCACCGTGAAGGCGCGTCGTTAATTCTTACTTATCCAAATGATAAAATTAAAAAACGTGTCGATATGGCAGCAGAAGCCTTTGAAGCTGATTTGGTACTTGAGTGTGACGTGGCATCGGATGAGTCGATTGCCGCATGCTTTGAGCAAGTGACAGCGCATTGGGGCGATGGTATTGATGGCGTGGTACACGCGATTGGCTTTGCACCGATGGATCAGTTGGATGGCGATTTTGTCAATGCCACCACTCGTGAAGGCAGCCAAATTGCCCATGATATCTCAAGCTATAGCTTTGTGGCATTGGCAAAAGCAGCACGTGAGCTGTTAGCCATGCGTCATGGTTCTATGCTGACGTTGACTTATGAAGGTAGTATTTCAGTATTGCCAAATTACAACGTCATGGGCATGGCAAAGGCCAGTTTAGAGGCCAGCGTGCGCTACCTTGCCACTTCGATGGGCGATGAAGGTATTCGTGTCAATGCCATTTCGGCAGGTCCTATCCGTACGCTTGCGGCAAGCGGCATCAAGTCATTCCGTAAAATGCTCGATATCAGTGAAAAAATCGCCCCGCTTCAGCGAAATATTACCCAAGCTGAAGTCGGTAATGCGGCTCTATTTTTATTATCACCTTGGGCATCTGGTATCACCGGCGAGATTATGTTTGTGGATGCAGGTTTTAATACCGTCGCCATTAGTGAGCAGTTAATGATGCTTGATGAGACAAAATAGTTATTAGTAATGAGCGGTTATCTCATTTAAGTAGTAGGGAAGACGGCCAATTGGCTGTCTTTTTTGGTTATAATATGAGCTTTTTGGTGTTAAGCCATTAGGCAACGAATATGATAACCAGATTACCAAAATGGATATTGTGGGGCGGCGCTGTACTGGCATTTAGTGCAGGCTGCGTCAATACCGCAGCATTAATGGGTTTTACCAATTTATCTGTTTCGCATGTGACCGGTAACGTCAGCTTATTCTCAGCAGCAATTGCCCATTTAGACGGTCGCAGTATTTTATATATCGGTGCGTTGTTGCTATCATTTTTGGCTGGGGCAATATTAAGCGGTTTTGTGATTGGGCAAAGGTCATTGAAGTTGGGTCGGCGTTACGGTAGTGCGCTGTATATTGAAGCGGGGCTATTATTGCTAAGTTACTGGTTATATCAGCAGCATGATTATCTAGGACAATTGGCGGCGGCGATGGCGTGCGGTTTACAGAATGCGATGGTCGCCACCTATAGCGGCGCGGTCATTCGAACTACGCATTTGACCGGTCTGACCTCTGATATGGGCGCTGCCATTGGTAATTGGCTAGCGGGTCGTCGTATCAGTAAACCGACCTTAGGCTTTCAAGCGATTATTTGGTACTGCTTTTGCGGTGGTAGTGCCGTAGGGGCTTTTTTATATGCTAGAGTCGGCTATGGTGCTTTGTTCTTACCCATTGCTATTGTATTGACTGCCGCCTTTGTATATAACTATGCATCAGACAATCTGCCAGAAAAGAGACAGCCAAGAGCAAAAAAGCGCCCATCGGTTTGATGAGCGCTTTTTATTTTAATTTTATGAATTCATTATCGATGCTTGGCTGAATAGACTATTTATCGTCTTCTTTGTGATCTTCATGCTCATGTAGCCCTTGCATCATATCTAATGCGGAGTCATCGGTACGCTGCTGGTCTTTTTTATCCAAGCCATCTTGATTGATGTCTCTTGGTGCCATTTTAGTGGTCGAATCCGTTTTATTTGAATCTGTCATAAAATACTCCTATGTGTTTTTATAAATGTCCAATAAAAATTTTTAAAAATATAGTAGGTAAGTTTATTGGCTTTTAGTTTTAATTCACTCATTTAGTATGAGATAGCACTGTACGCTTGTACATACACGGTGTACGCTTGTTTAGTGACGATGTGTAACGATACATCACGAGGATTGATGTTTCATAAAAAATGATTGTTTAGATGCAGATGATTCAAAAGCGTATGGCAAGTTAGTAAAATTTATATCGCTAAAGGATTGTTTAATATGGTTTTATGAGAATGTATTGAAGCCAGTTTTTCACTTTGCTATGGCCATGTTTATTGCAAATTTAATAACAGCATCGTTAAATCAGTTTTTTGGTATATATCTGCTATGATGACGGCGTATTTTTTGCGGTTACCGGTTAATTAATGGTAAATCGCTAAAATATGCTTTTATTTTAGAGTCTTTTTATACTGTCTTTGGGGAAAATAAGGACATTTTATGTCAGAGCAAAAATTAGATAGCCATCTTCCTGATGATGGCAATGAGTATTTATTTACCGACACCTTTCCAAAGGGTACTGGTAAAGGATTGATAGTGGTCGCCATTGCGGCGGTTATCAGTATGATTATTTATAATGTGTTACCGTACGATATTAGTGCCAATAAAGGCCTCGCGATGTTGTTCTTTATTGGCGTGTTATGGTTGACGGAAGCAGTGCATGTGACCATTACGGCGATATTGGTCGTAGTCATAGGGGCACTTATTGGTTTGCCTGACTTCGATGCTGCAATCGGCTTACAGAGCTTTGCCAACCCAATTATTTATTTGTTCTTTGGTGGTTTTGCATTAGCGGCAGCGTTGCACGTACAGCAGTTAGATAGAAAAATTGCGCTCAAGATTCTGTCCATGTCAGGCGGTAATCTGAGAAACGCGGTATTTTTAATATTTGGGGTCACCGCATTTTTATCTATGTGGATATCGAATACGGCGACCGCAGCGATGATGCTGCCATTGGCGCTTGGTATTTTAACGCAGGTTGACCGTGAAAAAGACCGTGGCACTTTTGTATTTGTACTATTGGGTATTGCTTATTCAGCCAGCCTTGGTGGTTTGGGTACGATTGTTGGCTCGCCACCCAATGCGATTGCTGCAAAAGCGCTTGATATCGCGTTTGTCGATTGGATGAAGTTTGGTATTCCAATGATGTTAGTGCTGTTGCCATTATTGCTTGGTGCGATGTATTTATTTCTCAAGCCCAATCTTAATCGTCAGGTCACGCTGAACGAAGATGATGAGGCTATTGCATGGAATAAGCCACGTGTGCTGACGATTATTGTCTTTATCGTCACCGCATTGAGCTGGATATTCTCTAAACAAATCGGTGCAGCACTGAATGTCGAGGATATTGACTCCATTGTCGCGCTATTAGCGGCATCAGCAGTGGTTAGCTTGGGTTTGGTGTCATGGAAGCAAGTGTCTGACAATACTGACTGGGGCGTACTCATGCTGTTCGGTGGTGGTATTGCACTTTCAACCGTTCTAAAAGTCTCAGGAGCATCTTTGGTTCTTGGTCAAACCGTTGCCAATGGACTATCAGCTGCACCGCTTATCGTAGTCGTACTTGCAGTCTCGGCATTTATTATCTTCTTAACAGAGTTTGCCTCTAATACCGCATCTGCGGCCTTGTTAGTGCCTGTCTTTGCTGCTATTGCTGAGCAAATGGGTCTGCCACCTGCAGTACTAGTAATGATTATCGGTATCGGTGCTTCTTGTGCCTTTATGCTCCCTGTTGCGACTCCGCCAAATGCCATTGTCTTTGGTACGGGTCTGATTAAGCAAACAGAGATGATACGTGTGGGTGTCATACTCAATATCATTGCTACCTTTGTCGTCGGGTTGTGGGCTTATTTTTTCTTAATGTAGTCTAATCATGCCTGAGCACTAATTTAATCAGTAACTCGTTAGTATGGATAAAACCTGATGTTTAAGTGACTCTTAAACATTAGGTTTTTTTATGCCCTTTTATTTTTAATGCTTGTATACCCAATAAGGTATAACCTAGTTAGTGCCTATTTTTTGCCGCAATAAAGAAGAATTCGAATTATCAGTAATAGTACATCACTTTATCTAAACCAAAACTTGAAAATAATTATTAACTTAATGCATATCTAATAAGGACTTTATAAAATGCTAACACTGTTTATGGTACAACTCGGTGGTCGCCCTAAAGGTCGTTTGATTGAGCAACATGATATTTTCTTTGGGGTGGGGAATCACGTTAATGAGTTAATTGTCGATATCAACAACCATTGGCCTGAAGTTAAAAATAAATGGCATATTGATTCGTACCGAGCGATTAGTAAAGTTGATAATTATGCGATTAAATTGGTCGAATCAAGTAGCCAAGCAGAGAGTGCCAACGGTTTAAAGCTATTCTTTATCAACTTAGGTGGTTATCAGCGCGGCAGTTTTGAGGAATTTCATTACAAACTGCTTATTGTTGCTGGTAGTCAAGCGGACGCCATTAAGCAAGCAAAGCAGAGCGAGTTTTATAAAGCGTTTACTTATAAAGATAAAGAGTCGCCTTTTAATGCTGCCTCGCATATTGATGATAAGTTTGAAGTAGATATTGATGATATATACAACGTCAATGACCTTATCTCCAATGTTCGGCTGTTAATTGAGCCGATTACTAATGAGAGTCATGAGCTTGTGAATGCTGATGATAAAGAGTACGTTGGTTATCTCAGTATCAAGAATTTAAGGAGCTTAGAATAACATGGCTTTAGATATGTACTATAAAAATGGCATCATTCGCAAAATGCGTTGCCAGATACCTGATGAGCTATTGACCACTCTTTATCAGGTTCACAACAATGCCAATTTTCCACAATTGACATGGCTAATTGATAATCTTTATGAAAATCCGCAGATTCAGCCTGATGTCGCTAAGTCATTAGCTGATGAGTTGGTCACGTTTGAGAGATTAATACTGTCTTTGCACCTGCCTTTTCCTATGGTACCACTTCAAAAGCTACATACCTTTTTTACGGGAGCTGCGACTAGTCGACAGGTTATTTATCCCAGTAACGCTTAATTTTACTCTTTAGGCCGTTTTCATTAGTTTTAAGGCGTGCTTGATGGTTTAACCATGGGCATAAAAAAACTATTACATTATGAATGCCATCAAAGCTTGGGCTCTCAAAACTGATAAAAGATTTCAATGTGTCAACCAAGCACTATAACCATCTTGAATCATGCCCAAATTACCCCCATAATCTAACAACTTCCAAATAATAAATAGCCTAAGCAAATATGTCCAATACTTCTAAGAATGCCGCAGAAACTCCTACTGAAAATATAACCGACCAATTAAGCTTCAATGACATCAGCTCTAATAGATCAAGTAAAGCTGCCAACCCAAATAATGATGACTCAAATATCATGGCAAACAGTGATAACGCATCTTCGCACGCTAAGGTTGTCGCTGATTTACCAGTTTTAGCTAAAGATAGCTATTTCCTTAGCCGCTTAGAGCGTGAGCTGGTGCGTTCCGCTGTGGCTAACAGTAAGAGAGATAAGAAAGTTTCTGATAGTAAAGCAGAGGATGAGCTCGCTAAAAAACGTGCGCAGTATGAAAAGATAAAAACCCGCTCACAGCAAGCGGTGCAGGCACGTATGGATAGTATCCCACACAAAATGGCAGAAAAACTAAATCTTGATTTGCCCGTGAGTCAACGTGCTGATGATTTAATTCAAGGTATTATTGACAACCAAGTGATTATCGTCGCAGGTGAGACCGGCTCTGGTAAAACCACCCAATTACCTAAATTAGCAATGCTGGCAGGTCGCGGTATTACAGGACAAATAGGGCATACACAGCCAAGACGACTGGCTGCTAGAAGTGTGGCAAACCGTATCGCTGAAGAATTGGGTGAGCAACTCGGTAATACCGTCAGTTTCAAGATTCGTTTTAATGAACAAGGCACCGCGCAATCCGTCGTGAAGCTCATGACTGATGGTATCTTGCTTGCTGAATTGGGGCATGATCGTTTTTTAAGTAAATACGACACCATTATTATTGATGAAGCTCATGAGCGTAGCTTAAATATTGACTTTATTATGGGCTATCTAAAAAAACTACTGCCCAAGCGCCCTGATTTAAAAGTCATAATTACCTCTGCAACGCTTGATACCAAGCGTTTTAGCGAATACTTTAGCCGTTATGATAATAAGCTAAAACGCAACGTACCTGCGCCGATTTTTAATGTCGAAGGGCGTAGTTTCCCCGTTGAAGTCCGTTATCGTCCATTAACCGATGAGCCAGTAAACAGCTCTGATGATGATAGCTACGACGATTTTGAAGAGAATCTGCCACGTGCTGTGGTTGCGGCAGTCGAAGAGTGCTTTAGCGATGCACAGAATAAAGGTCATGCTGACCAAGCGGATATTTTAATATTTGCCGCGACCGAAGCAGAGATTCGTGAGCTGCAAGAGGTGCTTGAACGTCATGGGCCGAAACACACCGAAGTATTGCCGCTATTTGCACGGCAAACTTACGAAGAGCAGCAGCGTATCTTTCAACCTTCAGGTCGCGGTCGGCGTATTGTTATTGCGACCAACGTTGCCGAAACTGCGCTGACCGTACCTGGTATTCGTTATGTGATTGACTTAGGATTTGCGCGGATATCACGCTATTCGTATCGCTCGCGCGTACAGCGTTTACCGATTGAAGCTATCTCACAAGCCGCTGCCAATCAGCGTAAAGGGCGTTGTGGTCGTGTCGCACCTGGCGTTTGTATCCGTCTTTATAGCGAGGAGGATTTTACTGGTCGTCCTGAGTTTACCGAACCTGAGATTTTACGTACCAATCTTGCCTCCGTTATTTTACAGATGGCCAATCTGCGTTTAGGCAGTGTCGATGACTTTGCCTTTATTGAGCCGCCCGATAGCCGCTTGGTTACTGATGGGCATAAATTGCTTGATGAGTTAGGCGCGATTACCTCTAAAAATGAAGTAACTACCACTAAGCAAACTAACAAGCCCAAAAAAGGTCTTGATCATCTGGTTCTGACACCGACTGGTCAAAAGATGGCACGTATGCCCATTGATCCAAGGCTAGCACGTATGTTGGTTGCTGGTAGCGATTTTGATTGTATTCGTGAGATGCTCATCGTTGTCGCGGCGCTTGCCGTCCAAGATCCACGCGAGCGTCCAGTAAATAAGCGCCAGCAAGCGGATCAAAAGCATGCTGAGTTTCGTCAAGATGACTCTGACTTTTTATTCTATCTGAGCCTGTGGAAAGCGCTGTTCGAAAAAGATGAAGACGGCAACAAGCTGTCTGGTAATCAGCGTAAGAATTTTACCAAGAAAAACTATCTGAGCTTCCCGCGTGTCCGCGAATGGAGCCAAACCCATCGTCAGCTGGTACAAATGGTCACTGAGCTGAAGCTGACCGATGTTAAAGATGTACAAACTACTGATAAAGGTAATGATAAAAATACTTCATTAGAGAATACCACTAGCGACCCTACCGCGATTGAAGATGAAGAACTCAAAGCCGTTAAATATGCCAATTTACATCGCGCCCTATTAACCGGTTTGTTATCTACGATTGCTCATAAAACCGAAAATCGTGGTGAATACTTAGCGGCTCGCCAACAGAAAGCCAAAATCTTTCCCGCGAGTACGGTATTTAAACAAGTGCCGCCTTGGGTCATGGCCTTTGAAGTGGTGGAAACCTCGCAAGTCTTTATGCGTACCGTTGCTAAGATTGAACCAGAATGGATTATCTCAGCGGCAGGCGACTTATTAAAATATCACTACTTTGAGCCGCATTGGTCGAAAAAGACGGGGCGTGTCAAAGCATACGCACAGATTAGCTTATTTGGTCTGATTATTATTAGTAAACAGCTGACCAACTATGAGCAAGTGAACTTGGCTGAGTCGCGAGAAATCTTCATCCGTGATGGTTTGGTGACCGGTAATTTAGGTCGGCAAGCGCCATTTTTACAGCATAATATGGATAAAATCGCTGATATTGAACGCATCGAAGATAAATTGCGTCGTCGTGATTTATTGGTCGATGAAGAAGCGCTGTATCAGTTTTATGATAAAAAAATTCCCGAGCATATTGCCAGTCGCAAAGCGTTTGAGGATTGGCGTGCCGAAGTGGAAAAAACCGATGCTAAATATTTATTCTTTACCGATGATGATGTGCTTAATAGCCAAGCGCCAACGACAGGCGATTTCCCAGAAGTTTGGAAATTGGGCGATTTAAAATTACCGCTGCGCTATGTCTTTGATCCCTCGAGCGATGATGATGGCGTAACCATTCGCGTACCACTGGTAGCGCTACCGCAGCTTGATGCGATCGAGCTATTGTGGGGCGTACCCGGTTGGCGCTATGAGCTGGTATTGCAATTGCTCAAGTCATTGCCCAAGGATATTCGCCGTCAAATCGTACCGATTCCCGACACGGCCGATAGCTTGTTTGATGAATTGCAGCCCTCTGGTGGTCAAGGCTTGCTTAAGCAGCTATGCCAAGCATTAAATCGTCGCGGCATTATGTCAGTGACGCCAGATAGCTTTAATCCTGCTAGTATTGATCGCTATTTGCAGCCGCAAATCTGCGTGGTCGATGACAAAAACCGCATTATCGAAAAAGGTCGCGACCTGCAAACGCTGCAAATTCGCCATGCTAGTGAAACCCGCCAAGCGGTGAATGAGCAGCAGGGAACGCATACCGAGTTCCCTGAGCATTTTGCCTTTAGCAAAAACCATCATAGCGCAGGCGTGGTGATGAAGCAGTTTGCTGCCTTGGTTGCCGACGCGTCAGGCGAAGCGGTATCGATTCATCAATATACTGATGTGAATGCAGCGTTGCAGGCGCACCGTATCGGGGTTTTGACCCTGATTAAAGGTAAGCTTGGCGCGAAGAAAAAACAGCTCACTAGCCAAATCGATAAGATATTCAAATTGGCGTTTGCGCCACTCGGGGATATGGAAAAGCTGAAAACCATCGTTATCGATGCAGCATTGGATGCAGCGCTTGAAGAGCATTACGTGTTATTTGATCATAGTGCTGATTTACCTGAAAGTGCTGATGATAGTGCTGTGGCGCTTGCAGAAGAATTGCCCTTTACACCAGAAGAGTATGAAAAAACCTTGGAAGTGGTGGCGGGAAACTTCCTATTGACCGGTCAAAGTGTGATAAAAACGCTTAAAAATGTCTATACGCGCTGGCAACGTATTCGCCAAAGTTTATTGATGCTTGATCGTGAGATATTTGGCGAGTCTATCGAAGATATCGAAGACCAGCTAGGGGATTTGCAGTTGGCTGATTTTGTTTATCGCATGGATTATAGCCATTGGCAGCAGTATCCGCGCTATTTGGAGGCATTAGAGATTCGTATCGAACGCCTTGAGCATAATATTGAATCCGACCTCGACGGTGTCTATGCCCTTGATGAGCATATGGAGCGGCTGGCAAATCGTGCCAATGATAAAGCCATCAGTGACTACCGCTGGATGGTGGAGGAATATCGCATTCAACTCTTCGCGCAACCGATGAAAACCCGCATGGCGGTATCACCAAAGCGTCTAAGCAAGATGTGGGATAAGATGAGTTAAGATGGGATTTTATCTTATAGTGTGTAGGGTACGCCTAGCGCACCATTTTCATGAGATGCATTTCTTATCGGTGCGCTAGGCACACCCTACGTAAACTATTGTTTGAGTGCGTCAACCTAAGGCAAAAATATTTTTATTTATCATATTTAAAAAGTTTTATCCAGTGTTTATGATTATCAAAGGTAGTTACCAGAGTTTATACCAATTTATCCATCATACTAGGATATTTAATCCAGCGGTAATCATCAACTTTAAACTCTCTTACATTAGTAAAGTCAGACCAAATTAACTGACTTCCTTTTGTCCATTTTAAAGATTGAATTCGAGTGTTTACTCGCAATTTCTCTTCATTCTTAGCAGGTCTTAGTTCTCCTAATTTAGCGTATAGTCTTACACCTGGGTAATCGTCGAATTGCCCTTTGATAAAAGATGATAACCAAAAACACTTGCTTGAGTTGACTGCGCTAATACAAACATTATTGTTTTGTCTTAAGTTTTCTGCTAATTGTTCAGAAAAAGAATCGAATAGAAATCCTGTCCCATCTTCATTTAGAAAGACAGTTCCTATCGGAGTAATATTTGGCATTCCATTCTTAGAAACACTGGCAATATTTGCATGCATATTCGATTTTTGAGCCTTAGCAAAGACTTTTTTGATTGTATTCCAATTGATTAGATCTATATCCATTTTTATTAGTTCCATTTGTTTTGTTAAATGATACTAGGGCGTGTCCCTAATTCAGTTTGCAGTGGATCATAGTACAAGCCAGATATAGCATAGATTTATAATTTCGTG
>NZ_CAJHAD010000025.1 GCF_904846285.1 Psychrobacter immobilis | reverse complement strand
TGCTGAATAAGTCATAATCTTTTTACTTTTCGCTTATTTTAAAGCTACCGTACCACTTTTATAAAAGATCTACTATAAGCAAGCTGTACTGAACGTAAGAGTGCCTAAAAATAATTAGCGGATAACTATATTATTGATTCTGCATGATTTCTAATGAAGTAGCAGTGGTGTTAGTCAATCGTAAAAGCGAGAGAAATATGGTTTTTAATAAGAATTTTCTAATAGGATTGATGAGCATGCTTTTAATATCTTGCTCATATTTTGAGAAGGATAAAGGCAAAATTATCATAAATAACGAAAGCCCTTATCTCATATCTGACGTACGCGTCAAGTATACCAGCTCCAAAAGAGTGGACTTAATCGGAGATTTGCCGCCTAACTCCTCCTATCGCTACGCTATCCAATATACAAGCTATGAAGATTCAATATCTATTGACTATACTGATCAGGATAAGAAGACATATTCTAGAGATGCAGTGCCCTATGCCGCTTCATACGATAAAGAACAATATACATTTACTATAAGATAAAATGGTCTATACAGCAGACAGTTAAATGGTTGTATAGCTGATAAATCATGATTTAATACAGATCATTAGAGATTGAGCACTCGCAAAGCTTAACGAGTAATTGCACTTGAATACACCCATTCTATTTCTTGTTTTTAGTATTTTTTCTTGTGTTAAACAAGGTTATAGCAAATAGAATAATTACCAAGGTATTAACTACAGCATAATTGTATTGATTAATTTTTTGAATAAATAAAAGATACCAAAACAACGCCACACAAATTATAGTAAAAGCAGGTAAGATATATTTTTTCATATTGAAACTCCTTTTTTCCTTAAAATAATAGATATCAGAGTGATTTCACCATCCTAATATCGATTATTTTGGTATCCTCGTATGTCTCTTCACTATGCTTACCGTCAGACTTAAAACCAATTTTTTCATAGAAGCTAATCGCAGTCAGATTTGTTTTTAGCACCCATAACGACAAGCTAATACATCTATTGTGCTGAGAAATATCATCTATTGCTGAATTCATTAGTGTGGTGCCAAGCCCCAGACTTTGATATTGAGGCAGAATGTATAGGGTCGTTATTTCACATTCACTGTCCTTCGTAAAGTAAGAAATAAACCCGACATTATTATTCTCAGCGTCGTAGGCTATCCATGTGCTCACACCAGAGCTAAGGATTACTTTTCCCCACATCTCTACCTTTTGAGATAAGTTATTCTCTTTATCACGATAGGTTTTGGGCAAAAGGTCCACATAGGTAGCATGCCAACTTGTGAAATGTATATGAGCAATATCTGAGACGTCATTTTGATTGGCCTTACGTATAAAAAACATGCTGCACTCCATAAGCTGGTTCTTTTGGTGATAACAATAAGTCTGACTCATTTATGGCTGATATCGAAAAAAGATCTAAAAGATAGTAAGCATATTATATGTCAGCAGAGTTGACACCAGTAAGAAGGCGTTACTTGCTGGATAATTGTGTCTCGATTTTAAAGGATATCAGAAATCTTAATCTATAAAATTATCTCAAACAAGCATCTGCGTATTGCACTGCTATTTTTGCTGATTCAGCAAATTATTGTGGCGTCATCAACGTATTTTATTGCTCGCCTTGCACAAAGTCTGACCGAGGACACTATTTCAATTTTATATATGGTGCTATTTGCCCTCTCTTTAGTAGCGGTTTATGTGCCTGCATATTTTTGTGTTACCAATACAGAGCGCGCCAAGTATGACGCTCATAAGATGTACAACGATAGCTTTCATACTGTCTTTTTAGGCAAGACCTATTTGTTATCCAGCGACGAGTTACAGAGTACGGCAACGACAACGCTCGCTCAAGAAAGCAACTACACCCTTGAGACAGTCATTGATAGTATTTTTGATATTTCAGCGTTGGTACTTAATGTTTTATTTAACGTGTTGGTCATTGCTTGGTTTTTAGATGGCACCTTACTGCTTGGTTATGCAGTAGGAATTATTTTTGCCTCCCTGTTTGTGCATTTCAGACGACATACCCTAAAAACGGCTGCCAAAACAGATCAGCAATCACGGCTGAATTTAGCCGCTAAACTTTTTGACAGTTGGGATAATGTCGTTATTTTCAATAAGCATAATTACACGCTCTATAACAATATTGTCCAAAAAAGCTTTGCAACAGCCAAGAATAATAGCGTTAAATCCACCTCGATCCAGCATATCAATTCAAGCTTAGGCATGATAATACTTATGCTGCCTGTCTTTGTGGTCACTGCTTTTATTTTTAATAAAAATTGGCATGATGCTGCGACGATGGCTGTGCTAATCGCCACGCTGCCAAGACAAATTCAGCTATTGCAAATGTGCTATGCCTTGATTGGCTACCATACCAGTATTGGCGTTATCAAAACGATGCTGGATGGTATTTTAGAGGTCTTAAAACCTACCACTGTAGATTTAGATACCTACATTCAGGCAAACCAAATACGTGTGAAGCAAACAGGGGAAATTTTTGATTCAACACAATTACCCAAGCAAGGTAGAGTAACGTTGGTTGGTAATAATGGTGTTGGTAAATCTTGTATGTTGCTTAAGCTCAAAGACCACTACCAAGAACAGGCTTACTATTTACCTGCCAAGCACAATTTGTATTTCAATTACAAAACAGACAAAGCCCATAGAGGTTCAACAGGACAACAACTCATCAAGCAAATTCAAGAAATTAGAGAGGACGACCGAAGTACAGTTGTCATGCTTGATGAATGGGATGCACATCTGGATAAAGAAAATACTCAAATCATAGATCAATATCTTGATGATCTTGCCCAAACAAGACTTGTAATGGATGTTAGGCATTGAGTTAAAAAGCGCTTAGATAGGATTGATAGATACACCGCTGTTATCTCAATAATCTAAGACCCATCACTTTTAAAAACTAAACCCCTTATTTGGATATTTTCTGAAGATAATCACAACTCGCTTGGTAGTCGTTATCGCAAGATACTTCCAACCACTCTTTTGCCATGGCTTTGTCTTTATTAACACCCAAGCCCTTATAATACATCAGCGCTATAAGATACTGAGCGCGCTCACTACCTTTGCTCCATGACCCATCAACCGTATTACGGTATCTATTTCTAGCCGCTTGTTCATACCACCTAAAGGCTTGAGTATAATCCTGAGTGACGCCAATCCCATCATAATACATATCACCCAACTGGTATTGTGTCAGTAAATGCCCTTTACTCATCTCTCCACGACCCAAGAAGTAACTATTACTCGCCGCTTTTTTGAACCAGCTTAAGGCTGTATCATAGTCTTGTACAACACCTATTCCCTCAAAGTACATTTTCCCTAGACGGTATTCGGCATGTGTCTTTCCAAGACCAGTATAACTCTCCCGACTAGCCGCTATCTCAAACCATTCTTTTGCTTTGATCTTATCCTGAGTAACCCCTAAGCCGCGATCGTACATGACTCCCAAGTTATATTCAGCATCAGTATCACCTTGAGCAGCAAGCTTTTCAAAGATATGAAAGGCCTTTTTATAATCTTGAGCAACACCTAAACCGACATAATACATAAGCCCCAAGCTATATTTAGCATACATTTTTATGTATTTAGCCTCCATTTTTTCATTATCAGCGGCCTTCTGATAATAGCTAAAAGCCTGACTGTAGCTTTGAGGCGTACCTGCCCCATGATAGTACATATCTGCAAGTTGATACTGAGCATCTGCGTTATTATTGTCGGCTAAGGTCTTATATAATTTAAAAGCCTTGGCGTAATCCTGAGGTACGCCATACTTACCCGCATAATAGATATAGGCAAGATTGGCTATTGCAGAGGTATGCCCGTTATCAGCAGCTATCTGATACCATTTGATCTTGTTTATAGGATCATAAGCTTGAAGACCAAGCATGAATTGAGCAGGAGCATATCCTCGAATGGCAAACCATTCATACGGTTTCCTGCCATCTTCGGGCAAGTCTAAATTCTCTAAATATAGCTTGGCAAGCTGTTGCTGAGTATAGCTGTCTCCTAACTGTTCTGTTGCTTCTTCTGCTATATAATCAGCTGCTATAGCGGATACAGACAGTCCGAAAGATAATACCGAGATTGTTATATTCTTGATTAAATTCTGTTTGAATCTTTGCATATTAATTCGCTCCAAAATACATATTGCTATAGATTATTCACCTGACCTAAAAATAATATTGCATCGGTTTTATTGTCTTTAATCATAAACATAAACGGATGATCGGCTGTAAGTTCAGCATTATATGAAGCAGATACAACCCTCACGACAATACTCGTTGCAGCTGCCGCAACCGTACCTTTTTCATCCACCTCAACCACCGCTTTATGAATAACTGAATCTACTGCTAAAGGTAACTTGTCATTAAACAAGCTAAAATCAGCTTTATTACTAAAAACTATTGGCATACCCATCTCAGTCAAAATAGATTCCATCTTATAGATCTGCTCTAACTTGAACTTGGGCATATTCAAAAAAATCTCTTTGCTCTCTAATCGCTCAGTCCATTTATTAATCTGAGCGGTACTCAAGTTTGCAATCAGCTTTTGCATGGCAGCTGCTTCTTTTGACTTTGGTAAGACAACTAGCATCGATAGTTCATCGCCTTTGTAAGGCAGTTCTACCACTTGTACTCGCTCATCTTCCATGTAATCAAAGCTTTCTATGCTATACATAAAATTCGTATCAGTGGTTGTGCCATTGAGGTTATAAAAAGGTTGAGTGCTACCTCGTAGGCCTAGAGGTTGTGCCCATTCGCTCTTAAAATAAACGGCATTGGTTAATACAGCAGCTGTATCTGCTTTAATACTATCTTTTGCGAGCAGCTCAGCAATCATCTGCTTGGTATGTTTGGCAATGGTCTTATTGATGGTCTGACGGGAAGGTTCAGGACTGTTTTTAAAATCAAGGTTGGTGACTTTACCACCGTAATAACGTTGTACAGTATGCAAATAATTTTGAATGGGGCTCAAGCCTTGACGCATCCATAAATCATTAACCGTGCTTAAGTCATAATTTGGGTTGGGTTTATTAAATTGATTGTATAGTGCTGCACTATTGGGATTAAGGATAGCTGGTGTTGGATAATGAAAAGTTTTTTGGATTTGGTGTTTGGTTTCTCCCTCTGCTGCGGCATAAAGCATGGCCATCGCAGTAGACAAGCTGTAGGGCGAGAAGAAGATGTTGTTTTCTGCTTGTTTAGCTTGCTTATTAATCTGCTGATATAAATCTATAGCGAATTGATTGTTGGCATTAGCGACTTGCTTGATACCTTCAGGCGTTGAAGCAGAGTCGTCAGCAGCCGTATAGTTCTTATCAGTCTTTGTGGTTGAAGGGTTCTCAGTCTTGCTAACTACAGGTTTTTCAGCTGCCGCTTTTATCAGTTGATTGTCAACCAAGCTATTATTACAACCAGCGATTGCCAGTAAACTGCCTAAAGCAAGCGTACCGACGCTGAGCTTCATTATTGGCTTTTTATAAATGTATTGGTTATGATTTTTCACGGCGTTGCACCCTCTTATAATTCGAATGATGTCCTGATTATATACAAGGGTTTAGCCTGATTTAGTAAACATATGCTAACAAATTTAAGGAAGATATTTCAGATGAATACAGTATATAAGGACAGCTATAAGCTTAAAAAATGCTTAATCGTATTTGTAGCAATCTTAATATCAGGTTGTATGACACCTTCAAAAAACATGATAAATAAAGCCACTAGTGAGAATAAAGTCCTGAAGACTGAAATGGAGGATATCTCGAATATATTAACACCGAAATATGCAGATATATTTACATACCCTTTTGATCCTGAGGAACCCCAGTTAGATATGGGGGTCGGTGGACGATTGGTCGTAATAGAGGGTTGTTTGCTAATAGAGTCAAGTGATGGCGTGTTTTCTACGCCTATACTGCCTGAAGGGGTGACCTATTGGGATAAAGATAAAGGCATTATCTATATTTATGATAGAGGCTTTTTAATAGGCAATATTATTCGTTCAAATGGTGTTGCTTTAGATAGTCAGTTCCAAAAAGTACAAGACATTTTCATATCAAAAGCGAAGCCCTCGTGCCTCAAACGTCATTCAATATTGTTTGGCACTAAATTTGACTAGCAGGCAAATTAGCTTAAAAGGTCAATTATAAAGAGAGAGTGCTTTACAAAAGCCAAGTAGTTAAAGTGCTTTGCCATGTATGAAAGATTCAGATATTCACTTCAAGTTTCTACTGGAGAATCAGAACTATAATCTATTGATATAAGTGTTGACCCTTATTTAGCTCAAGCATGTCAGCAAGTATTAGAGTCGGTCTAAATATACTGATGTAGTCGGTTTTATAGTCGAGCTATGTTGAAAACTGAGGTCGATACTAGAAATAGTTAACGCTAAAGTAGATTAAGTCCTTATTGAAACTATAACTTATTAGGTAGTAAACCCCTCAATATTATGGTGTTCGAAATATCGTTAATATCTGCATATGCCATGGATAAATCTTACTCTGACAAGTCGGAAAAGCTCTATGTGCTATTATCTATATAGTGTAGAGGAGTGGAGTATGAAATTTACTTTTCTTAGGTGACGCTATTAATATCGGGGTTTGATGTCAGCTCTACACAGCCAAACCTTCAAGTCCTCACTAGGGAACCGTATCTTCAGGATGCTATGAATATCTTTATTGACAATGATTATCAATAACATTACTATTTAATATTTTAAATAAACATACGTTCATTTATTAGGATTTTTGATGCGGAAATTTGTCCTAGATTACCCAAAAGGAAGTTACCGCAAGCTTTTTATTGTGGCTTTAATCCTAAGTTTTGGTTTTTTCATAGCCTCTTTTATAGATAGAGATATACCGAACATCTTAATATGGCTAGGAGTATTTTTAGCAGCTTTGAAGCAAGTTGTCATACCTATAAATCTAGATCAAAAAATATCTTTATCGAAAAAAAGATACTCTATAAGTGATGATGATTTTATAAGTCATTACAATAGTAGCTCTATTATGCACGATAATAACAAGGGTAAAACTTGGCATAAATTGATAATACTGGGTGATGATATATCGTCCCTTTTGCTTATTGCTGTCATACTCTATAGCATATTTGGTTAACTGAATTATAATTAGTAAGCATAACAAAACTGTTATAGATTACTAATACGATGAAAGACTTGCTACCTAAAACTGGGCGTTCTAAGTAGTATACTCAAATATGCTCGGCTTCTAACTTGGTTACTATATCCTTAAAAACTTCTTCAAAATGTTGGTTGTCAGTACATTGTTTGAATGCGTTACCATTCCAAAACCCTAAATGAAAAGTGATTGTAAGTCGCTTTTTATCCGCAGTTACCCGTCTTATTTCCGATAGGTTAACAATTTCATTATCTACAACTATAAAATTTGGCATCTAAATCTCTTTCTATAAATTTTTAATAATAGCCAGCTACGAACCTTAAATTGCCTCAAGATTGTCGGAGAATTAACTCTCTGAGAAGTATGAACAAAGAACCTTTATCGAACCACATAAAAAAACAACAAGACTATTTCTATCATCAAAAGGCTAATCAGCACTTTTCTATAAATAGATATGGTGTTTTCATTATATTTCCACTCCCATAGTGGCACTAAAATAAGCAGTAGATAAGTAACGCATATTATAAGTCCTACCCAGTATTCGATTTTCAATTTGTAACGCCTTATTCAGATGGATTGTAATGGTCAAATAATTGAGAACAGATGATAAGAGGTTTTTACTTAGCTTTTTGATTAGGCGAGGCTGTTAAAAATAGAGTTTAGTAGGTGATTAATTCTAATAAAGAACTTTATTATTTAACTAATATAATTAAGTTATAGCCGTTTAAAACACTTAAGAACAACTTCCATCAAGTTAATCGATAATACAGGTATGCTATAAATACACACACATTGGCGAGCCTGCAACAGGGTCGCTAATCACTTTGGCTTGCACATCGAATATGTCAGCCAGCATCCCCTCCGTCATCACCTCATGAGGGCTGCCCATCATTTGCAGTTCGCCTGACTTTAGTACCACTAACAAATCACAATATCTAGCCGCTTGGTTAAGATCATGTAGCACAACGATGATGCTTTTACCCTTATCCTTTAATTCCCGTATGAGTCGCATCAGCTCTATTTGGTAAGAGATATCCAGATAAGTGGTCGGTTCATCAAGCATAATAATATCGGTGTCTTGGGCTAAAATCATCGCAATCCAAGCGCGCTGCTGTTGTCCGCCTGACAAAGCTTCAAGGGGCGTATCAGCCAAACAATCAATGGACATTTCGTCCATGACGCTATCTACTATCTGGTTATCTGTAGCATTCAACTTACCCCAATGCGAGACATAAGGCGTTCTACCATATTCAACCAACTGTCTGACACTCAAGCCTTCAGGATTGGTCTGAACTTGTGGTAATACCGATATCTGACGGGCAATCTGCCGATTATTTAACTGCGCCATATTTTGTTTTCTAAGTAAAATACTGCCCGATTGCGGTTGAATCAAGCGGCACAAACCTTTTAATAGTGTCGATTTTCCGCAACCATTTGGACCAATGAGTCCAATGACTTTATTTTCTGGCAACTCAAGTGACAGATTTTTGATAATACGTTGACCATCATGGTAGCCAAGCTGGAGTTCATTCACTGATAGCATCACCACCCCTTATAGCGCGATAGCAAAAAGATAAAATACGGCGCACCAATCACCGAGGTTAAAACGCCAGCAGGTAATTCAATAGGCGCAAATAGACTGCGTGCCAATACATCTGCGGTGACTAAAATGATAGCGCCTATTAGCGCTGACGCTGGTAATAAGATGCGGTGCTGATGCCCAAAGAGCAGTCGTGCGATATGCGGTGCGAGTAAACCAATAAAGCTAACTGTTCCTGCCACGGATACAGCCAAACTCGCAATCACCACTGCGATGAGCAATGTGGTAAATTCTAGTGGTTTGACTGATACACCAAGATGATACGCTGTCTCCTCACCAAGCCCTAGCACATCCAAACGCCACGCTAAATACATACTGATGACCATCAATACAGCAAATATTATCGTTAACATTGGAATATGTTGCCAGCTGCGCCCCCATAAGCTGCCGGTCAACCAAATCATTGCCGTATTGATTTCAACGGGATAAAGCACCAACAAAAAATTAATCCCACTGGCTAAAAAGGCACTAATGGCGACGCCAATCAGTGCCAAGCGTGCTGGCGTAGGCTGAGATATTTGTGCCAATAGAATAATAAAACAAAACGCCAATAGGCCGCCAAGTAAGGCTGCGACAGATAACCACCACGTTGGGGCGGTAGGAAGCATAACCAGTAACAAAGTCGCGCAGAACCCTGCACCAGCACTGATACCCATTAAGTCAGGTGATGCTAACGGGTTGCGAATGACCCCTTGCACTAAAGAGCCTGATAACGCAAGACTTGCCCCGACTAAAATTGATAATAGCGTTCGTGGCAACCGATGCTGCCAAACAATAAAGTCCTTTTCACCGCTAAACCCTTGATATAAATGTTGCCAAATTTGCCCTAGGGTTAATTCGCTGGCACCAAAAAAGATGCTGCTCACACTAAGGATAAGTAGCAGCACAATAATCAGTACCACCGCCCTACTTGCAGACTTACGAGCAAATAGTGAGTTTGAGCGCGATGAAGAAGCTTTATTTTGTATCGTCATTCGTTGCTTACTTTCGTTGCTTGATAGGATTTTGGATCGCTTTTGGTTAACATGCCTACAAATTTAGCAGTATTTATAAGCTATAAAAGCTTATTAACAGACTTTTATATTGACCGGTTGTTTATAACGTATTTCAAACTTGTCTGTATGAGCTATCGATCAGCTATCGAGTCGCCGTCTACATGCCAGCGCGATAAAAATTGGCGTTCCAATCAGTGCCGTTAATAAGCCCACTGGTGTCTCTGCGGGATACGCAACCGCCCGTGATAAGACATCTGCCCATACCATCAATATACTGCCAAGCAGCATGGATAATGGCAAAAGCTGCTCATAAGCCATATTCGACACTTGTTTTAATAAGCGCTTAGCAACATGCGGAATAATTAAGCCCACAAACGCAATGGGACCTGCTACCGCCACACTGACCGCCGTTAATATCGTAATCAATGCCCCGCACGACCATTGCAATGCTCGCAAGTTTATCCCAAGGCTGCTCGCCACCTCATCGCCCAGCACCAAGACATTTAATTTAGGTGACAACCACCAGCCATAACCTAAGGTCAGTAGCGATATAATTGCAAGCATTGGGATGGACTCCCAGCGCGTATTGGCAATAGAACCTGCCAGCCAATACAATACCCCATACGCCTGCTCATCCGTGGTAATCAGCGCCGCTCGCGTCAGACCGACAAGCAACGCATTAATAGCAACGCCTGATAAAATTAGACGGACAGGATGCACCGGACGACCAGAAAAGTAACCTGCCAATCCTGCAACGAGGGCGCAAGAAAGAACTGCGCCGACCATCGCTTGCAAAAAGGTCGAGGTTAAAAAGGTAAATCCCAAACCAATAGAGGATAAAGAAACCACACACGCTGCCCCTGCATTGATACCCAATACCGCTGGAGACGCCAGTGAATTTCGCGTCATCACCTGCATCAGCAGTCCAGCTACCGCCAAATTAGCACCGACTATAATCGCCAAGAGCACGCGCGGCAGGCGAATCTCTATTAATAATTGTGCCGCTAGCGATGCTTGATTATTGTGCTGGGTCAATAAGAAAAGTAAATCCGTCAGCGACAGAGCAAACTTTGAATACGATGTTAATCCTTGCCAGCAGCCAAGCAGTAAAATGACTACTAGCCCACACCACAATAGCGCCCGTGTTATCGGACGCTTTGCAATATGCGATTTGATTGAGACAGCGGATGCATCGATAAGCTTTGTGTTAGCCATAAACCCCGCCTTGCCTTAAAAAGACAGTAGTGCAATGTCTCATTAATTTCACTCTTTTACAGAAAAACTTGAACCTTCTGCGCCTTGGCTCGATGCAATATCAAGCAGCTCAGCCGTCATGTATTCAGCAGACTGCATACTGCGATTGAGCGCCCAGTAATTGGGATCGACTTCGATAACCTGATTCTTTTTGACCGCCGTTAGCTGATTAAATAGCGGCGAGGACTTCCATTCATCATAAATGGTGTGCTCGTTATAACGTCCAATTAATAACCAATCAGGATTAGCCGCTAATAATTGCTCGAGACTGGTTGCGATATACGCCTCACCTGTTTGCTCAGGAATCGGGCTTTTGATATTTAGATGATTGAGTAAACTACCGGCGTACGAGCTTGGGCCATGCAACCACATGCCTTTATCACTGATAATAGCAAACTGCACGCTGTGGTTAGCTAGTGAGGTTGTCGCCAATTGCGACTTTAAATCTGCCATCTTTTTTAGATGCGTATTGATAACTTGAGACATTTTTTTATCTTGGTGGACAATATGCCCGACCAATTGCGCCGTTTGGATATTCTCCACATAACTCTCACCACGACTTTTAAGCACTACCGACGGTGCAATGCGACTAAGCTCATCAGCGATGACAGTATGGCGCTCATCATCAGCAATGATAAGATCAGGTTTTAAATCGGCGATGGCTTCAAGGCTTGGCTGATATCGTGAACCCACAGAGGTGTAATCTGAGAGTTGCTTGGTAAACTCGGCAATAATACTATCAGGATTATTGTCATCAGCAATACCAACCGGCGTTAGACCTAACGCTAACGCATCCCCTAAAAACGAGTATTCCAAAACCACAACACGCTTTGGGTCACTCGGATAGTCATTCAGATTGGGCAAACGCGCTTTGACTTCTTCATCAGTCAGCAGAAGAACACCATTATTGTTACTAGTGCTATGACTGCCATTTGGCTGAGTAATCGCTACTGCCGATACGCCATTATCAGCATTCAATGATGGCGTTGCTGTAGCGTTGTTTTTTTGATTCATAATAAAAACAATACCGCCAACCACAATCAATACGATGATCAGCAAGGGTAAAATAAGCGTGAGCTTTGGACGTTGATTCATAAATAACCTGTCTTACTATCATGAAATGGGTCGAGCGCTAGGGACATAAGATTTTGGCGTTAACACTTACTCGTTAAAACTCATAGTTATAAGTCAACAGCCACGTTCTAGGCGCTCCAAGACCAATTTGATTTTTGCCCGAGATGCCATTAGTAGCCCCTAGCGCATAGTCTTTATCTAGAGCATTATTTAGATTCAATTGCAGATTGTGTTTGCCCATGCTATAGGCGGTCATTAAATCTACGGTCGTATAACCCGCTAGTTCGACTGCCTCTGCGTCTCCAGTGTAGCGGTCACTGATATAATTCACGCCACCACCAATGCGCCATTGATCCGCAGGTTGATAAGCTGTCCATAATGAGAACGTTTGGTTCGGTACATCGTTTGGCGTCAGACCCGTTTTTTTATCTTCAGCATCAAGGTAGCTATAACCTGCAGACACATCCCAGTTATCACGCAGCTTGCCTCGCGCCTCAAGCTCTAACCCTTGATGACGAAACTCATCTTTATCAGTAACTTCGCGATTGTCATTGGTTTTTGGGTCTTCTTTATCAATGCGATAGAGGGAAGCATTGAGCATAATATCGTCATTATTTAAATACGTTTTCACCCCAATCTCTTTTAGGTCGGTTTGATACAGTGCGCCCAATTTTGGATTGATAAACGTTCCAGAATAAGGCAGCTGCCATGAACGCGCTACAGTGGCATAAGCGGAGGTGGCATCATTAAACTTATAGACGACGCCTGTTCGGTAGCTGAACTTGTCGTCGTTAAGCTCACTGTCCTTACCATTAGCGTTTTGACTCAGGCGCATATTGTCATAGCGAACGTTGCCGACAAGTGACCAGTCGCCAATGTGATAGACATCTTGCGCAAAAACACCGATGCTTTGGGTGCTATTTTTACGAAATGCGGGGAAACCTGGGTTAGGTGTTGCACCGGCGCTCGGGTTGGTTGCAGATGTAGGCGGTACATTTTTGTCAGTCGCAAGAGTTAAATCAATGTCGATATCATTGTAATCAGCGCCAAATAGCAGCTCATGATTATCAAGATTCCAAGCAAGCTCAGACTGTAAGGTCTTTGTTGTGCGTGGATCATAACCAAAATTATTGACAGTACGTTCAACCTTATCGTTGACCACATCAGCAGATGACTGACGGGTGCCTTTTTGCTCTAAAGTAATGTGGCTGTATGAAGCTCGATTGGTCCATTTAACGTTATCGTTAATATCAAACTCATGATTGACATTGGCATGCCAAGTGTCCGAATCTTGGTAATCATTGGTGCCGCCATAAAAGGTATTAGGTGCTACATCAACAGGCTTGCCATCTTTGGACGGAACGCCACGATAAGGTACAAGGTGCTGGCGCATATAATCAAGGGAGAGATCCAGCGTTTGCTGGTCAGTCGGCTGCCAGCGAACTGTCGGTGCAATAAAGACATCGTTTGAATCGACATGATCGACGTAAGACTCACTACGGCGATATTCGGCATTGATACGCGCATTGACAGTATCAGATAATTTATGCGAGCTATCGACGCGCGCCACGGCTAAGCCATCGCTGCCCACTTGCGCTTGCACCTTGTCAAAGTCATCGCCTTCCGCTTTTTTAGTGACGAGGTTAATAATGCCGCCAGCACTACCGCGACCATATAATGCGCCTGCGGGACCTTTGACCACCTCTACGCGCTCGACATTAGCAAGGCTACGATAGGACTGTAATTTGCCATCATCGCGCATACCATCGCTATAGACATCGTTCAAGCCGTTAAACCCGCGCATAACAAACTCATCTCGGCTGCCCTCCCCCAGTGTATTGTTCAAGCCTGCGACACCTTTCATAGCGTCCATCACACGCACTGCACCCCTATCTTCTAGCTCGGTCTTAGTAACTACCGATACCGACTGCGGCACCTCTAACCACTCGGTCTGTGTCTTAGTCCCTGATGTTGGGGCATAAGCGGCATAACCTTCATATTTTTTTGCTGTGACCACAATGGGTGCTAGCGTTACAGATGGCCCTGTTGTTGATAGCTGGTTAGACGTCTCTTGAGCAAATGATGACGGGCTTACTGCCATCATCAAGCCGGATGTGGCTATGGTTAATAATAACTGAGCGCGAACTGCCATCACTAGCCGTTTGGGTTGATTGTTATACATATGTAGGACCATAGAATGTTTGAGAAATGCGTGAGTATCAGGAAAGGTATTGCATACAAATTTGGTAATAAAAGTCATCGTAAAAATAAACATCAGCCTATCTCATCAAGCATCAAGCTTAAGTAATGACAGTTATAAATGATAATAATTTTGCAAATGATAACTATTACTGTTTATAATTGCAACGTTTTAGTAACACTGTTCATTTTTAACTGACATAAATACCTGCTAAATAATTGGAATTGTTATGGTTATTATTTTTAAACGTTCTGCACTTTTTCTTGCGATGATTTGTATTTATCAACAAAGTAGTGCTGAGGTAACGCCCATTAGTAAGAAAACGAGCGTTGAGGCGCGCTCAGACGATTCTTCTACAAGAAGTTCCACTACAGGCAATCCTAATAATAAAGCAAAAACACAAGTACTCTCTTTTACCGCATCGCCAATCATTGTCACTGCAGAGACATTAGGTGATTCTAGTGCTAATCGGGTAAAAGAATTTGCCGGTAATCGCACGGTAATTGATAACGATTTCATTAAGAAAACGGTGAGCAACTCAATTGACGGTGCATTACAGTTTATCCCAGGTGTCAAAATTGACGATGAAACGGGTACAGGTGTATTACCTAACATTTCTATCCGCGGTTTACATGCTAGCCGCAGTGGACAGGCGCAATTTTTAATGGATGGCATTCCGTTAACCTTGGCGCCTTACGGTCACACTGGTCAGTCTATCTTTCCAGCGACCCTTGATAATCTTGAGCGCATCGATGTCGTACGCGGCGGAGCTGCAACCCAATACGGTCCAAATAATGTCGGCGGTGTGATTAACCTCATCACCAAACCTATTGCTAAAGAGACTCAAACTGAAATTGGCACCAACTTAACCGTCTTTGAGCAAAATGGTAAGCCATGGACCAGTTTATACGCGCGGCACAGTCGCTGGTTAAATGACAAATTGGGTGTACAAGTAGAAGCAAACGGTATTAAGGGCGATAGCTTTAGAGATCACTCAGACACTGAGGTCACTAACCTACAAGCCAAAGCACTTTGGTATATTGACGACAATCAGGAACTAGAAGGGTTCTTGCAATACTATGATGCCAACACAGAAATGCCAGGGGCACTGTCGCCGTCTGCCTATAACCAAAATATCGAACAGAGCCAACGCCCATTTGAAGCCTATCAAGGCAAATCAACGCGCTGGCACGCTAAGTACAAAAACTATTTGGATATCGGCGACCAAGCGGTCTTAGACCTCACGACTTTTGGACATCATGCCACTCGTAATTTTGAATGGGGATTTAACTCACAAGCGAATCAGCAAGGCGTACATTGGGCAGACCCAGCTATTGCAGCAGATAGCATGCGTACCTCCCCTCGTGAGTTCAATGTCTATGGCGTAGAGCCGAAATTCTCTATTAAACTTGGTGATACTAAAAACATCAAACATCACCTTATCAGTGGCATGCGCTACGTCAATGAAGATATCGATTATAAACTGACGCAAACCAAGCTTGCGAATGGTACGACTACCACACCTCGTGACTGGAATCTACAAACCGATGCATGGGCCGCTTATCTTAGCGATGAGATAAGCTTTCTGGATGAGCGCCTAAAAATCACCCCCGGTATCCGTTATGAAAATGCAAAAATGACGTTTAATGATGCTGGTAATAATACGCAAACAGACAACACCATTACGGAATGGCTGCCTGGACTCACAACGTCTTATGCCTTAAATAAATCTGATGATAATCTATGGCTGATTTATGCCAACGCGCAGAAATCTCTAAGAACGCCGCAAATTGCTGATATTCGTGGTATCGGTGAAGAAGGCAGTGAGCTGGCATGGAACTATGAAGTAGGTACACGCTATACCACCGATAACCTGCAAGCCAATTTAGGACTGTATCGCATAGATTTTAAAGATCAGCTGCAATGGAATAGCCGCGATCAAAGCTTCGATAATGTGGGTCGTACACTGCACCAAGGCTTAGAGACTGCAATTACCTATAGCCCGAAAACATTCGAAAACTTGGATGTCGGTCTCAGCTATAATTATCTCAATGCCACGCTGCAAGAAGGAAAAGATAAAGGCAATCAACTGCCGTACAGCTCGCCACATCAGTTGGGCTGGCACGCCAGTTATAAGCATCAAGATTACAATGCCACTTTATCTGGTGTTTACTATGACAAAGCTTATGCTGATAATGCCAACACGGTAGCAGAAAGCAAAGACGGCAGCATTGGCGAGACACCTGCTTATCAAGTTTGGAACTTGAGTCTACAAAAAACATTGCAAGACACCAAGAATGAAAAGCTGTCTGTTCAATTCGGTATTAACAATTTATTTGATGAGCAGTATTATTTCCGTGGTATCGATACCAGTCCAGTTGGTCGCTATCCTGCGCCCAGTCGTTCGTACAAGTTGGGACTCAACTATCAATTTTAAGGGTTAGTAAATCCTAATTCTTAAATACCTTGCAACGATAAAAGCAAATCTGAAATGGTTTTGCTTTTATCGTTAAATAAACATAAGGCTGATATGAATAAACTCTATGACAAATCAGCGCCCAACACCTTAAAGCGTATACATCGACACAATCAGGATTCCTAATGAGTTATCGAATGATGGTGGCGATCGTCCTATGTTGTCACTACATGTCCGCGTTTTCTGCTTTAGGCATGCCTTTGTTTTTACCCATCATGCTCCAAGAATTAGATGCACCATCGCAATCAGGCTGGGTTGGCTTGCTCTTTATACTACCTACCCTGATGACTGCCATCGCTGCTAGATATTGGGGACGTTTCGCCGATACTTATAGTCGCAAGACGTCTCTGTTACGGGCAGAGTTAGGATTGGCTATTGGGTTCTTAATATGTGGGTTTTCTCACTCTTTATGGCAGCTTATCATAGGGCTGAGTATTCAGGGTCTATTTGGCGGGACGATGGCAGCCTCAAACGCGTATTTAGCAACGAGCATTACCGATAAGAACGCCTTAAAACAGGTATTGAATTTTACTCAATTTTCAGCACGGCTTGCCCTCATTACCGCACCGATTGGGCTGGGGTTTTTAATACACCATTATGAAGTGTTAAGTTTATACCGCGTGTTGGCTATACTGCCTTTATTAGCATTAGTACTCAGCTGTTGGCTCAAAAAAGACGTTGTCTCAGTAGTTAAAGTCAACAAAAAAGCAAATATTATCGAGCTGCCAAAAGCATCTGTAGAAACTATAAGCTGTCAGAAAACCAAAAGCGATAAGAAAGAGGCGCACCACTTAGAGAAAAGGATAACAGGCGCATCTTTTCCCGCTAATCCTTATTTCTTTATATCGGTAATGCAGTTTTTCTTAGCCTTCTGTATGGTAGCGACCTTCCCATACTTTTTGCCATTTGCCAAATATTTTGGGCTTAGCACCTTTCAAATAGGACAGTTATATGCCATGCCTCATATGATATATCTGATCTGCCAGCTGTTATGTGGACGCACAAGCCATTGCATGCCATCAGCATCGCTTATACCTGGTTTTGCAATACTAGCGGGCGCTGTCTTGCTGCACTTAACTGATTATCTTATCTTGATTTGGTTGGCTAGGATACTATTTGGCGTAGGCATGTTTGTGTGTTATCAAAGCCTGCATGCGCAAATGGCTGACACTAATCAGTCCAAGCATAGCGGTAAAATATTCTCTCGCTACGATGCGCTATCAAAATGGGGCGGCGTGATAGCAGGATTATCAGTCACTTTATTTGTACCAATATTGGGTCTGCTGTTTCCTTTTGTCATCTCAGCGGTGATGGCAATTATCGCGATGATAACTATTAGAATGCGTCAGCAGTATTTAACGAGATCTGAAAACCCAACCCATTCTGATCTATGCTAAAGAAACCATACATCTGAATGACCCCTGCCGTCAAATCCGTACAGTTAAACTTGGGAGATTTTAGTTACGCAGCCTGACGGTAAAAGTCAAACCACACCTGCCTTGGCGTTTTATAGCCCAAGCCCTTTTGAATCCTTGTCTGGTTGTAGTACAGCTCGATATAGCTAATGATATCGTTAATGGCCGTAAACCTTGTTTTATAGTGAGCTATGCTGTCAAATCCGTAGGCATTAACTTGGGAGATTATAATTTTAAAAATTTTGATCTGATGTTTATTTTTATTAAGGTATAGTTTTAAAATTAATATCAATAGCGAAGAATAATTAAATGTTAGAGTAGACCAAATATTAATTTAAACTATAACTTATTGGGTGGTACAGACCACAATATTATAGTGTCCGAAATATCATTAACATCTCCATATACCATGAATTTGTTTTACTCTAATGAGTCTAAAAACCCCTAAATACTATTAATTGTATAGCATAGAAGGCTGAGGTATGAAATCCACTTTTCTCAGGTGATGTTGTTAATATTGGGGTTTGCTTAACGCTTAAAATTCGACTTTAGATAGAGACTATATGCACACCAATAACAAACTACCCAACCATGTCTATTTTTTATTAATCGGTCAAAGTATTAATCTAACAACCGCGGTGCTATCGGTAACGGTAGCCGCTTTGGTCGGGTTATCTTTAGCGCCAACAGTGAGCTATGCCACTATTCCTTATGGGTTGCAATTTTTAGCCATTCTAGTCAGCACCTTTTTATTCTCAAAACTCATGAAAAAATTCGGTAGATATCGTATTTTTAATGCAGGTATTGGGTTTTTATTTTTTTCGGGCATTATTGGATTTTTATCTTTAATAGATAATAACTTTTTGTATTTATGCCTAAGTCACTTTTTACTAGGGCTTTTTATCTCAACTGCTAACTTTTATAGATTTGCCGCTACAGATACTATAAGTAGTGAGCTTATCCCCAAAGCCACGTCAATGGTCATCTCAGGTGGTGTGTTTGCTGCGATAGTCGCGCCATTATTGGCTATCAATTTAGCCAAAGCGTCAGACTTACCTGATTATTCGCTCATTTATCTAGCTTTGTCAGCGCTTGCCATTATTTTATTTGTCATTATTCATCTTTGGAATCGAGCAAACGTTCGTCACGGTAAAAGCAGTCTAAAAACAAAAACAGTACCCTTAAACACGACAGAGGTTAGAAAATACATCATTGTCATCGGTATACTAGGCGGTGCTCTAGGCTACTACATCATGAACCTTATGATGATAGCGTCGTCACTATTTTTAAAGCAAAGCCATTCTTTTGATTATGCGTCTTACGCGATTCAAATGCATGTACTTGCCATGTTTTTACCCTCATTTTTTGTGGCAAAGATTATCAATCTCGTCAATAGCGTTAACACAATCATACTTGGCTTTGTCTTGATCTCCATCTCTTGCTTACTGCCTATTATTTTTGTTGACACTATTTTTATTAATATCGCTTTAGTTATTTTAGGCACTGGCTGGAATTTTACTTATTCAGGAGGATCAACGCTGCTAAGTAATATTCAAGGGGAGCGAAGGCTGAGATTTCAAGGAATTAATGAAACCGTCATTGCTTTTTTTGCAACCTTAGGCGCTTTTCTTCCTGCGCCTATACTGAGCTATTTTGGCTGGATAAATACCAACTTAGTGTTCTTTATATTTTCTATTTCGATATCGGCTCTATTTATCCTATTTGTATTTGCCTTCAAAAAAAGAGGCTATTAATAGAGTAATAATTAATTAGCTTTATAGCTCGTGTAGAACTTTGAATTTAAAAGTATTTTTTCAGGATGCTCATTTTTAGAATAATAACCTTAGGATAATGTATGACCCCAATCCACATTGCATTAGCGGTACTGGTGACCTTTATTTGGGGCGTCAACTTCACCTTTATTGCATGGGCACTTGAAAGCTTTCCGCCACTCATGCTCACGGCTTTACGTTTTTTCTTTACCGCTGTGCCACTGGTTTTTTTCCTCAAACCTCCTAAATTTAACCATACGCTATTTATCTATGCCATCGGTACGTTTGTCATGCAGTATGCGTTTGTATTCACCGCTATGCATTTGGGTGCATCAGCAGGGTTAACAGCACTACTGCTACAAGTTCAGATATTCATCACGGTATTATTGGCGTATGTCATATTGGGTGAGGCCGTGAGTCGTATGCAGATCATCGGTATGATAGTTGGTGTGCTGGGGCTTGGCGTGATCGCATTAAACCTTGGCGGTGATATGCCTTTGATAGGGTTTATCTGTATTTTGATTGCAGCAATCGGTTGGAGCTTTGGCAACATTGCCTCAAAGCAGGCATCAACACAAGCTGCCTTAAAAGTTACTCAGCAAAGAGCAAGCGTATCACTGGCTTCATCTACCACTCAGAACAATAAAGCATCCGCGCTCTCTGCCCTAGCTTTAGTGGTATGGGGTGGTTTGATCGCTTGTGTGGTTTTAACCATATCTTCTCTTATATTGGAGACCGACGCATGGCAGTTAGCAACGTTGGCACAAGCACCCGTTAAGTCTTGGCTATCGCTTGGGTTTATTGTATACATCTCAACACTGATAGGCTTCGGACTGTGGGCACATCTGCTCAGTCAAAATATCGCCTCCAAGGTTATGCCGTTTGCTTTACTAGTGCCAGTGTTTGGTATGGCAACTTCAGTGCTGCTCTTAGGGGAAGTGGTGACGTGGTGGAAGATGTTGGCAATGCTATTGATCTTGTCAGGGCTGTTACTAGCAAATGTGAAAATTAGCAGCCGTAAAAAATTTATTCATTCGTAGAAACAAACGACTGGTTTTTATACTATAAGGCAAATTCATTAACACTTTTAACTTATATAAAACTTAATACGTGTTGCAGTTGTTTAAATGTTTTGACTATCTAGTAACTTCTCCACAAAGTACAGGCTAGCGTGAATACCTGCACTTACTCCTGTTGAGGTCAAAAGATTAGTCGTCTTATCGCTAGCATCGACAAAACAGATGTTAGCGATAACCTCAATATTAGGATAGGATGCTAAATTATCCAAATCCATTCGATAGGTTGTGGCAGACTTGTAAGGTATGAAACTCACTTTTCTCAGGTGATATTGTTAATATTGGGGTTTGTGCTGCTGGGTTCTTTATTGTCCTCATAAAACCTCGCCTTACTAATAATTTATTTATATTTGCACGCGTTTATAGTCAAAGCCTTCTTCATCATAAATATGATAGGCAATATCTAATAATGTCTTCAGTAGCTCTGATTTATCAAAATGCCTGATATTCATAATAACGGGAGAAGTCAGAAAGTTACTTTCAAAAGGCAAGTAGGTTATTTCTTGGCTACGCAAATGCTCCAAAGTCTTGGGTACGATAGTCAAACCTTCACCAGCCGCTACTAAACCTAAAGCAATATGCAACTCACGCACTTCTGTATAGTAGTTCGCCTTTAAATTACGCCCTTCAAATAACCCTAAGATGTAATCAATGAAACTGGGGCGCGGTGCAGTTGGATATAGCAATAAATTCTCATTGGTTAAATCCATAAGATTAACAGTTGTTTGTTGCTCTTGTGCTAAGTGGTGGCTTTTAGGAATAGCGACTACCAGACTCTCGTCTCTGAGCAGTATTTGTCTAATAGAGGCGTCTTCAAAAAATAATCGTCCAAAACCCAAGTCTATTTTACCGCTAGTGAGCGCTTCGGTTTGCTGCCATGAATTGAGCTCATATAGCTTGATTTCTATATTTGGATACACCTCACGGAAGCGCGCGATAATTTTTGGTAGTAGTCCATATAAAATCGACGATACGAAACCTATAGACAAAGAGCTATCAAAGTTACCCTTGCGCATCGTCATCGTCAGTAAGTTATCTGATTTAGTTAATATCTGAATAGCATGTTCATAGAAAAACTCACCCGCCTCAGTAAGCTTTAAGGGGCGATTCTCTCTATCAATTAGAGTTACACCCACCTCCTCTTCCAACTGCTTTATCTGTCGACTAAGAGGTGGCTGTGAGATACACAAACGTTTAGCGGCTTTGTTAAAGCTTTTCTCTTCTGCCACTGCCACAAAATAGCGTAAATGTCTAAGTTCCATCAGGTCTCTTTTCCTTGATTGGACTATGAGAATGCTTGTAGGGTGAACAAGCCTATAATCGCACAACATGAGAGCTATCATACCGTAATAGACACTCATTGAAATACCTAAAAGGTATCAAAACTGAACTAAATGGGTCTTGGACAACATCATATTTAGCATCTATAGTATTTATTAAGCATAAGGAAGCATTACTTATATATTAAGGATAGATATGATTCGTTCAATTGATACATTACTGGTCCCTATACCTACTATTCGAGCACATAAGCTGGCTTGTACAGTGATGAACGAACAAGTACTTGTCTTAGTACATATCCAAACCGATGATGGCTATGAAGGCTGGGGTGAAGCAACCACTATTGGTGGGCTGAGCTACGCTGAAGAAAGTCCACATAGCATCAAGACTAATATCGATACCTACTTTACGCCCCTCCTCTTAAAAGAACAGCCCACCTCAACCGCCAAGGCAATGCAACTGCTGAACCGTCATATTAACGGTAACCGCTTTGCAAAGTGCGCTATTGAAACTGCTCTACTCGATATCGAAGGCAAACGCCTTAATGTACCTGTTAGTGAGCTAATTGGTGGCCGTGTACGTGATCATATCGAAGTTGCATGGACACTCGCCAGCGGCAACACTGCTACTGATATCAGCGAAGCCAAACAGATGATTGAGCAAAAACGCCATCGTATCTTTAAGCTGAAGATTGGCAGTAACCCTATACATGAAGACGTAAAACATGTCTTAGCAATCAAACAAGCATTACCTGATTGCCGTATTACCGTTGATGTTAATCAAGCATGGTCAGAGCTTGAAGCAATGAGGGGCATTAGCTTACTACAAGCCGGTGGCGTTGACTTAATCGAGCAGCCTATCTCTATGCGTAATCCAGCCGGACTCAAACGCTTAAAAGAGCATTTTGAAGTAGCAATCATGGCTGACGAAATCGTTCAAGACCCCCAAAATGCCTTTCATTTAGCATCCAATCACTGTGCAGACGTATTTGCGGTAAAAATTAACCAAGCAGGTGGATTAAAAGCAGCATGTCTGATCGGACAAATGGCGCATTTAGCAGGAATTGAGCTCTATGGCGGCACCATGCTAGAAGGCCCTATCGGTACTGCCGCATCAGCTCATGTATTCTCGACTTATTCAAGCTTGAGTTTTGATACCGAATTGTTTGGTCCATTGCTATTGACCGAAGATATTTTAGCCCGTCCTCTAAATTATAATAATTTTGGTTTAGAAGTACCAACAGGCGCTGGTCTAGGAATTGAAGTCGATAGTGAAAAGGTTTACTACTATGCTAAACATAGCAGCTTAACGATGCCTAAAAGTTCAAAGCCGCAAAAACATACTACTGACGCTCAAACTGAGACAGCTTGAGAATGATACAGACTAGTACTTATAAAAAAATATTGATAAGACCATAAATTAATAATAAGGAAGCAACAATGTTATATCACGTACGTATGGATGTTTTATTACCAACTGATATGGATGCTGATAAAGCTGCTGAGCTTAAGGCAGTAGAAAAAGCACTGTCCTTGAAGCTACAAGAGCAAGGCAAATGGCGTCATATCTGGCGGATAGCAGGTCAGTATTCTAACTTTAGTATCTTTGATGTTGAGAGTAATGAAGAGTTGCATGAAATACTGATGTCGTTACCTCTATATCCTTATATGGATGTTGAGGTAACACCGCTATTACGTCATCCATCTTCTGTACGTGATGATGACAGTTAAAAAATATAAGCTCAAATTTTATGTGTTAATAAAAAATTAACTAAGAAAATAGTTGCTGTTATTTAATAGTATTTAATTGCAGCTGCCAGCCACGAGGGAATCCTCGAAACCCAAGGAGAGTAACATGGAACGTACCCAAATTGAAAAGCTAGCAACCCAGTTCATCAAAGGTAAAATCGACTTTCCTGAACAAGTAAATCCACGCGTGCAAGAAATCGTTTTGCGCATCGTCACTGATCTAATGCAAACGATTAACGACCTTAAAATTACCGCAGATGAGTATTGGTCAGGAGTAGAGTTCATTGGTGATTTAGGCAAAGAAGCTGGTTTGTTATCACCTGGTCTTGGTTTCGATCATTTTATGGATTTGATGATTGAAGAAGATTTAAAAGCAGCAGGTCTAGATGGCGGCACAGTACGTACCATCGAAGGCCCACTATATGTGGCTGGCGCGCCAGAAGAAAAAGGCTTTGCGCGCTTAGACGACGGTACCGAAGATGACAAAGGCACTGTGTTATTTATGCAGGGTACCGTTTATGACGAAGACAAAAATCCTATACCAAATGCCAAAGTTGAAGCATGGCATGCTAATAGCTTAGGCAACTATTCATTCTTTGATGAATCACAGCCAGCATTCAATTTACGTCGTACTATCATTACTGATGAAAATGGTCGTTATGCCTTCCGTAGTATAGTACCTCTAGGCTATTCAGTACCACCAGGCGGTATGACTGATAAAGTATTAAGTGCTTTAGGACGTCATGGCCATCGCCCTGCTCACGTTCACTTCTTCGCCAGTGCTGACGGACAGCGTAAACTCACCACTCAAATTAATATTGATGGCGATGAGTACCTATGGGATGACTTTGCCTTTGCTAGCCGTGAAGGATTGGTACCAGAAGTCACTATGGTTGAAGACGCAGACAAGCTTAAAGAAAAAGGGCTGGATAAACCTTATGCAAGTATCGACTTTGACTTCCATCTAGTGAAAGACATTGAACAAGCAGTACAAGGCAGTGAAGTTGAGCGCCGTCGAGCGCAAGGCTAAAGGCTACTTAACTTCATTGTTGAGAGACCTTAGACTGTAAAAAATTATTGGTTTTTTTAACTAAGCTTGATATTACGCCTCGTTGTAGTATCAAGCTTTATTTTGTCATACATCATAATTCTAATACGATTACTACAAACTTCTAAAAACATAAATATCTTTTATTAAATAAGTTAATAGTTAACTATCTTACATAAATTATTGCTAAATTTTAAATCTTTATTGATGAAGTCTAATAAACACGTACTTTTATACAAGTTTTAATATCAAACAATACTTACTAAATAAATTAAGAACAAGGATGTTCTATGAAAACCACTCTGTATAAAACTGCCTTAATCATTGTAGCTTCTAGTTTGTCATTTACGGTCTGCGCTTCTGACTCTCATTATGTACCTGGGCTTGAAGGTATAAAAGGCAGTGTTGTGCCGCCGCCTGGCGTTTATTATAAAGGGTATGTGTTGAACTATAGCGCTGATAAAAATGAAGCGTTACCAGCTGATAGTGAAGTAAATGTCACTGCCCTTGCTCATAGAGTAGTGTGGGTTACGCCGCAAAAATTATTAGGTGGTGACTTAACGCTTGAAGCCGTTGTTCCTTTAATAAAAACCGACCTTAAAGTGGGTGGTCAAGATATCGATAAACGAACAGGCTTAGGGGATTTATACGTAGGTGGCGTACTAGGTTGGCATGGTGAAAGATGGGATGCCGTGACAGGTGTCGGTTACTGGGCAGATACTGGTGACTATGATTCAAATAGATTTGCTAGCCCAGGTAAAGGATATGATTCAGTCATGCTTACCCTTGGTGGTAATGTCAAACTTAATCAAAAAGGAGACATTGCCTTTAGTGCATTGAGTCGTTATGAGATGCCTAATGGTGATGGGCTTAATGATGAGCTTATTATCGAGTGGGGCTTAGCCAAAAGTTATGGCCTGCTTGATGTTGGTCTTGTGGGTTACAACACTTTTGAAACAGGTGATGGCGAGGAAGAAAGAAACGCACTGGGTTTATCCATGGGATACTTTTCACCACCAAATCTGCTAGGTGGTGACGTAGCAGTATATAAAGAGTATTCAAATAAAGAAACTTTTGAGGGAACTACCCTGCGCGCCTCATTAACAAAAGTATTTTAAAAAGTCATAACTGTTTTAAAAACGATGATTATCAGATCTTTTGTAAAAGTGACCATGTAAGCTGGGAGTTGACCAATACTGAGAGTAGTTTCACTCTCAAATCATAACGCATCTAATCAATTATTATTTATAACTTTCCCATAGGACATAAATATGGTTAACAAAGCTGAACAAAGTATGACTGACGTGCTCAGTCAAATCAAAGATGGTGCTACGATTATGATTGGCGGCTTCGGTACCGCAGGGCAACCTGCGGAGCTTATCGACGGCCTCATCGAGTTAGGTATTAAAGACTTAGTCATTATTAATAATAATGCCGGTAATGGCGATTATGGCTTGGCAAAATTGCTAAAAACTGGGGCAGTACGTAAAATTATTTGCTCCTTCCCGCGCCAATCAGACTCTTGGGTATTTGATGAACTTTATCATGCCGGCAAGATTGAGCTTGAGCTAGTACCGCAAGGTAACCTTGCTTGCCGAATCCAAGCGGCTGGTATGGGCCTTGGTGCTGTTTACACCCCTACTGGCTTTGGTACTTTACTCGCCGAAGGCAAAGAGACTCGCAACATTGATGGCAAAGACTTCGTTCTTGAGTACCCGCTTAAAGCCGACTTTGCTTTGATTAAAGCATCCAAAGGCGATCGTTGGGGCAATCTTATTTACAATAAATCAGCAAGAAACTTTGGCCCCATAATGGCAATGGCTGCTGACATTACTATCGCTCAAGTCTCCGAAGTCGTTGAACTTGGCGCGCTTGATCCCGAACACATTATTACGCCTGGCATCTTTGTCCAACATGTGGTGCAAATTGAGCCTACTGTCTCTATAACCGCAGCCACCGCTTAATACTGCCAATATAAGGAGCGTCATTATGAGCCACACCCCATTTACGCGTGATCAAATTGCCGAGCGCGCTGCACAAGATATTCCAGATGGTGCCTATGTCAATCTAGGTATTGGCCTACCCACTAAAATTGCAAAATACTTACCTAATGATAAAGATGTATTTTTACATTCAGAAAACGGCTTGTTAGCATTTGGACCGCCACCCGCTAAAGGCGAAGAAGACCCCGAACTGATTAATGCTGGTAAAGAATTTGTGACCATGCAACAAGGCGGTAGCTTTTTCCATCACGGTGATTCATTTGCCATGATGCGTGGCGGGCATTTAGATATATGTGTATTAGGCGCGTTCCAAGTAGCAGAAAATGGCGATTTAGCTAACTGGAGTACTGGTGCACCAGATGCCATACCTGCTGTCGGCGGTGCAATGGACTTAGCGGTTGGTGCTAAAAAAGTATTTGTTATGACCAATCACGTCACTAAAGACGGTGAACCAAAGATTGTAAGCGAGCTTACCTACCCTGTAACGGGTAAGCACTGCGTGGATCGCATCTACACTGATTTATGTGTCATCGACGTGACTGATAGCGGTCTCAAAGTCATAGAAAAAGCCAATGGATTAAGCTTCACTGACTTACAAGCAGTTACCGGTGCTACATTAATTGATGCTACAAATTAAGAGTAATAAAAAGGACAAGGATGATGAGTGACTCAATGACTGGTTTAAATAATGCTTATATTATCGATGCAATTCGCACCCCTTTTGGACGCTATGGTGGCGCGTTGGCACCAGTTCGCGCCGATGATTTAGGGGCTATACCTATTAAAGCGTTGATGGAACGTAATAGCACTATAGACTGGCTGCAAGTCGATGATGTCATCTATGGCTGCGCCAATCAGAGTGGCGAAGACAACCGTAACGTGGGTCGTATGTCCTCGCTACTCGCAGGCTTACCTTATCAAGTTCCTGCCACGACTGTAAACCGTTTATGCGGCTCATCTATGGATGCTCTAGCAATGGCAGCTCGCGCTATTAAAGCTGGTGAAGCCCATCTAGTTATTGCAGGCGGTGTTGAGAGCATGAGCCGTGCGCCATTTGTGATGGGTAAATCAGAAAAACCATTTGATCGTACTAATAAGCTCGAAGATACCACCATGGGCTGGCGCTTTATCAATCCAAAGCTTGATGCGTTATATGGTACCGAAAGCATGCCACAAACGGCAGAAAACGTCGCAGAACAATTTGATATCAATCGCGTTGATCAAGATAAATTCGCTTTACGTAGCCAACAACGTACAGCAGCGGCGCAAAATGCTGGTTTTTTTAAAGATGAAATAACACCTGTTGTTATTCCACAACGCAAAGGTGAAGCGTTAACCGTATATACCGATGAACATCCACGAGCTGATACTACGCTTGAAAACCTAGCTAGCCTTCGTTCTATCGTAACAGCAGATGGTACCGTTACCGCTGGTAATGCTTCAGGTATCAATGATGGCGCAGCAGCTTTTTTAGTGGCATCAGCACAAGCAGTTGAAGAGTTCAACCTCAGACCTCGCGCACGTATTGTGGCAGCAACAACAGTAGGTGTTGAACCACGGATTATGGGCTTCGCGCCAGCGCCTGCGATGAAAAAACTGCTTAAACAAACCGGTCTGTCACTTGATGAGATGGACGTTATTGAATTGAATGAAGCTTTTGCAGCACAAGCATTAGCCTGTACTCGTGATTTAGGTCTGGCCGATGATAGCGAACGCGTCAATCCTAATGGCGGCGCTATTGCCCTTGGTCACCCTCTAGGAGCATCAGGTGCTCGTCTAATCATTACTGCGCTTAATCAGCTTGAAAAAACTAACAAGCGTTACGCCATATGCTCAATGTGTATTGGAGTAGGCCAAGGTATCGCAATGATTATTGAGCGTCTTGATGGTTAGTAAGCTTATAGCGTTAAAAACTTATATAGCTAAAAGACATAGATAGATTTCTAAGAATACTGATCTGATAATAATTAGATATGAACAAGGATTATCATTATGCCAATTTTTGAAAAACCAGACGTTACTATAAATTATGAGACTTTCGGTAATAAAGACAAACCTACTTTAATATTTTCTAATTCGCTAGGTACGACTTATCAAATGTGGCAGCCGCAAATTCAAGTGCTACAAAAAGACTATTTTGTCATTGGTTATGATACTCGCGGTCATGGGGCATCATCAGCGCCTACAGGTCCTTATAGTTTCGATCAACTTGGACAAGATGTCATTGACCTACTAGATCACTTAAATATTGATAAAGCATTTTTTTGTGGTATCTCAATGGGTGGTATGACCGGACAATGGCTGGCTATTCATTACCCTAAACGCTTTTATCATTTAATGTTATGTAATACAGCAGCGAAGATTGGTACAGAAGTAGCCTGGCAAGACCGTGCCCAGCTCGTCCGAACAGAAGGTTTGAGCACTATTGCCGAAACCGCAGCTAATCGGTGGTTTACCAGTAGCTTTATCGCTAATAACCCTGATATTGTCTCCAATTTATCTAATGAGTTAGCGGCAGGTAGTGCTGAAGGTTATGCCAGCTGCTGTGAAGCGCTATCTATCGCTGATGCCCGTGAGCACCTAAAAACCATCACCGCTCCTGTGACCGTTATTGCTGGTAGCGAAGACCCTATTACAACTATTACTGATGGACAATATATGGCAGATAACATACCCAATGCCGTACTGAACACTATTAATGCCTCTCATATCTCAAACATTGAACAACCAGAGGTCTTTAACCAATTTATTCATCAATATTTAAGTCAGTAAATAGCGATTAAAGATGAGTCGCTTAAGTATTTAGAAACGCTCATGTATCTTTTAGATATATGAGCGTTTTTTTTGACCAAGTTTTTTTAATTATCTTCTCAGCTACGTTTTGAGTTGCATTCTTACTTAGATAATAAAAAGCCCCTGTATAAAATATATAGGGGCTTTTATTCAGATATCATCTTTACAAGATGTTGTTACATTAACATTATATTCTTTTGAATAGCGCTGAGCGACTCGACTCACTACTACCATCAGCAGCAGTCAAAAAACGCTCCATATGAATATCACGTTCAAACAGTCGAGATTGCATCAAGGTGGTAATAGTAGCATCAATCATTGGCGGTGGACCACACATATATGCTTTGTGACCTGAACACTTACCATTAAAGTGTTGTTTAACGGCGTCATTCACATAACCTTTAAAACCTAACCACTCTCCCAATGTATCTTCATCACTTAAAGCCGGAATGTAATGAAAATTATCATTGTCTTGCGCTAACTGCTCAAACTTCTCACGATGATAAAGCTCAGGAATATTGCGCGCCCCTTGAAACAGATAAATCTGGCGATTGTCACCTTTTTCTAAAAGGTCATAAATCATAGATTCAGGGCTAGACAATCCAGACCCGCCAGCGATAAAAATCACATCTTGGCTATCACTACTGCGGACAAAAAACTGACCGTATGGACCTGAAACGTCAATTTTATCGCCTACAGATAGCTCATTATGTAGCCACATTGTGCCTTTACCATCAGGCACAAGACGCACATGAAGTTCAATTATATTGGACTGCGAAGGTGGATTAGAGATAGAAAAAGCACGGCTACCGACATCAGGGATATACAAGTTAACATACTGTCCTGCTTGAAACTCCATATCATCATCGAGTTGTAAGCGTATACCCAAGATAGTCGGTGATAACGGCGTCATATCGACTACTGTTGCATTATAATCCTTGACGGCATAGCCCAAAAAATCAGGATCAACATCGATGTCCGCTTCAACTACTAAATCAGACTCAGGATAACAACAGCAAGCCAATACCTTACCTTCATCACGTTCAACTTCCATCAATGCAAAAGTAGAAGCTTCGCCATGGTCAACAAAGCCCTCAAGCACTTGTACCTTACAAGTTCCACAGGTGCCATGGCCACAGGCAAAAGGTAGCCAAACACCTTGACGCAAAGCCGCTTGTAATAATGTTTGTCCGTCTTCTACTTCTATCACATCACCAGTGGGCTCGATAGTAACCTCATAAGACATAGCGCTCTCCCTTGCAGTATTTATTAACAATTTTTACTAGAGTTATTTAATTGCTTTGCTCAATCAACTCTATACTCCAGTTCCATTCCAACCATTTAAGCCTGGCGTTTTAAAACGCAGTAGTGACTTATGGTCAAAACCGATTTCTTCGAGTGTTTGCTCATCTGATGGTGTGACCATCTCACCATTTAAATTCCACTGCACTTCATCCCACTTGATATGTTCGAAATCAGGATGTTGATCAAAGCCTTCAGGTAGTACACCAGCTTTAAAATCTTTGAAGGTCATCGTTGGTGGTAATGGAAAGGACTTAGCGGAACAAAACAGTAAATGCTCATCCCAACCAATAAATACTAAGATATTGCCACCAAAATTTTCCTGCTTATCCATGACTTCGCCCGTGTAATCAGGGCGGATTGCTTGAACTGCCATAAAAACTTCCTTATCAATATTTTCTGGTTTAGCAGCACTGGTCTATACCTAATAGGTATCCCTACCATTAACTCCAGAGCTGCTCCAGCTTATAGTTTAATAACCATATATTGGTTAATAGCGGTGCTTAAATTAAGCCACACCTTTCCATTTATTCCAGTTTGCTTCATCGACAGAACCTTTAAAGTCCATGTTATCGACACCAATATTCATGCGATAGTACTCAGTAAGAATGTCATCTAACTCAGGACCGCCACAGTTACCTTGCAAAATCTGATGTACAGGTAACCATGCTTGCACATACTTTTCAGGCTCATCATCGAAAATATCTTTACAGCCATCTGAACACATATGATAGCGGTCATCGTTATAAACACTGGTACGATAGCTGAACTGACCTGGATCGTCGTTCATCTCAGTAAAGGTCATCGGTACTTGGCATATCTGACATAACTGTGGTAAACCTTTGCTATAGAAACGTTTTCCTTCCGATTCAAGTTTTTTTGCCAACTCCCAGCGTGGACGATAGTACTTATCGAACGTATCAGGATATTTTTCACTGAGCCAATCAAGCTCATTGTCTGTTGGGATCCAAGTATGGAAACCTGAAGCATGACCGAAGTTATAGAATATCCACCATGCTTGATGCGAGATGTGCTCTTTCTCTTTTTCAATGACTTCAACATATTTTGGTGGACGAATACCGTAGCGAGCTAAATCATCAAACAACGCGCCGCCAGCATCTTCAAAGTAAACTTCCCATGCCTCTTTCCATGACATGACTTTGTTTGGCAACATATAATCCATCATCATACCTACGATAGACAGTAGACGGGTGCCACGCCAAAACCACTTATCAATCCATTTTTGTACGATTGGCAAGTTGTCTTCGTGCTGCTCTAGCAAGAACTTGATAATCTCGAGTCCTAGTGTCATATGACGTGCTTCATCCGATTGGGCACTAAAGCCAAAAGTGACGGTAGCCATGTCACCATTGTGGGCTGCACCAGACATGAAAGGTACAAACAACAGGTTGGTTAACACATACTCAAACGAGAACGATATTGCCAATAAGAACTCAAACGGTCCTGCTGAACGCGCATCTTCAAAGAAAGATTTAGGAACAGATAAGTACCAAACGCGGTCATGCATATGGCTCCAATCCTGGAAACCGTTGAAATACTTGTTAAAGTGACTCATGGCATGGACTTGGGTTTGAACATGACGCAACTCATCGATAGACTGCATCTGACAAGCGATACGTGCCCCAATACCACTGAACTGACGCCCTACGCTAGCGTAGCCTTGATAGGCTTGATACTCTAACGGCGTAACCGCTGTCAAAAATAGCTTGATAGCATTAAGGTAGCGTGGGTCTGAGACGTTCATTTGACCATTATTCTGAGAAAATGCATCAAAAATAGCGTATAGTTTTTTCTCTTTTTCTGCCTGATACTTCCAATAAGTATCCATCGTCAAGCGGAAAGGGTCTTCCCACTTCGACCAATCGGTAATCTTAATACCTTCAAAGTCTTCGTAAGGAAATGCTTCTTTTTTATCTTCATAAGAAAAATCCCAATCAAGATCACGCGTCAAGAGACGATACTTCTCTTTTAAATTGAGTTTCTTAGCTGTTTTAGTAGTAGCCATGCTGTGCTCCTTAGCAAATGCTAAATGATTAATTTAATAAGTTTTAAGAATTACTGATTCCAACTTAAGGTCAGTGAATCTTCTTCTTCTTCAACGTTACCACCCAAGGTGACTAGACTTAATTGCAGCTCTTGGATTTCCCACTCACGTCCAATTTTTTCTTCGACCGTGGCACGATTGACGACGAGCCTGCCTTCACATTCCATCCGAATCATAGCTGGCTGATAAATTACCGTTACTTCTGGATTGTCTTCTTCTACTGCCTGCACAATATAACGTGACATATCATTGTCTTGCAGAGCTAAATATACCTTTGACATCACAATCTCCTAAGAGGATTAATATAAATTTGGGGTTGAAGCTAAGCTCATGTAACTAGGCTTTTTTAATTAAGCAGCTGTTTCGGTAGTCAGTCCAACCGTTTTACAGCGTTTCGCTAATTGCGCTTGAATATCATCTACAACAGCTGTCGCTTGCTCAGCACCAAATAATTTCTCAATCAAAGGTTGATAGGCTGTCAACACTTTATCCTGCCATTTCTCTAACCATTGTTGGCAATGAAGCTTGTTCTCTTCACTTTCTGCAACAACGATTTTAATAGTACTGTTACTCCAGCCGGTGAGGTCTTTAAAGCAGTCCTGCATAAACTCAGTCAGCATCGCAATATCACGACCGTTATGCTCAACCAACCAGTTGTCTAAATGCTGATAATGAACAACATGAATGACCGTATCTAATACTAGCGATTGTGCGATAAAGAGCTCAAACCAATCTTTTATAATTAAGGTATGTTCGCAAAGGGCACGAATACCTTGCCAGGCTTCATCATTCATCCAGTACTCTTTGCCTTGCTGCAATGAATCACTAGAGTTTCCATCAATTAATAAGCCAATCCGTGATAAATATTGCGCCATGCCCAGTCTGTCCATGCCAGCATACAAACAGGCTTGGGTGATTGCGGTGCCATAACCATAGGCCGCGCCATACATATAGTTTAGATTAGCGGTTTGCTCAACATGGCGTAGCGGTATCAGACCAAAAGTAATGGCTTCTAATACCTTTTCATCCAGATTATCTACAAGCTCACGTTTTTCAAAGAACTTGTAGTTACCCTCTGCAGTATCTTGTAGGCGTGCACGGTTTTGCACATAAGTACCATAGTAAAATTGACGCGGATCTTTAAGGTCATACCAATCCTCCATTTGAATCACAGAATGAGTCTTGTCATTCAAAGTTTTGTCAGCATCCCATAGCGGCTTATAATGAAAGTTTGTGGTACCTTGGGCGTCATAGGTCGCTTCTTGATAGCGCGTCGCAGGCTTCTCGCCAAAGCGCCGAGCAATATTGGCAAAGGTATGGCGGATAGGTTCAAGGTTGGAGGTTTTAATTTCTAAAGACATATTCAATTATCCTTAATAGAATGGCTCATAGTGATTAAGTTGGGTTTAACTAGTGACTTCTAGCCTCTGAATGATTGTGACCGACCAGAGTAGGCTCGGTGCCGTAACGCCATTTGTCTTCTTCTTCATCGTTGAAGCGCATCTGTTCAGGCGTCATCGTTATGACATTATTATTGGCACAAAATTCTTCAAAGCTTGCGGGAGGGAGTACCAATTCAACAAACAAGCTCGACTCCCCAATAGCAAAGTCAAACATGACAAACTTGGCATCTGGGGCGCTTCTAACGCGAACGTATTTGGGAAGATCATTGAAAGAAGGAATAGCATCTTGAGAGCTATTTAATGGAGCGGTGTCTGAATTCATCCTAAATTCCTTTTATGATGTTTTACGATTAGCTTGAAAAATCTTTTTCTTCTATTTAATACAATACAAGTTGCGTGCCAACTCTCAATAATATAATATAACCTGTTGATTTATATAGTATTTTTATATTAATACCTGTTTTTTCATCATAGTTAAGCTTATAATAAATTCATCATTTGATTAAAAATTTTTATAGCTTCATGAAATGATGAAGTTATTTTCATATCGTTTATCGATTAATATTCAGCTCACAGCTGAGCATTAGCTGTATTTATATAAAGCCAATTGCACCATTCAAATATATGTGTGATGATGAATAATAGAGTTTTATCTAAAGAAAAATTTTGCTACTCACTACCTTCTTAATGACTATAAATAGCCAATAATTGTTCAAGGATAGATGTCACCCAGCCGCTTGCAAGGATTGCATCTGATATGTCAAAGTATTTCCATAGTAAAGATAATAATTGCGAACACTCCAATAGCCTTCATCCTTCAAAAATGACAGATGGTATAGCTGTTCTTGAACCATTAGCAAAAGATGAAGATATTAGTACAACAGAGCTTAAGTTTTCTAAAAGCATTGAAGACTTATTAACCAATCTTGAGTTCGATGTTCATGCAGGAAAAATCTGGTTTGGCGGTCAACGCATGGTACTCAGTCATGCCCATGCGCTGTGGCAATTGCGTGAAGATATAAGTATGACGTTAGGCAGTGATATCATGCAGCGGCTTTTTTTTCGCTACGGCTATTATGCGGGTGTGCAAGATGCAGAAATAAGTAAAAAGTTGCGTCCGGAAGGTAGCTGGAAAGAGGTTTTTTTATCTGGACCACAGCTACATGCCATACGCGGCATGGTCAAAGTAGTTCCAGATAAAATGGTAGTAGATTTCGATAATGGGAAGTTTTTTGCCAGTTTCGATTGGTACAACTCATTTGAAGTGGCCTACTACAAGAAGTTTAATGGTTTATCTGACAAACCGGTTTGTTTCAGCTCGCTTGGATATGCTAGCGGCTATACCAGCTATTTTTTTGGTCGGCAGATTGCTTTTAAAGAAGTGCAATGTGCGGCAATGGGATTTGATTGCTGTCGTATCGAAGGTAGACCATTAGAGGAGTGGGACGAGGAAACTGATCTTGAAAGGTTTTTTAATACCGAACGCCTCAATACTGAGTTATTTGAACGCCGTAGCAATTTTGATGAGATAAAAAGACAAAACCCTAATCTGCGTATAAATCCAGAAGGATTTTTTTCTGCCATTGGCGAGTCGCCCTCGTTTAAAAAAGCCACTACTTTGATGAAAAAGGTTGCTAAAACCAAAGCGACGGTTTTATTGCAAGGAGAGACAGGTGTTGGTAAAGAAGTCTTTGCCACCGCTCTTCATGAAGCCAGTGATCGTAGTGAAAACCCATTCATCGCTATAAATTGTGCCAGTATTCCTGCAGATCTTATAGAGTCTGAGCTATTCGGGGTTGAAAAAGGGGCTTTTACCGGGGCAACACAAACTCGTAAGGGAAAAATTGAAGCAGCGAGTTCTGGGACGTTGTTTTTAGATGAAGCAGTTGAACTCTCACCTAGAGCACAAGCCTCATTATTACGAGTATTACAAGAAGGCGTACTCAACCATGTCGGTAGTTATATTGATATAGCGGTTGATATTCGAGTTATCGTAGCAACCAATGAAGACTTGGAGACAGCAGTCGCGCAAGGCAAGTTTCGCCAAGACCTTTATTATCGATTAAGTACTTTCCCTATCCACCTCCCTCCTTTAAGAGAGCGTAAGCAAGACATACTATTATTAGCAAAATTCTTTATGCAAAAGTATGCAGCCATGTATCAAAAAGACATTCAAGGCTTTACCGATCAAGCTCGTGAACATCTTAGTTTGCATACTTGGCCAGGTAATATACGTGAACTTCAGAACGTCACTGAACGCGCAGTCATCCTTAATGAAGGTCAGCACTGGATTGATGCCAGCGACTTATTACTACCTAGTGTTAAAGAAACCGATAGCCGTAGTGAGCAAAAACTTAAGATATCTTCTACCAGTGGTAGCTTACATCTCACTGATAACGGCATCATTAATGGCTCTCTTGAAAATCTATTTCATGAAGATTTTGATCTAGAAGATTTTAATGACAAGCTTATTCAGGCGGCTTTAAATAAATGTGATGGTAATGTCTCTAAAGCTGCTCGACTGCTTAATATTAGCCGAGCCAAGCTCGACTATCGACTGAGTAAAGCTGGTCAAACTAGTACGTGACAGCAGTTCTTTGAGTGGTAATTTTTATTTTGGAGATATCAACCCTGAACCTAAGGGTTGGAGCTTTTAGATTATTTACCTAGACGCTCACGGTATGCCCACGGTCTTTCTGCCTCAACCTTCTCCCAAAGACCACGTTTATTATCAAGCGCACCTCTATTTGCGAATACGTAGAGCATATAGTCTTCCGAAGCTAAATCCTCATCATGCTTGTCATACATCCACGCCATACCTGTTTCAATTTGCTGCTGATTGCAATTTAGCTCAGCAGACTCAACCTTTGCTAAAGTTCTAGCTTTATCATCTATTGAATTGGTTGCTAGAACAGTTATAAGCGCATTGCCACTTGCAAGACAAGCGCGTAATTGTTCAGCGCTATCATCCGCCAAATCTTGCCCAATCTCAGGCGCATCTAGCCTAGCCATTCTTACTGTGATTTTCTTACCGTTTTCTCTGATTGCTGTAAATATATCACCATCAATCACTTTAATATCACTAACTAAAAATGCTTTTCCAGCATCATCGCTCACTTTACCTGCGGCTTTGGCTGGAGCAGCCTCTACTTTAGATTTCTCATCAGCTTCATCGGTGATACTGGTATCGACTTCTATGACCTCAACGACCTCTGGTGCTTCATCAACTACCACTACTGTATCGACAGCACTCTCATCTATTTCCTGTGCCACTACCTCTTTATCAGCGCAACCAGTGCCGATTAGACTGATACACATGACAGATGTGAGTAACGTCAGATTGCGACCATTGCTTAAACCACTCTTAATCTTTGATTTCATACAATAAACGCCTTAAATTTACAATTGATTATTAAATACCAGTATTAGCGTCTATTAGTATTAGTCAGGCTTTACTACATATAACAGCAACCGCCTATCTTCTGGCTCTTTATTGATACGATTCTTTCAGCGCCCAAAGACCTCGTTTATTCTCTAACGCGTCATCATGCATATCTTTATAGACAGGATGCCTTTCATCACTTACATTATCATTCTCACCTTCATACATAAAAGCCATTCCTTCCTCTATCTGATTAATGTTGCAGTTCATGGGACCTGAATCTAAATCCGCTAAGGTTCTACCTTCTTTGTCTGTCGCATGAGCAACCTGAACAAGAAGCAAGGCTGTATCCATCTCAATACAGTCTTTAAGTCGATCAGCACTTTCTTGACCTAATGGTTCCCCAATCTTAGGTGCTTTAATGCCCGTTAGCTTCACCGTTATACGTTTGCCGCTTTCATCCACTGCGCTAAACGAGTCACCGCTAATTATTTTAATACCACTAACCAATACTTCTTTAACAGTGCCGTCAAGAACTTCGGCAGATTTTGGTAACTCTGCTGTTGTTGGATCACCTTGAGTTTCACTTGATTTTTCATCAACCGTTTTAACAAGATTGTCAGAGTTTTTCTGTATTTCAACCCCTAAAGGCTCTGCTACTACTTCCTCAACCAATACGGTATCAGCAGCGTTTTCATCAATATTTTGTACTACCACTTCTTTATCTGTACAAGCAGTACCGATTAAGCTGATATACATAATGGATGCAAGCAACGTCAGCTTACGACCATTGATAAAACCACTCTTAATGTTTGGTTTCATATAATTCTCTTCCTTATGATTTATATAGTGGGTTAATCACTACTTTTTAATAGGCTAAGTAATTTAAGGCTTTTAACCAAATGTAGGTATTTTGAACATTTTTTATTAACGAGCAATTTTCTGATAATAATACTTTTACTTATAGTCAGTCCACAATAAAATTAGTACAACCCATATCATGAAATAGCTTAGGTAGATTATTCTCCACCCAACCTTG
>NZ_CAJHAD010000024.1 GCF_904846285.1 Psychrobacter immobilis | reverse complement strand
GCATTAATACTATCGGAGCAATCTGACAGTGTTAGTTAGCAAGTAAAAAGCCATCCTCTTAGAGGGTGGCTTTTTTTGGTGGGGGATAAGTGGGTAAATGATAGTGATGACAATCATTTGAGATAAAATAGGCGTAATTGAATCTAAGCATGTTTGAATAAAAATAATAAAAGGAAACGCTATGTTTACTATCGAGAAGCTAGTAACCAAGACATTAGAGCTAGAACAAAAGATTCAAGCAGTTGCAAATATCGAATTGCTAGTGCAGCTGCACGACGCATGGACTGAGCAGACGCTAGTTGAGATGCTTGTGCAAGACAGTATGCATATGCTGATAATTTATAAACAAGAAGATAAAGCCGATAATAATAAAGTGATTGGCTACTGTTTATATCAAGTAGTTTTTGAGCAAGCAGAGATATTACGTATCGGCACCCATCCTGATTATCAGCGTCAAGGTATCGCCTCGCAAATTTTTGCACAATTAAATGAAGAGTTAATCAGTAATCAGGTAGAAAGCTTATTGTTAGAGGTGCGGGCAGATAATGCGCCTGCGATTGCCTTATACGAGCATCAAGCTTTTGCTGTGATTCATAAACGAAAGGGCTATTATCAAGTGCCACATCAGCCAGTGATTGATGCGTTGATTATGCAGAAAATTTATCACTAGGAATTGGTTGTTTAGAAGATAGTTGAATTATAATTGTGGCGGTATTTTCTTTTTGCAGATATCAATATTGGATAGATACTTTTCATCCGTTTTCATGCGCTCAAGAATCTCAATGCGTTCAGCCAACATCTCTATCATGAGGCTAATAGTCGCTTGTTGCTTTTTAACTTGGGTTAATTTCTGCTGAGTAAGGCTTAGCTGTAAATTAATATCGAGCTGGCCATCATAATAATCATTAAGGCTATCTTTGATTTCAGTCAGAGTAAAGCCAATGGCTTGCGCGCTTTTAATCAGCTCGATACGCTCAACGCATTCGGGATGAAACTCGGTATAAAGCCGTGAACCTGCTTGGCGTTTGCGAGATTTTAGTAGCCCCAATTGGTCGTAATGACGAATCGTGTCTTTGGTGGTATTGGCTTTTGTTGCCAGTGTACCAATCAATAAAAATGCGGTATCAGGTGCCATGCTAACCTCGTAAGTAAAATATCTAACTTACTTATCGTATAAATGGTGATTTGAAATGCTGTTCAAAGCGATGGTTGTTTAAAGCTAATTTTGTTTGAACTTATATTGGAAAGCACTAAATTAGCTTAGTTAGTAAATCACGCTATTCTGCCTTATAGATTTGCTTTATATTTTTAATTGCCATGGCTGTGGTTTATCGAGTAATGAGACGGCTAGAGGTTGATGAGAGTCCTTTTGCCACTTAACTGAACGTCTGCCAATAAGTATATCTAACTGTGCTAAAAAGTCATCACGCGGTAAGGTTTCAGCCCCCAAACTCATAAGATGCTCATTTGGCAACTGACAGTCTACCAATTCGACATTGGTTTGGGCACATAAACGCATCAAGCCCCAAAAGGCGAGCTTTGAGGCATTAGAAGCGACATGAAACATCGATTCGCCAAAATAAATTCCGCCTATCTTTAAGCCATATAAACCGCCAATCAACTGCTGCTTGTGATCCCAAACTTCAATGCTATGTGCAAAGCCTTGGGCATGCAGCTCGGTATAGGCTTCAATCATCTCACTATGAATCCAAGTATGTTCGCCCTCGGGCAGGTCATCATTGAGAGCATCGCTACGCGGTAAACTACAAGCATGGATAACATCATCAAACGCTTGATTTAGAGTCAATTGCCAACGACTTCGACCCGCTTGCTTACGTAGTGATTTACTGGGTTTATAGTCAGCAGAAAGCACGATGCAGCGCGGCTCTGGGCACCACCACGCGATAGGTTCATCTTCATTAAACCACGGGAACAACCCTTGCGCGTAAGCAGAAATCAGCGTTGTAGGCGCTAAATCCCCTCCGACAGCAACGATACCGATACCATCAGGATCAACCATCATAGGGTCGGGGAATTTATAACGCCCAAGACTTCTGATTTTTTTACTGAAAGTCTCAGGCGTTATATTAGCCGCATCGATATCAATGCGGCCGTCGTCTTTAGCAAAATCGCTCATTTATGCTTCTTTATCAGCAGTCAATGTTGACGCATACGTATGGTCCTGAGCAACAGCTTCACCAATAGCATCCAGGTACTTTTCAGCATCAAGCGCTGCCATACAACCAGTACCGGCTGAAGTAATGGCTTGACGATAAACGTGATCGGCAACGTCGCCTGCGGCAAAGACGCCTTCGATACTGGTTTGGGTGGCATTGCCATTTAGACCGCTATTAACGATAAGGTAGCCGTCTTTCATTTCCAACTGACCTTTGAACAAATCTGTATTTGGCTTATGACCAATAGCGACAAACATGCCAAACACGTCTAATTGCTTGGTGCTACCATCAATCATCGATTCGATAATCAACCCATTGACACCCATATCATCGCCGACCACTTCTTTGACTTTATGGTTCCATTCGATTTTGACGTTACCGTTTTTGACTTTTTCAAACAGCTTATCTTGCAGAATTTTCTCTGAGCGTAAGCTATCACGGCGATGGACCAAAGTGACTTCAGAGGCGATATTTGATAAATATAAAGCCTCTTCAACGGCGGTATTACCACCACCAATGACCGCGACTTTCTGGTTTTTATAAAAGAAGCCATCACAGGTGGCACAAGCTGATACGCCGAGGCCGCGGAATTTGGTTTCTGACTCTAAGCCTAAATACTGCGCAGAGGCACCCGTTGAGATAATTAGGGCATCACAAGTATAGCTGCCGTTATTACCGATTAGGGTAAAAGGGCGCTCATTAAGATTGACCTCATTTATATGGTCATAAACCAATTCAGTACCAAAGCGCTCGGCATGGGCTTTCATACGATCCATAAGCGCAGGACCGGTTAAATCATGAGCATCGCCAGGCCAGTTATCGACCTCAGTGGTGGTGGTCAGCTGACCGCCCACTTCCATACCAGTCACCATCACAGGCTTTAAATTGGCACGTGCAGCATAAACGGCCGCGGCGTAACCGGCAGGACCTGAACCTAAAATAATCAATTTTTCGTGGCGTGGAGCCGTATTATCAGTTGCCATAAAATTTCCTTGCTCGCTATCTAAATGAGAAATATAAGAATTAAAATACGTCGTACAAATTATAAATGTTATAAAAGATAGTCGCTAAAAGTAGCGATGAATATGGTTTTTCTTATTTGCTGTGTGATAATAACATAAGCCCAGAGGGCAAAAAGTGCAAGTTTGCTAAAATGAATATGGGTATCATTAGAATTAAAGTACAGGGGTCTTGAAAAAAGTATCTAGAATCTCGGCTTATATTTTTATTAAGGATCCGTTTATTACCCGAAAGTGTGGCGAATGTTCGGTTAATGACCGTATTTTTTGCTAAATCACTGATGGATTTATTTTCTTACCCTCTTTCTTGATAACACTGTCGCCACTACGCCTATGTATTTGTTATTATAAGAAGTTATGCAAGAATAATAGCGGCTAGATTAAGTATTCTATTTATATGTGCACTTAACAATATAAAACCATTTCAGCATGGTAAGAAAACAAGCTTTATTCATAAACTGGCGACCATTTAGTATTAATAACGAGTATTAACGACAAGGCAGATCTTACGTGATATCAGCACCACTTATTGAGTATTTAAAAAAGGGCATATTTACCCTGCTTGGGTTAATACTGGCGGTTTATTTATTCGTCATTTTGATGACTTATACCGGTAATGATCCGAGCTGGTCGCACATCAGTAGTGATATGACTGCCGTGAATAATATGGGCGGCGAGATGGGCGCTTGGCTATCAGATTTACTCTATAGCTTCTTTGGTTTTGGTGCTTGGTGGTTACTGGCGTTTTTGGTCTATGAGTCAGTGCTGATTTGGTGGGATAATAAACCAACGTTTTGGTTATTACGCTTAGTTGCCTATGTATTTTTAATATTGAGCAGCAGTGCTTTATTTGCGCAATTGGTAGCGCTAGTGCAGCAAGTGGCCGATCCTATGGTGTCAGGTCTTAAAGGCGTGGCTGGTGGTATTATTGGTCTTGAACTGCAAGCACGTTTGGCACAGCTATTATCACAGTGGGGCAGTGTGACGTTTTTGACGGTATTTGTGATTATTACCGCCACTTTTGCTTTTAATATTCATTGGTTGGCCATTTATCAAAAAATTAAGACATGGTCGTGGCGCGATTCTGCGGTTAAAGGTAATGACCGCGAACAAGATAATAGACAAGTGGCGCAAGCAGCAGCTACGCAACAGCAAAATGATGATAATGTGACCAGTGAAAAAGCTGCACAAGCCTTTGAACAATTACCACTAGATTTGCCAGCTGCTAATCATGCCCAAACGGCAGATAAAAGTGGTCGTTTTAATCACGTCTTAAAAGATTTTTTAGCGACGTCGGGTCTAGGTGCTAGCGTCAAAGCGTCTATGTCAGTCGCGGCAGCAGTGGCACAAACTGCTACCAACAGTACGGCGCAGGATGAGCAGTTACAAACAGCTTCAGCTAATGCAAGCAGTTTTAGTCATATTAACCAACCGCAAGCTGCAACGCCTGCAGCAAACCCAGTTATGGCGCCTGTACGCAAAGTTGAACCAAGTTTTGCTTGGAATGATGCTAATACGGTCGATGATTTGTTAGCAAGTGAGGCACTTGCTGGAAAGGATACGCTTGTTTATGATGCAGATGCTGCTCCAAACACTAACGTCCAAGGCTTCGATAACTCTACTGCTGCGCCTAATACTTCTGATTATATTGTTAATGATACTGCTGATAAAGATGAAATGACAAAAAGCGTTGATGCTTGGCTAGCAGAACATGCGGCGGTTCCAGTAGCGCCTGAGTTAGAGCAAAATAAAGCCGTCATTGAAGCGCCGGTATTAGAAACCTCGTTTGACACTGTGATACAGGAACAGAAGACTGATAATTTATTAAACGATAATTCATCAAATAATATGGTTGCTGACTCAATAGATGATTTGTCTGAAAGTTGGTCTATCAAACAACCAGACTTTTCCTATAATGCTGAGCCTTTAGTTGAAACTGAAACAATCAGTACATCGGCAGTAGAGTTTGCTGCGCCAGTCGATACATTTAGTGACGTTTCTAAAGTTACTGATATGACACCAACCAATACGCCCCCTGCTAATCCTACATTAGCGCCGCTGGCAGCAACTGCTATTACAACGATAACTGGGGTTGCACAGACAAATACTCCGCCCGTAACCGCCGCTAAACCAACGGTAAGCTTTGCAGTGCCAGAAGGCGATAGCAGTAATCATATTGCTGACATGATGCCGGAAGACGACGATGATTACCACATCGCTGACGATATTGCTGCGCCCGTTATGCCGCATATTAGTGATGATATTGCATTCAGTCAAAAATCACGCTCGATGCAAACGGCTGCCTATCGTAACAGTCTGACACCAATTCCAGAACTTTCTATTTTAGATAAGCCTGACCCTGACCGTAAGCCAAGCTATACATTGGCTGAACTTGAACAGTTATCAGAGCTGCTAGAGATTAAGTTACAAGAATTCAATGTTAAAGCAAATGTCGTCAATGCTATTCCAGGTCCTGTCGTAACGCGTTTTGAAGTAGATCTCGCTCCTGGGATAAAAGCCAGTAAAGTTACAGGAATTTCACGTGATTTGGCACGCTCATTATCAATGGCATCTTTACGTGTCGTGGAAGTTATTCCTGGTAAACCCTATATTGGCATCGAAGTGCCCAACAAACAGCGCGAAATGGTGCGCTTGATTGAGCTATTAGATACCGAGAAATTTAAAGATCCTAAAGCGCAAATCAGCATGGCGATGGGTAAAGATATTGGTGGTAAGCCGATTATTACTGACCTTGCACGAGCGCCGCATATGTTGGTTGCTGGTACGACGGGTTCTGGTAAATCAGTCTTGGTTAACGCCATGTTACTATCGATGCTGCTTAAATATACCCCGAACGAGCTACGGATGATTTTGATTGACCCTAAGCAACTTGAGCTTGCTAACTATAACGATATTCCGCATTTACTAACGCCAGTTGTTACCGATATGACTGAAGCGGCAAGTGCCTTGTCATGGTGTGTGGCAGAGATGGAGCGTCGTTATCAGTTGATGAGCTTATTGAAGGTTCGTAAGCTGAATGAGTTCAACAAAAAAGTAATCGCTGCTGAAAAGTCAGGTAACCCAATGCTTGATCCATTATGGCGACCCAATGACAGCGTGAGTATCAGTCAAGCGCCAAAGCTTAAAACCTTACCCATGATTGTCATTGTCGCCGATGAGTTTGCCGATATGATTATGCAAGTTGGTAAGCAGGCAGAGGAATTAATTACACGCTTGGCGCAGAAATCGCGTGCAGCAGGGATTCACTTAATCCTTGCCACTCAGCGTCCTTCAGTCGATGTCATTACTGGTTTGATTAAAGCCAATATTCCAGTACGAGCGGCGCTACGAGTGAACTCAAAAGTGGATTCGCGCACTATTTTGGATAGTGGTGGTGCCGAAGATATGCTTGGTAATGGTGATATGTTGTTCTTAGGCCCAGGGCAAATTGAACCGGATCGTGTGCATGGTGCCTATGTCAGCGATGAAGAGGTCAATAGCGTCTGTGATGCATGGCGTGAGCGCGGTGCGCCTGATTATATCGATAATATGGCTGGCAATTTTGAATTATCTAGTCCCAGTGGCGGCAGTACTGCCAGCGCCTCTGGCGAAGATGATGATCTTTATAATGAAGCCGTTGGTTTTATTATGGAAACGCGCAAAGTTTCTGCTTCTAGTATCCAGCGGAAATTTAGCATTGGATATAACCGCGCCGCGCGTATTGTCGACTCGATGGAAGAGGCTGGCTTGGTCAGCTCGATGGGTAAAAGTGGCAAGCGTGAACTGTTGATGTAAACAGATAACGCATACTTGAATACTAAAAAAGCGAGTTACTCAATAAAGTAGCTCGCTTTTTTGTTATTAGAATATAGGTAGTTATTCATGATTACCTTCATTATTGATAATAGACACTTATGTTTTCAAATGACCAATGAGTTTGTTAATCAATTATAAACAGTGGTTTTTTAGACTAAACTGGTGATGGTTTATCAAATAAATTCTAAAAATACTTGTCACTTAAATTACTCTCCAAGGAAGGTCGGTTATGTTTAAAGAATACACGCAATACGATGCGATAGCGCTGGCGGCATTGGTTAACGCAGGAGAAGTCAGCGCCAAAGAATTGCTCGATGCGGCAGTTGAGCAAGCCAATCAGCTTAATCCCAAATTAAACGCTGTTATCCATCGTTTTGATGAGCGCGCTTATGCAGCAGCAGAAAAAGGCTTACCAACGGGTATCTTTAACGGTGTGCCTTATTTGCTTAAAGACTTGTCATTTTATTTTGCGGATGAGCCCATTACCATGGGTAGCCGTAGCGTCAACATCGTACCTGATGATGACAGCGAAATCGTTAAACGCATGAAAGCCACCGGCGTAAATACTTTTGGTAAAACCAATACGCCAGAGTTTGGTTTAATTATCACTACCGAACCGAAAGCTCATGGTGCCACCCATAATCCATTTAAAAAAGGCTATAGCTCTGGTGGTTCATCGGGCGGTAGTGCAGCGGCGGTATCAAGTGGTATTGTGCCGATGGCAGGCGCGGGTGATGGCGGTGGCTCGATACGCTTTCCTGCGGCATGGAGTGGTGTGTTTGGATTTAAACCTAGCCGTGGTCGTAACCCTATGGGCCCTAAATTTGGCGAAGGTTGGGAAGGGGCGGTTGCTGACCATGTGATTACGCGTAGTGTGCGTGATAGTGCAGCGATGCTTGATGCGACAAGTGGAGCGGAAATCGGTGCACCTTACGTCATTGCGCCACCTAATGGGACATTTTTGCAAGCAGCGATGCGAGCACCGAGGCAATTAACCATCGCGCTGCATCAACAGCCATTGGTTGCCAATACGGTCGTCGATAAAGAAGTACTTGCTGTATTAGAGCAGACCGCTAAGCAACTAGAGGCAATGGGTCATCGTGTGGTGCCCGCCGAGCCTAATATTAATATTGAGCAGTTCTGGCATGATTTTTTGGTGGTGGTTTGCGCCCATACCGCATTTACTATTGATAATATCGAGCGCTGTCACGGCGCGCAGCATATCCAAAACCTTGAGCCGCAAACCTATAATATGGCGATGCTTGGACGCTCATTATCTGCCGTTGATTTGGCACATGCTAAGCATGGCTGGCATGATAGCCAATATCAAACGGGTTTATTGCTTGAGACCTACGATATGATTTTGTGCCCAACTGTACCGACACCTGCGGTTAAGCATGGTGTATTGCCGCCAAGCCGTATGGATGAGATGCTCATGCGTAGTGCAGGGGTGCTTAATAAAGGCATTAATATGGGCAGATTTGCCTTTAGCTCGGGCGTGATTGAAAAGCTCAGCGCACCCGTACTTGGTAAAATGGGCTTTACTTTATTGGGTAATATTACAGGGCTGCCAGCAATGTCGTTGCCAGTCGGGATGAGCAAAAAAGGTCTACCGATTGGGATGCAGCTGATTGGGCGTATGAATGATGAAACGACGTTATTTAGCATTGCTGGCGAGATGGAACGCGCTGGAATGTTTACTAAGCCTGCCTTTGAGAAGTAATTTTATATGCTCGAAATGATTTTTGATAAATGCTGCATTAGAAGGTAGAGCTAAGCAAAAGTGCTTTGATTAACGTTTTAAAAAAGGTTAATCAAAGCGATAAATATCCATACCCAAACTATGGTGCGCCATGCTTTGGTGTACCACAGAGACGCGTTGACCGGCACCTAAGGCAAAGAATAACGGCAATAGGTGCTCATCGCTTGGATGTACATTTTGATAATTAGGATATTGCTGCCAGTCTAAGGCGCTTGGAATATCAGTTTTGAGCTGTTGTAATAGCCAAACTTTAAAGTCTTTAGCAGTTTTATCAATACTCTCTGCTTGCCAACGTAGTGCTTGTAAATTATGGGTAATATTCCCTGAGCCAATCAAGAGGATTTGCTCATCACGCAATTGCGCCAGTTGCGCACCCAATTGATAACAAGCGACACTGTCATAATGCCGTGGTAGCGATATTTGCACGATAGGAATATCGGCTTCTGGGTACAGATGCAAAAGCGGCGCCCAAACGCCGTGGTCGCTGACACGCAAAGGATTTACGCGGCAGGTGATACCACGCGCCGTTAGCTGGTGCGCCAGGGTTTCGGCAAGTGCTGGCTGACCCGCTGCAGGATATTGCAACTCATACAGCTCAGACGCAAAGCCGGAAAAATCATGCCAAGTTTTTGGTTGTGGATTGCTGCTGATTTCAAGCTTAGCTGACTGCCAGTGTGCCGACATAATGACGATAGCGCGCGGCTTAGGTAAGTTTTGACCCATACGTGCCAACGCGCTGGTTGTCGCTGACTGTTCGATTGCAAGCGTCGGCGCTCCATGCGAAATAAATAGCGCGGGCAATTTGGGTCGCTTCGATACTTGCGCTGCCCTAGGTGGTATCGCAGGCACATCTGTCCAAGCAGCCGCTGCCGTGATAGGCGTCGGCTTGGAGGTCGTTAGAGGTTGGCGTTTGTCATCAGGTTGCGGATGCGTGCCTGAGGCTTTAGGTACTGCAGGTTTAGGATGTTTCATGGTGCATTTATTAGGGCGCGCGGCTATATTTCAATCTGTTTTGTCATTACTAATAACAAGCTGGTTTTTTATCAGGTAAGGGCTGCTTTATAAGCGTTTTAATTACCGCGATGGTAAGGGTGATTGTGATTGATACTCATGGCGCGATATAGCTGCTCCATCAGCACCACTCGCACTAAAGGATGTGGCAGCGTCAGCGCTGATAGCGACCATTTTACATCTGCTTGCGCCAATACTTCGGGCGATACCCCATCAGCACCGCCGATGACCAAGGCAATATCGTCGCCTTGCTGCATGCCACCCGCCAATTTATCGGCCAACTGTTCGGTAGAGAGCATCTTACCTTTTACATCTAGCACCCACAATTGCTCACGCCCTCCTGACGTATGAGCAGCCAATATTGCCTGACCTTCTTGTTCACGGTACTGCGCCAAATTGGCGTCTGACGGATTTTTGGCGCGTTTGGCCGCCGCAATTTCTACGATTTCGGTGCTGAGCATCGGTTGAATACGTTTGAAATATTCATCAAAACCGGTTTGCACCCACTTGGGCATTTTATTACCGACGGTCAATATTCTTACTTTCATAATATCTACCACTTTGATTATTGATTAAATGTAACAAAAGAATTCTGCGCTTAAGTTACTGTAACAAACATACCTTTTACAAAGCATTTTTTTATGCTTTACTGGCATTCGACAAACAGTTGTTCTTTATTATGGTGATTTTTCTTAATGATAGATCTATCGATAATATAATAACGCCTAACACTATGAGGTCTTTATGATAAACCAAAAGACAATTTGAAGCATTTTTTTAAACGAAAGGAGTCGTTCATGAAACGTACTATATTAAGTCTAGCTGCTCTTAGCGCAGGTGCGCTGCTCTCTACTTCTGTGTTTGCTGTTTCGTTAAATGGCACACAATGGCAAACCATCGATGATAAAACCGGTGAAAAAAAGGCCGTCATGCAGTTAACTGAAAGCGGTGGCAAAGTCACGGGAAAAATCCTCAAGGTCCTTGATAAAGAAAAGGCAGATGCGCTTTGTACCAAGTGTCCTGGCAGCTTAAAGAACAAACCGGTTGAAGGTTTGCAGATACTATCAGGCTTCAAAGCGGATGGTAATAACCAATGGAGTGACGGCAAGCTGGTCGATCCTGAATCAGGAAAAACCTATTCTGGCAAGTTGACCTTAAGTGATAATGGTCAAAGCCTAAAGCTACGCGGCTTTGTCGGTACGCCAGTCTTTGGGCGTTCACAAACGTGGCAGCGTATTAAATAAGTTTTGCACTAGGATTGTTATTGATAAATAACGATTATAGCGGTTAGTATTAATTGAAGATAAAAGTAAAAGGATAGTCGGTTTATATCGGCTATCCTTTTTTGTGCATTAACCTTTATCAGTCACCTTGCATAAGCGGTGCAATGGTTTCCGATATCGTGTTCTCTGCGTTTTGATTATTATCTTTACTATCAGAACAAGCAGGTTTTGGGATAATGGTCAGCTTAGCATCTGATTCGAAAACGATCGCCTCAATATCATCGAAACTATTCACGCCTTCAGAACGCATCGCACATTCAATCTCTTGACGGGTTAAGCGCTCGGCACGCATCGCATCGGGTAAAAACTGTCCTTGATAAAAGACAATGCGCGGCTCGGACAAAATAAAACTGCTAAATTCTGGTGAAATAGACGCATATTTTGTGACCAAAAACTGCATGACATACAGCGCCACAATAGAAGAAGCGCCTTCTATAAAAGGGATGTCTTCAAGCAAAATAGTGCTGGCACCGAGTGAGCCAATCATCACGGTGACAATCCAATCAAAGTTATTAAGCTGCGAGGTCGAACGTTTTCCAGAGACTTTAGTGGTAATCACAATCAAAACGTAAACCATGACCGCGGTCACAATGATACGTCCGAGTTTGTCTATATTGTCGAAAAAAAGCATCTCCATTGCTTGCGCTCCTATCTAGCAAAATTCATTAGCGTTAAGATAGCGTAACGTAATTTACTCAGGTATAGGACAAAATTTTGTATGCGCTTGGATAGGAATAAATAGTTCAGGTTACTGTCTATTTAAAAGCGTTAAACATTTAAATGATAATTAAACAGTTTTACGCTTGGGGTTAAGTAAGCGATTAATCATCCAAATGCTAACGCGCGCACTGACTAAGCTCAGCAGCAATATCATCACCAATGCCGAAAGTAGCGGTAGCGGCTGCTGTATGGTCATCTCTATCAATACTTCACGGCTCACCGCATCAAATAAGAAAAACCAGATACCTAAGAAATAGATAATGGTAAGCAGCCAAACCACCGCGACACCGCCAAACATTAAACGGTTAATCTCGCTTCTATCTAGCGCGCGCTGTTGATGCTTAATAAATTTATGCACCGCGATATAAGCGCCGATGACGATAGAGATGACAGTAACCAATTGCGAGTTTAAGGCAAATTTGGTTTGAATCATCATAAATATGGCGCTAGCTAGAATATAACCAACCGCAAAGAATCCGACATATTGCGCCATTTTAGGTGGCATTGTTTTTGGACTGCTAGGCTGAGTATTGCCTGCCACCTTGCCATCTTTTGACGGACTAGGAGACTTGCTAAGCTGCATTGGTTTGCGTGACATAAAAACGACCTTTATAAAGGGGTGAGCATAAGATTTTTAAAGCAAATAGCGATAGAAAAAGAGCAGTTAATGAACCACCCTTAATGCTGCGCGGTCCAATCTAGCATGGTATCTAATACAGTTCGGGCGTTATAAGCGTTGAGCGCTTGATCCGTATTAATCATTCCGACCACCACATAGTCTTGCCCAGATAGCCCTTTAACATAGCCTGCCATCGAGGTGACATTATTTAATGTGCCTGTTTTTATCCAAGCGCGACCGATGGCTTGCGATTTGGGTAAGCGCTCGCTATGAGCGCTAATGGTGCCACTAACCCCAGCAATGCCTAGCGAGCTCACATAAGCATCGAAGCTCGGTTGCTCATAAGCGTAGGTCAATAGCTCGCTTAAATTGGCGGCGCTGATGGTACAGTCGCGGCAGAGTCCTGAGCCGTTGCTTAGATGCGGCGGCGGGGTAGTCAGCTTGGTTTGCCACCATTGATTAATCGTTTGCAGCGCTTGCGGATAGTCGGTCGCTTTTGGCTGGCCAAATTGATATAAGCTCGTTGCTTGATTGTTAATGACTTTATCCGTATCACTGCCTTTATTATTAACGCTTTCTTTATTAGTGCTCGCTTTATCAGTGTTTATTTTATTGACGCCAATATTATTAATAGGATTATTAGTACTGTTATAAGCGCCTATAGATAGCGCCACTTGCTCTGTCATTACATTATTAGAGAAGTGATTGATATCATAAATCTGCTGAGTAAGGTTTAAAGAAGGATAGCTAACAATGGGCAAGGGTGACATCGCAATAGCTGCCAAACCACGGGGCAATTTTGTCTGTTTATTGACAGTGTTATTGTCATTATAAGGCGTTTCTTGACTGATGACTTTACCGCTTAAGGTATTGCCAAGTGTTTGCCATTTAGAAGCAATGACGCGGGCAGCAAAATCTTTGGCGTCAGGGTAAGCGACATAAAAGGCATGTTCGCCGCAGCTGTCTGGTAAATTGGTATTAAGCGTTAATTGTGTCGGTTGCCACTGCGGCGCAATACTATAGCGCGCTTGACCGCAGGCAGCCGAGCGTATATTTATCATGCTGGGCAATTGATAGTTTGCCAACTGCGGCGTGTAAATCAGCTGCGCGCGCGTATTGTTTAGCGGATAGCTTTGAATACCGATACTGCTAAAATTGACCAAAAAACCATCGGGGCTGGCGTTATAAGGACGTAGCGGTGAGTTGTCAAAGGCGGCAGTGTCTTTTGTGACGTTTTTAAAGACGGCGCTATCGATAATAATATCGCCGTTGATATGGCGAATACCAGCGGTTTGTACTTTATAAAGCAATTGCTGTAAGCGCTCATGGGTCATTTTTGGATCGCCACTGCCTTGAATAATCAAGTCGCCATAGAGCTTATCGCCAATGATAATACCCGTATGATAGACACGAGTATGCCAAACAAAGTCAGCGCCCAAAGTATCTAAGGCGATAAAACTTGGTACAAGTTTCATGGTGCTGGCAGGCGTGCGCGCAATATCGGCTTGATGGCTTAATAATGGTGAAAAAGAGAATTTAATAACGGGGCTGTGAGCAGTCGATTTGTCGTTGTTGTTTTTGCTGCTTTCATTGTCTTTAGCGCTGTCTTTAATGCTGCCATTATGATTTTTAGCACTTACTAAAGCCTTGTCTGGCAGTAGCGATGGAATGCTTTCAATACTTTGATAGGTATAAGGGTCATCGGTATAAGCATGCAGCTGTCTTGCATGTTGTTTAATCGTCTGTTTTTCGATAGTCATCAATGGGCTTTGATGAACGCTTACTTCTTTTAGTTCTTTAGCATTATTATTTTTAAGCGCTTGTTTTTGGATGCTACTAGGTTCAGCAGTGCCATCGTCAGTAGTTAACATTTCTGGCTGATTAGCGGGTTTAGTGCTATCAATTACCTGAATAGGCGCAGGCAAGCGGCTAGCATTTTTATCACCTACGGGGGTGATGACAATACTAATATCGGCGGTGCTTAAGTGTGCATGCGTAAGCGCCGTCTGTATCGCTTCTGGCAACCCAGCTTGGGCATATAGCGGCGTCAGCATAGCACCAACAAATAAGGCAAGCGAGGATAATGTGGGTAAGCATTTAGCTGGCTTATTTAGCGTATATAGTTGCTTAGTAAAAGGCGTTAATTTGGTAATAGTGGTAGGGCGATTATCAGTCTTAGAAGTGGGTAGCATGAGCAGTCTATCATCAGGTGGCAAAAACAGCCTATGGTAACATGAGTTGCTATTTTCGCGTAGCGTCAGCGTTCGCGTAGATGCAAAAACGCCATTGCTGTCATGATAGCATCGTTATAAGCGTCATGCGTGCCGAGCTCAGGAATATCATAATGCGCTAGAATATTGGTTAAATGCTGCGATTGATTGGGAATGCCCGGCGTACGATCGCCCATACGCCGACTGTATAATTGCCGTATATCAATAACCCTGTTCGGTATTAGAGTTCCCATATAGCGCTTGACTAAAGGATTCAAAAATCCTGTATCTATCTGCGGGCAAAACCCAACTATCGGTCGATTGTCGATAAAGGGTAGCAGTAAAGCTAGCATCTCATCGTAGCTCATGCCATGCTCAACATCGGCAGTACGCAGCCCATGAATCACAATGGTGTCACGGTCAGGCATCACAGGCGGCCGACAAACCAGATGTAGACCGTTGCCCGTATCAATGCTATCGCCGTTGATATGAATGGCAGCAATAGATAGCAGGTGATGCTTTTTTGGATTGAGTCCCGTCATCTCGCAATCAATCGCGACCCATTTATCAGCCAAAGGATCATTAAACATCGATGCCAGCTCAGGGCGCTGCAAATGGGTCTTTTGCCAATTAGACGATAATTGTTTTAGCCAACGCATCTCATTTCGACTCCTTTTTTTTACGGCCTTTTTTGCTGAACGTTTACCAAGTTGCTTTAATAAACGTGCTTTGATAAACATGCTCTAATTAAATTCTAGCTGATAATGGCGACTCAGTTGACCCTTAAAGCTTTTGACCACTGCTAAGCATTCATTTAATAAATCTCGTTCGAGTGCCGATAAAGTGGTCGGATCAACTTGCCGTGCATGCTTATCATCTGTCGATAGCGCAACTGACAAACGCTGCGCCATAAAAAACTCTAATGCTTCAAGCAAGGTATCAGCGCGCTGTTGGTTCAAGGCGCGCGCTTGTACTAAAGCTTTGAGGCGTCCTTTACTACTAGGCGCATCAAAAATATCGTTTTCTAATGCCAAAGTACGAATACCATGCACTAACGGGAAAATACCGGCTTTTTTAAGGTCGATATCGTAAGAGCTTGGTTTACCACCGAGTAGTGGCACAAACTTTTGCCACCATTGACCGACATCACCAAATTGTAGAGCGGCACGGGCGAACTGGCGTACAAACATCAGATCTGATTGGCGATGGGCAGTTTTTAAATGCTCGCGGACACTAGTCAGTAGCGATTCATCGCCGCAGACGTACTCGCTGTCAAATATGGCGGACAAATAAATACTGTGTATCGGGTCGGTATTTCTAAACCATAAGCTAATCTGTGCTTCAAACTGCTTGAGCGGCTGTCGCCACATCGGATTGGTCATCATGATATTGCCATCACAGAGCGGATAACCCAAGGCTGCTAAATGATTGTTAAAGGTTTCAGCGAACTGGGCTAAGTCAGGATGGCTATAACCATCACGAATAATAAGTGCATTATCTTGGTCGGTACGCATAATTTGCTCACCGCGACCCTCTGAGCCCATAACGATGACGCATGTATTTGCCATTACTTCATCAGGCACGATAAGTTGCCACAGTTTGGTAAATACTTGGGCGTTAAGCGTCTGTACCATGCGGCTGACGTTACCGATTTTGATACCGTTTTGATGCTGCGCGCGAATATAGTGCCCAATGAGCTCAACCGCAGTATCTAAGCTGGGCAAGTCTTTTGCCTGCTCAATCTGCAGGCTAATCAGCTGCGAATGATGCCCAATATGAGCGAGCATATCGCTTTGCCCAAGTACGCCTGCAACCTCGCCATTGGCATCAATCACTGGCAACCTATGGATGCGGTAGCGCGTCATGGTCAATAGCGCATCGCCAATCTCATGGTCAGCATCGATAGTACGCAGATTGAAGCTTGCATAACGCTGGCAAGGCGTCGTCGCAGGGTTTTGCTGCTCGCTCACCGCGCGGCAGATGTCGGTATCGGTTAAAATACCTAATGTGCGACCAGAGTAGCGGTTAGGAGTTTGCGCATTGGCGCTATCAGTATCTAAGCTGCTATTTAAATTGGTATCTAAATCATTATCTAATGTTTTCGTTTGAGCATGGTTTAATTGGTCGAGCGGTCGCACCAACACATGCTTGAGCCCTGCTTTGGTCATGATATGCGCCGCTTCATATAGGCTGCTAGTGGCGTCAATGATATGCACGGGTAATAAGCTGACGTCAATTACCGGCTGCATCATGATTTGCTGGACTTCTTGCTGCTCATTATAGCCATGATAGCTAGCATCTAAGCTTTGCCCGCTACGCCGCTGCTGCAATGCTTTTAGTCGTTCAGGTAAATCTTCTGAGAGTAATTGGCGCACCAGATGGTTTTGCGCACTGATTTTATCAACCGTTGCGCCATTTATTTGCAGCAGCAGCGTGTCTTCAATCGCACGAAACTCGTAGGGCGATATGGTATTTTCGTTTGAAGAGGGGGTATTAGTGTGGAGTGGGTTGGTTGAATGGCTGCTTTCTTGCCAATCATTTTCTATAAGCGATTTTGGTAGTCGCCGACTGTCAAACCAATCATTACTATTTAGATGGTCGGTATGATTGCTGCCTAAATAAGTCGAGACAAACTCGTCAGCAAGCAGTTGCTCGATTTGTCCTTTAATGACCACATAAAAATATTTTAAATCGTCTGCAGGCAAACGCTCATCTTTAGCAAGATAACGGATTTGGGTGTTTTTTCTGATGCTTTGACGTTCAGCTGCGCTCAATACATCAAAGGGCGGTTGGGTAAAATCGAGATGGGGCATGGCATCATCCTTGATGGCACATTTAGCAAAAATTCTGGGAGAAAGGGATTTATTAATAATAAAGAAATATAAGAATAGCGTAGCGTTATTTCTACTATAGCACTCTTTGACAAGCAGCATAGCGAGAAACCGCATATAACCACAATATTATCATGGTTATATGCGGTTCTCTGATAGTATATTGAGTATGAGGTACTATTTATAGTTTAATCATTAGGTTTTTTGGCCAATTTTTGATACAGATTTTTAAGCTAAGTTTTTAAAAATTATTTTTTTAAGCAGCAAGTTAAGCGCCAAGCAGTTTGCGAATGCGACTGATGGCCTCGCGGCTTTCTTCGACGCTAGCAACCAAGGCAATACGCACATAACCTTGTCCTGGATTTTTGCCATTGACCTCACGTGACAAGTAGCGCCCAGCCAATGCATGAATATTTGCTTGCTCGTACAAGGCTTTGACAAAAATTTCGTCGTCGCCATCGAACTGCTCAGGGACTTTTATCCAAAAGTAAAAACCCGCTTCTGGCATGCGTAAATCAATTAATTCACCAAGCTCTGACATCCATAAGGCAAATTTTTCTTGATAGAGCGCCCGATTGTGCGCCACGTGCTTTTCATCTTCCCAAGCGGCGATGGAAGCCAACTGATGCGGTATCGGCATCGCGCAGCCTTGATAAGTACGATATTGTAAATAAGGCTGCAAAATATTGGCATCACCGGCTACAAAGCCTGAGCGTAAACCGGGCAAGTTTGAACGCTTGGATAAAGAGTGAAATACCACGCAGTTTTTAAAGTCATGGCGACCAAGCGCCGCACAAGCTTGTAATAAACCAATCGGTGCGCTATCAAAATACAGCTCGCTATAACACTCGTCGCTGGCAATGATAAAGCCGTATTGGTCTGATAAGCGCAATAGGTGCTCCCAGTCGTCCATGGTCATGACGGAACCGGTTGGATTGTTCGGGCTGCAGACAAACAATAACTGTGTGCTTGTCCAGATATCTTTTGGTACCGAGCGATAGTCACCTTTGAAATCATTATCAATGGTACAAGGCATAAAATACGGCGTTGCTTGTGCCAGTATGGCGGCGCCCTCGTATATCTGATAAAACGGATTGGGCATCACAATTGTGGGTGTTTGAACTGCTTTTTGCGATTGTTGAGCTACTGGCTGATTATTAAGCGCCAGTTGATTGGATTCAGCTTCGTACAATTCGGTTTGTGAATGGTCAATAACTGCCTGCACCAAGCTAAAAATCGCCTCGCGCGTACCCATAACCGGTAATACTTGGCTATGAGGGCTGATATGATTTAAAAAGAAACGCTTCTCCAGCCAATGAGCAATGGTTTGGCGCAGCTCAAAAATACCGTTAGTGGTTGGATATTGGCCTATTTTGTCCAAGTTTTCGCGTAATACGTCCAACACAAAGGCAGGCGGCTCATGTTTTGGCTCGCCAATACCCAGCTTAATTTCACTGTAGTTATGGGCTGGCGTACTGTCCGCAAGCAAGGTTGCCATCTTAGTGAACGGATAAGGGTGCAAAGTCGTTAAGTTGTGATTCATAAGTAGGCTAACTATAATAGACAATTAATAATAAAGTGATAAAGAAAAATTACATTTGAGCAGTGTAGCACTTCTCTTATTTTTTGTCTTTTTTCTTCTCAAGCTGTTTATTGTCAATTTAAAATAAGTGCTTAAAGCAATTTATATCGCTTTAAGCTGGGTATATAGCTGATTTTTAAATGGTAACGAGTTTTGAGTCTAGCCAATTTTTATCATGATATTAAGCATGGATAAAATTGAAATAGTGTCATTTATTTACCAAGTAAAAGTAACTGTCAGCAGCAACGACAGATTATTTAAGGAAATCTTGATATGTCTAGTGTTTTAAAAACCAATGAGCGTGGCGCTAAAGATATCACTGTGCAACATTTTGATGGCAGTCAGCGTGTTGAGCTATACGAGCAACTAAAACAGCGCGAGCAAAATTGGTGGCAAGCGCGGCAACAGCTGACGTTGTTAAAAGAGCGGCAGATGTTTTGGTTCGGGGACAACAGCTTTATGATGTGGCTACTTTGGCAATTGGTCAGCTATGTCGTGGTAGCGATGCTACTGATGCTACTGAGTAAACTGTTAAATATGTCGCTGCCTCTATGGCAGTATATGAGTTTATTTGCCATCCAAACGCTGATTTTTATTGGGATGCTGAGTTTTAAAGGTCGTATTGCCAATCATCTACAAAATAAGATTAACCAAGCCGATGTATTGCGTGAAGAAGCACTTAACGAGATGACCATCTTAGCTACCGATAGCCTTTATCCTGATGTCCATGCCAAAGCACCGATTTCCTTACAGAAAATCTATGAGTACTACGATGCCGAATTTCATTTAGCCAGTTTGCATCGTCTGCTACAAAGAGAAGTGGAAGCTGGGCGCTTGATGCTCGGGCAGCAGCAGATAGGAGCAGAGGTTTTGCCGTTAGAGCTTGCCGATGAGGAGCTGAAAGACCATGCAAGTGAGATGGTGTATAAAAGCGTTTTATAAAATATGAGTTTTATATAAGTAGCTTGTAATATACTCTGCCAAAAATCATCATCTATATTTTGTCTTAAAAAACGCTTGCTAGTTAGAGATTTAACTAGCAAGCGTTTTTTTAATGTTTAATCCGTAAAGCTTAAACGGTAAGGTTTTGACAGTAAGCTATGAAAGCATAAATGTCTAAATACAGGCTAAGTGTCTTCTTTACGAATGCTGAGACTTGCTATCAATGCTGCCTTTAGTGTTTCAAGATTATCCGCAGACAACGCCTGATCGTTTTGATCGCTAATATAGAACATATCTTCTGCACGCTCGCCTAACGTAGTAATGCGGGCGGCATGCACCTCAATCTTTTGTTGTAAAAATACCTGACCAACGCGGGCAAGTAAACCTGGCTGATCAAGGGTTTCTAAACTCATGATATGCTGATTTGAGGCTTCATTGAACTCAAAATTAATCGTCGTTGCGACATCGAAATGTCGTAGCTGGCGTGGGATTTTTCGATGCGTGAGCTTGGGAACTGTTGGATTTTTAAAGGCGTCAATTAAGCGCTGCTTAAGCTCTTGTTGGCTGTCTATATCGACCAATAGCGTGCCACTGCGGTCGAGCAATACGTAAGAATCCAAAGCAAAATCACGAGTTGCAGTAATAATACGCGCATCTAAAACATCAAGATTCATCTGGTCAAACACTGCCATGGTAACCGCAAATAAATTGACCTGATCTTGGGTATAAACAAACACTTGCACCGCATCAAGCGCCAGCTCACGGTGCTCACGTAATACCACAAGCGGTGCACTATCAGCATCAGAGGCGCGGCCTATAGGCGGATGGTTTAAGATAGCTTCGGTATGCCACAAGATATCTTCTGCAATTTCCCGTAGAAAATATTCATCGCCCAAGTCATCCCACAATCTTAAAACCTCTTCGCGATTCATATGCTGATTATTGACATTATCAAGCATCACTAGCGCCTGTTTACGCGTGGCTTTAATCATATCTTGGCGGTTGGTTGGGGCATCGATATCAGCGCGCAGGATACGCCGCGTTTGTGAATAGAGCTGTTTCATCAAGGTCGCGCGCCAGCTGTTCCAAAGCTGTGGATTGGTAGCATTCATATCGGCAACCGTCAGTACGTAAAGATGATTGAGATGGGTCACATTACCGACTAAATCGGCAAACAGCGTCACCACTTCTGGGTCTGAGATATCCTTTTTCTGTGCTGTCATCGACATCAGTAGATGGTAGCGAGTCAGCCAACCAACCAAATGGGCATCTGCCTGACTCATGCCATGGGCAAGACAAAATTCAATCGATTCAGTTTCGCCGAGTTGGCTATGATTGCCGCCACGACCTTTGGCAATATCATGAAACATCGCAGCCAACACCAAAATCTCTTTGCGCTCGATACGCTGGAAGATAGCGCTGACCAGTGGAAAGTCTTCAGAAAAGCGCGGATCGGTAAAGCGATGTAAAATGCGAATTAAAAATAATGTATGCGCATCGACGGTATATCGATGAAATAAATCGTACTGCATTAGCCCGGTGACTTGAGCAAAAGCTGGAATATAGCTGCCCAAAATACCATAACGATTCATGGTACGCAAACGATGAAATAAATAATTTTGCTCTTTTAAATTGGCTAAAAATAGCGCTTGATGCGTCGGGTTATCCCTATAAACCTGATCGATACCGCGAGCCGCTATTTTTAGCACGCGCAGAGTATGGGTACGGACATTTTTGATGCCATATTGACCCATGAGTAAAAACATCTCCAAAATCGCCTCAGGGTGCTGAGCAAATACACGATGATGTGACATCGCTATTTGTTCGCCAACTTGATTGAAGCGGGCGTTAATTGGATGTTTTTTCGGTCGTTCTTCATCCGGCAATTGTGGCTCTATAATCGTCTCGTAATAATGATTGGTCAGCATCTCAGACAATGTCGATATCTGCATGGCACAGCGATAGTAGTCGCGCATAAAGCGTTCGACGGCAGCATTCGGCTGGTCATCTGGCTGCGTCTCATAGCCCATCAGCTGAGCAATTTCACGCTGATAATCAAACAACAGCTTGTTTTCATTGCGACCAGTCAGCTCATGCAAGTAATGACGTATTTGCCATAAATAACCTTCAGCAAAGTTCAGTTCATCAAACTCTTTTTCCGTCAAAAAGTTTTGCTGTACCAAGTCATAAAGTTTACTGACTCGAAAATAACGCTTGGTCACCCAACCAATAATATGAATGTCACGCAGACCACCGGGGGCAGTTTTGATATTAGGCTCAAGGTTGTACTCTGTGGCATTATGCTGTAAGTAGCGCGCTTTTGCTTCAGCGATTTTTACCTCATAAAAATCACGTGGCGACCATTGCGTATTGACGATTTTATGCGGTACTTCTTCTAGTTCTTCATTGCCAATTAACAGCCGTGCTTCTAACAAAGTACTAGCAACGGTGTGATCCAGCGCCGCTTCCAAGCATTCGCTGACGCTGCGTACTGATAGGGCGGGCTCAAGTCCAATGTCCCACAGTAGCGCGACCAATTTGTCAATTTTTCCCCTGCTATGCGCGTCAATATCGTTGGGTGTCAGCAGTAAAATATCCACATCTGAGTGTAACGATAGCTCGCCACGACCATAGCCGCCAGTGGCAAACAATGCCAAGTCCGTTTTATCAAGCTCAAACCACTTAAACAAAGCAATCAGTAAGTCATCGATGACGCAGGCACGTGCTGCGACCAGTTGGCGAATATTGACACCGCGTTCGAGCGCGCGGCTGATATCGTCATTGATTTGGAGCAGCCAATCAGGGATATCAGATAGTGCTATATCCATCGTATTGGTGGTCGAGCGATGGTCTGACAGTAGTGGCATGGGGGTCAAATCAATAGCAGCGACATCACAATTAAACATGAGGATTATCCAGTTAAAGGTTTGTAGATAGTGGTATTAAAGCGAATATTTCATGGAAAATATAAAGAATATTATTATTGGAATTCTCAAAGTAGCAACTCAATAAAGGGCATCGTTAATATGCCTGAATTATCAGGCAAAAAAAAGACCGCCTAGGCGATCTTTTATGATATTACTGGGTCAAAAAGCTTAAGTCTTCTTCTGGGCGCGTGGTAAATACCTCACAGCCATTGTCCGTCACCACCATGGTATGTTCCCACTGCGCTGACAGCTTACGGTCTTTGGTGATTGCCGTCCATTCATCCGGTAGAATCTTGGTCTGCCATTTACCTTCGTTAATCATAGGTTCAATGGTAAAGGTCATGCCTGTTTTTAGCTCAAAACCCGTACCTTTTTTACCGTAATGCATCACTTGTGGCTCGTGGTGGAACTCATTACTGATACCGTGACCACAGAACTCACGCACGATACTAAAGCGTTCAGGCTCGACCACTGCTTGAATAGCCGCGCCGACATCGCCCAAGCGCGCGCCGTTTTTGACCACGCTCATACCAGCATAAAGGGCTTCTTGCGCCACTTTGCAAATACGCTGCGCCATGATAGAGCCATTGCCGACAATCCACATTTTTGAGGTATCGCCGTAATAGCCGTCTTTAATAACCGTGACATCGATATTGATGATATCGCCATCTTTGAGCAGCTTGTTTTCGGTTGGAATACCGTGACAAACCACGTGGTTGATAGAGGTGCAGATAGATTTTGGGAAGCCGTTATAGTTAAGGGGCGCAGGAATGGCTTCTTGCACGTTAACGATATAGTCATGAGCGATTTGGTTTAATGCTTCAGTGCTAATGCCAACTCTGACGTGTTCGTCGAGCATTACAAGCACGTCACTGGCAAGTTTACCGGCTACGCGCATTTTTTCTATGGCTTCAGGAGATTGGATAAGGGATTTTTTTGTCATCATGGTCGTACTTATAGTTATAGAATTTAGGTTGTCAATTATACCATAAATGTAGTAGGCACTGTTTTGCTAACACTTAGCAACTTTGTAGGCATTTTTTAAAATCCTTGTAATATATTGATACCAATCGTCTCAGCTTATTTATATGCATATACGTGACTATAGAGTCATTATAATAGCGTTTATAAGCAAAAAAGCAGTTGAATGTTGCAGGATATATAAGTATTGTAATTTTGTTTGCTAAATAAATTGGTAGGAATTAAGCGCTTAATGCAGGATGCAATAGTTAAGCGCTATAAAATCTATGCCATGAAACTGGTGATATGAAAATAGTGACATGACACTGGTGCCATTAACATCAAGCAAGCCATTTACACTCTCTTTCTTCACAATAACTCTCAAAATAACAAGGACGTTGTTATGACTCTCAAAAACCGTTTTCGCGCCGCTTTAACGCCTAGCGCACTTTTACCCTCACTGGGTGCTATTACTGCCGGTGTCCTGATGATGACATTGCAAACCACTTCTGCTCAAGCAGCTGGACAGTATTATAACTGTGCCAATGCCACGGGCTGTAAGATGGTCGATAGCAAATATTTCACCTCAAACCATACCGATACCAAATATCCCATTGTCATGACTCATGGTCTGGTCGGCTTTACCAAGCTACTTGGTGTCGACTACTTTTATGGTATCCCGCAAACCCTCATGAGCAGCGGCTCAAAAGTCTATGCTACCAAAACCTCTTCTTTTAATGACAGTCGGGTGCGCGGTGAGCAGCTACTACAACAAGTAAAAACCATTAGTGCGATTTCTGGTAGCCCCAAGGTGAATTTAATTGGTCATAGTCATGGCGGCCATGATATTCGTTATGTCGCTGCCGTTGAGCCAAAATACGTGGCGTCAGTGACGGCGGTTTCCAGTCCAGAGCAAGGGGCGGCATTAGCGGACTGGGTGGTTGAGCAGATTGATAATGATAGAGTCAATGGCGAGTATAATACCGCCACCAAAGCCGCGCTTAGCTTGTTTGGCTTCTTAGGTAACTTCATGGATTTGAACGCTGGTATCCCTATCGATAAGCTGCAAGAACAAGACGGATTTGGTGCAGTTACGGCGCTAACGACTGACTATATGGTCGACTTTAACCGTGAGTTCCCTGCTGCCATGCCATTAAGCTATTGTGGACAACCAAAAGACACTAAAGTAAACGGCATCAACTACTATTCATTCAGTGGTGTTGGTCAAGTGACCAATGTCTTAGACCCTATAGATTATGTGCTATTAGCGACATCACAAGTGTTTAAAAATGACCCAAATGATGGGTTGGTTTCCGCTTGCTCGAGCCGCCTAGGTTATGTCATCCGCGATGATTACAAAATGAATCATATGGATTCGGTCAATCAACTATTAGGCTTAGTTGCATGGGGACAACCTAACCCGAAAACTGTCTATCGCGATCAGGTGAACCGTTTAAAAAATGCCAATTTATAAAGCCAATTTAAAAAGCTAGCTTCTAAATCTAGTGGTTGGGATTTGAATATAAATTAGCAAATTAACTGCTTTTACCTAAAAGGGTCACTACTTAACTGGCCCTTTTATTTTGTCCCATTTTATAGATAGTAACTTCCTATTACATCGATTCATTAAATAAGATATTGTCGCTATGTCAAATAATCGCCGTTCGCCATTTTTGCTCGTTATTATCGCCGTGATAATCGTTTTAGTCGTTGCGATTATTTGGTGGTTTAAACCTGATAATACTCGTAAACCTTCTTCTCAAGCAGATTCTACGGCGCTGAATAGCCAAGCTAATGCCAGCTCGATAAATGATGAGAATGTTAATAATGACGTTGGCGCATTATCTAAGCAATACGCTTCTCAATTTACGACAGGCCTTGAGAATCTACCGCGCTCCTTGCAAGGAACGGATGTCGATGGTGAGATTATCATTGATGAAAATAAACAGTTGGTCGTCACCGAAGGGCTACGGCGCTTATTTGATTATTTCTTATCGGCGCTAGGTGAAGAGGATGAAGCGGTCATATATGCGCGGGTGGAGAGTTATATCCGCAGTCATACGCCAGAGCCTGCCGCTAGCCAAGCGGTGACGATATTTGACCAATATGTGGCTTATCTTAAAGCGATTCCTGCTATAGAAAGCCGTTATGGCAACCTGCAATTACAAGCAACAAAAAATGGTGAGCTAGATTTAAATGTAGTGACACAGCAGCAGCAAGATGTCGCCAAATTGCGCCAGCAGCACTTTTCTAAAGAAACCATTAAAGCCTTTTTTGGTGCAGAGGATGAGTATGATGACTATAGTCTTGCGATGGTGAAAATCAATCAAGATAAGCAGATGTCTGATGCGCAAAGAGAAGCGGCTAGACAGGATTATATTAGCCGTATGCCTGATAATGCGACCAAAGCCAATATCGCTCAGCAGGCAAATTTAGATGAGTTAATCAGTCGTACCGAACAGATGCAAGCTAAGGGCGCGACGGCTGAAGAATTATACAGTATGCGACGTGAATTGGTTGGCGCGCCAGCAGCAGCAAGGCTTGCCCAAGTCGATCAGCAAGATGCTAATTTTGATCAGCGTTTTAAGCAGTATCAAGCCCAAAAACAGCAGCTGTTAAGTCAAAATGCCGATAAGGCCCAAGCGAAAACCCAAATCACTCAAATGGAGCAGCAATTATTTAATGAGACGGAACGCAAACGCTTAGCAGGCTATGCGGCTTTGCAACAAGAAAAGACGGCAAGCCCCAATTAAATTCTATAAAAACTTACGACCTTTTAGGTATATAAAAAGAGCAATTAAGGGTGAAATCGAAATATCAAAGGTCTAAAGTATCGACGGTCTAAATAGTTTTTTTAGCTAAAGTGCTAGCAGGGAATAATAATTGTAACAAGGTGTGTTAGCAAAAAAGCTATAAAGTAGAACAAATATAGCGGTAATTGGTACTCAATCTATCATGACAGGCTTATGAAAAATGGGCATAATAACCGCATTGTTTAGACTAATGATAAAACATATTAATCAGAGCGCATTAATCAGGACACATTAACCTGAGCAAATGCTGCTTAATATGATAAAAAACAATATTTTTTACCTTTGCACTTTTATACTTGAAACCTCTAGGAGTTTATATGAAAAACATGACTAAAATGATGATGGCTGCCACCCTTGCTGTTGGTACACTTGCTGCAGCAGGTTGCCAAACCACTACCCCTAGTGTCACTGCACCTGTGACGCAACCAATTACCGTTGATGCGCTACAAGCGTATAACTGGCAGCTTGTCGATGCTAAGCGTACCAATGGGGACAAAGTCAGCCAATTATTCTTTGATCCAAGCAAACCATTAACGCTAAAATTCTTTAAAGACGGTACGACCAACCGTGTAACTTTTGCTAATACTTGTAATAACATGGGCGCTAGTTATAGCGTGGTGAATGGCAATGTTGTATTAGGTAATGTGATGTCAACGATGATGGCATGCCCTGAGCCACAAGCCAGTTTTGATACGGCTACAATGGCAACGGTACAAGGGAAATACAGCATCAACAATAATGCGAATAACACGCCTATTTTGACCATTACCAATAGTAATCAAGTTGCTCATTTTAAAGCTGTTTCTAAATAAAGTAGTCTTTAAATAATTGATTTATTTAATAGATAACTATTAAATATAAGTGTTTAAATTCTAATATAAATAATGCCTCACTAATCAGTGAGGCATTTTTTTATCTAAAATTTGTGACGCTTTAAGCTACACTGTCATTGGCTACTGAGGCAAAATAGTCAGATTGCTATGATGTTTTTTATACTATTAATTTTAACCTTTTTTATCGAAATTCTCAGCCCGCAATAATCAACGCTTTATTGGACGTCATCTTATGTTAAAAACCTTTGTATCAAAGTCATCTGTCGATATACGCATGATAAATAGTGTCACGGCGATAACGGCTTTTAGTCTGTTAACGGGCTGTCAGACGTTGCCGAGCACAATGCCTAAAGCGACTAAAACACTTTTTGAGATGAGTGCGAGTAATCCGCTGACGGCGCGTATGCCAGTGATAGATCGGCAAGGGCACATTGCTTATGTCGAGGAGCAAGGGTTTGGCGCTGCAAAGATATCGACGCTTTATAGCATTCGTCCTGATGGTAGCGACCGCCAATTGATTGATCAACTCAATGGTTATATTTATGCGCCGGCATGGTCTGCCAATGGTCAAATGCTCGTCTATAGTAAACAAGCCGCGCGCCAGCATCCCAAAATTTATATTTATGACCGCAAAAGCAACACGCAAAATCTAATCGTCAATACCGAGGGCAGTAATTTATCAGCGTCATTTTCTCCTGATGGGCAAAAACTGCTTTATAGCTCAACCGTCGGCGGTAATGCTGATATCTATGAGATGCGCTTAAGTGACGGTCATACCAAGCAGCTTACCACGCTACCGAGCACGGAAGTGCAGCCAAGCTACACCAGCGACGGGCAAAGCTTTGTTTATACCAGCGATAAAGTCCGCGCTGGTCGCCCAAGTATTTATCACTATAACTTTGCCACTGGCAATGCTGCGCTGATACCGACCGCAGGCTATGCGGCCAGTCCGCAACTGAGCTTAGATGGTCAGTATTTGGCGTATCTTAATGGTCGCAAGGCGGCGGTGATGACACTTGCTACAAAACAGGTGATTAATCTGGCAGAGACAGGACTCGATGAGCCCGCGCGTCTGTCGCCTTCTGCACAGTACGCCGTCTATCCCACAAAGCTTTCGCAAGTGAACGGTCAAAATGGTGGCAGCTTAGTGATTCATTCTTTAGTAGGCAATTCAAGCTACGCGATTAGCAGTAAAACAGGCGGAGTCGTGCGCTCACCCATTTGGGGTCGGTAAGAGCAAAACCTATGTACTATGTAATGGAATGTATATATAATCACTATCAAAGAAACATAAGTTGATTAAATAGCCTGCAATTTAGAGGTGGCATAGTCGTAGGTTAAATTCCTTAGAGCCAATGATTGTATGGCAATACCTTCTTAGTATTTAAAGTACAACAAGCAAATTTTTTGGAACAAAGTTTTTGGAGCAAAGGCGAAGACCAAAGCTGAAAGAATAAATCTAAATAAAGCAAATCTCAGTAAAGAAACGTCGAGTAAATTTCAGTCATATAATAACAAATTGTATAACCGAGTCATCAAAATGTTGGATTAGGCAAGCAAAAGGAGAGAGCGGTTAATGCAAGAGTCTTTTTTAGTTTTTATCACTAAAATCAGTTTGTACCCCACGATTATTTTTACGGGGCTTGTCATGTTCGTGACTCTATATTGGCTGGTGTCTTTACTCGGCATGGTAGATATGGATAGCGTAGACCTTGGTGAGCCAGATGGTGATGTTTCTACCTTATCATCGACGGGTTTTTTTACCGGTCTCATGCTCAAATTTGGTCTTTATGGTGTGCCACTCATCATCATACTAAGCTTAATCAGCTTAATCGGCTGGCTATTAAGCTACTTATATACGAGCTTTTTACATCAATATTTTGACTCTGGTCTTTTGTATTACCTATTTGGCACTGGGGCGCTCATTTTTGTATTGGTCGTATCCATGTGGCTGACAGGTATGATCATTGCACCCATCCGCAAAAATATCGCCAAAATACCCAAACGTAACGCGTCTAGTAATATCGGTAAAATCGCCGTGGTACGTACCCTGAGTGTGACTGAAAAACATGGTGAAGCAGAATTAAATGATGGCGGCGCAGGCTTGATACTCAAAATTCGTTCAGATATCAAGGATGATTTGCTAAGACAGGGCGATAGAGTGATGTTGGTAGAGTATTTAGAAGAAGCCAACACCTACCGAGTCGCTCCTGTAAAAAAAATCGCCATAAACCGCCACTATAAATAATTTTAAAATTGAAATAAATAATCTTTATACATTAGCTTTATAAGTTGGCTGATTGGCGATGTAGAGATAGCTAATAGTTTGGTTTTAAGTATGGTGTTAACCGTTTTAAATTTGGTTGCAATGTTTTAATTAAAGGAATGAATATGGATATACTCATTATCGTCGGCGTGGTTGTGGTGCTGGCGTTTGTTTTTATTATGGCAGCGCTTTTGATGCTCAAAGCCTTTTATTTTAAGGTTGAGCAGGGCAAAGCACTTATTATCAATGGCGTGAGTAAAATCGCCGTGCGTTTTGATGGCGGTTTTGTTTGGCCAATCATCAATAAAAAAGAATTGATGAGAATCTCCCTTATCACCTTAGAAGTCGATAGACGCGGTAAAGAAGGGTTGATTTGCGCCGACAATATGCGTGCTGATATCACGGTGGCGTTTTACTTGCGTGTTAATGAAACAGAAGAAGACGTCCTTAAAGTTGCCAAATCGGTTGGGGTTGAAAGAGCTTCAGACAAAGTTGCCGTGAATGAGCTGTTTAATGCTAAGTTCTCAGAAGCACTAAAAACAGTGGGTAAGCAGATTGATTTCGTCAAACTCTTTGAAAATCGCAGCGAGTTCCGTGACAGTATCGTCCAAGAAATAGGTAATGATCTTAATGGTTATGTCTTAGAAGATGTGGCGATTGATTACTTAGAACAAACGCCAAAAGCGTCACTTGATTCAAGCAATATTTTAGATGCTGAAGGTATCAAAAAGATTACGCAGCTAACGGCCTTCCAAAACATCATTACCAATGAGCTTGAGCGTGACGAAGAGCTGGCTGTTAAGAAGAAAAACGTCGAGACCAAAGAGGCGATGCTTGAGCTAGAGCGTCAACAAGCCGATGCCGAAGCCAAACAGCGTCGTGAAATCGCGTCAGTGATTGCCCGTGAAACGGCTGAAACGCGCAAGATTGAAGAAGAAGAGCGTAAAAAGTCAGAGACAGCCGTTATCATGGTTGAGCAAGATTTAGCGATTCAGCGTGAAAATCAGCAGCGTGAAATTGAAGTGGCCGGACAGAATCGCCTACGCGCTGTCGTCATTGAAGAAGAAAAAGTCACGCGCGCTCGTGATTTAGAAATCGTTTCGCGTGAGCGTGAAGTCGATTTGCAACGTATCGAAGCCGAACGCGCGATTGAGCTTGAGAAAAAAGAAATTGCGAACGTCATACGTGAGCGTATTGCGGTAGATAAAACGGTTGCACAAGAAGAAGAACGTATCAAAGAAGTCCGTGAAATTAGTGCAGCCGAACGTTCTAAGCAAACGCGCGTCCTAGCCGCCGAAGCCGATGCCGAAGAAATCAAAGTGCGTCAAGTCAAAAAAGCCGAAGCAGAAGAATTGTCTGCTAAGCATAAAGCGGTTGAGATTACCACGCTTGCGACGGCCAATCTTGATGCAGCTGCCAAGGAATCGGAAGCCAAAATTAAAATGGCTGAAGGTATCAAGGCTGAAGAGTCTGCGCATGGTTTTGCTGAAGCGGCCATTCAAGAAGCTAAGTCAGTATCTTTAGAAAAAGAAGGCATTGCCAAAGCTAATGTCATTAAAGCCACTGGACAAGCAGAAGCACAGTCAGAACGTGAAAAAGGTATGGCTGATGCTGAGATTATCGCCGCTCGTGGTGAATCAGATGCCAAGGCGGAACGTGAAGTTGGACTGGCAAAAGCAGAAGTTACCCGTGCGCATTTCCAAGCCGAAGCCGATGGTCTGGTCGAGAAATTCAATGCCATGGGTAGCATGACCAAAGAAGCGCGCGAGCACGAAGAGTTCCGTATGGGGCTTGAAACTGCGCTACAAGAAGCCATGGCGTCTATTGAAGCTGGTAAAGAGATTGCCAAAGAGAACGCTGAAGTCTTGGCGGTCGCGCTACAAAAAGCCAAAATCGATATCGTTGGTGGTGAAGCGCACTTCTTCGATAACTTTGCCAAGTCGCTATCTATCGGTAAAGCCATTGATGGTCTCGCTGGTAAGTCAGATACGTTGAGCGGCATTATCAATACGATGATGGCCAATCAAATAATGACCAAAGCCAACAATACCAATAACGCCAATAATGCCAACAAAGCGAATGATGAGTCTAATAAAACGGCTCAATATAACGACTAGTCATTTTGAGGCTCATAAAAAATCTGTTGCTTATGCGGCAGATTTTTTAGCCTGAGAAGCTCAGATTACCTTACTAGAAAAGGATGAATTTTCTTTTGCATTAGGATAAAGCTCTTCCAGATCTTTATTATTTCCTAGCTCATAGCTTTGCAAGGGAAACTCTTTAAATAGCATTTCTATGAAGTGGTTTTGCCAACCTAAGACAATGAGTTGGCTAATCTAAGAAAACCAGCGGTGACCACTCGTTTTTTTAGATTAGCCAAGTGCTTCTTTAATACAAAAAACCTTAGATTTATCTTATTGCCTGAAAATAAAATGGACGAGCAACGATGGCGGATACGCAAAACGCAACCAATTCAAATAATACCAATAGCCAGAACCAATCCGAGCAAACGGATCAAGCGGTCGCTTCAGGTAATGCTTATGAGCTTATTAAAAAACGTCTTACTGAGCAGGGTAGTCGGCTAGAGCAACAGACCGCTAAGCTGAATAATGCGCGCCTACAAGAGTTTGGCAGCACGCAGATGCAAGTTATCGCCCGCACCCGTATTCGTACCGAATACAACTGTGTGGCGCAAGATATGGTGCAAGTTGGCGATTATCTGTTGTTTGGCTACAATGTTTTTATGGGGCTAAAGCGGGCGAGTAATATCAAAGATGTGTTGTCGCTATATCGATTGATAGATCCCGCTAATAAAAATGGTGATGATAATAATAGCGAAAGCGTTGTTGATACTGATAACGGCGCAACTACAGCAAACGCCCAAAGTACTACCGATAACAGTAATAGCAGCGAACATACTGAGCAAGAATATCAGCTGGAAGAAGTAGATTTAAAAAATACCTTTTTAGATCAAGAGGCATTTGTACAAGATTTTAACGAGCTATATCGATATTACAAGCAAACGCGCCTGATTCAGCTGACCGTCAAAGACAGCAAATTGCTATTGGCGTTTCAAATTGGCGAGCGTATCACCGATATTCGCGTCTTTCGTTTTGCCCTAGATTTTAGCCAAGGCATACCAGAGTCAGCTCAAATTGCCTACGTAGACAATCGAGGCGAGCGTGATATCGAGTTGCCTCCTGCTTACGATTTTGATTGGGTAGATACCACGCGTGATCAGATGATCAATGGTAAATATCCGCATATGAATATCTTAGATACCATATTTGTGGAAACCATTGGTGGCGATTTGACCATTAAGATTGAGGATAACACCCAATCAGGGCAGGGTATTTATAGTGAGCCTGTGAATGATCGCACCCAATCGCTGACCGATGCCGAGATTGCTTATGCCAAAGTTGGCAGTTTAATACTGCTGAAAATACGGCCGTATCGCGAAGACAGTTATCGTTATTTTGTTTATAACACCTTGACCGAAGCAGTGCTGCGTTTGGATGCGATTGGGCAGTCGTGTGTGCAGCTGCCAGAAGATCACGGTATTATATTTCCCGGTGGTTATTATCTGCAAACCGGTGAGTATAAGCTGTTCGATGCTAATAGCGTCGGTGCTAAAGACTTAAAGTTTAAACGTAAAATCGTATCGCCCAATGGTGAAGACGTATTGTTTTTATTTTACGATGTCGCTTTAGGTATCACAGGATTATTTCCTTATAACCTCATTAAAAAACAACTAGCAAATCCCATTTACTGCAATGGTATGGCATTGGCAGACAATGGGCGTTTGGTACTGTTTAATGATCAAAGTGAGCCGTCACGCATTCATCCGATGCAGATATGGCATACGCCTTATGCGTCACCTGAATATGTCAGTGAGTTGCCTGAAAGTACCAGCTTTTATGGCAAAATTGGCAATAAAGAATTGGTACGTGGTATCTCCGACCTTTATAGTATTACTCGCCTCATTGATAATCAAAGCGTGTCACAAAAGCTCTATGAAGAGCTAGCGGATAATACCAGCCGCCTATTTGATAGTTATTACTGGTTGTCCGATCCTGAGCTTAACGACGTCGCCAGTAGTATCAAGGAAGTAACGGCGACAGCTGAATTGGTCATTGATGAGTTTGCCAAAGTACAAAGCATCCAAAAGCAAACCCAAACCGCTTTAAGTGATGCCGACACTCAGCAAAATGAGATATTACGGCAGATACGTGTGACTACTTTTGAGTCTGCCGGTGATTATGTGGAGCAGCTGTCGGCGTTAAGACGACAAAAAGGCCGGCTGGTCAGCTTGGAGGACTTGCGTTATTTAGATAGCGATAAGCTAAAGGCATTGCGGATACAGTTAGAAGAGGCAGAAAGCGAGCTTGCCGAAAAAACCGTCCTATTTTTAAGCGGGGAAAAAGCGCTATCAAGCTACGAAGCTATATTAGTAGATGTCAGTGAGCGCTTAAACACGGCCGAGACCAATGCTGAGCTAAAGCCAGTACTCAAAAAAATTGATGAGACGGCGCAAGGCTTAGATCTGTTGACTGAGCTATTAGGCACGTTAGATGTTGCTGATGCCACGGTACGCACCCAAATTATCGATGACATATCGACCATTTATTCGAGTCTCAATCAAAGCAAAGCCAAGCTCAATCATAAGCGCAAAAACTTAGGCTCTGCCGAAGCAGTTGCGCAGTTTGGTGCGCAGTTTAAGCTGTTTGGTCAGTCGATTGCTAACGCTTTATCGATTGCTAATACGCCTGAGAAATCAGATGAGCAAATGGCAAAGCTATTGGTACAGTTAGAAGAATTGGAAAGTCAGTTCGCTGATCCAGAGAGCGGTAGTGGTGATCAATTTTTAGTGGATATCATAGCCAAGCGTGAAGAGATTTACGAAACCTTTGAAAATCATAAGCAGCAACTGCTTGATACCCGTAATCGTAAAGCCCAGAACTTAGGTGATGGCGCATTACGAATGCTTGAGAGCATTAAAAAACGTACCCAAAGTACAGGCGTGACAGGTTTTGTCGATGAAGAGGCATTAAACACCTATTTTGCGGCAGATGGTCTGGTACAAAAAGTACGTGCTATCGCCAAAGACTTGCAAGCGATGGGCTTTAGTGTCAAAGCAGATGATATTGATGCCCGCCTAAAAGCCATACAAATAGAGAGTTATAAGAGTCTAAAAGATAAGTCTGACTTATTCGAAGATGGCGGTCAAATTATTAAATTGGGCAAGCACCGCTTTTCAGTCAATACCCAGCCTTTAGATTTAACGTTGCTCAGTCGTCAGCAGTCAGATGGCAAGCGCATTCTCAATTTACATCTAACGGGCACCGATTATTATGAAGTGCTCAATAATGCTGAGCTAAATGCTTTGCGCCCTTATTGGGATATGAATATCGCCTCCGAATCAGACATCGTTTATCGCGCTGAGTACTTGGCGTATAGCATTATCGAAAGTGCTAAAAAAAGCCAAGATGGTTTGACTGAAGCGCTTCTATATCAGGCTTATGATGCGACACTGTTAACCTTTGATAGCAAGGGTGAAATAGATGAGGACAGTCCGCTACCTAAACTCGTCAGAGCCTATGCGACGCCGCGTTATCAGCTCGGTTATGACAAAGGTATTCATGACCATGATGCGACGCTGTTATTGCTGCAAATATTACCCACCCTACGTGAAGCTGGACTATTAATTTATACCCCGCAAGTACGAGCGTTGGCGCAACTATTTTACTGGCAATTGAACCTCGTGCAAGCACTTGGCTTAGACGCCTTACGTCAGTTTGGTTATGATGCTTGGTTAAATGAGCTGGTACTGACGCGAGTGAATAACTGGCAAGATAGAGCCATTACTGCCGAACAACTGCGCCGTACGTTAGGCAGTGACAGCGCAAAAGCGTTGCTGGTCGAAGATATGACCCATGTGATGAGTCACTTTGTGAGTGCTTATCATGATGACAAAGTTAGCAATAATAGCAATGCTGATAAGCTATCAGACCCAGAACTAGATTCAAATACTAGTGATGTTCATAATGCTAAAATATTTCAGCAAAGCTACGTGCAGCAAGCTTGTGAATATTTGGTCAGCGTTATGGGGCAAGTTACTACGCCCAATAGCAATATCGAGTGGCAGACTAGCCAACAAGCACAGCAGTTATGTGAGCAGTTGAGTAAAACGCTCAATAGTTCATCAGGCAATGCGCAAAATAACATGGGTTTTGAGCAACTACAGTCCTCGATTGGCAAGCTTGGTTTACAGCCCAAATCAGCCTATGAGCTGCTAGCCACATGGTTCCATGCGCTCCTCGATCAAACTTATGGCAATACTGCTTATGGCGATAGCGATACAGCACATATGCAAATTGAAGCAAGCAGCGATAATGCGCTCAGCGAAGAGCAGCAGACCAAAATTGAGGAAGAAAATATCCTACGCCAACAGCAATTGGCAAGTAGTCGTCATTATGTGCCCGAAGCGATTGCTATTTTACTTACTCAGCTAAATGATGGTCAAAGAGAAGATTTGGTACAGCATCTTATCGAGTCAGGGGTAAGCTTTGATAGTATTGATAAAGGTGCAACAAGCACTTCGTTTTCAGCGCCCTCGCTGACCAGTATTAACAACCCACTTAATCAAGTGCAAAGTTTCGAGCGTCGCACAGGTAAGGTGTCGCTTGAGAGTCAGGTCAAGCATTTACTGGGCGAGCATACCCGTATCCAGCAGCAAACCTTGACCTTTGCTGTCGATGACTTTTTAAGTCGCCTGCATCACCACGACACCCAAGTTATCCCTGCTTATAAGCGTTACTTAGCCATGCGCTCAGAGATATTACATGACTCAAAAGAGACATTGCGACTGGACGAGTTTATGCCACGTCCGTTGTCCTCATTTGTGCGTAACCGTTTGATTAATGAAAGTTATTTACCTCTGATTGGCGATAACCTTGCCAAACAGATGGGCACGGTCGGCGATGACAAGCGTACCGACTTGATGGGTATCCTCATGATGATATCGCCACCGGGGTACGGTAAAACCACCTTAATGGAATACGTCGCCAATCGTCTTGGCCTCATCTTTATGAAAATTAATTGTCCCTCACTTGGTCATGATGTGACTTCATTAGATCCCGAAAAAGCACCCAATGCCACCGCACGAGAAGAGCTGAATAAAATAAACTTAGCTTTTGAGATGGGTAATAACGTCATGCTCTATCTCGATGATATTCAGCATACACACGCTGAATTTTTGCAGAAGTTTATCTCGCTCGGTGATGGTACGCGCCGTATCGATGGCGTCTGGCAAGGCAAGACTAAGACCTATGATATGCGTGGTAAGAAGTTCTGCGTGGTCATGGCGGGTAACCCGTATACCGAAAGTGGCGAGGCGTTCAAAGTGCCTGATATGCTTGCCAACCGTGCCGATATCTATAACTTAGGCGATATCATGAGCGGCATGGAAGAGATATTTGCCCTCAGTTATATCGAAAACTCGCTCACCTCAAACGCCGTATTAGCGCCACTGGCCAATCGTGATTTGAGCGATGTGCATCGCTTAATCAAAATGGCGAAAACAGACAATACCAACCTTGCCCAAGCGCAAAGCAGCGAGCTAACTTATCCGTATAGCACTTCAGAGATCAACGAGATTATCGCTATCTTGCGTCATATGTTTACGGTGCAAAAAGTCATTCTCGATGTCAACCAAGCCTATATTGCCTCAGCATCACAAGATGATAAATATCGCGTTGAGCCGATATTTAAGCTGCAAGGCAGTTACCGTAATATGAATAAGATGACCGAAAAATTATCGGCGGTCATGAATAAAGAAGAGCTGAATCAGCTGATAGATGACCATTATCTGGGCGAGTCACAACTACTCACGCAAGGCGCAGAGAGCAACCTACTCAAGCTTGGCGAGATGCGTGGTGAATTGACCGAGACTGAGGCTGCGCGTTGGGCACAAATCAAAGCTGATTTCTTACGTAACAAAGCCATGGGTGGTGAAGATGGTGATGTCGGCGCGCGTATCGTCGCTCAGTTGGTCGACTTGGCCAGTGGCTTCAATGCCATTAGTAGTCAATTTGAGACATATTTAACGCAAAACAATCCAGAGCAAATCGCCCGCTTACAACAAGCTGGACAGCAAGCGCAGTTAAAGACTCAGCTAGACGCGCAACTAGAGTCACAAAAAATCCTCGCCGATAGCTTTATTACGGGTTTTGTAGATAATGCCAAAGTCGTCAGCGACAGCATTGATAATGGCTTTGAGAAGAGCATGAATCAGCTAATGCAAATCTATAAGCATGATTATAATGCTGAAAAGGCGGAAGGCGAGCAGCTCAAGCAAAGCCAAGAGATGCAAAAACAGCTGATGGTGCAGTTGGTGGATGCGGTTGAGCAACTGGCACATAAAATGGCTGATAGCTTGTCTCATAGCTTAACTGACAGCCTGCTTAAGCATGAGCAGAGCATAGCGAAGCAAACGCCAGCTATCGATGTGCCTGACATTACAACACAGATGGCGCTAATGGCAAATGCGCTCAAAGAGGCGCTTGCCCCACTCAATATGCGTCTGGATGAAAAGCTGGCGATTGATGGCAGTACCGATAAATCGGGCAAGCTTATCGTCAATAGCCTCAATAGGCTGAACAAAATATTTGATGATTATGAGTAGTAGTATTGATAATAGAGGTAAACTATTGATGCATCAAACAAACTAATGAGAGAAATATGGCGCACAAAAAGAAAAACGTTCGCAAAAAGGAATGTCCTGTCTGCGAGCGTGAGTTTAGTTGGACTAAAAAGCTAGATAAAAACTGGGAAAGTATGGTCTATTGCTCCGACCAATGTCGCCGCGTGAAAAAGTATGAAGGGTTGGATCATAAAAAGGAAGATAGGTAGGCTTTAATAGGCAGTTAGAGATACACGGGAAAAAGGGAGCAGGTGATGGCACATAAAAAAGTAAACCTACCACAGAAAACCTGCCCCGTCTGCCAGCGACCGTTTACTTGGCGTAAAAAGTGGGAAAAGGATTGGGAGCAGGTGATTTATTGTTCTGAGAAGTGTCGGCGTGGGAAGGATAAAGCAGATTAAGCTAAAATTAGGACAATAGGAGTAAGCAGCTATTTCCTGCTTTTCGCTCATATCTGCTGGTCTAGGCGAGGCAATGGCTAAGGTATGGTGCGTCGCTTGCTCCGCGCGCCACTCCACACTAAGCCATTGCAACTCGCCTAGCCAAGCAGGATAACCGCTACAATCAGGGCTAAACCGCACCTCCAATACAACCTTAACTTAAAAAATAAAGCTTAAGTGGTGAGTGAGATATACTCTACGTACTATCTAAATTCAATTAAACTTTTAACATTTCGTTTGTAATAAGTGCATTTCCATTTTTGAACTCTTCAACTAAGTGAAAATGCTCTAAACTCTCAAAAAAACTAGGAGAAACATGTTCAAAAACTATCATTTGAAAATGCCCTTTTTCTTTTAAACGATTGTCAACATAATCGTTCAGTAATTCAAAAGCCTGTCGGATTTTACTATCATCACTGTCTAAACTATCAGCTATTCTTTTATCTGAATTATCGCTCTCAAAATATGGTCGACTAGGCTGGTCAATAATTAAAAATGGTGGAACATAAGGAGCTTTGTTTAAAAAAATGACTTCATGAATAGCTAAAGAAAAAAATAAGTGTAGAAACATATGATTTGAACTACTACCAACACTAGGCTCTATATCTATAGAATTCGGCTTACGCAATTGCAGTAACTTATTTTTATAATCGAATTTCGGTTGATATAGTCAGTCCACAATAAAATTAGTACAACCCATATCATGAAATAGCTTAGGTAGATTATTCTCCACCCAACCTT
>NZ_CAJHAD010000023.1 GCF_904846285.1 Psychrobacter immobilis | reverse complement strand
TTAAAGAGCATGGCATCAGTATCCGCAGGGCTTGCCTGATCTTTAATATCAGCGTCACCTGTTATTATCACAAGTCGTTAGCAACGGATGAGAATCAGCAGATCGCGCACTTGCTTATAGAGCTGACCGAGCAGAACAAGAACTGGGGCTTTGGATTGTGCTTTTTAAGCCTGCGTAATGTACTGGGGCTACCATACAACCATAAGCGCGTGTATCGCATTTACCGTGAGCTTGAACTGAACCTTAGAATTAAACCTAAGCGTCGCATTAAGCGCGCTAAACCGCTACCCTTGGCTGTACCAGATAAAATAAACCAAAGCTGGAGCGTGGACTTTATGCATGATGCCTTAACTGATGGCAGCGGCTTTAGACTATTCAATGTCATTGATGATTACAACCGTGAAGCCTTAACGGTTGAGATCGACTTCTCATTACCCGCTCACAGAGTCATACACAGTTTAAATCAGCTGATTGAATACCGAGGTAAAACGGTTCAAGTGAGATGTGATAACGGACCTGAATATCTTAGTAGTGCGCTCAGAAACTAGGCTTTCGATCAAGGCATCACCATTAGTTGTATTGAGCCTGGCAATCCACAACAAAATGCTTATGTGGAGCGTTTTAACAGAACGATGCGCTATGATTGGTTGAACCAAGAGCTGTTTACGGATTTAGATCAAGTCCGTCAGCAAGCAGAGGATTGGTTATATCACTACAATTACGAGCGCCCGAACATGGACAATGGCGGCTTTACGCCGATACAGAAACTAAACCACGCAGCTCAATTCTATTTGATAAGTGTCTTATGGTTGGGACGATTACCTACCATATCACGTAAAAATAGGCAACGTTGTTTTATTAATCACTTTTCTCACTGATAAGTGGGTATGTATGCCTTTAACGCTAGTAAGCTTATGCAATTTACGAGTAAACTCTTCATAATCATTGAGGTCTGCGCTGACTACTTCCAATAAGTAATCATAAGGGCCCGAAACAACATGTCCATTGATTACCTCATCCATCTCGGATAACGCTTGTTCGAAGGCTGTAATCGATCCTTCTTGATGGTTGCTCAGACTGACTTCCACAAAAAAGCTCATCGTAATGCCAGCTTTAGCTCTATTTATGTTCGCTTGGTAACCCTCTATATAAAATTCATCTTCTAAACGTTTCAGGCGCCTAGCACAAGGTGAGGGTGACAGACCAATGCGCTCGGCTAATTCAGCTGTTGATAAGCGTCCTTCTTTCTGAAGCGCTTCCAAAATATGACGGTCGATTCTGTCCATATATTGCCTTTCTGGTGTTTTCAGCCAATAATTCTATATTATTTGGCATTATCCGCTAAATAACTATAGATTTGCAATAAATGAATAGAGATAAAAGCGCGATTTTTGATTGATAATTAGGCTTTATATACAAGCATAAGCCATCCATATGAATACCATTTCTCAGCCCTCATCACGTAAAAACCCCTTGTTTACACTATCTCCGCTGATGAAAGGCTATGCGGCGATGATTGTTGTGATATTGATTTGGTCAGGCTTTGCATTAACGGTAAGGGCGGTCGGGGCATCGTCGTTAAGCATTGCTGATGTCATGGTCATTCGATTTAGCGTGCCATTACTTTTATTGACGCCTTGGGTATTCTCTAGTTTGAAGGAAATCAGAAACATTAGAGGGGCTGATGCCATTTTTATTTTATTTGGCGGTGCTCCTTTTCTGTTGCTTGCCACTTTTGGCGCGAGCACTGCTCCTGCAGCTTACGTTGGTACTATTTTGACAGGGACGCCAGTATTCTTTGCCGCACTCTTATCCTTTGTTTTTTATCGCCAACGTATATCGCTAAAGAAATTTTTGGCATTCATGATTATTTTCTTTGGCGTAGCCACGATGATGGTGGGAAATGCAGGGCCAACACCTAATAGTCTGCTACAGGGTATGACCTTTCTAGTGATTGCGAGTTTGGTTTGGGCAGGTTACACATTAGGTTTAAAAAGTACGAGTTTGAGTCCAGTAGCGGTTGCTATCGTCCTTTCTTATACCGCATTTTTGGTGACATTAGTGATGATTCTATCTGGACTTTTAGAGACCAACCTCGGGGCTGTTTCGTTTGACGATGCCCTACCTTTTATCTTAATACAGGGCGTTGGTGTTGGTATTGTCTCAACCATTGGGTTTTCTTATGCGGTCAACAAGCTCGGTTCCATTCGCACCTTATTGCTTGGCTCCTTGTCTCCTGGATTAACCGCTTTACTCGCAGCATTAATACTCAATGAGTCTTTATCAATCGCAATGATGTGCGGCATCGTGTTAAGCACAGTTGGCGTCATTTTATCTAATCGAGCGAAGTAAGAGCTGTCCTCATTTTAAAAATGAGCGTCAAAAATAAAAGCTTAATCTTTCATCGAGTAGTGTTCTTGAGCCCTTTTATCTATGTGTAGTGGCATAATAAATTAGGACAGCACGGAAGAGGTTTATACTAACCCAAAGAGGAAAATAGTATGACCACCAAACGCAACCAATACACCCGAGAATTCAAATTAGAAGCGATTAGCTTAGTTGTTGATCACAAACGTAAAATACCTGACGTGGCCAATTCCTTAGGGATAGGTAAATCCACCTTGCAGAAATGGCTGAGTCAATACCGTCAAGAAATGAGTGGCCAAGCGCCTAAAGTCGGCAACGCTTTAACGGATGAACAGCGCGAGCTCCAAGATCTGCGTAAACAGGTTAAGCGGCTGACTATGGAGCGCGACATCTTAAACGAGGAGGGATAAAACGAAGCACTGCTTCGTCCCGACGCAAGACGAGAGCTATGCTCAAGTGAACCGCCCCGGTATTGTCGGAGACTTAACATTCTGAGAGAATACGACAATGAAAAGACAAACCTACACTCCTGAGATTAAAGAACGCGCCGTTCGTATGCTGATAGGGGCGTCGAGCGCCTATTAGGAAATTACCATTGTAGAAAAGATACCGAGAAACGTAAGTTTATCGTTATCTTTTCTACAATCTGGACATAGCTACTCTGCAAACAACTTACAGCTAAGTGCTCTCGTCAGCTGATAGATGTTATAGCTAAAGAAGTGAGTTTATACTCACATACTCACATACTCACATACTCATATACTCATATACTCATATACTCATATATGTAATTTGGTTGTTTCGACAATATAATGCGGAAAACGTGCCAAGCAGTTTAAACCAAGATCAATATGTCAGCTTTCATATGTACGTTTTAAAAGGTATGCATGGGAACATATCAAATTACCCCTTTGCTTTTTACTAAAATGTGTACAGATATAGGTACGTATATAGTATATACTAGTGTAGCATTTAACCTATAATGATAGGTCATATAACCAACATAATTAAACGTGGAGTAATTATTATGGACGTTGTGAACTACACTGATTTTAGAAAGAGCTTAGCAAAGTATATCGATAAGGTAGACACCGATAAAGGCCCGATATTAATTACAAGACAAAATGCTAAACCGACGGTATTGATGAGTTTAGAAGAGTTTAACTCGTATGAGGAAACACTGCATCTTTTAAGCAGCCCTACCAATGCCAAGCGTCTCAGACGCTCTATTGCTGATGCTAAAGCTGGTCGCTTAATTGAACGTGAGATTGATACCAAAGATATACCCTTCACTTTTGATGATGAGGTAGACGCTTGATACTATCTTGGACGGAAGACGCGTGGGAGGACTATGAGTACTGGCAAAAAACCAGTAAAGAGAAAGTCAAACAGATCGGTAAGCTGATTAAAGCCATCAAACGTGACCCATTTAAGGGTATTGGCAAACCTGAACCACTCAAACATGACCTTGCAGGCTACTGGTCTCGTCGAATTGATCAAGAGCATCGGCTGGTTTATGAAATTCAAGATGATGCGATCATTATCGTCCAGTGCCGTTATCATTATTAAGTAAGGATATGACAGCCTAAAAAATCGCCTGATTTTAAATCAGGCGATTTTTTATAGTGATAGGTAGATAGTTACTGCCCCAGAAGTACTCTTTAATTCTTGAGACATCTCAGCAATCAACTGACGGCAGCACTTAGCCACGACTTGTATTTCAGAATATGAACCGACCCAATATTGTCCGGAACTTAACGTCTTGTGAGGATGTGCTAACTTCATAATAATTGAATTGCTTACGCTAAGATGACGACAAAAAAAGCCTAAGCAATTCAACGAAAAACCAGATATCAAAAAACTAGTCTGCATGACAAACAAAAAAATGCCTCTGGGAGTTGACTCCTAGAGGCATTTAGTTTTTAATGTAATTAACGGTTACAGTGTGCGTCAACACCCTGTAACGAACAAATAAGCATACGCAGTGCGTTATTTGAACAGCATTAAATGCCCGTGTAGGTGCATTTTATCCAAAAACTGCTTTCATATCAACCTTATTCACTATACATTTTAATAAACCGCTTGTTCGCTCGTTACATCCTCGTGCTGCTCTCTTTGTACCCGTTACCCGTCAAATGGGTGGCAGGCCTCGGCGACGACTGCGTTTGACATAAGGGTGAGCTCCCTACAGGGGTGACTAGACAAAGGATCAGAGCAACGCAATGAGTGGTTACTCGTGCATATCGTAGCGGTATATTGGGTTTGGGCCCTTGCTAGCGTATGACAGCACAGTAGCGGTTAAGAGCGTGTCTAGGCGGTGCTATCAGCCGTAATCTTAACAACCGTAGCTTGATACAGTGATACGGTCTTGATGATGCGATGGGCGATGAAGTCGGCATGACTAATCACATCAAATCCAAGGAATGCACTGAAGCGTTTGTGAGTATTTTTTTACTCATAAACGCTTTAGGGTGAGTGTTCCTTGAAATCTGCTCAAGGCTCCAAAATCAGCATAAATTTACTTAGGCTAATTCAAGTAGTATATAGCACACTAGTCTATATACTATAAGACTTAAGAGAAAAAATTAGAATAGTTATTATACAATAGTCACTTATTCAGTGAGTCGATATTGTCATGGTTGATTCATAAGTTTAGTGTGAATAGAACAGGATCTATGCCTTGGGTAAAGTCTCTCCCACACTTATAACTGTTCTTTATCTTGAAACCTCTAATACTTTTATTTAATCAGCATCCAAAGCATTATCTTTGTTTTGAATAAGTATCAGCTCATCTTGTGCTTTCTGAAGTTGATCTTGTAACACAGTCACTCTCTCTTGCTCTGATAGGTGACGGCTTGATAGCTCGCTATACTGCTTATTCAATACGCTATACTCAGCTTCAAGCTTAGCTTGTGTTTGAGTCAGCTGATCATTGAGTCCTGATAGTTTGTTACGCTCAGCGATTATAGCCTTTAACTCTCCTTTGACTTCTGCTGTGTCAGTCGCTATCTCATTGCGTTCAGTAGTTACTGTCTTTAGCTCATCCTTAGTCGCTGTCAGTTCTGCCTGCAGACGTGCAATTTCTGCTTTATCGCTATTAGCAGTGGCTTCAAGCGTGGCCACCTTTGATATGTTGGCACTCAGATCTTTTGATTGCTGATCAAAACTTCTACGCAGATCAGTAAGTTGAGCCTGAGCTGCCGCTGTTTTAGCTCGTTCAAGTTCCAGCTGGTGCTGAGCATCGCTAAGTGTCTGTGTCAGCGTATCCCGTTCAAAAGTCACTTGAGCCGCGGTGATAGCCGTTGCCTCTGCGGTTGCTGCGACCTCATCGAGCTGCCCTAACAAATCAGTCTGCTCACTCTCTAGTGTCTTAACCGCTTCTTGTGCCTCGTCTGTCTCAGCTTGCGACTTGGCCTTAATACTCTCTAAAGCTTCCCGTTCTTTAACCAGACGATCATTGGCAATATCAATGGCCGTCTGCCACATATCCGCACCAAGCGTTTGTAAGCGTTCAGCAATGCCACTTGGTAGCTCAACCTGTCTTAGCTGCTCTTCTTGTTGGTTATCCTGACGCCAAGACTTCATGGCTTCACTGATGGTCGTGAATGATCCACCACCCAGCGCCTTACGCACTTCGGCTAAAGTAGGTTTGATACCTTGTTCATGCAGTTGATCAGCAATAGCATGAATTTGCTGTGTAGTAATGGCCATAATCACTGTCCTTAATTTTGTATGAGTAGATATGTAGCGTTTGTATTTTATTGTATGTAGTATAATACAACATATAACATAATACAATAAGAGGTATAAAAAAACCTCAAGCAATCTTGAGGTCGTAATCGTTAGATTATGGCTAATGATCAGTTAAGTACTCTTCTAGCGCATTACTATCATTTATTAATAACTAGCGCCTGTTTGGCTCTATCCCTAAATTTGGCTGTAATACTTGGGCTAATAGTGCTGGTTTTTTTAGAGAACCCTAGTGGCTTAATACTGCCAAGGCTAGCACCTAACCACTCAGCAATAGGATGTTTTTATTAGTTTACGCATATTCTAAATAATCACGAATAGGACATTTATTGAAAACTGAAGAATCCGTCTTTAGTCTTTTGACCATCTCAATTGCCCACTCTGCCTCATTTTGGCCTGCTAGACTGGTGGAGCTGACCAGATGGTTATAATTGGCTATAAATTCTTTATTCAGAACAATGCGCTTTAATTGTGCGTCGCTTAGACCTTTAGTTGAAAAAGGGTTCAGATCACTCTTCAACACTTTTGACTGCTTAGCCTCTACCTTGGCTTGACTGCTATCTTCAAAACTAAACACAATCTCACTCACCACCCGCCCTTTTTTCTTTTGAGTATAGGTTATCTGATAAGGCGTGTGCGCATGAATATCACTGATGGCTTTATCGATAACATAGCGTTTAAAATTATAAAAATCGGAATAACTTTCAACGCAATTAAATTTTTCACGCAAATAGTCAATGGTATATGTCTTCTTTTTGTGATCTTGGAACATACAACTGGCAATTAGTTCAAATAAAATCATGCCATAACTGCCAAGATTAATAATCCAATGCCGCTCCCACTTGGTAAACGGATTTTCACGGTCGAATACTGACAGCATCTCAATCACCGTATCGGCCAATATAATTTCTAACTGTCCCTCGTTTTCCTTATATTCGCACTGAACAAGCCAAGACACTCCAGTTCTATGCGTTCGTTCGTTATTTTTAAAGTTCCAAAAAAAGAACGCTTTGTGCAGCATACTATCAGCAACTTCTGCCAAGGTACGGTAAATACTTTTTTTTCCTAAATTATATTCATGAGCGAACTCTAGGGCATTAACCGTAAACATTCGTTTTCTGGCATCAGGGTCGCTTTCTACATGCTTACGTACTAATGGCGATAAAAACATAATCAGACGCCGCTCATTCAAGTCCAAATCCGAGATAGCATTTAATAAACGGTTTTGCATCACCAGCCATTTATCACTATAAATTGGCTTGGGTTTATTCTCAACTTCACTGATATTCCGTGGTGGTTTGATTTCTTTAGTATTTGAGGTAATCAAATTGAAATTAAAATCAAATTTTGGTTCTATAACAGGTTCAATAATAAGAATATTGGCATCATTATCACCTACTGTCCTTCTCACATGAGCGATAAGTTCATCACGCTCTTTTTCGCTTAAGTTCTTATCTACTTTGACCGTATAAGACTCGCCTATAGACTCTCGTAGATTATTTTGGAACTGCGTCATCTCATCGCTATTCATATCACAATATTTCGCTTTAACTAACCATTTAGGTAATAATAAGCGGCATTAACGAAAAATACAATTTATAATTTCGTTAATACCGCCTAAACTTTCGTATAATGCCGCCTAAACTTTCGTATAATACCGCCTAAACTTTCGTATAATACCGCCTAAACTTTCGTATTGAAAAAATATTTTTCCGCTGTAGACCAAGTAAAATCAGTGTTTGTGACTGTTTTAACTTTTAGGACAAAAGCTTTTAAAAAATTATTAAAAAATAAGAAATATATTTTTGTTTTAAGTAATAGGAAAAAAGCAGTCACTCACTCATAAAACTGATTAGTATCTCAAAATGCTATGGTCAATAATTTACTCGGTATCAATCTCTATTCTCATGGTTCGATCTTTGAAAATCTCCAAAAGCAAGGCCAAAGACATTTTGAATGTTTGCATCTGTCATTTTAGACAAAGCTGGTTTCATGTTCTCAACTTCAATCTAAGGCTCATTTTTTGTAGATAGTTTGTCTTCATTTTCATTAGCCATTATCGATACCTCCGTAAACACATCTTAAATCGTTGATAGAAAGCCTAAAAAGCACCCTTATATGCATACTACGCTCTGTTTTATACAATAGTAGCTAAAGATATTTTAGGACGCTTAAAACAGCTAGTAATCGTCTCCCAACTTTTCACTAATTAGCAGACGATCCAGCTGTACCGTCAATTAGGTTATTTCTAGCAGTTACTGTGCTGATGAATCATCATCAAACAATGAACCGTGATCACTGTTCTGACTGCTTTTAGGCGGTGTAAAGCTGCTTGATGCCACCTCAGCTTTACTTTGTATTTTATTAGCAATTACATTTAAAAACTCACGGTGCTTTTTTAAACGAACGTACCTTTCATTATCGTGTGCGTCTAAAAATATGGCTTGTAACTCATGATTTTCATCATCGTCTAATGCGTTGGCCAACCACTCCCCCAACACCTGATGTGCTTCAAGCCTGTCCTGATTGATCTCTTTTTTAAGAGCCTGCAACTGCTTCATCTTATCTGTGAATAGATCATCTGATATTACTGACATTAATTTATCCTTTTCTAGCCAACTATGATAGAGTTGATCCTAGCAGTACAAACATAAGGATGCAAGGTAGTAAAATACACAAGACCACGTCTTTTTGTGGCCGCAGTAGTATTTTAACCCTCTGTTAAGAGCGAACTTAGGAGTTTACGTAAAAAAGACCCACAAGGGGTGCTGTTTTTTTACATAAACTCCGTCGTTCGGCAGGGGGCGATCCCCCTACAACCCCCAAAAAACCGTCTTTTAACTTCGGATTTTTCGCCATGAATAATAAAGGATTTCATCTGTCGGTTAGCGCCGTTAGTAAGGCGAAAAATCATAGTGTGCTAGCAAAATCAGCCTATAATTCTGGCTCAAAACTAATCGATAAACAGTCGGGAGAGATACATGATTACACCAGTAAAACCAAAGATAAAATTTTAAATTTAGTTGATAGTGATGGCGCTAAGTACACACAGATGATTGAGAAAAATGTGTTGCATACGGCGTTGATCACACCAACTGTTGCTGGGGATTTGGCAGTAACGCGTGAGGGGTTCTGGAATGATATCGAACGTATTGAGTCTCGTAAAAACGCGCAGTTCGGTACTGAGATTGATGTTATGTTTCCCGAGGGAGTCACGGCTGATCAGCGAATAGGTCTGGTCGAGCGCTACGCTCAAACCTTATCTGATCGCTATAATGTGCTTGTCGATGTGGCCATCCATCGACCCCACAGTCATGAGAAACATGTGGGGAAGGGTGAAGTGGTTGAGCTGACCAGCAGTAACTTTCATGCCCATATTTTACTCTCAAGTCGTGAGATATTAGCGGATGCTGATGGTTATGCCTTGTCAAAGCGTAAAAATTGGTTGCAGTGGTCAACCGGTGAGCGGCTATCTAAAGGATTAAATGGGCGTGGCGATGAGCTTAAATATCAACGCACCCTTTGGGCGGATATGGCTAACGAGCTATTGCCTGAGAATAAAGCGATCAATGAGAAATCGTACCGTGAGCAGGCCATTAATCGCTTACCAAAAATGAAACTGGGTAAATCCTTGTATAAGGATGTCCTAAAAGGTAAGCGCTCAGTGATTAATGAGTACAACGAGACAATTGATGAGATCAATGCCTATATCGAAAAAAATGGTCTGGTAATTGAGTATGACGACAAGGGTCGCATTGATCTTGAGAGCAACGCACAAGAGGTTAATGGCGTTACAGTACATTATAAAAAGCGTAAACCCTTTGCACGACTTGAGCTTAGTAATATCCGCTTGGTAGATCCCGCCGCTGAACTTACACCCGCTACTCCTAAAGAGGATAGTCAGACTCATAGTGATGCGGCCAATGATGACGTACTTGATGAGCTTTTAGTGATCTCAGGCGATTTTGAGCAGCAAAAAAAGATGGTACGCAGCGCCTTATTCTCAACCATTGATAGGCTGCATGAAGAATTAGCACACCAGTCTAAACAGACCATCACCATTGACAAAAACATTAAAAGCACACCGCGGTTCACCGAGGAGGTGGGACAGGATTACAGCACGTCCCGCCAAAAAATGATTGAGCTTGCCAGGCAGATAAGCACAAAAGAGCAAAGCGAGGCTCTAAAGGAGGCTTTAGCGTTGGTTGAGCAGTTTAGACAAGACGATACCCTACAAACGCGCCGCGCCGTTACCAGTCTTGAGAAGCAACTGTCACAGATTGATAAAATAGTGCTGAACAACGAAACGGTGCTAAAAAATCTGATCCCGCTTAATAATGAAGTCATTGCTGACTACGAAGGGTTAAAGGCCACCCTAAAACCGTTTGCCGCAAAGCTGAATAAACTGGCGACTGGCTTTAAAGCACTTGATGAGATTGATATTGAAAAATCTGACTTATCCTTACAGTGGGATCAAGCGTTTGCGGATCTACAAGAGATAGACGTCACCAATAACATGGACACTTATCATAAGTTTGCTGCATTTGCAGATCTGGATGTTGAGCGTTTTAAACACTTTCAAGAAGAACGTGAGGCGCTCAGTACGTTAAAAGCGGTAGAGATAGACACGGATGCTGACACTCGTTTGACGGCCTTGACAGCTGATGTTAAAGCGTTTAAGACTGCCAATGATAACGACATCAAACAGTTAAAGCAGCAAATTAATGCCAGTACAAAGACTTATCAGCGCCTATCGCCGTTTTATGAGCAGCGTATCGCCTTACTGGATCAAAGTGAAGCTGTGATTGTGCAAGATGATGACCTATACGATGAGATTACCCGTACCAAGACCACTCAATTGAACGCAGATCGGCTTGATGACTGGCGCAACCGTACGATGGTGCTTCACCACCAGCTCAACAAAGCACATGAGCAAGCAAAGCTTAAGGAAGAGGCTGAGCGCGCACGAGAGAAGGCTTTGATAAGGCGGCGAGTAGCTTTACAACAGAGACGGCAGCAGGCATCTCTTAAGCGTCAGCGAATCAATGAGACCAAAGCATATCGAGATCGATTTGACAATTTAGTGGTACGGGTGCGTAACCGCGTTGATACTCTTGATTTTAAGGTCATTGATGCACCGATCGAAGTGATCAACGCGGCTGAGGCGGTTGCCGCACAAGCATTTATATTCACCACTCTAAAACACACTGACAGCTTTACGACACTACAAAAAAGTTTACGAGACACCGATGCCAAAAAAATTGCAACGCAGGTGCAGAAGGCAGCAACATCGCTGTGGCAACAGCTTGAGCGCTTGCCTGACAATCAAGATAAGGTCGAGGTGTTAACGAAAATCAATGAGCGCTTTGATCACGTTCCTGCTATCACCATAGATGGGGCAACGCTCACGCAAACCGTGACAGAACACCTGCAAAAAACTAAGAACGCCATCCAAGCGCATGAACAAGCACAAACACGCCGCTACTCCTCACCACGCCCATTTTAGGCGGCATTATGATAATGAGCATCCTATGAATAAAGACAATAGCAATGAGTACGACATTCACGACGAGCTTGTTAATCTCGTGACCAGACTCAAACCTGTAATCGAAGCGCTGCGAGCACTGATTGGACAAGCCGATGATGCAGTGGCAACGCGCCTTGATCACTCTCTTAGCCATATTGATGCCAAGATAGAGGAGATGACTGCCGTTACTCAAAAGCTGGATGATAGCGCAATCAGTGCCTCAGAAGCATTGAGTCAGTATCAGAATCTGGTGTTAGAACAGCTACAAGCGGCAGTGACTACCTTTACTGATACTGAGATGCCGAGCCGTTATGATGACAAAATAGCGGACATCATCACCAATATGAAACAGCAGATTGATACAGCTGTACAGGCGGTCATCACTGCTAAAAACGACAGCATAGAGGCGAAAGTGAATGCCATGCAAGCGGTGGCTGATAAGCTTGGCGTTAGTGCGGACAGTCTTGCGCTATTTACCAGTCAGTATCAAGCTGGTCATGAGCAGATTATCAAAGATATTGAGGCCTTTGAGAACGCTACAAAAAAGCGGATTGGAGAAGTAAAAGAGGATGCTGATAAAGACTTGGGTAAGATTTACAAGTCTATTGAGTCCATGAGTATTAAAAGGATAGCAGCAGTAGCCGCTGCGTGTACGGCAGCAGTGGTAATAAGCCTTATGGCCCTGGTATTTTGGTATGTACCAAGCTTTGATAAGATTGCAGAGATGAGACAGCAGCAAGCAGAGCTACAGCGCGGCATCGATGAGCTTGAAACGGGTTGGAAACAGGCCTTTAATAATGCTCAAAGTGCGCAGTTTATTTTGGCTTGTGATGTTAATAAAGGTCAGCCTGATGTGATCAGCTGGTGCGTCAGAGCAGACAGTAAAAGCTTTTTGAGAGATGAAAAAGGCTTTGTTTATTATAAAATAGCTGGGTCGACTCGCGCGAAACCTACTGAGTAAAGGTTTATGGTAATAGTGAACCATACTCCCCAAAGAGGCCTTTATAGGGTTAGGGTAGCGTAGATAATTGTACGGGCATTTTTAGGCTAAATACTGGTAGCAGATAGCCTTGGTCAAAAATGAGTCTTCTAAAACATATATCAATGAAAAAAGGTTTGTTTGACTGCCGTTATCTTTGTCTATATTAAAAAGCCATTAGTATGGCGTCTGTTAAATTTTTATGGCCATATCAGAAAAAAGCCAGATAATGAAAATTTATCTGGCTTTAGAGATAATTGTTTCTTGTCGAACAAGATATCTGTGCATATCAGCTAAAACGATTATGCTGCTTGGTCAGTATGAGCTGTGACCAAATCAATGAAAGCGGTTTCAAGGGTGCTTAAAGTGTAGTCGTTAACGATAAGACCGTCATCTATCTGTCGTTGCACCCAGACATAAATCGCTTCATCATTATAAAGAATAGCGTCAACACCCAGTAATGATGCCAGTTGTACGCCTTGCTGTATTTGTAAGCTGAATACCAGCTGAGAGGCTAAAGCTTTAGTCTGTTTACTAAACCATGTGCAGCTGTTGAGCCGCGATAAATTGATATTCATATATGTTCTCCTGCAGATTATTATATATTAATAAAGAATAAATTGGCTTACTACAGGTCAAATTATACCTATATTTTAATCTATTGCAAGATAAAATAATCTTCTACAGGTCTTTTTGTTTTTTTGAAGGTAATTAATGTTTATAAATGAGGGTGTTCACACTGGTGACCCATTGCTGTCCTCATTTATGATTTCATATAAATCACCAACATTGATTCTAAGATACGTGCATAAAGACTCGATGACATCTAGGTCAACTCGGGTGGCTTCTTCATGATACATGCGAGTAATGGTGCCACGATTGATGCCAGTATCCCTTGCGACATCGGCAATTTTAAGGCGTCTTTCGCCCATGATGGTCGATAAGTGACACTTCACCATAGTAGTTTCCTTATTAACGATTAGTGGTTTTGATTGGTGAGCGGATTATAACGAATATAAGCGGCTAAAGTATTCCTTTTAGTAGCTCAAATTGGTATCCAATAGCGGCAATTTACCTAGTAGTAGGCAGATTATTATGCTGTCTTTGATATAGGACGTCCATCATGGTGGATATACGCCTTTTTAGAAAAGGCGATGCTATTTTTACTATGAAATATTGCTATTAGTAGTGATGTGACGTACATTTTTAGATATACTTATATACTTATATATTTATATACTCAATGCATGCTACAGGGATCTGTATTTATGAAGGTAATCGCGGTATTAAATCAAAAGGGTGGCAGCGGCAAGACTACCATCGCAACGCATCTGGCTCGTGGCTTACAGTTAAAAGGCCATAGTGTTCTGCTAGTAGATAGCGATCAGCAGGGCAGTGCGCGTGACTGGAGAGCGGTTGATGAAGACAATCCGGTACCAGTGATCGGGCTCGACAGACCAACACTTGATAAAGATTTAAAAAGCGTCTCTGATAAAGATTATGTGGTGATCGATGGATCGCCGCAAGCTACTAGTCTGGCTATTTCTGCTATAAAAGCGGCTGATTTTATATTGATTCCGGTGCAGCCGAGCCCCTATGATATCTGGGCGACCAGTGATTTGGTTGATTTAGTGCAGCAGCGTATTGAGATGATGGATGGCCAACTAAAGGCAGCCTTTGTCGTCTCACGCGCCATTCAAAATACCAATATTGGTAAAGAGGTTGCAACCGCGCTGCTTGATTATAATATTCCGGTATTAGAGACCAGAGTGATGCAGCGAGTTGCTTATCCTAATAGTGCTGCCCTTGGTAAGACAGTATTTGATACCGAATCGCCTAGTAGCAATGCGATACAAGAGATAACCGCATTGGTCAGTGAGATTCAAACATTTTTTGGTGAGGAGTAAGTCATGAGTTTATCAGCAGGTCGTCCTAGTAAGAACGTTAAGGATCAATTGGCTTTATCGGATGTGACGGACAGTCCCAAAAAGACGGTACGCGTGAATTTTAATTTAGATGAAGATAAACACATTGCGCTCAAGCGGTACGCGCTTGAAAGCCGAAAAACGGTGACTGAGTTGTTGACTGAAATGATTGAGGAAAAATTGGTTGAGCGATAGGTATAAAAAATTCGTTTTTCTATACCTATAAAAAGCAGATGGCTGGTAGCATGAAAAGCTGAGAGCATCCTACATTTTGTGTAATTATTGATGAAAGCCACATAGCTGTTACACAGAATATAGGATGCTCTCCATTATTAAGCTTATATACCTATAGAATAGATAATTCTAGCCAATATGGAGGTGTTTTTCCTTTAGAAGCTTGAGAACGTGGCTGAAGAATACGCAATTCATATTTACCTGAATATGGAAGCTTGTAATAACCTTGGTTATCTAGTTCAGAGGAATATTCTCCTACATTGACAGAATCTGATAAATTCTTATTAAATAAATAAGAATCTACATTCCCTCCCGTTGTTTTAACAGAAAGCTTTTGGTTCTTTTTGGCATAAAATGTATAGGAATCGTACTTAATACCCTTTAATTTCCCATAATAGTTAGCTGAACTAGCGCCTTTTTTAAATTGAACATCAACAGTTTTAGCCACTGCATCTGAAGATGCGGCCATTGCTGTAGGACTTACCATTAGAACAGGAAGCGCAATTAGAATAGCAGCAGTTAAGTTTTTCATATTTTAAACACTCAAACAGTAAAAAAACGATTTTATCTCAACGCACACTGTCAACCTTTATAGATATGTTATATTAGTATTACTAATATAGAGAGTACGTTGGTAAGTTACTGAATAAGGCCACCTGTAACGACCCTAACTTCTAGTTCTACCGTAAACCTACTTATGGTAGTAAAAACCTGAATTTCATCACGTAAACAAAGAGAACACTGCTAAATAGTGGTGTTCTCTTATTATATTTAAAGGAAAAATTATGCGTTCTTTGCTTCTAACGACAATGTGCTTAACGGGCAGCTTAGCTCTAGTGGCTTGTAATAACCATCGTGCCGACACCACGGATCTGAGTAAGCAGCCTACAATAGAAGTGCCGGTAGCGTCAGCGGCATTTACTGCTTTTGGAAACACCGCTAAAGAAAAAATTTGGCGAATAGTGATTGAAGGAAATGAGCTAAGTATAGAGGCGAATTTCTTAAAGCCAACGACAGCAACAGTTATCGTGGTGGGTTCTGGTTCTGTCAATACTGAAGGTGTCGAATACGCGAGTACTATCAATGGACAGCCTATTGTTGTGAATATAAAAAATAACCTTTGTATCGATGACAATGGCTATCAAAATGAACTTACTGCAATATTAACTTACGCAGGCGAAGTATATCAGGGTTGTGCCGTTGCCGGTGCAATAGAAATTGCGCCCACATAGAAGATAAGCCTAACCTATGAATAAACCATTGAAAAAATTTAGCCTAGTATTCTTACCATCATTTTTGTGGGTCGTATTAACTGGGCTAGGATTTGGCTCTCAAAGTCTATCTAATTTGATTGAAATTATAGGAATTTTTATAGTATCTGTGCTGTGTTTATTTATCCCAGAACGATTTATAAAATATCAACACCTTCTTCTAATACTCTTAATAATCACTGCCTTAGTGCGTTTTTTAACCCCATATATACCGGAATAATATTAAACCAGTTGGCTATCTGAACCGCCCCGACTATATCGGAGAGCGTTTTATTTGAGTCAGGCAACTTTGCCTGACTCATTAAGACGATCATAATATTGCTTTTCAAACTCAAAAGGTGATACATAACCAATTGTACTATGCATTATCATATGAATTACCCGCGTTCCAACAAAGGTAATAACGCCAGAATCAGCCATCTTATCAGTATAACGAATAGATAAATACTGAACGCCTCTATCACTACGATGAATAACGTCTTTTGGGTTGTTTCTGTCTGCAATGGCTTGATTTAACGCTGCCATCACCATATCGATGTTCATACGATTAGACACCTTCCAGCCAACAATACTACGGACAAACACATCTATAATAAACGCAGTATATCCATAAGGAACTAATTAGGTACTTTCACTGATTCGGTTCCCTAGTGAGGACTTGAACACTAGGCTGTGGGCTATATACGATAGTAGATACAGCCATCAAGATTATGACAGTGTACTTGGTGGTGTACATGAACTGAGCTATTCTAATATAAATATTAACTAAAGGCGCTCTGCTAACAAATTATGATAAATACTATATTTACATCAAAGATTGATTTTTGGTTGGCGTTTTTAATATTGGGTTCTAGCTTACTACTCGTTTTGGTGCCTGTATGGGAATGGATGTACAACAATAGTTCTATTAAAAGAATAATATTTATAAGCCTTTTTACCATACCAACTGCGTTACTGCTATTGGTACTGTTTTTTAATATAAAGTACACTTTGACAGCTGACACATTGTTAGTGAAAAATGGTTTTTCTACTCAGAGTATCTCGTTAGAAGACATTACCCATATCACTCCTACCAGCAGTACTTTATCTGCTCCAGCACTGTCTTTAGATAGGATTGAGATAAGATATGAAGGTGGTAGCATAGTGATATCACCAAAAGACAAAGATAGGTTCTATCATGCAATACAAGAACGTGTACCAGCATTAAAAACCGATGATAATAATGGGCTGATAAAGAGATAGCCGATAGTTCGATGCGCTATACAGACATCGAACTGTAGGTTATAACCCTAATTTTTGAGGAGGTATTTAGATTTCAGATATCTATTTTTGATAAAGTCTTCGATACTCAGCACAGGCAAACGGATATCCATTGCTGCAAGACTTTTGATACCATTCTAGCGCTTTGTTTTTATCCTGCTGTATATTGATACCCTTCTCATAGAATACTGCCAGCCCTGATTGAGCCATTGGAAGATCCTGCAAAGCTGCCTTGCGCGTCCACTCAAAAGCCTTCGTATCACTTTGGGTTGTACCTTTACCTTTAAGGTACATATCTCCAATTTTTGATTGGTATAAGTCAATACCGTCATTGGCTAAGTTTTGATATAACTCAAACGCTTTAGCATCGTTTTGATCTACGCCTTGACCCTTCTCATACATCAATGCCAGCATCCCCTGCATTTCTTTATGTCCATGGTTAGCTGCTTGTTGTAACCAATAAAATGCTTTTGAATAATCTTGAGGAACGCCTCTACCATAGTAGTATATAAGCCCTAATTCCGCTTGGCTTGAAGCATCTCCTAGATTAGCTTGTAATGTGAGATTTTCAAAATCCTTCTCAACATCAGATTTTACGGTTGGAACATTGTTTTGAGTGCTCTCCCTCTGAGTATCAATAACTTTAGTACACCCTGTCAGCATAATACACGTCAGCAAAAATACTGCTAGTCTCTTTTTCATGACTGCTTGTCCTTTTAGTTAATCAAGGTAACACTAACCTTTTTTAACTGACCTTGAGTGTGGAAATATCGTAACTATCACTAAGACAATGCCAGCTACACCTAAAATTAATGGACTCAATTGCAGAATATGAACTGAACCAAATATAATAAAATACATACAAACTGCTATAACCTGAAAATCGTAAGTATGGTCTTTAAAGAATTTAAATATAATAATTAAAAGAAGCGCTATACCTACTATAAGGAAGAAAGTTCCATCAAGAAACATGTCTTTCATAAAAAAATAATAGATCACAGCAAATATGATATAAATGCCTAAACCAATTTTTCTATGAATTGAGTTTTTCTGTGTGGACTTAGTATTTTCTAATTCATCTCTCATAAAGCTATTAACCCCTATCACCTAACATAAAAATATAAATTAACAATTTTTACTATTGTTGGAACACGTTAGATCCTTATATAGGAAACCAAACCAGTGAGAGGGCCTGAGTGGTCCCTTATAGGTATACTCTATTCATGTTCGGTGCGCTATACACGCACCGATCATGAATAGAGTATGTATGGTAATACACTGTGGCTATCTCAGCGAGTTAAAGCCCTGAAACCATCATTCTACAGCCCAAGTTTCAAGTCCTCACTAGGGAACAGCCTTTATTCCTATAAATAACTTCTAGAAGAACGTAGAGTAGATATGCCAAAAAAAATAGAAACAAACCGCCTTTATTTAAGACAATGGCAGAAGATGGACTTAGAGCCATTTTCTAAAATGAATTCGGATAAGGACGTAATGGAGTATTTCCCTAAGCTACTATCAAAAGAAGAAAGTGATGCCATGGCCTCAAAATGCCAATCGCTTATAGAAGAAAGAGGCTGGGGAATTTGGGCAGTAAGCCTAAAAGATAGTGGTGCTTTCATAGGATTTGTAGGCTTACATCAACCGCAATATGATTTCCCATTCAACCCTTGCATTGAAATAGGTTGGAGATTAGATAAAGAGTTCTGGGGCTATGGCTACGCAACGGAAGCGGCAAATGCTGCTTTAAAATTTGCTTTCGAAGAGCTAGAACTTAATGAGGTAGTATCGTTCACTTCAAAGATAAATAAACGTTCACAACTAGTCATGCAACGCCTTAAGATGAAGAATACGAAAAAAGACTTCCACCACCCTGCTTTTGAAGTAGCAGACCCACTTGCCGAATACGTACTATACAAAATAACTCAAAAAGAATGGATTGAAGACAAGAATTAGTGTTAGTTAAATTATGATAAATGACTTTAGATGTATTTGAGGTAGTTCCGCTAGGTATACCCCAAGGAAACCAGTTATTTTACCTTTCAAACCTATTAACAGACTACTTAAAGCAGACTGTTAGCATGGAACCATCTATAACAGACTTTTGAATTATAAGACTGGCTGCTGTGCTTTTTTCCTATCATTAGCCTATACCTAAAACATAAAACATAAAACATAAAACATAAAACATAAAACATAAAACCCCTAAACGATAATCTATCTATCATTAGACTTGTTTCTATTATTAAATGATAGTAATATCTGGCTATTATCAATAAACATTAATTATTAAGTCTAAGTAATAGAGGTGGTGTTATGACCGTTCGTATTTATGTGAGAGCCAGTACTAAGGATCAAGACGCTAAGAGAGCCTTGTCTGACTTGATTAGCTTTAGCCAAAGCTATGATGATAACCATGTTGAGTACGTAGAGCATTTCAGTGGTACTAAGCTTGATAGACCAGCACTCACTCTGTTACTCAATGATGCTGAAGAAGGCGATATTCTGCTGGTTGAAAGCGTGGATAGATTAAGCCGGCTATCTCAAGATGATTTTGCGATCTTAAAGCAGCGTATAAAAGACAAGGGCTTACGATTGGTGGTGGCTGATCTACCAACGACGCATACGGTAAGTAAGGGCATGACAGGTGAGATCCTAACAGTGATTAACCATATGCTGATCGACTTGTTAGCAACGATGGCAAAGCTTGATAATGACAAGCGTAGAGAGCGTATCAAGCAGGGATTGGCTAACAGTGGCTATAAGCCCGCCGGTAAGAAGCCTAATACAACTAAACACAATCGTATTAGAGAATTGGCCAGTCAAAACAATATGACAAAAGAGGAAATCGCTAAGGCGGTTGGTGTTGGGGTAGCTACCGTTTATCGAGTGTTGAAAAAAGCAGTTCGTTAATACTAGGCTGTTTTAGATGGTCTATAAATATGTTTGGAGACCCTAAAGGGTGACTCCAGTGGGGTTTAACCTACTATTGACGACTAGTAATAGTATTTGCATGTATTTTAACCAGTTTATCGTTATCAAAAACTAGAGCGCCATAATCCTCATAAGACCAGTAATCAAGCTTGCCGATAGTATTTAGTTTAAGTAGAATATAAAGTTTAACTCTCACATCAAAAGACTATGTCTAACAAATTACAACGTCAAAAACTAACTCTTCCCAATGATCATAAAAAACTTTTATTACATTCTTGCTGCGCCCCGTGTTCAGGAGAAGTGATGGAAACGCTAATTCAATCTGGAATAGATTTTTCTATATTTTTTTATAACCCTAATATTCACCCAATCAAAGAATATGAGATTCGTAAAGAAGAAAACATTCGTTTTGCAAAGAAACACAATATACCTTTTATTGACTGTGATTATGATATAGATAATTGGTTTGAACGAGCCAAAGGTATGGAAAATGAACCTGAAAAAGGCATTCGTTGTACCATGTGTTTTGATATGCGTTTTGAACGTACTGCTTTATATGCAAAGGAAAATGGCTTTAGCCTTATCAGCAGTTCATTAGGTATTTCACGTTGGAAAAATATGCAACAGATCAATGATTGTGGTCATCAATCTGCATCTCACTATGATGGCATTACGTATTGGGATTACAATTGGCGCAAACATGGCGGTGCTGTTCGTATGCTTGAAATTAGTAAGAAAGAAGAGTTCTATCAGCAAGAATATTGTGGGTGTGTCTATTCACTAAGAGATACCAATAGATGGCGGATGAAAAATGATCGTGAGCGAATTAAACTTGGTGTGAAGTTTTATTCAAATGTGATGGATGAAAAAAGTTAAGCTTTTGTCTTTAAATACCAGTTTTTCCAAGAGCTAGTTCCACGTATTGTAATAGGAACTGTTGGAATCAGTTTTTCTTTTAAAATATGCGTTTGCCCCACAACTTTAGCAAGCCTAGCTTTGACTGAATGAATACATTCTCGATCACCGAACTCACAGTAATCCAATGTGGTTCCACCACATGGACCATTGGACAAACCTTTGGGGCAGGTTTCTGGACAAATATATATTGTTTCTCCCAAACGACATTGCCCACAACTCTCACAACCTAAAACAGCGTGCTTACTTAGCCATTCTGTTTTTAACAAAGCTTTGGTAGTAGACTGTTTTTCCCAAAAAGAAGCTTTAAAAATAAAGCGACCAAATGATCTAGCAAGTTTTGCATCAAAAAATGTGTTATGCATCATGTGTAAATGATGATATTTGATTAATTGTCCTATTGACGGTTGTTTCGAAGAATATGAAAAATCAGGTATAAATTCTTTTCCTGTTTTAACTTGCCATAATGAATTCCATAATAATTCAAGTGCATTTAAATCCAGATGACGATACGCATTAATCCAATGTTCAAGTAACAATTGTTCATCAGGATTATGGCAAGCAGATAGGTGAATACCTGCGAAACCAAGTTGTTTACAAATTAAAATTTGTAATGCACAACGTCTATAAGCGTACTCATTTTTCCCAGATTTTTTCTCATCTTCCAATACTTTTACCATATGTGGAGTAATAACAATTCCAGCAACTTTATGTTTTAACATAAAGTTTGCACGTCCCAGATTTAGCGGCATGACACAGGCTAAAATTTTTTGTGTATAGCCATTTTCATGCATAATTTTTTTGCAATGCTTTAAGGCGTCAATGTCATAGCCTAATTGTGTGATGATAAAATCTGCACCAGCATGTATTTTTTTATGAAGTTTAAAATATTGAGCATCATGTTCAGCTTCATTATATTTAAATGGATTGAATGCGACTCCGATATTAAATCCACCATGTTGTTTGGCAGTCATTACCGCATTTACAGACTCTAAATAACGTGTACGCTTCAGATACGAGTCTTCATCAACATGATTTTTTAATTTATCACCAGTAAGTAAAAGTAAGTTTTGAATATTGGCAGAATTTGCTTGATCTAAAAATTTGTAAAAATCCTGTATATCTCTATCTTTACCTGCAAAGTGCAATACTTTATCAATTCCTGCTGGATAAAAAAAACTTGCATCAAGTGGACTCATATCTTGATCTGAATGTACTCGATCTGCTAAAGTCATCAATGCTGGAAAATCTGTAAGCATAGTTTTGACAGCAAACTTATTTGGTATAGATGTTAGATATTCGATCAAAACACAAAATTTATTTTGTGAAAAATAATGCACAAGGTCGGCCATAAGTTACTACGAATGATTGAGAGTTCAAAATAAAAAATATGATGTAATGTCTAACATCATACGCACCTTATTCTAAGTCAAAAATGAGAGCTATAACACTCTTATTTTTATTGTTATATACCCTACTCTTAACTTGAAACAAGCAATTTAAACTGAGGTGGCGGGTTACCAAGTTTTTGGTTGTGAACCGCCCCGACTATATCGGAGGCTAATTTGCTTGAGTCAGGCACAGGCGTAGCGATTCACAACTTTCATTTGACAAATATTATTACAAACTTTCAAAATTATTGTGAGTATGTGAGTATGTGAGTATGTGAGTATGTGAGTATGTGAGTATGTGAGTATGTGAGTATGTGAGTATGTGAGTATAAACTCACTTCTTTAGCTATAACATCTATCAGCTGACGAGAGCACTTAGCTGTAAGTTGTTTGCAGAATAGCTATGTCCAGATTGTAGAAAAGATAACGATAAACTTACGTTTCTCGGTATCTTTTCTACAATGGTAATTTCCTAATAGGCGCTCGACGCCCCTATCAGCATACGAACGGCGCGTTCTTTAATCTCAGGAGTGTAGGTTTGTCTTTTCATTGTCGTATTCTCTCAGAATGTTAAGTCTCCGACAATACCGGGGCGGTTCAATATGGAATATAGAAGATATTACCATCTAGACTACTAAATATACTTTATGTGAAAGTTTTTACGTTTAGGAGAAAAAAAGGGGGGGGGACAACTAAGACATGCCGTCTTCTTCACCTTCTTCAAAGAACGGCACACAGAATGCAGTGTCTTTCTTGGCATCAGGAATAAAGCATTTTAAAATATCTGTTAAGTCAACAGGCTCTTTATTATAACGCGCATCTAAATCCGCTTCACTAATCTCTTTATAAGTACCGTCGATGAGATTTTTAAGTTTGGCTGGCTTACCATTAAGACTTATTTCTTCCACAAGGTTTTTAACCTTCCCATCCTTACCAAAGTCAAAAGTTGCATCGTTTATGGTGCTGTATTTTGTGCCTGTAGCAAGTTTGTAATTCATTTGTTCGATTGAATAACTCATACTACCGCCTACATCTCCTGTATAAGAACATGCCATGCCATGCGTCTTAGCTTTAGCGATAGAGCTAATGACGATACAGGTTGTATCACCTTTAGTCGAACCCATACCAGCCATAGCACTGATAGATAACAATGATAATGGGATAATAGTAAGTAATGTGGTAATTTTCATTTTTTCGTTCCTAAATACGTTTATAGTCAATGGATTGAGCGATAAATAGCTAGCCATTTATAAGGCTGGATAGCCTTGCCATCCATAAATTTGAATCATTATGGTTAGCAGTCCAAAAGGAATATAAAGGCATATCAGGGTCATTGATTTCTACCCTCATACCAGTAAAAGTAGTCTCAGTCTTTCCGCCGCTAATATGACCCGAACTATGCACCTTATAATTTTCATTTGTCACAGTTGATTCATGTGAATACCACTGCCTGATATCAGAAAAATCGCAAATAATCACTCTCTTTTCTTGTTCTGGATCAATGGTAAAGGCTATCTTTCTAGCTTCTTTATCTATAATTATCCCAGGAGCCTCGTAAGAAACATTTATATTATTCTTTATGGCTAGCTCTTTGTAATAATTATGAACTTTATCGTATTCCTTTCTTCCTTTAGTCGCTATCAGCGTGAACTGTAGAAATGTGAATCGTATACCTAGTATTATAAAGAGCGAAAGCATGAATGTTAGTAAGGCTGATATGAAACCGCCCCCAAAAATAAATGCGAGTATAGATAAACCCAAAGCTATATATAGAGTTTGTTTAGCAATTTTTTTCATTACTCCAAATGTTTCAAAATCAGGAGCCAAGTCATCGTTTGCACTTATTTTCTGTATAGCCATACTAAAGTCCTTTGAATTTCCCCTAAAATTTTAGGCGATACTTTGATCGAACGAATACAATGTCTAATTTATTAAATAACTAAAAATTGTTGATAGAACTCATTGTAACAAATAAGTAACAAATAAGTAACAATTTTAAACTAACAAACTAAAGTTTTTTAAATTTAGTTTGTTAGTCGCCCCGCCCCCTGCGTAAGGGCAACCAACCGATACTTAGCTGAGCTTAAAGGTGTGGTCTCTTCTATTCCTAATGAAGCTATTTTAATCAATACGTTGGCGCTACAAGAGGCGAAGCACAGCTCTGAGATCGAAAATATTGTCACAACCAATGATGAGCTGTTTAAAGCTGAGCTTGATATCGTCAATCAGAGCCTTGCGACCAAAGAGGTGCAGAACTACACACAAGCGCTCAAATCAAGTTTTGATACGGTACGAAAAAGCGGTATTATTCGCTTAAGTGACATTTTAGCGATTCAAGAAGAGTTAGAGAAAAACGTGGCAGGGTTTCGTAAGCTGCCGGGTACGACGCTCAAAAACAGTCAAGGCGATATTGTCTATACACCGCCCCAGGATTGACCTATACTTTAACTTCCGTACTATAGCTTTGCTTTTTCTTAGTCATGGCAAACTCCTCATCGAGTCGTTAGTTTACTAAGTTTATTTATACGGTTTCCTCAGCATAGCTCAGTGATTACTCAATATGGCATTAAAAAACCGAACGTCTGCTTTAAGGCGCGTTCGAATTACATTGATGACCATGTATGTCAGCAACCATTCAATCTAAATGACCGTTACACCGTTTCTTCAGCATAATTTACTTGTCGAATGACCCTTTTAAAAAATGCAAAGGCATCTTCAGCTCCTTTTAATGCTTGTTGGCGTTGTGTTAGTGTCAATTCTAAGCCATCTAATTGCTCTTTAAATTTACGCCAATGCACCATTCTGCCATCTTTATGTGCAGATAGGTGTTTTGCACCATGATTACTTGTAAGTTCAATTTTTTGAGCTTCTTTATATAAAATTGCGGCGCCTAAATTTGAACCTTCAGAGCAATAAAGCCAACCAATAGATTCAAACTCACTTGGACTAGGTATAGCCTCATCGACTAACATAGTCTTAACGTGAAGGTCTTGCATGTCCATGGCTACTTGTTCTAAGCGTGATAGACTATTAAGTCCCTTAATCTTAAGGTTTAAGCTGGGATTCTCATAGATAGGTTTCAAAACTTCGTGAAAAGCATTTTGTGCTTGTAAAAATTTACTGTAATTTTCTATAGAGGCAAATGGTTCCATAGATAAAACGAGCATGTCAACACTATCATGTGTTTGGCGGGAGTGCTTTTTTAATGCTTCACTAAGAGGTAAGTTCATCACTGTTTCCTATATTTATTAATTTAAGGGGCGCTCTCCCATTTCATCCTATTTAGTTAGCTTTTTTTAGATTGAGCGCACGCCAAAATATTTTTGGGTTTTTATTGATAGTTTTTTATGTATTTTATCCAAGACATATGGGCTAAAATTCGTAGGTTAACCCTACTTTGTAATTTCTTCCTGGTGCCGTAAATCTTTCAATGCCAACCCCTTGGTCATCTACCATAGAGTTGACGTTTAATTCTGCTAACGAACGCAAGTTGTCCCATGGAACATATTTAGCATTAAATAAATTAAACACCCCTGCTGATAGTTTTAAATTAGAACCTAGTCTTTTACTGCCATAAACATCATATACATAAGCCGATTTAGACTTATCAATGTGCTTATAAGGAGCAATGACATTTTCATAAGGCATGTTATAACCATTTGATTCTAAGGTAGCTACTTTTGCGTCTTCAGCATGTTTTCTGCCTAAATACCTTAGATTCGCAGACAGTTGCCAATCCTTTTTAGGGGCTTCATAACCTAACCCGAATGTGACATTCAAAGGCTGAGTCGCAAGTAAGTTGGTTCCTTTATCAGTTTTATCTTTGGCACAACTTAAATTAGCAATTACTCGAATATCTCCTTCTAGGTCAGCAAGCTGTCCAACATCCCATACGCCTCCTAAACGCAATCCATAAGTCTCTGCGTCACCAATATTTTGGGCGCTGAGTATATTTATAGAAAGGGGTGAACAAACCGGTTGGCCGGTCGAATAATCTTCATAGCATCGTTGTTGTTCCTCTTGAGAATTCAACAAACTGATAAAGTCACTATATTTAGTATAGAAACCTATAGCTGTAAAACTTAAATCTTGAAACTGGCCAGACAAGCTAAGTTCATGATTGATAGATTTCTCAGGCTTAAGATGAACATTGGGCGTCAAACTGTTTCCCATCATCTCAAATGCTGAATACATTTGGCTGGTAGCGGGTGCCATGAATCCTGTAGATAGCTGATACTGGGTCTGTAAATATGGGCTAAGTTTGTAGTTTATGGAAAACATCCCTCCTATATTGTCCATTTTATTATTGTGATCAAACTCGCCATTCTCATAATCAATACGTACCGGATAATATTTGCTCGCCTTCTCGATGCCTTTTTTATTGATTTCATCCATATAGGGTTTGTAGTTATAATTGTCATACCGAAGTCCAATCGTCGTATCGAGCTTTTCCGTTAAATTTATTTTGTCTTGAATGGCCACATTGAAGATATCTTGCTTCACTGAGGGCCCAATAAAATCGTACCAAGAACTGGGGTTGCCTGAAGAAGGAATATAAGTTTCTTCTAAGGTCAATCTATGGTCCGTCTTTGCATATTTTGTATTAACTGACAAAGTATGAGAGCCTAGCTTCTCAGTTTCTAACGGTAAGCTTGTTGCCTCTATACTTAGTTGTATGGTTTTGTCCTCTTGAGGCCGATGCATCACTCCATCTACCCTATAAGAGTCAGATCCCCATACTTGGCTATAAGTTTCTGTATTAGCCACTCCTGTAATTTTTTGCTGAGTTAAAGTGGTATTGACCTCATCTATGAACTCACTAGTAATAGGTAGGTATCTATGACTGATGCCATAACTTTCTAATTCTGCAGTATCCTTACCAATTCTTGAAGCAAAAGTCTTTCTGGTAAAGTTATTGGATACTCTATCCGTTTTTTGTTTAGTGGCATGAAAACCTAATCGGTTTTCTTCGTTCAAATGGAGGTATAACTTTGCTAACGTTGCCTCTGTTGTATAACTTAATGGGTCAGGTAATATTGCTGCTGTATTAGATCTGTATCCTGTAGAGGGATATTTATAGTCTGGATCATTGATAAAATCATAGGCAGGATCTAGTTTGTTTTTATCGAAATCTAACATTCGGTGATTTTTTGTTTCATGTCCTTCACGATGCACATAATTAATTATTGCCTCAACCTTATCGTTTTTCCCTGCTAAACCAAAAGCGTTACTAAATTCTTCATTGCTATTGCTATAACCTGTTTTGATATAACCACCAAGTTGACGATCAGGTCTTATTAAATCTTCTGGGTCTTTGGTCTTGAAACTAACAGACCCTCCCATTGCACCACTACCAGAATTAAAAGAGTCCGCCCCGACTTCAAACTCCACCTCTGACAGAAGCTCTACATCGGGTGAAAATCGACCCTCAAACATATATCCATAAGCTGAAAATATTTCATTGACTTGCTTATCTGGCAAGCTAACGCCATCTAAGTTTAAAGCTACCCTATTGCCATCTACCCCTCTGATGGCGTAGCCATTGCTACCATATCTTCCTGCATCTGCCACACTTATATCAGGGTTATAACGGACTAAATCTTTATCACTGTCAATTAGGTTGTCTGATATCGTCTTGGCCGTTTTAAGGTCGTCCCCTACATTTATAGGGGGCTGCTTATTAGCATAAACAGTTATCGTGTCCATATGTAACATCGGTAAGTTTTCTTCTTGGTGCTGAGTATCCGCAATGGCTGATTGATACATCAAAGTTCCAACAAGAATACTTAATAGGGTTTTAGACTTACCTTTAAGACTAGGTATATATATCGACTTCTTATAAGTTGAATCCTCGTGCATTCCAAATTTCCTATAGTAAAAATAAGCACAATTTTCTTCACATCAGCCTCGTCGTCAAAGGAAATAATATTAATTGTTAATAACATTGCTGATAGTTTCTTCATATAATAAAACAATATAGTTACATTGTAAACGATAATCATTAACAAATAGGAAAATATATTATCTTAGAGTATTTTACTTTTTGCAAAGGCTTAGCAAGGAGTCAGGAAAACGTCTTGTAATAGTAGGAAAAATTAAGCGTCCGGCAGTCGAGACATCCACACAGTAACAGTGATGCATATTGCGCATGTAACCCAAGCAAGCCACTGCAAACTATCAGAAAATCGGTAAAACAACATACCGCATGACATAGCCATCATTGACCAAGCCAAATATTTTGCCTTACGAGGAATAGCTCGATGCTGCTGCCAGTTCTTTACCATTTCACCGAACACTTTATGTTTGAGAAGCCACTGATTGAATTTATCAGACCCTTTAGCCCAGCATGCTGCCGTTAGTAAAATGAAAGGGGTGGTAGGTAATACTGGAAGAATAATACCGACTAAGCCTATGAAGAAGAAAAAACCGCCTAGCGCCATAAATAATATTCGTATTATGCGGTTATGATGAATTTGGTTGAGCATTACTTTTTTTTGTAAATTCGATGAATTTGTTGAAGGTTGCACATTGTTCATAAGAAAGTAGCTCGATAGTTAAAGAGTAGCAGCCAGTTATTTAGCGAACTGCGAATATTTTTATTAGAGAATAAACTGTATTTGCAGGTAGTTTTTTACAGATTATTGTAAATGATAATCATTCAATTATCAAAATTATGATATGTTACTACCCCAATCATTCCAATGAATGAGTGTTTTACGATTTATATTGAATATTTTTGATAAAAGTAGGGCAGTATTTTTTTATGTGAACTAATAGATACTTATATTACAGACCTATACTATCAATCCTGTAGAACTTGACTTAGGGGGTTTTATTTACGCAGTCTGATAATGAAAGTCAAACCACATTTTTCTTGGCGTTCTATAGCTTAAACGCTATTGAATTCTACTGCTAGCATAGCCACTATCTTGCCTCGGGGCGTAATACTGCTTCGCTTCCTCCTTCCTCATTTAAGAAGTCTCATTCATCCTGAGCTGCCTAGCTACTTTGCCGTTGTCGTTGTCATCTGCTAGTTTTTGACGGTTTCAGTCATAAAAGCGGCACTATGAGTCCTGGTTATCTTAGTCATGATAAACGCTCTATTAAGTCTTTAATTTACCAAAACGGGTTCTACAGTTTTTTCAGCATAGCTTAATCCCTGCTTGATACGCTCTCTACGCTTGTCGTTATCAAGCTTTGCCATCGTTGCTAACAAGTCGATCAGCATATGGTTAATCACTGTTAGGATATCACCTGTCATGCCCATACTTACCGTATGCGTGGTTGGTAGATCAGCCACCACCAATCGTAAGCCTTTATCTTTGATACGCTGCTTTAAGATCGCAAAATCATCTTGAGATAGCCGGCTTAATCTATCCACGCTTTCAACCAGCAGAATATCGCCTTCTTCAGCATCATTGAGTAACAGAGTGAGTGCTGGTCTATCAAGCTTCGTACCACTGAAATGCTCAACGTACTCAACATGGTTATCATCATAGCTTTGGCTAAAGCTAATCAAGTCAGACAACGCTCTCTTAGCGTCTTGATCCTTAGTACTGGCTCTCACATAAATACGAACGGTCATAACGCCCCCTCTATTACTTAGACTTAATCATTAATGTTTATTGATAATAGCAGGATATTACTATCATTTGATAATAGAAAAAAGTCTAATGATAGATAGATTATCATTTAAAGGTTTTATATTTTGGGTATAGGCTAATGATAGGAAAAAAGCACAGCAACCAGTCCTATAATTCAAAGGTCTGTTATAGATGGTTCCATGTTAACAGTCTGCTTTAAGTGGTCTGTTAATAGGTTTGAAGGGTGAAATAGCTGGTTCCGTTGAGGTATACCCTAATTTACAATCCACACTTTAAATTAATAAGTCCAAAAAAGACTTGTTGGTAATTTTCATATCATTCAAAGTAGTTAGCTAACTCTCCCAAGCATAAGATACTTATCCAATAGAATTAAGCTGCCTAGTTTAGTTTTTGCATTGGCGTAAACTTACAAACAATCAAATGGAAAAATTATTATGAAGTCTAAGCTAGTCATTGTGGTGCTCATACTGTTATTTTTATCTGGTTTGTCAGGGCTACTGGAAATTGTGTTTTACAACGGTATTAATGCCGATGGTATATTGCAAGAAAGTTTCTTTTTGCCGTTATCCTTCATATTGGCAACACTAGCGGTCGTACTTTATATATGCTCAATAGTAACTAAACTAATATCTGCAAAGCTCAAATGCTGATGATGGAAGCCTTATTTATACTCTGCAATTATCTTCTATTATTACTAACATGTAAAAGTCATTTGATTCTAATGCTGGTTATCATTTCTCATAAACAATGTAAAGTAGGCGTTATAGATCAGATAGTAAGTAACGAGCTGAATCTATAGTGCTAAAAAACATATGATTTACAGATACTGATCTTTAAGTCAACCTTATTAGGATTAAAATAATGACTCTTTCCGTAAACAAAAACAATGTAGACTCACTTGCTCAAGAATCTGGTATCCAACTTATTAAAGCAGGTACTTATAAGCTAAACCAACTCGCTGGCTTACTTGAAGTTAACAACCTAAAAAGTCAAATGGCAGAAGTTAATGTCACCGATAATGCCAATGGCTTAACGGTTGGTTTTTTTGCCATGCAACCTGGTGTTGATTTTGAGTTTACTTATGAATTTGTAGAATACAAAGTAATCACTAAAGGTAAGATTGTGATGCGAGACTTACAAGGCAACAAGTATGTGGCAGAAGTAGGTGATATCTTACTATTTACACCTAACGTGACGGTTATATTTGATGGCGAAAGTGATGGTGAGGCAGTTTATACCGCACATCGCAGTGCTGATAACATGTTTGCACCTAAGTAAAATTTCAGGCTTATTATGAAAAATACATGATGAGCCTGTTAGCTGATTTCATGGTTGTTAATAACGATTTGAACAAGTCATCTGCCTTCGATCTATTGAGGAGGGTAGATACATCAAGTACTCACGATTAAGCTTCTAATATTCATGATTGTGATGGCCATAAGCTCACCATTTCCTGCCACGTAAAAGCCTGATTTATGATTTTAGCTTTCATGAATCTCACCTCATAATGACAGCAGTCTATTAGTTACTCTGGTTTTCATAACCTACCTTGCGAATAGATTGTCAGTTATTTGAATATGTTATTGTCTAGGACAACGTTATGAATATAATCACACCTAAAATTGTCGTTATTGGCGGCGGTGCTGGTGGTTTAGAGCTTGTAACCCAATTAGGACACAAGTTAGGAAAGAAAAAGCAAGCCGATATATTATTAATAGATAAAAACCGTACTCATATTTGGAAACCGTTACTGCATGAAGTCGCGACAGGCTCTATTGATTCTGATTTAGATGGTGTGGTGTACTCGGCGCATGCTGCTCAGCATCATTACCACTTTCAGCTGGGGGAATTTGATAATATTGATCAAAAAACTAAAACCATCACTCTTGCTGCACTGTATGATGAATCAGGCCATACTATCTTGCCGGAACGCCACGTGCACTACGATCATCTTGTTATTGCCATTGGCAGCATAAGTAACGACTTCAATACCCCTGGGGTGAAGGAAAACTGCTACTTTTTGGACTCAACTCAGCAAGCTCAACGTTTTCAGCATTCATTGCTTGATGGTTTTACGCGTCTTCATCAAGATGATAACCAGCAGCAAGCACTTAATATCGCCATTGTTGGTGGAGGTGCAACGGGAGTAGAACTTTCAGCTGAGCTGTACCATGTGTCTAATCTATTAAAGCTATACGGCTTGACAAATATGTCGCCGAAACGTTTACACATCCATTTAATTGAAGCGGGACCACGCATTTTACCTGCCTTGCCTGAGCGTATTGCATCAAGTGCTAAGCGCGAATTATTGAAACTAGGCGTTCATGTACGTGAACATACACAGGTGAAAGAGGCGACGAAGTACGGCTTTATTACGAAAGATGATGAGCAGATTGAGGCTGATATCATGGTATGGGCGGCAGGCGTAAAAGCCCCTGATTTTATTAAAGATTTGGGGGTTTTTGAGCTTACTTCTAATAATCAAATTCGGGTAAATAAATTTTTACAAAGCACGGTTGATGACAGTATCTTTGTATTAGGCGATTGCTGCGCCTTCACCCAAACCGATGGCAAACAAGTGCCACCGCGCGCGCAATCTGCACATCAAATGGCAAAATGTGTTGAAAAAAATATAATTGCAACGCTAAGAAAGCAGCCACTACGAGGTTTTACCTATAACGATTATGGGTCACTGGTTAATCTATCACGTTACGGTACTGTGGGAAACTTAATGGGTAATCTCACCAATAACAGCTTTTTCATTGAAGGAAAGATTGCCCGTTTTATGTACATATCGCTCTATCGCATGCATCAAATGTCTATTCATGGTGCCTTCAAGACATTTGCTTTATGGATCAGCGAAAAAATATTACGCATAGGTCGTCCAAAGATCAAATTACATTAAGCAAAACGACAGCGATAAACTGATTATCGCTGTCGTTTTTTGCACTGTCATAAGAGGTTTGCGACGGGCACTAGAAGCGCATGAAAGGTGCAGTTCGGCTGGTCTTCGACTCAGCGACTGTTTCAGGTAATCCTTGCGCCACGATAAGGCCACCTGCATCACCTGCACCAGGGCCAATATCAATTACCCAATCACTATTACTAGCAACCTGCATGTCGTGTTCGACCATGATAACGCTGTTACCGGCATCAACAAGTCCATTCAATTGCGCCATCAACATCGAGATATCTTTTGGGTGCAAACCCGTTGTTGGCTCATCTAGGATATACAGCGTATCGCCGCGCTGCGTTCGCTGCAATTCAGTGGCAAGTTTAATACGTTGGGCTTCACCGCCAGATAGCTCAGTTGCTGGTTGGCCAAGTCGTAAGTAGCCAAGCCCGACTTGTAGCAAGGCACTTAATGCTCGCAAGATAGCAGGGTCGTCTGCAAAGAATTCATAAGCTGATTCAACCGTGAGCGCCAGCACATCGGCGATGTTTTTGTCATGATACGTGACCTCTAGCGTGTCCTCATTGTAGCGCTGTCCGTGACAGACTTGGCAAGGCGAATAGACGCTAGGAAGAAACAGTAGCTCGACACTCACAAAGCCTAAGCCTTCACAATTAGGACAACGACCTTTAGTCGTGTTGAATGAAAAACGCCCTGCGTTGTAACGACGAGATTTTGCCTCGCTCGTTGACGCGAATAGCTTACGGACATGATCAAACAGTCCGGTATAGGTAGCAAGGTTTGAGCGCGGCGTACGCCCAATGGCTTTTTGATCGACGGTTACCAGTCGTTTGACATCATCCATACCCTCAATGATTTGTCCACCGGTTGGCGTCTCCAACTCTTGCTCAAGTAGATCGGCTTCGCCAGTTGGAGCTTCAACCGTTTGTTTTTGTCCTAGAGCCTCATAAACGAGCTCTACCAAAGCTTGACTCACTAGACTCGACTTGCCTGAACCTGATACACCCGTGACAGTAGTCATCACACCCAATGGAAAACCGACATCCAGCTCTTGTAAGTTATTACGCGTAATCCCTGTAAGTTTAAGCCACGCTGTCGGCTCTCTTGGTGTGCGTTTTACGATAGCGTCAGTGCTGAACAGATAGCGGCTGGTATGCGAGTGAGTCACGTCGCGCAATCCCTCTACAGGACCACTATAAATCACCTCGCCGCCATGAGTACCCGCATTGGGGCCAACGTCTACGATCCAATCAGCGTGTCTGATGACGCTCACATCATGCTCGACGACAAACACTGAGTTACCAGCGGCAATGAGCTCATCTAAGGCACTTAGTAATGCTTGGGTATCTGCTGGATGAAGACCAGCGGATGGTTCATCTAGTACATAAACCACCCCAAAAAGTTGTGAGCGAATTTGAGTGGCTAGGCGTAAGCGTTGTAGCTCACCAGGAGATAGTGTAGGTGTGGTGCGCTCAAGTGATAAGTACCCCAAACCCAATAGGGTCAGTGCTTTTACCCGAGATAACATATCACTGGCAATGCGCTGAGCGACGATAGCCTTTTCACGATTTGCCATATTGTCAGTTGGGACTTTATTGGCCGCAGTCTCAAGCTTGCGCGCCAGTTCGATAAAGGTCAGTTGCGACAGCTCCCCAATATCGAGTCCTGCGAACGTAACGGATAGTGATTCTTTTTTCAGTTTTTTACCATCACATTCCGGACATACAGAGATTTGCATAAACTGAGAAACGCGCTTTTTTGTCAATGAGCTCTGAGTAGTGGCAAAAGAATGCAGTATGAAGCGCTTTGCACTCGAAAACGTGCCCATATAGTTGGGCTTTTCGCCGCTCTCAATCGCTTTTCTTACTTGCTCAAGGCTGTATTCAGGGTAGACAGGAACGGTTGGGGTTTCATCTGTAAACAAGATCCAATCGCGGGTTTCTTTTGGCAGTTTATGCCAAGGCGTGTCAATATCGTAGCCGAGTGACACCAGTATGCGGCTTAGGTTTTTGCCTTGCCACGCTGGTGGCCATGCTACGATAGCACGCTCTCGAATGGTTTTGGTGTTATCAGGTACTAGTAACTCTTCGGTGACTTCAAACACGCGGCCAATACCAGAGCAAGTAGGACAGGCACCCTCAGGTGTATTTGGCGAAAACGCATCGCCATACAATATCTCTTGACCGGTAGGATAATCTCCAGCTCGTGAATAGAGCATGCGTAGCCCGTTTGAGATAGAAGTAACACTGCCTACTGATGAGCGCACTGAGGGCGTACCTCGTTGTTGTTGTAGAGCAACTGCTGGCGGCAGACCTTCTACCATATCAACATCAGGCTCATCAACCTGATCTATCAATCGACGCGCATAAGGGGATACTGAATCTAAATAACGACGTTGTGACTCAGCAAATAAAGTGCCAAAAGCAAGTGATGACTTACCTGATCCTGATATACCGGTAAAAACAACCAGTGCATCACGAGGTAAATCTACATCGATATTCTTTAAGTTGTGAACGCGAGCTCCCCTGACTCGAACACTGTGGTCAGTGTCACAGAGAATGTCTTTATTGATATGTTTATTGTTATTGGTAGCCATAAACAGGCGACTCCTATTGAATTGTATTTCTTGATTTTAAATATATTTGGATTTTGCTCATTGACGTTTGCAGTCATGGATAAGTGTTATTTATCTATTGATATTCTTTATAAAAGGTTGAAGGTAATAAGAAAGATCTTAATGTTTTTTTTGTTATTGCAGAGCCTATGTTTAACGTACACAGTACGCGGACTCACATAAATAGACAGAATATCAAGTGTCACAAAATTGATTTTAATGACAAAAGGGTCCTGCAAAATTTGCAGGACCCTTTTTACGGTAGTATTGATACTAATATTAGTGGTTACGAACGAGCGGTCCGTAATACTACTATTATGCTTCTTTGAAGCAATAAACGGCAAGCTTATTACCATCCAGGTCACGAACATAAGCCGCGTAAGCGTTAGGTGCCCAATCGCGTGTACCAGGTTGGCCTTCATCTTGAGCACCAGCGCTCAATGCTGCTGCATGAAATGCGTCAATAGCAGCGCGACTTGGTGCTTCAAAGCTCACCATATTGCCATTACCAACACTAGCTGGTTGACCGTTATTAGGTTTCATAACAAATAACGATGGTGCGTCTACGCCCCATATTGAACCATTATCACCTAGGTCAGCAATGCGTTTAAGCCCTAGAATCTCTAAAACGTTGTCATAGAATGTACGTGCTTGATTAACATCGTTAGTGCCAAGGGTAACGTGAGTAAAAATGCTCATGTGTTGTTCTCCAGTTGTGGATGATTTTTTATCAATAGTTTTTCTATCGAGTTGCAACAAGTTTGCCGCGTTGTCTGTCGATGGAAACCATCATACGTTATTCCATATAAAAGATAATGGGTCTAAAAAGAAAATAACTTTTACCATAAGGTAATAATTATTTTCTTGATAGAAGCGCGTATATCCACTTATGTTTGAGCAATGCCATTATTTGTTCTGTCACCATCAAGACTGTTTATATAACTACTCAGCCAGAGACTTAAGGCTAACTGCTTACGCAAAATAATTTACTGTAAGTAGCCATTCTTAGATTTTATATCGGGCGGCAGATCGGTTTCTCCCAGTGCCTCTAGTAAGTTAATTTCGATGGTACGCGACAGAGCACTCAGTGGTAGATTGTTAGCGGCCAAGCCAAAAGGCGATTCCAACTCCTCACTAAGAGCATCTAGACCAAAAAAAGTATAGGCGATCACTGCACAGACAAACGGAGTAGCCCATCCCAGAGATGACACCAAACCAAAAGGCAACATAAAGCAATATAAGTAGGTGGTGCGATGTACTAACAGCATATAAGCAAATGGTAGTGGCGTATAATGAATGCGCTCGCAGGCGGCCAAAACTACAGTCATAGAGGTCAGCCGTTCATCCATGTTCTGTACTAGAAATTCCGATAATAATCGCTCACGTCGGCTATAACCGACCTTTTTCCCCATCAGCCGCAGCAGGTACTCGGGCAGATTTTGCGCTTGGCGCATGCTGACGTGGTGCTCGGGTTCTACAAAACGATCAACGTCCTGCCAAGGTTCAGTGTCACGTAGTCGATGGCGCAAAGCATGAGTAAAGGCGATGGTTAGGTGAATCATACGGCGCTGGGTTTGTCGTCCAGTCTCCGTTTCTTCATCCATAAATGAGAGCACTTGGCGGGCCAAGCTACGAGCATCCACTACTAGCTGACCCCATTGACCCCTAGCTTCCCATCAGCGTTGATAGCTGGCATTGTTACGAAAGCCGAGGAACAATGATAAAGCAACCCCTAGAAAAGTGAAGGGAGCCGTACTATAAGAGGAGAAGAAGCCTGGAAACCAGTACTGGATGCCTGCTATTAGAGTACTAAGCAAGATGGTGAGAAAAATCTGAGGATAAATTTTTGGTAGGATAGAGCCGCGCAAGGTAAAAAACAGCTTGAGTGCGTTCGGTTTTTGCTTGACGATCATGTCAGCCTCCTAACGATCGAGTTAGTTAGAGTAGTGTGCAAGACCTCCAAGTAATTAGATGATTTATCTTTCGAGGTGCGAGGCCTTAAAGTATGGGTAGTTCTTACTATCACCCAGTTAGGGTTTAGATAAATGTGCTGCTAAATAATCTAGTAGCAGCCTAATTTTTGGCGACAAATGGCGATTATGAGTATAAACGGCCCAAATACCTTCTTCAGGTTCTCTAAAGTTATCCAATAAGCTGACAAGCTCCCCCGACTCTAAGTGCTTTTGTACGTAATAATCAGGTAGCTGCACAATACCCAATCCCTTTATAGCCGCATCGACTAAACTATAACCGCTGTTATAGCGCACTCTACCTGCCACTCGAATATTTTTCTCTTTACCCGATTCTTTAAAGTGCCAGTAGTCTAGCGTACCCAACAAACAGTTATGTTGACCAAGCTCGGTTAGAGAATGCGGTATGCCGTATTTTTCAATATAAGAGGGCGACGCGCAGACAAAATTAGTGCGACTACTGAGCTTTTTTGCCATCATGGTCGAATCACGAAGCTTTCCGATGCGAATGGCCAAATCATAGCTGTCTTCAACCAAATCAAGCTGTTGATTACTCAGAAGTGCAGTTACTTCAATATCATCATATTGCACCATAAAGTCATTCACCAATGGTATTAATTGTCGCTCTCCATAAGTGACAGGAGCTGTCAGTTTAATCATGCCTTGCGGTTTTGATTGCAAGTGAGTCACTGCTTGTTCCGCGGCATCCAGACCATCAAGTACCCCACGGCAGTGCTGATAAAAAACATTACCTTCTTCTGTTAATGAGACCTTACGAGTCGTTCGATAGAGCAATTTAATATTGAGACGTTGCTCTAAGGCGCTTACCTGTCGACTCACTTGGGCGGTCGAGATGCCTATTTTTTTTGCAGCTTTCGTAAAACTTTCATATTCAGCCACGTAGACGAACTCACTAATGCCATCCCATTTCATAATTATTACCTATATGTAAAAGATACTTTCGAATATAGCATATTATCATCTAATCAGAAATAGATATAATACAAGCACAAATTCAAAAGAGCTCCAGTTCATTGTAACTAAGCTTGCTAATATAAGAGGTGAAAGATGAGTTGGATGTTTCTTTTTTTTGGAGTAGTCGCAGAAGCTTTGTCTCATGTTGCATTAAAGGAGACAGATGGCTTCACTAAGCCGTTAGCAAGTATGTTAGTTCTATTAGGACATCTGGCTGCCTTTGTTTTTTTAGGACAGGCCATGAAAGGAATGCCGGTTGGTATTGTTCATGCATTGTGGGCAGGACTTGCAATAGTGACAGTAACGGCATTATCGTCTGTTATCTACCGACAACATCTCGATTTGAGCACTTGGATCGGCATGGGGTTGGTTGCAGTAGGCGTTGCTACCATTAGCCTATCACAAGGGCATAGCCATTGATTTAGAGTGGCAACGCGCGGCCCTAAATCTTTCTAATTAGCTCTATTAGCTGAGGCTAGAAGATAATAGAAAGTCAGTAGAATACCCTTATCACAAAGTGATAAAGTAAATAGAGATCAAATTTTTCGCTCAGCTCAACATGGTGTTCTAGAAATATGTCTGAGTTGAACAGGGACAACAATCAACTAACCAAAAAGAGAGACTCTTATGTCAGATAAATTTATTAAATCGAAAGCCGCCATTGCTTGGGGGCCAAATCAGCCGCTATCTATCGAAGAAGTGGATGTCATGCTGCCACGTAAAGGCGAAGTATTGGTAAAGATCATCGCCAGTGGCGTTTGTCATACCGATGCCTTTACCTTATCTGGTGAAGACCCAGAAGGCGTATTCCCAGCGATTTTGGGTCATGAGGGTGGCGGTATCGTTGAGCAAATCGGCGAAGGCGTGACCAGTGTCCAAGTTGGCGATCATGTTATCCCTTTATACACCGCAGAATGTGGCGTCTGTAAAATGTGTACCTCAGGCAAAACCAATTTGTGTTCAGCCGTGCGCGAGACCCAAGGTAAAGGTCTGATGCCAGACGGTACCACGCGTTTTTATAAAGATGGTGAGCCAATTTATCATTACATGGGCTGCTCAACTTTTTCTGAATATACTGTCTTGCCAGAGATTTCATTGGCTAAAGTCAATAAAGAAGCGCCATTAGAAGAAGTTTGCTTGCTAGGTTGTGGCGTCACGACTGGTATGGGCGCGGTCATGAACACTGCAAAAGTCGAAGAGGGTGCTACGGTCGCTATCTTTGGCATGGGCGGTATTGGTCTGTCAGCGGTCATCGGTGCTGCAATGGCAAAAGCCAGCCGCATCATTGTGATTGATATCAATGAAAGCAAGTTTGAGTTAGCCAAAAAACTAGGCGCAACTGACTGTATTAATCCAAAAGATTATGACAAACCAATTCAGGAAGTCATCGTTGAGTTAACCGATGGCGGTGTTGATTATTCGTTTGAATGTATCGGTAACGTCGATGTGATGCGTTCCGCGCTTGAGTGCTGCCATAAAGGCTGGGGCGAGTCGGTTATTATCGGCGTGGCTGGTGCAGGTAAAGAAATTTCAACCCGTCCATTCCAGTTAGTGACTGGTCGTGTCTGGAAAGGTTCAGCATTTGGCGGCGTGAAAGGTCGTACGGAATTGCCAGGTTATGTTGAGCGCTATCTAGCGGGCGAAATCCCATTACAGGATTTCATTACTCATACCATGCCATTAGAAGACATCAATGAAGCGTTTGACTTGATGCATAAAGGCGAGAGTATTCGTACGGTTATTCATTTTTAAGAATGAGTCATCATGATCTTTTTTAACAAATGATCGGTCATTTATAGGTGATTAACATTAAGTAGTTATGTTGTCATGATAACAGTGCTGTCTCTTTTTGGGGGCAGCATTTAATGTTTTAACAGAGGTGTTTTAGTATGTCCATAGAGAATATTAGTGTCAATAAAAGTTTTGGTGGCTGGCATAAGCAGTATAGCCATCATTCAAAATCATTAAATTGTAGTATGCAGTTTGCTATTTACTTGCCGCCTCAGATGGGCAGTGGTACAAAAGTCCCTGTCCTTTATTGGTTGTCAGGCTTGACCTGCACAGATGAGAACGTCATGCAGAAGTCTGGGATACAGCGTATTGCTGCAGAATTGGGTATCGCTATTGTCGCCCCAGATACTAGCCCTCGTGGTGAAGATGTTGCTGATGATGCAGCCTACGATTTAGGTCAAGGGGCAGGATTCTACGTTAATGCTACTGAGATGCCTTGGAGCAAGCACTACCAGATGTATGATTATGTGGTCAATGAGTTGCCTGAGTTAATTGAGGCATCGTTTCCAGTATCTGATAAGAGAGCCATTTCTGGTCATTCGATGGGTGGTCTTGGTGCGTTGAACATTGGCATGCTTAACCCAGAGCGCTATAGTTCAATATCTGCTTTTAGTCCTATCAGTAACCCTGTGAATTCTCCATGGGGACAAAAAGCTTTTACTGCTTATTTAGGTGAAGATAAAGCCAATTGGCTGAACTACGATCCTAGTGAGCTCATGAAACGAGCAACTGAATTAGTTCCTGCTAAAGTAGATCAGGGTGAGTCTGACAACTTCCTTGTAGAGCAGCTCAAGCCAGAAGCTTTACTCGCAGCTGCAGAATCAAACGATTATCCTTTAATGTATCAATTGCATGAGGGCTATGACCATAGTTACTATTTTATCGCCAGCTTTATTGAAGAGCATTTGCGCTTTCATGCCAAACATCTAAGTCAGTAAACTGAACAACTGATGAAATATTTGGTGGTGTTCTAAAAAGTATGCTGGCGCTAAAAATCAATAAGAAGTCTATGCTAAGTTCTCTGATTCTATATGGCTTTCAAAGCTTCAAAAATTGTTCAAATTTTGATCAGCATACTTTTTGACACACCACCGAATATTTATGGTAAGTACACCATGAAGTGCACTGTGGCTATTTCAGCGAGTTAAAGCGTTGATACCATTCGCCCACAGCTTAGCGTTCAAGTCCTCACTAGGGAACCGAACCATAGGTATAATCCAGTGAGTAGATAGGGCGGTAATCCCCCCAATAAATAAGAACACCTAGAAATAGAGATTAACTGCTAAAATATACCAGCAGGAGACTCCTATGAAAAAGACACGCTTTACTGATAATCAAATCGTTAACATCCTCAAACAAGCAGAACAAGGCGTCCCTATTGCTGACTTGTGCCGTGAGCACAATGTCGGCCAAAGCACCTTTTACAACTGGCGTTCTAAATATGGTGACATGGATGCTGCGCTCATCAGCCGCCTCAAAGAGCTTGAAGTTGAGAATGCTCGATTAAAAAAGATGTACGCTGATGAATGTCTTAAATCAGACATATTACAGGATGCCATGTCAAAAAAGTGGTAGCGCCCCTCAGG
>NZ_CAJHAD010000022.1 GCF_904846285.1 Psychrobacter immobilis | reverse complement strand
CCTTTGGTATCAATGGTAACGAATATGGTTTGTCCGATGATGTCGGTGGCGGCAAGATTGGGGTTTTTACTGGTGAGGATTAGACGGTATTCATAGAGCGTGGATAACCCCTCAACTCCCTTTAGTTCGACAAAGGCCAAGTCGCGACCAAAGGGGGTTTGGATGCCAATGGTGCGCATGGGGATATCCTTTTGTTGTATTCAGAGGTAAAGCGTAAGCTGATGATAGATCGATAAAGTCATGATAAGACTATTTTTATGAACTTATGTGTGGCTGGTGAGAGTGTACCGCCATAGTAAGAGGATGTCATTGTTTTTAGGTAAGGTTTAAGGTTATTTCTATAAATTTGTGCTTTGTAAAGACTACGGTAAATGAGTTAAAGCTCGAACAGGTTAATTGAAATTTTAAAAGGTTTAAGTTCTTATCCAAAACCCCCGATTATTCCTATAACGGGTCTTATGATGAATGAAGATACAATAGTAAAGTTATTTGTAAGAAAGTTCCTTTCCTTAAATACTCGCTCTTTTGAATCTCTAAAATAACATACTTATCTAACGCTTTTTACACTAGTGAATTAGATCTATGATTTTCAATAAATCTAAGTATTATCTAAAGCCGTCATTTAGCTTTTTTAGTAAATAGTATATTGTTGAATTAATTTAAGAATAAAAGGCTATTTCTTATTTCCCAATAGCTCTAGTACCTTGTCTTCACCCAGCTGATCAATGAGCGCTTGCAGCTGCACGGAAGGATCATTTTTTGTTTGCGCATCCGCTCTAAACTCTGCCGTATCTCTGCCTTCTCTTAAAGCGTCTAAATAGTCTGCCCACTTCTGCATCATCTCCGCACGATCATCAATGTAATCAAATCGTCCGTAAGCACCGCCATTAGGATCTTTAGTCGTATGGCCCAATGCCATCTCTACGAGCACCAGAGAGTACTTTAACTGCTCTTGTAGGATGGTCTTCGCTGTCGCTCTAAAGCCATGAGCACAATGTATGTTTTGATAGCCTAAATCTTTGAGGCGTTTGTTTGCCGTATTTTCAGATATGATCTGATGCTTTTTTGCCGTCTGGCTAAAAAAGACATATTCAGTATGTCCATTTACTCTATGCTGTTCACGCAATATAGCTACTACTTGATAAGGTAGGGGAACGACCATGTCCTTGACCATATTTACCTTGCCTTGTCCCTTCAATGGCTTTAACCGCCACCTACCAGCCTCTAGGTCTAGATCAGCCCAGCGCATACGTCTTAGGTCACCATTACGAACAAAGAGAAGGGCTAATAGCCTAAGGGAATTGATTGTGTTTGGGTCACCTTCTATTGTCTCGATAGCTTTAAGTAATTTAGCCAAGTCCTTCGGTTTAGTAACCGCAGGACGATGACCGTAACTTGACTTAGCCAACTGGCTTTTGATGAGCGCCGCAGGATTGCTCGTACAGAAGCCTCGAGCCCCAGCATAGATAAACACATCACTGGCAATGCCAGCACAGCGTTCAGCCTTATCTGTGGGCTTACCATCCTTGTTTAATGAGTTGGCTTGAATGTCTAACAGGACTTCAAGCATTTTAGGAGAGGTGATCTCGCTGATTGGCTCGTCACCAATATATTTGCATATAAGATCAAGACGACTTTTCTTACGAATGAGAGTATTACTTTTTTGAGTCTGGTCTAGACCGTCAAAGTATTCCCATGCAAAGTGATTAAAAGAGTTTTTAGTTTTACTAAAAATACTTTTCTTAATTTCTTCACGATAGTGTTTTGGGTCAATGCCTTTGCTTAGCAAATCTTCATATTCACGCCAAACTTCACAGGCACGAGCATACGAGATACTTGGATATATACCGATGGAGATAATGCTTTGTTTAGGATTTGAAGGCGGGTAGTAGCGATACATCCATGACTTAGTCTCAGTAGGACGTACCATTAAGAATAGTTTAGGATGGTTTTTTACAGCAACGAAGTACTTTTTATTTTCAGGCTTATGGCTGCTGATGCTTCGGTCTGAACTGATCGCTTTCCGTTCCATATCCTAGATCTCCATGAGTAGACTCAAAACTCGGTATACTTGACAGTATACTCAAAGTGCATGGATTAGGATAGATAGAGCAGGACAGTATAGAACGCCAGATACAACAAAGCCCCTGATATCAGGGGCTTTAGCTATTCTATAAGATAGTATAGGACTATATAATGGTACCCGGAGCCGGACTTGAACCGGCACGCTATTACTAGCGAGGGATTTTAAATCCCTTGTGTCTACCAATTTCACCACCCGGGCAAAACTTGTATTATCTAAAAGTAAGCTTTCTACTTGTTAGATAGTGGTCGCTATTATAAGCATTTTCGTTAATAAAGCAAGCTAAAATTAACGTAATACTAATAAATTTTAACCTAAATAATTGGAGGCTGAGGTCGGAATCGAACCGGCGTTAACGGAGTTGCAGTCCGCTGCATGACCACTCTGCCACCCAGCCAATCAAGGATGCCTATATTAGCAAAAATAATTTAAATTACAAGTCATTTTTTAGTTAAAGGCATCTTATTTACTAATTTTTCGGTATTTGGCTATAAATTAGTCGTTATTAAAGTATTAATGCGTTATTGCTAAGATAAAGGCAATATTGATTAAGTGATTAAAGAATATACTGCCAGGCATAGAAAACGCATAGATTGGCGTCTTAAAGGATTTAGTAGCCTGTATAGTAAGTGACTCGGTCATCACGTAAAAACCCCGCTAGCCCCAAGCCATAGCGTTCAGCGACGCGTACCGCAGTACTGGTCGGTGCCGACATTCCTACTAACCAAGGAATGCGGCTACGAATGGATTTTTGTACCAGCTCAATAGACAGCCGCGAGGTCATCACCACGCATGTCAGCTCTGCTTTATTACGCAATTGCCAACCGATGAGTTTATCAAGCGCGTTATGGCGCCCAACGTCCTCAAATAAATATAAATCATTGCCTTGCATGGTGGCTGCGGCATGTACCGCACCAGTCAATTGATGGGTATGTTGCGCAGCGTCAATATTTTGTCGTACTTGTAATAAATAATTCAGATTAGGAATAGCTAATTGTACTGGTTTTCTGTCTTGTGCTAAGCTTGATGATAAATAATTACTTAAATCGGGAAGGGCTTGCGAAAGCCCTGTAATACCGCACATACCGCAGCCTGTACGTCCTGCCAGCTGACGTCTTTGCGCTTGAATACGCTGATGACAGCGCTGATTTAAGACCAATTCTACTACATACACATCGTAGTCTTGCAACTGTGCTGAAAATTGTTCAGATCCAGTTTTTTCGTTAAGCAAGTCATCCGTTAAATCATGGGTAAATCTTTGATAACTGGCAACATCGGTCAGTTGCGTTACCTCCCAATCTAATAATTCATGACTATGATGAATCAATCCTTCGCTATATAGAAAACCAATGGCAAGGTATTCAAGCTGATAGGGGCTTGCCATCAATATAGCGTAATGGATGCCATTAATGACAATCGCAACGGCTGCTTCTACTGCTAGCATCGCTGATTTATCATCAATCTCCATTTCTCGAGTTTCATAAGACAGATCTGATGTAGATAAATAAGCATGTTTTTGTGCCAAATGTAGACGCGATAATGGTACTGTCTGCGTATCTATTATTGGCTCAGCAGTGTTAGTAGCATTGTTTTCTAAACCAACCGCTGAGCGATTTACCAAAGCCTCTACGGTAGCTAAGTTATTTTTACTGACCATTATTTTTAACCATTACTTTAATCAAACCATCCTTATTAAGCGCTGGCTGCTAGTTTGCTTTCATTAACGCGCTGCAAGACAACGGTGACGGACTTATAAGCGGGTGTCCTTGAGTCGGGCGCATGACTGTCTAAGTCGATAAGGTCATTACATTCAGGATAATAGGTTGCCACCGCGTTGGCGGCGATATCCATCTCAGTAAGTATTAAAGGGCCTAAGGTGCGCCGTTCATCTTGACTGTCTTGCCGCGATACCATGACACTATCGCCTTTTTGCCAACCTAAACGCTTGATTTCATCGGGATGCATAAATAACACATCGCGGCGGTTGGTTTGACGATAGCGGTCTTGATGGCCAAAAATCATGGTATTAAATTGATCATGACTGCGAACACTGGTTAGCTGCCATACTTTTTGCTCGGCAATTTCTTCTACGTTGCTATTTTTAAGATTGCTGTTTTCAAAACTATTGGCTTCAAAATTGCTATCTTTAGAAGCATTATTTTTAATATTGCTTTGATAGCTGTACGTGGTTTCTGCCATTTGTGCTGCGATATAAGTAATGGGATATTGAGGTACTTCAAATTGGGCTTTGCCACTATCGGTATTCCAAACGCGATGACGTGCAGGATGGTACAAATGAAAGCCGCGCTCGTTTTCGCGAATACGATCGTTAAAGTTCTCAAAGCCTTCAATAGCTTGGGCGATATAATTACGGATGATATCAAAGTCGCTACTCATGGTCTGCCATGGAATTGACGAATCAGAGCCAAGTACGTGGGTTGCCATATCGGCCACAATTTGCGCCTCAGATTTTAAATCATCACTGATAGGCTTCAGACGCCCTTGCGTGGGCACAACCTGGCACATAGAGTCTTCAATCGTCGCAAACTGCTCACCTTTAGCGGTTATCAGGCGTTCAGTGCGTCCTATACATGGCAAGATAAGGTTGTTTGCACCCGGATACAGCATGGTTTCATTAAGTTTGGTGCCGATAAAAACATTAAGCTGGGTAGTGGTTAAGGCAGTTTGAATCGCACTTTTATCAGGTGCGGCCACGGCGTAATTACCGCCCATACTGATAAAAGCTTTGAGCTTACCCTGCATCAATGCTTTCGCCCCAGCGATGACATCAAGCCCATCTTCTTGCGGCATAGGGCGCTTAAACACGCGCTCAAGGCTATCAAGTAGGCTTTGTTTAGGACGCTCATGGATTCCCATAGTACGGTCACCCTGTACGTTGGAGTGACCTCGAACCGGTGAGGCGCCTGCACCATCGACACCAATCATACCCATCAGTAGCAGTAAATTGGTAATCATGGCAACATTATCTTCACCTTGGACATGTTGGGTAATGCCCATGCCCCAGGTGCAAATGGTCGCTGGGCTATCAGCAACAAGTTTGGCAAGTTTAATAATGTCTGCTTTACTAATACCGCAGCCAAGCTTTACATCTGTCCAAGACTGCTGACGTAACCAAGTATCAAACGCGTCATAACCTGATGTGTGCTGCTCGATAAAATCATTGTTGATTTTACCGTTTTTGGTCAGCCATTTGGCCAAACCAGTCAAGAGCGCGACATCACCACCGATTTGAATTTGAATGACTTCATCGACCATCTCATCGCTTTGTCCTGCAGCCATATGAGTTGGTTTTTGCGGATTTCTAAACTTGCTCAAACCTTGCTCGCGCATCGGATTGATAGAGATAATACGGCAGCCTTGCTTATGCGCGTGCGCTAGCATCTCAAGCATACGCGGATGATTGGTCGCAGGATTTTGCCCAAACAGCATAATCAATTTCGCCTGCTCAAAATCTTCCAAAACTACGGTGGCTTTACCGACGCCTAATTGTTTACCGAGCATCACTGATGTTGGCTCGTGACACATATTGGAGCAATCGGGCAAATTATTGGTGCCAAAACAGCGTACAAACAGCTGAAACATAAAAGCTGGCTCGTTTGTCACGCGTCCTGAAGTATAAAATAAGGCTTCATCTGGTGAATCAAGATTTTTTAAGACATCAGCGATACGCTCATAAGCCGCTTGCCAAGAAATAGCGACGTAACGATCTTGCGCTGCATCATAATATAACGGCTCTGATAAGCGTCCGCTATGCTCAAGCTCATAGCCTGACCAACTTTGCAGTTCGGTCACGCTATGTCTGGCAAAAAACGCCGCATCTGCACGTTGGTTCATGGTTTCACTGGCAATGACTTTGATACCGTTTTCACAGACATCGATAACTTTATGGGTCTTATGATCAGGCCACGCACAGCCCGGACAGTCGAAGCCGCCCTTAGGCTGATTGCTATGTAAGACGCTGACACTACCGCGCATAAATGCTTTGTAATCCATTAGCTTACGAGTAGAAGCAACCAAAGCTGGCCAACCAGCGGCAGGGTGGGCATAAACAGGAATTTTGCGCATGACGGACCTCATAAGCGAATGGCGATAAGTAAGTATGGCTATAATAAAAGTAATTGCATTAAGCCCTACTATATAGTGGCTAGCCAAAATTTTTTAGTACCATTAACTATAGATAACAAAAAACCTCAAAGCAATTCATGCGTTTGAGGTTTTTTCTATAAATAAAATTGGCATTAATGTTGTGTTAGTGTGCTACGTCATTTAATAACGGGCGTCTTTGGGTTTTTTACCATTAGGCCAGTCGTTTACTTTGCCAGCAAAGTCGGGACGTGGTTGATGGGTGAAAAATTCAGCGACATCAATGGCGTCTTGGTCGCTGAGCACGTTGCCATGACCCCATAAACCTTTGGTTTGAATACCCATCGGCATATTGTACTTAACAAAAGCTGCGGCTTTATAAGTACGTGCCAACCCAGCGCCAATGTTAAAGGACTCATCGCCCCATAATGGCGGGAAAACAATATCACCGCGACTGTCTTTCATGCCTTCGCCATTGTCACCATGACAAGTGGCACATTGTACTTGGTAGATTTTCTCACCGCGTACAGGATTACCGACCAAAGACTCATCCACTTTACCGGCATTTTGAATATCGACCCTTTGCTCTTTTGGCGTGTTTTGTGATAGCCATTTCATATAGGCCAATATTGCCAGCATTTCAGGGGATTCAGGTTTTAATGGTTTGCCATTCATGGAGCGCTGGAAACAGCCATTGATACGTTTGGTTAAATCGACTTCTTTACCAGCACGAGGCATTACGCGCGGATAGAAGTTATAACTGTTGATATAGGGGTCGCCAAGGGGGATTTTACCTTGCGAGATATGACAGCTATTACAGTTCATTTGCGCGCCAACATGCTCGGGCAGTAAGCGCTTGGTTTCGTTTAATAAGCGCTTACCATAAAAGATCTCATCAGCATTCGGCTCATCTAAAATAGAGGTGTCTTGCGGCAACACATAAGTGCCAATGTCTTCGTTGGCATCATCAGCGGTGACTAAGCCATATTGAGGCGCGTTTTGCTCGACTGGCTCGGGTTGTGAGCAGCCACTACTGATAGCAGCGATACTAAGCGCTGAAGCAGTCAGGATAGTGGTGGTGAAATTACCCATTGTTTTTTTTCCAGAGATAACGCGAGCAATAGTAGGCAAGTTGAGTGGAGAGTTTTTCATTATTTTGCTCCTTTTGTTTGCGTATCAATACTTAAGTCTGGGGCAATATCGGTACTGGTTTTTGGTTTTTTGGCGAGGAAAGCGCGCATTTTTACCACATCATCAACACCAATTTCAGGCGCTTGGTTGGTCCAGCTATTACGTACATAGTTGACCACTTCTGCCACATCCGCATCACTCAGGTTGATAAATTCAGGCATGGTAAAGGCCATGCGGTCGTGCGGAGTTTCGGGCATCCGGCCACCGCTCAAGGTAATTTGTAGTACCGAATCAGCATTTTTAGCATATACCGCACTATTGCCATCAAGGGCAGGGAAAATACGCGCCACACCTTTACCATCGGCACGGTGACAAACTTGGCAATACTCGGCGTACAGAATTGAGCCGCGCGAATCGTAGTTGCCATCAAGCAGTTTTTGCGTGGTAATATCTTTTTTCGCTGGCAAGGTTGTTTCTTTATTTGGCGCAGGAGACAGTGTTTTTAGATAAGATGACATGGCGTTCATATCATAGTCTGTCATATATTGCGTGCTGTGCTCGACCACTTCGGCCATGGCGCCAAAGGCAGCTGTGGTATCAGTACGACCGGTTTTAAAGAAATTATTTAATTCTGCGACGGTCCACGTAGCCAAACCGCGATGCTCGCCGCGAATACTTTTGGCGCGCCAGCCATCAATGACCGCACCGCTCAAGTATTCTTCTGAGTCGGCATTGTTTAAGGCGATTTCTTGGAAACCGATACCGCGCCCAGTATGACAAGAGCCACAGTGGCCAGGACCTTCAATTAAATACTGTCCACGGGTCAATATTGCATCATCACTTTCAGCGACAAAGTCACGTTTTGGATCAAATATTGCTTGCCAGTAAGCTAGAGGCCAGCGCCAATTTGCCACCGGTGGTAACTCACTTTTTAAGTTGGCTTGCTTGACAGGTTTGACATCAGACATAAGAAAAGCGTACATCGCGGCCAAATCTTCATCTGGCATGAGCTGATAAGACGGGTAGGGCATCGCAGGGTAAAGGGCTTTATTATCACGACGCACGCCATGCTTGACGGCATTTTTAAAGTCAGTAAATGTATACTGACCAATACCGGTTTCTTTATCAGGGGTAATATTGGTTGAATAAATGGCACCCAGTGGCGTCAGCATAGGCAGGCCGCCGGCATAAGTTTCACCGTCAAGCGTCGTATGGCAGGCGACACAGTCAGCGGTACGCGCGACGTATTCCCCTTGTTTAATAAGAGCAGGGTCAGTAATATTAACTTCAATGTCACTGCTAGTCGTGCGCATATTAGGCAGTATTTGCCCAATGACAAACGCTAAAATCAGCCCGACAATGGCTGCCATAATAATGATTAATGGCCACTTTTTCATAAGCCTGCCCTCCATAAGATATTTTTACTAAGCTTCTCATTTATCATCACTATTTTATGAGGACTATGAGATATTCATATTGAAATTAAATATTTGGGATTTAAGCTTAGCGAATTAAAAGTTACACGATTGTCATCTAGTATAAAGTGGCGGGTAACATTGCGATATTGTGGAAAACCACATTATAATTAAGGTTTTCATTTATAATTAATGTTTGATAGCTCAAATCTAAGGCTAGGTTTATGGATAAAAAGTCTAAAGTCTGGGCTACCTTGAATGCTTATTTTATTATCGTTGTAGCGTCCTTGGCTTGGTTAATGCTAGGCAGCGCCAATGCACAAACCTACTATTTGGGCGTGCTGGCACCGCAAGGTGAAACGGTGGCGCAAGAGCGTTGGCAACCGTGGCTTAATCAGCTTAATGAGCAACTGCAAGAGGACACAGTGGTCTTGGTGCCGCTGGCGTTAGAAAATTGGCAGCAGGAAATCGAAGCGCAGCAGTTTGCTCTAGTGCTTGGCCCGCAAGTACAACTGATTAAAATGAATACCACTCATTGGCGCTGGCTTGCGACCTTGCAAGCTGAGACTGAGACGCTTACCAATAAAAATGATAAAGAGAGTAATAAAAAACGCTTTAAAACCAACGCCACTGATAAGCAGCTTTCCGCAACGGTTAACTTAGCCAATGAATTTAATAAGCTCAGTCAGGATAGTCCATTAAAAGAACCCAGCGCCATGGAAGAAGTCGCTAGTGCGCTTTGGGTAAAGGCGGACAGCGGTATTTATCAGTTGCAAGATTTGCAGCAGCGCAAAATCGCTGCCGTCGATGCCGAGGCTTTTGGCGGTTATCTACTGGTCGGGCATTTATTACAACAAAACGGCGTACCGTCCAACCGTTATCAGACCCAGTTCGTCGGCTATCCTATTGAGCGCACCTTACATGCATTGGCGAGTGGCAGCGTCGATGCGGCAATAGCGCCGCTTTGCTTGATGGAAGAGATGGCACGGCAAGGGAAGATTAGTGAGAAACAATACCGTCTTATTCACCCTGTGGCGACCGCTTCTAGCTGCCAATCTTCCACGCCGATATATCCAAATTGGACATTGGCGGCGACCGAGCAGGCACCTGCTGCCTTAATTCAGCAAATTAATCAAAATTTATTTGGTACGAGTCAATCAGAGCAAGCATTGTTAGGAATAGGACAGCGCTGGCTACCACCTGAATCGAGTAGCGATGCTGAACGTATCCTTTATGATATGAATCGTCATCCGGCCCAAAAGCAGCTTGGCGCGCATATGGTCGACTGGGTCAAGGCGCATCGATTGTGGATGGCCGTTATTGTTTTAATTATACTGATATCAACGGTGAATTATGCGTGGATGAGCTGGCTGGCATGGCGACGACGGCAAAAAATCACTCTGCAAAATCAACTGATTCGCGATTATGACCGGCAGCTACGTCAATCAGAACGCTTCGCTGTTATCGGTGAGATGAGTGGTTCAATTGCCCATGAAATCAATCAGCCGCTGGCGACCATTCAAAACTATGCTCAAGGCTTACTTATTCGCAGTCAAAGCAATCAAAGCAGTCAAGATGATATAGGGTCGAATACAGACGCTGTAAATAATTTGACTGCGCTAGCAAAGTCCCTGACTGATAAACAAGCAACAGACAAACAAGCGACAGAAAGTGCATTGCAGCAAATTGTCAACGAAACCGAACGGGTCGCGGCTGTCATCAGTAATATTCGGCGCTGGGCAGGGCGCTCTCAGCCGGATGAAGTGAGGGTAGATATCGTAACGACTTATGAGCAGTGTGTGTTGCTACTCGGTGAAAAGGCTTCAGGTATTGGTTTTTGGCTAGCGAGTGACTATCGATCGTTGCATTTACCAAGCCTAGTTCTTGACCAGTTATTGATTAACAGCATGGTAAATGCCGAGCAGCAAGGGGCGACGCAAATAATGTTACGTTGTCAGGTAGAGGATTATAATGGCAAGTCGTATGTGGTATTGCATATAACCGATGATGCAGGCGGTTTTAATGATATGCAGTTGCTTGATCATAAACAGTTAGTTGGTAATAAGCAGCTAGTTGAGAGACAATCACAGCAGCGTCTAACTAATCATTACGCCACCAAATCAACCAAAGAAAATGGTTTAGGCTTGGGTTTGATGATATGCCAGCGGCTTTGTGAGTCACTTGGCGGTATGATGCAGCTTAGCAATATCGAAGTGCAGCAGGAGCTAAACACCATACAAGCGTTAGACGGTTATCAGCAACTTTTTAAGCGGTCATTAAATGGTCAAGTGCGCTTGATGAAAACTGATAACATTTATCCATTAGTAAATAGGGTAGGCGCGCAAGTGTCTTTTTATCTGCCGTTACATTTGGCTGATAATGCGGAGAAATAAAGCGATTAAAAGAGACAGTAAGCAAAAGCGAAAGTGAGCAAGAGAGAGTTATGAGAAACCAAGTGTTTATAAAATTTACAAATTAATTTAATCATAAGGTTAAGTATGAATGCTCAGCATAATTCAGATAAACACTCAGAATGGCAAACGCCAGTTGATAACAGTAGTGAACCTCTGCTGATTCATATCATCGACGATGAAGAAAGCGTGCGTATATCGTGTGATTTTTTGATTGGCAGTTTAGGGCTACAAACCCAAGTATGGCCGAGTGCGCTGATGTTTTTGCAGCAAGTCGATATCTATCACCCAGCAGTAGTGGTTAGTGATTTGATGATGCCAGAAATGAGCGGTCAGGCACTGCAAGCACATCTCAATCAACATGACAGTCCGATAGCACTTATTGCATTGACCGGCAAGGGTGAGATTGCTGATGCCGTCAATATGCTCAAACAAGGCGCGGCTGATTATCTCGAAAAACCGATTAATAGTTACCGTCTACAAGAAGCGATTGCGCGCGCTCAAGCATTAACACTCAAACGTGCTCAGCTTTATAGTATCAAAAAACTTTATGCGCAGCTGACCGATAAAGAAAAACAGGTCGCTAATGAGTTATTAGAAGGAAATCTGAATAAAAATATCGCCGATCATTTAGATGTGTCCGTACGAACGATCGAAGTGCATCGTTCACAAGTGATGAAAAAAATGCAATCGCAGCATGTCAGTGAACTGGTGCAAAAATTGATGTTGCTTGAAGTCTAGAGTGTGGAATTATTACCATAATCATAAAAAAACGCCTGCTATTAAAGAGGCGTTTTATCTTTTAAAATTCAAAGTATTTTGCTAAATGATTTAGCTTAATATCAAACTATCATCTTCGACTTTTTCACCGCGGGTTTGCTCAAACATATCAAGTAAATCATGCACATTCATGCCTTTACGAATATCGCCAGATACGTCTAATACCACTTGCCCTTGATGAAGCATCACAGTACGCGTGCCATGGGCTAACGCTTGCTGCATCGAATGCGTGACCATCATCGTTGTAAGCTGATTTTCTGTTACGATTTTATCGGTTAACTCTAAAACAAACGCCGCCGTTTTAGGATCAAGGGCAGCCGTATGCTCATCAAGCAGTAGAATCTTAGACGGCTGCAATGATGCCATCAGCAGACTAACTGCTTGACGCTGACCACCCGATAATAATCCCATACGGTCGGTTAAACGGTTTTCTAGACCCAATTTTAAAACCGACAGTTTCTCGCGAAATAAGTCACGATTATTCTGATTTAGGGCAAATTTTAAACCACGTTTGCCGCCGCGCTTATAGGCAAGCGCCATATTTTCTTCGATGGTTAATGCTTCACAAGTTCCCGCCATTGGGTCTTGGAATACACGAGCGACCCAATGAGCGCGTTGGTGCGCGGTTTTTTTAGTGACATCGATACCGTTTAGCAAGATTGAACCGCTATCGACGCGTGTGGTGCCGCTGACCGCATTTAAAAAGGTCGATTTACCCGCGCCATTGGTACCGATAACAGTGACAAATTCACCATCAGCGATATTTAGATTGATACCACGAAGGGCAGGGTTTTCAATGGGCGTTCCAGGATTAAAGGTCAATCGCAAATCTGTAGCTTGCATCATAATTATGATTCCTTATGGTTGCACATTGAAATTAAGCCCGAACTTTACGACTTAAGAATTTATTTTTAGCTTTGGGCAATACCAAGGCCAATACCACGAGCAGCGCTGTAATCAAGTTTAAATCTTGTGGACCAAAACCAATACTACGCAGCGTGTCGCTCGACAAAGCAACCTGAATAAATAGCTTGTACAACACCGCACCGACGACCACCGCAAAGGTAATCAGCCAAATACGTTTGGCCGGAATGATAGTTTCACCGATGATGACCGCTGCCAAACCAATGACAATCGTACCGATACCGATCGAAATATCAGCGCCACCTTGCGTCTGCACAAATAATGCACCCGCTAACGCAATCAAGCCGTTAGAAATCGCCATACCAATGATGGTCATCCATGAGGTGTTGATACCTTGCGCTTGTGCCATACGTAGGTTAGAACCAGTTGCCCGCATCGATAAACCCGTCTCAGTACTATAAAACCAGTTTAAAAATAACATGGCCAATAGCACGACGACACCAATAATTAGGCAGCGCATCCAGTAACCATTGCCATCATTGACCAAGGTACTAAACACTGTCGTTTCACCCAATAGCGGCAAGTTTGGCGCACCCATAATCCGCAGATTGACAGAATATAAGGCCACCATCACAAGAATACTGGCAAGTAATTGCAAAATGCCCAGTTTGACGTGTAGCCATGCGGTGACAATACCGGCGACTGACCCTGCTAGCATACCAAAGGCGCAAGCAAGCCAAGGATTAATACCAGCAATGATAGAAATACCAGCGACAGCGCCACCCAACGGAAAGCTACCGTCAGCGGTCAAATCTGGAAAGTCGAGGGTACGAAATGAGATTAGGACGCCGAGCGCCACTAGGCCATAAATTAGACCACTTTCAAGCGCACCAAAAAAAGCAATTAAAGACATAAGAGATCAGTAAGTCATAACTAAGCGTTTAATCAATCATAGCAAGATAAGTGAGTGAAAGAGACGGGCGGCATTCACTGTTACCAATATACCAAGGTCGCAATGTAGGCATATCACGTTATCTAGTAGCCATTTTAACCAAACGACGAAGCGGTGAATTTAACAGATTGGATTATCTGCAGCTAGGGTAAAGCAAAACTTATCGCTACTATGGATAACTGTAAGTTTTGCTCATTTAAAACCTTTAAAAAACAAGCCCAGCCTACTGACTGATAGCTGGGTTTGTCTGCGCTAAATACATAGCTACATCAAATTAACCTAAACGATAATTGATAAAAACTACCGTCTAGGGATTAGATAGCAGAAGCGGCAGTTATTCTACCACTACTTTTGCTTTATCGATAACCGCTTGTGGCAAAGTAATGCCTTCAGCTTTCGCATTTTTTGGACTGACATATAAATCAAGTGATTGCGGCGTATATACAGGAATAGCACCCGCTTTTTCGCCGTTTAAGATACGCGTGACAAGTTTACCTGTTTCGCGGCCTAAATCGTAATAGTTTACCCCTAATGCTGCAACGGCACCGCGCTCAACAGAGCTGGTATCAGAGGCAATCAATGGAATCTTGCTTTCTTTAGCGATTTGGTACAGCGACTCATAAGCTGAGACAACGTTATTATCGGTTGAGGTATAAATCATATCGACCTTACCTTCAAGACTACGAGCAGCCATCGCGATATCGTTACTACGTTGAGCCGGCGCTTCATGTACCTTGATACCAAGCGGGGTTAGATTATCTTTCAGCGCTTTTAAAACGATGGTTGAGTTAACCTCGCCTGGGCTATAAACATAACCGACGTTCTTTAAGCTTGGGATAATTTGACGCATCAAATCGATTTGCGGCGCATAAGGCAGGGCATCAGAGGCGCCCGTGACGTTGGTGCCAGAACCATCAAGCTTAGAGACCAGTTTGGCCGCTACAGGGTCTGTCACTGCTGAGAACACCATAGGAATGGTGCTGGTAGAGGCAGCCACAGACTGAGCTGATGGCGTTGCAATGGCAACGATGACGTCTGGTGCATCAGCGACGAATTGCTTGGCAATCTGACCGGCAGTCGCAGTATTACCTTGGGCGCTTTGGAAATTTATGGTTAAATTCTCGCCTTCTTTAAAGCCGGCGTCATTTAATTCATCGATAACGCCTTTACGCACGTCATCGAGTGCTGGATGTTCAACGATAGCGGTAATAGCGACCGTTTTCATGGCAGCTTTGGCATCGCCACTCGTTGCAGCGCCGTCAGTGGTGTTGGCATCTTGTGCTGGCTGATTACAGCCGGTCAAGATAGCGGTGCAAACACCGCCCCATAGTAAAGCTTTGGCAAAACGATTTTGATACAACATGGGTCTGACTCCTGAAAATAATAATGTGTCCGTACATTATATAAAAGATAAATAAAAGGTAGCGCTGTCAGCCGCTATCCTAGCTGATTGTTAATGACTGTCAGTTTATTCATTGCTATTTAGTATCAACTATTTACTGTTCTTTTGTGCTTCTTTATCGACATTGATGGCGTTTTTAAGTAGATCTGCTGATAGGCTGGTACCTTGTTCAGCGGCGTGTTTTGGGCTGACGTATAGCGTTAAGGTGTTCATTACTTGCGGTGTGATATCTTTGGTTGCTTCACCGTTTAATACCCGATAAACCATTTTGCCCGTTGTACGACCAAAGTCATAATCATTAACCCCAAGCGCAGCAGTCGCACCGCGTCTGACACTAAATTCATCTGAGGCAATAACTGGGATATCAAGCTCATTAGCCGCACTTGCCATGGCTTCAAAAGCAGAGACCACGTTATTGTCCAGTGAGGTATAAATAACCTCTACCTTCCCTGCAAGACTACGAGTCGCCATCGCAACATCAGTAGGACGATTAGCGGTGACGCCCAATATCTTAAGCCCGCGCGCTGGTGCCGCTTTTTCCAGTTGTTTAAGTACCACCACAGAATTGGCTTCGCCTGGACTGTAAACATAACCAATGGTTTTTACATTAGGCACAATTTTTTGGATGTTGTCTAACTGCGGCTCGATGGGTAATTCGCTCGACAAACCAGTCACGTTGGTTTGGATAGGCACATCATTTTCGTCAATCAGCTTCGCGGCCACAGGGTCTGAGATGGCGGTATAAATCACAGGCACGGTTTTGGTCGACGCAACGATTGATTGCGCAGAAGGTGTTGAGATGGCGACGATGGCATCTGGATTGTCACCGGCGAACTGTTTGGCAATTTGCCCTGCAGTTGCGGTATTACCTTGCGCACTTTGAAAATTAACGGTTAGGTTTTGCCCTTCTACGTAGCCGTTGTCCGCCAGTTCATCAATAATGCCACGGCGCATCTCGTCTAAAGAAGGATGTTCGACAATCTGAGTGATGGCCAAGGTTTTGGCAGGCTTATCGTTAGTCGCGCTGTCATCAGTACTGACTGCAGGGTCAGTAGCGTTAGAGCAGGCGGTTAATCCAAGCGCAGCGCTGATAGCAGCGCCACACAAGCTAAGGCGTAAAGTAGTGGCAAAGGTCATTTTATTTTGGCTCATAGGTTAAAAAGTGCAGGTTACCCGAGTCAATGTTATGTGCATGCTGAGATAACGGGCTAACATTAAGGTAATCAATCCATTGATCATTACGTCCATATTATGACAGTAATGTAACTTATGGCAATAAGAAAATAAAACGCGTTTGTCATTGGCTTTAGAAAGGAGGGTTTAAATAAATTTTTGTTGGATAAATGACTTTATTATTGTGTCTTTTATATCTAATCGGCAATGAATTTTAGGGAATAAAAAAGATGCCACGAAGGACATCTTTTTTATTGGTTAATAAGCAATCATCTGTCTTAAGCGAGCACATCACCAATGACGCAGTTATCAGGTAGAGTAACCACCGTCAGCTGGGTTTTTGGATTGCCCGTTGATAACACCATCCCTTCTGAGACACCAAATTTCATCTTGCGTGGCGCCAGATTGGTGACGCAAATCACTTTTTTATCCAGTAATTGCTCAGGCTCATAAAACTTACGGATACCACTAAATACATTACGTGGTTTTTCTTCGCCAACGTCCAAGGTAAATTGTAATAGCTTGTCCGCACCTTCGACATAATTGCAGGCTAAGACGTGAGCGACTTTCATCTCAACTTTAGCAAAGTCTTCGATGCCGATATAGTCAGTTTGCTCAGCATTTGTATCAGTATCAGCCTTTTCTGCTTGCTGAGTGTTTGCTGCCGCTGTTTTATCATCTGATTTGCTATCGGTATTAGCAGTAGGAGCATCTGCTTGCGTCAATGAAGCTTTTGAGTCTTCAACCATTGCTGCAACGTCTTTTTCTTCGATACGCTGCATCAAAGGTTTGAATTTATTGATTTTATGTCCAAGCAACCACTCATTACGGCTAGCAAAACTCAAATCTTCAATGTTTAAGAATTCTTTGGCATTGGCCGTTAGCTCAGGCAATACGGGCGCAAGATAGACCATTAATTGGCGGAAGATGTTAATGGCGACCGAGCAGACGTCTTGAACTTCTTGCTCAGTACCTTCTTGTTTAGCCAGCGACCAAGGTTTTTTACCATCGATATATTCGTTGGCCTTGTCAGCACATTGCATGATCAAGCGCATCGCACGCGAGAACTCACGATTCTCATAAGCGGCTGCAATTTCATCACCAGTCTTAGTAATATCTTCTAATAATTCTGACTCTACGCAAACGTCTGACAGCATACCGTCGTATTTCTTCACTAAGAAACCCGCACTGCGACTGGCGATATTGACCACTTTACCAACCAAGTCAGAATTGACTTTTTGCATAAAGTCTTCTAAATCAAGGTTGATGTCCTCGACTTTGTCAGACAGTTTACTGGCGAAGTAATAACGTAAGTATTCAGGATGCAAATGCTCAGCGTAAGTTTCGGCCTTAATAAAGGTGCCTCGTGACTTACTCATTTTCTCGCCATTGACCATCAAGAATCCATGCGCGAAGACACCCGTTGGCGTACGGAATTCACTACCGGCTAGCATGGCTGGCCAAAACAGCGCATGGAAGTAAACGATGTCTTTACCGATGAAGTGATAAACCTCGGTCTTGTTCTCGTTTTCTTGCAGCCAATAACGGTCGAAATCGAGCGCTTGGTCTGTACCTTCACGCTTATCGCATAGGTTTTTAAAGCTTGCCATATAACCGACTGGCGCATCTAGCCATACATAGAAGTATTTGTCTGGCTCATCGCTTGGGGTATCTGGAATCTGAAAGCCAAAATAAGGCGCATCACGCGAGATATCCCAGCTAGTTAAGCCAGCGTCGAACCATTCTTGGAGTTTATTGGCAACCGATACTTGCAAGCGATTGTCACTACGCGTCCAATCTTTTAAGAATTGCTCAAACTCAGGCAAATCAAAGAAATAATGCTTTGAAGTTTTCAGAATTGGCGTGGCATCAGATAACGTTGAGTGCGGGTCTTTAAGATCGGTCGCATCATAGGTGGTACCGCAAACTTCGCAGTTATCACCGTATTGGTCAGGGGAATCACACTCAGGGCAAGTTCCTTTAACAAAACGATCGGCTAAAAACAGCTGCTTTTCAGGGTCGAAAAGTTGTTTGACGTCGCGGGTTGAGATATGTCCAGCACTGCTCAGCCTGCGATAAATCAGCTCAGAGAAATGCCTGTTTTCTTCTGAATGCGTTGAATGATAATTATCAAAGTTAATCAAAAATTTGGCAAAGTCAGCTTCATGTGAGGCTTTTACCGAGGCGATTTGCTCTTCTGGGGTAACGCCATTGGCTTCTGCTTTGAGCATAATCGCAGTACCATGAGCGTCATCTGCGCAAACATAGGTAACCTGATGACCTTGCGCTTTCATAGCGCGTACCCAAATGTCGGTTTGAATGTATTCTACAAGATGCCCCAAATGGATATGGCCATTGGCGTAGGGCAGCGCACTGGTTACTAGAATCTCACGCACAAAATCACCTATATTTTTATATAAACGGGTTGGTTATCAAACGTCTCAAGCGCTTTATGATGAGCAGGCGCGATATTATCAACATTAGATTATCAATGCTAAAAACGTCTAAAAACTTATAAGAAAGCGAAAAATTAAAAAAGTGTGCCTATGATACCGTAATTCGGCCAATTTTGTGACATTCCTCAGTAATTAATACGATAACTCATATGGTAATTAACTCTATATCACATATAGATTGTTATTCACTCATTAGGTATAAATAATTGATTTTATTTAGATAGGTTGATAATAATGTGACCATAAAAAACCCACCAAGCGATTGGCTAAGTGGGTTTGATAAAAGGTATGTTTATTTGATAGCCAGAGTCTTTCTTGAACACCTAGATATTTCTTAAAAAGAACCAAACATCGTGCCTAAGATAATAACGGCGACCACAGCGATGAGTGGAATGATTATTGTGACCATGGCGATGTTTAGATACGACTGCTTATGGGTCAAACCACAAATCGCGAGTAAGGTAATGACCGCACCACTGTGTGGCAAGGTATCTAAACCACCTGCTGCCATTACGGCAACACGGTGCATCAGTTCTGGATCAATACCAGCGGCGACGGCCATTCTTAAATAGTCTTCACCCAACGTCGATAGCGCAATACTCAAACCACCAGACGATGAGCCAGTGATACCCGCCAGCGTGGTCATCGCGACGGCTTCTGAGATGAGTGGATTACCTGGTGTTAGGTTTAAGATACTGTCACGAATGATAAGAAAGCCTGCCAGCGAGGCAATAACCGCCCCATAACCAACTTCTGATGCGGTATTGAAAATCGGTAACATCGAATCGTAAGTGCCACGGTTAATGGTTTTTTGTAGATTTTTCCAATGGCCAATACGCAGCACAATGAGCACGGTACAAGCAACGACCAATGAGATGATAATTGACCATAGACCAAGTGAGCCTGCGATATTTAAGTCAGGAAATTGAGTTTGCAAACCACTAAAATCCATTGATGGGAAGATAACGTAAGTTAATAAAGCGTTCAATCCGATGACCAAAAATAATGGAATCATCGCAACGGTAAATGAGGTGTGATGAGTGCTGAGCAAATTGGTCTCTGCCACTCCTCCACCAACGCCGCCTACATCGCTTTCATCATGCAGACCATAACCTTCGCCCGCAGCACTGGCTTTTCTGGCACGTGACTGTAGCCACAACCAACCACAGACAAACATAATCGCACCGCCAATAAGACCCAAGATAGGCGCGGCAAATACGTTGGTATTGTAATAAGGAATGGGAATAGCATTCTGAATGGCAGGGGTGCCCGGTAGCGCTGTCATCGTAAAGGTGAATGAACCCAACGCAATCGCTGCTGGAATCAAGCGCTTAGGAATATCCGCGGCTTTAAACAAATCTTTGGCAATTGGATAGATAGCAAATGCCACCACAAATAACGAAACGCCACCATAAGTTAAGATAGCACAAACCAAGATAACCGCTAAAACGGCTTTACTAGCACCAAGCTTTTCGACCACCGTTTTGGCAATCGCTGTCGCTGCGCCAGAGTCCGCCATCAAGCGCCCAAATAGCGCGCCCAATAAGAAAATAGGGAAGAACTTCAGTAAAAATCCACTTAGCGCGCCCATAAATACATCGGTGTAGGCGGGAATACTGCTTAAAAAATCACCTGAAAGTAATACGGCTAATATCGCCATAATCGGTGCTAAAATCAGCACCGAATAGCCGCGATAAGCAAAAAACATCAATAGTAACAAAGTGATGACAATAGCAAATGTGCTCATCATGATCGCCCTCCTTGGCAAAGTTCAAGCCCCGAGTATGCAGGGCATATTGACATGGGTCAATAAAATTAATCAAAATATAGGAGGGATAAGGTTTTATTAAACATAAATCTAGACTAATGCCGTATCGATTTAGTATGTACTGAGATACTGCGCTGGCTGGTAAGTTCTTACGGTTATTCTCTTCTCGCTATCAGAATAATATGTTAAGTTAGTATAAGAGCTATACCTAATATATCGATAGAAAATGTATTATTATAATTTCACTTGATGATGGGTATTAATAACAAAAACCAGACTTGCAAGGAGATAAGCATGAGTCGTTCAAAAGTATATAGCAGTGCCGAAGATGCGTTAAAAGATATCGTTAGTGACGGACAAACACTCGCTATCGGCGGTTTTGGTCTGTGCGGTATCCCTGAAGCGCTCATCGAAGCTTTACGTGATAGTGGGGTCAAGGATTTGACTTGCATAAGTAACAACGCAGGCGTTGATGAGTTTGGTTTAGGTCTGCTATTACAAACCCGCCAAATTAAAAAAATGATCTCATCGTATGTCGGTGAAAACAAAGAGTTTGAACGTCAATATTTAGCAGGTGAGTTAGAAGTTGAGCTGACGCCGCAAGGGACATTGGCAGAAAAGCTACGGTCAGGTGGTGCAGGTATTCCAGCGTTTTATACGGCGACGGGCGTCGGCACGCAAGTGGCTGAGGGTAAAGAGACGCGTGATTTTGATGGACGCACCTATGTACTTGAGCACTCATTACGTGCTGATGTGGCATTAATCAAAGCGCAAAAAGCAGACAAAGCGGGTAACTTAATATTTAACAAGACGGCGCGTAACTTCAACCCAGATTGCGCTATGGCAGGCAAGATTACCATTGTCGAAGTTGAAGAAATCGTAGAAACGGGCACCTTCGATCCGGATGAAGTGCATCTGCCGGGTATCTTTGTGCAGCGTATCGTCTTAAATAGCAATCCTGAAAAGCGTATTGAGAAGACAACCACTAAAGCCGTTGAAGGTGGTTAGATAAAGAGCTTATCAACATAATGATTAAATACTTAGGGCAATGATAATAAAGTATTTAAAAATAAAATATCGTGACAATAAGGAAATCACCATGGCATGGACAAGAGAACAGATGGCACAGCGTGCCGCACAAGAGCTACAAGACGGTTATTATGTCAACCTAGGCATTGGTCTACCAACCTTAGTCGCCAACTATATTCCTGAAGATGTGGATGTTTGGTTGCAATCAGAAAATGGTTTATTAGGTATTGGCGAGTTTCCAACCGCAGATAATGTCGACGCTGATTTGATTAATGCTGGCAAGCAAACCGTAACCGCAGAGCCGGGCGCCAGTTACTTTAGTAGCTCAGAGTCATTTGCGATGATTCGTGGCGGTCATGTAAATTTAGCGATACTAGGCGCGATGGAAGTGTCAGAAAAAGGGGATTTGGCCAACTGGATGATTCCCAAAAAAATGGTTAAAGGCATGGGCGGCGCTATGGACTTGGTTGCGGGCGTGCAACGGGTGATTGTGCTCATGGAACAAGTCAATAAACACGGCGAGCCAAAAATCCTGCCCAACTGCGAGCTGCCATTAACGGGTAAAGGGGTGGTTGATCGTATAATCACCGAACTTGCCGTATTAGATGTCACAGACAATGGATTGAAACTGGTTGAGCTGGCAGATGGCGTTAGCTTTGATGAGCTACAAGAAAAGATGCCAGTGAACATTGCTCAGTAAACCTGTTTAATAGATAAGACTGTTTGAGACAGGCATCCAAAAAAACCTATTTATAATGGACTATAAAATATGGCAACCACATTACAACAAGATTTGACCGGCAAGGTGGCGTTAGTCACTGGCGCTGCCAGTGGCATTGGACGTGACATCGCTGAGACTTATGCCAAGGCAGGCGCTGCAGTTGGTATTGCTGATATTAATCTTGCAGCTGCACAGCAAACGGTGGATGCTATCGAAGCCGCTGGCGGACGCGCACTTGCAATTGCTATGGATGTGACCTCAGAGGATGCCGTAAACGATGGCGTGCAGCAGTTAGTGGATACCTTTGGCGGTATAGATATTCTTGTCTCCAATGCCGGTATTCAAATCATTGACCCGATTCATAAGATGGCATTTGATGACTGGAAGAAAATGCTCGCTATCCATTTAGATGGGGCATTTTTGACCACCAAAGCTGCTGTAAAACATATGTATAAAGGCGATAAAGGTGGTACCGTCATCTATATGGGCTCGGTACATTCGCATGAAGCGTCACTTTACAAAGCGCCTTATGTGACCGCCAAACACGGGTTACTTGGACTGTGCCGTGTGTTGGCAAAAGAAGGCGCTGAGCATAATGTACGCGCGCATGTGATTTGCCCAGGATTTGTCAAAACCCCGTTGGTCGAAAAACAAATCCCGCAACAAGCAGCTGAAAAAGGCATCAGTGAAGAATCGGTAGTGAATGACATCATGTTGGTTAATACAGTTGACAAAGAATTTACGACCGTTGATGATATTGCCCAATTGGCATTATTCTTAGCAGCGTTCCCAAGTAATGTATTCACCGGTCAATCTATCGTTGCCAGTCATGGTTGGTTTATGAATTAACTGGTCTGCTGGTTGTTTGATTGGTTTAAGAATCATTAGCTTGCTAATAAAAGACCAATCCATTAGGATTCGATTCTATGTTAACTTGAGCCAATTATATTTGCTCTTTTTTATGAGCGCCTGTTGCATAATGTTGCGCTGCACGGAGTAAAAATAATGAATAATGAAGACTTAGCGTTGACCTTTGCTGCAAAATTAAGCCGTGCTATCGAGCAGCAGCAGTTTGAGCAAGCGATTGATGAGGTGAAAGCGCTACGACCTATCGATGTTGCTGATGTGCTGGCGATGATTGAACCCAAACTTGCTTGGCAGCTACTAGAGCATCTGCCCAATCGCTCGACGATATTTGCTTATTTAGACGCGGATATTCAGGTTGCACTCGCTTACGTATTTCCACGAGCTGTTTTAGCGAAGATAGTCGGGGAGATGCCGTCTGATGAGCGTACCGACTTATATAAGCGCTTGAATCAGGAACAGCGCGATGCATTGCTACCCGCACTTGCACAGGCAAAACGTGAAGATATTCGCAGATTGTCTGCATATGAAGAACGTACTGCTGGCGCGTTGATGACGTCCGATTATGCGACATTAGCTGCCGAGATGACTGTTGCTGAAGCCTTAGACGCTCTTAGACTAGAAGCACCCGATGCCGAGACCATTTACCATGCTTACGTCATCGATGATGTCCGTAAGCTGTTAGGTGTCGTGTCATTAAGAGTGCTTATTTTAGCGTCACCTGAGCAGCTGATTAAGGATATTATGGTCAGCTCGGTTATCTCTTCTGATGTAAACGACGATCAAGAAGATGTCGCCAAAACCGTTGCTCGCTATGACTTAATTGCCTTGCCAATTACTGATGCCAGTGGAGCTTTAGTCGGTATCGTCACCCATGATGACGCCATGGATGTCGCCAGTGATGAGGCCACCGACGATTTCCATAAGTCGGGCGGTGTCTCGACCATGGTCGGGCGCTTAAAAGATGTCAGTATTACCGTCCTCTATCGTAAGCGGGTTTTTTGGCTGGTATTTTTAGTATTTGGCAACTTGCTGTCGGGGCTGAGTATTGCCAACTTTGAAGACGTCATTGCGGCAAACTTAGTATTGGTGTTTTTCTTGCCTTTGCTGGTTGATAGTGGCGGTAACGCTGGCTCGCAATCAGCGACTTTGATGGTACGGGCTTTAGCGACTGGTGATGTCGTGATGCGTGATTGGTTTTCGCTACTTGGCCGCGAAGCCTTGGTTGCATTGATGTTAGGTGGCACGATGGCAGTTGCCATTGCACTTATTGGCTATGTGCGCGGTGATGCGATCGTCTCTTTGGTGCTGGCACTGAGTATGCTGTGCGTCGTTATGATTGGTAGTGTGATTGGCATGAGTCTGCCTTTTGTACTTAATAAGCTCGGTTTTGACCCTGCGACCGCCAGTGCGCCTTTAATTACTTCGATAAGTGATGCGTCTGGCGTGCTGATTTATTTATTCATCGCTTCTAAATTTCTACCGATTGGTTAGTCTATGTAATGAAGTGCGGCTTAAGTAAAAATGCCTTATCGCCTTTGACCTTCATACGGCCTTCATACCTACTGACAGTGTGGTTTTTTTATAGCGCCTATTGAGCTACACTGTGTCTATATAAAAGCATTTGGCAAAAGCTTTATGAGCTAACGTTTTAGCTAAGAATCTTTTTCAAACAATTATTATTTAAAAAAGATTAGCCGTTTTTGCCAAATTTAACCATCGATATAGGTAGTAGAGGTAGCTATGTTTAATTTTATAAAAAAAAGAGCATCTTCGAAATCCGAAACTCCACAGCAACAAGCCGCACGTGATAGCGCTGTTGACAAGGTATTGCTAGGTTATCATGTTGGTAATACGAGTATTGCCCAAATGGTAACTGGGCTGAATCGTGATGGCGATCAACTCACCTTAGATTTGCGTTTACCGCATGACAGCGATCCCGAAACGGTTCAACAAGAACTTGGTCAGCTACTGCAGCCGCATGGTATCCAGACGATTCATATGAATGTGCGACTATCTGCTCCAGCTAAAGGGGATTCTAAAACCTTGCCAAAGCAGATGCCTAAAACCATCGATGCCATGGGTAATAATGGCAAAGCAACATCGAAGCCCAGTCCAAATGCAGAACCACCTATCACTAAGGCGGCGCCAACACAAGCATCGCTCCCGCCACATCCTCATATTCGCCACATTATCGTCGTCGCTTCGGGTAAAGGCGGCGTTGGTAAATCAACCACCACCGTTAATATCGCCTTAGCATTACAGAAGTTAGGCAATCGTGTTGGCGTGCTAGACGCTGATATCTATGGCCCGAGTATGCCGACGATGCTGGGCGTGGATAAGGTGAAACCTGAGCTGGAAAATGAGCAGTTTGTTCCTATCGATGCACATGGTTTGGCAATGCTATCGATTGGTAGCTTGCTCGATGGCGATAATACACCTGTGGCATGGCGCGGACCAAAAGCCACTGGTGCCTTGATGCAGCTTTATAACCAGACCAATTGGCCGCAGCTAGATTATTTAGTAATTGATATGCCGCCTGGAACTGGCGATATTCAGCTGACCTTAGCGCAGCGCATTCCGGTGACCGGCGCGGTGATTGTGACGACGCCGCAGCATATTGCCTTACTTGATGCGCAAAAAGGCATCGAGATGTTCAACAAGACCAATATTCCGGTACTTGGGGTGGTTGAAAATATGGCGCTGCATACGTGTAGCAACTGTAACCATACTGAAGCTATCTTTGGTACGGGTGGCGGCGAAAAAATCGCTGAGCAATACCATGTGCCACTATTAGGGCAGTTGCCGCTTGCTAGCGGTATTCGTGCCCAAGTAGATAAAGGTGAGCCGAGCGTGTTGGCGGATGATGAATTTGCGCCGTATTATTTAAGCATTGCTAAAAATATCGAAGCCAATATCAATAAGTTTGCCAAACCTGTCGATGATAAGCGGATTTTTTAATGGTTTTTAATGGCTTCTAGAGATAGTAAAATAGCCTAAGTATATAAACTCTTAAACTCTAAGTGGCTTTGATTTTTAAAAAGGAAGTATTGTGAGCTTATCGATTTATCAAAGTCATTTAGATAATATTCCCAAACAGTATCAATTCTTAAAGTTATTGCGCCCGCCGATATACTTGATTGAACTTTCAAACAATAAAGTGACCGCCGTTTGCTACTATAAAGATGGTAGCAGCAAACGCCATCAGGTCAATGCGGGTTTTAGCAACCGCCGAATGGTGATTGCTGATTTTTTGCTAGCAGTACAAGCCATCACTGATTTATTGCTTAAATTTCCTAAGTATCCATTTGGAATAAGCTCTTTTGCAATAGTTAATATGACAGAAGAGCTTGTAGATGGTTTGACGATGATAGAGATTAAAGCCATTAGAGAAGCAGTTTGGGCCGCATCAGGACAAGCAAAGAGAAGAACTATAAGTATCACAATTAGCTACCAAGGGCAGGTAGTCTCGTAATGAATTTTGGCTAGGATGCCGTAAAAATGAAGCAAAATGATAATAATCAACCTATTGTTAATCACTTTAGAACAGTTGAGATTGACCAGCTTATTCCAAACGGTCAACCTATCTTTGGCGTATTTGGTAAAGTTAAGCGCATCAACTATCTTGACTATCATAGTCATCTTATATCGCAAAAAGCGCTGCCAAATTGGCGTAAAGAGTTAAAAGCCAACCAATTCTGTTTTATCCAAATTATCCAGCCGCCTTATCGAGTTTGCCTAGCACTGGCGACGATTAAGCTTGCGACCAGTGCCTTCGTTTATCTTTATAATGATGAAACTAATGAGCTAGAGGTTTGCGAAGCCTTGCAGCCTTTCACTCGGCAGACGCTATTAGAAGGCGATTGCTACCAAGGTCAAATGGCATTTACTCATGATAAGCTGACAGTGACATTGGATTTTACGCCTACACAAATCAAAGTAATGTTAGACAGTCAGTATATTGCTATAGATGCGACATTAGCGCGGCGATCAGAGCCACTTGCTATCTGTACACCGACAGGTAGGCGCGGTTGGACATTCACACAAAAAGAGCCGCTCACAGCGGTTACAGGTCATTTAACCATTAAAACCAATTCAAAATTTAGTACTGATGCTCTTAGTACTTTAGATGTCCAAGCTAAGCAAATAGGCTTTACTGATACGACTATTGCCAATCTAGACTGGACGCTTGGTTTTATGCGCCACAAGACCAATTGGTTCTGGACATGTATTAACACATATTTACCAGACGGTCGTCATTTCACATTGAACTTATCGATGGGTGTCAATGAAACCGGAGCCAGTGAAAATGCGTGCTGGCTCGATGACCGGATAGTGTATTTACCGCCTGTGATGTTTATACGTCAAGAATTGGATGCATCCGCGCAGAATACTTGGCGTGTTTATCATCAAAACCTCGGCTGGAGCAAGGTTAATATTGATTTAACCTTTACGCCAATTACTGCCTATAAAAAGACTGATAACTTCGGTGTGCTTGCCAGTATCTTTGAGCAATGGCTTGGTTTTTATAGTGGTGAGATACGGCTAGGAGATGAAGTGATTAAGCTTGATAATGTGATGGGATTGGCAGAAGATCATTTTGCTAAATGGTAGGCGAGTATCATTTTGACTAGAGATTTATTTTAAACGTAGGCAAGCCTATAAATTGAGCGCTCAATTCCGTATAATCGTCGCTATCAAAATACCATTCATATTATAAGTTTTATTATATATCTGCTAAGGAATAACAATGTCTATCAAATCTGACCGCTGGATTCGTAAAATGGCTCAAGAACACGGCATGATTGAGCCATTCGAAGCGGGTCAAGTACGCTTTAATGATGCCGGCGAACGTTTAGTCAGTTACGGTACTTCAAGCTATGGTTATGACGTACGCTGTGCGCCTGAATTTAAAGTCTTTACCAACGTACATTCAGTGATTGTAGATCCTAAAAACTTTGATGAAAAAAGTTTTATTGATGTTATCGGTGACGAATGCATCATTCCGCCAAACTCTTTTGCCTTGGCGCGTACGATGGAATATTTCCGCATTCCACGTGATGTATTGACGATTTGCCTTGGTAAATCAACTTATGCGCGCTGCGGTATCATCGTCAACGTCACACCACTTGAGCCTGAGTGGGAGGGACATGTGACGTTAGAATTTAGTAATACCACCAATTTACCAGCACGTATTTATGCAGGCGAGGGCGTGGCACAAATGCTGTTTTTCCAAAGTGATGCTGATGATGTCTGCGAGACCAGTTACAAAGATCGCGGTGGTAAATACCAAGGCCAGCGCGGCGTAACTTTACCGCGGACTTAATCACGAGAAGGTAAGCGCGAAGAACTTAATAGTTTAAACGCAGAGCCTTGTAGACCAAAAACAAGAAAGCTGGTCGTATTGAATACGACCAGCTTTTTTGTTTGTACTATTTTTAATACTGATCTTATTTTAAGACTTTTAAGCCAGCTTTATTGTCGCGTTTAGGCTTAGGAACTACAATGTTTGTTTTAGAGCTGCTACTCGCAACGGCATCATCTTCAGGTTCATAGTCATCATATTCATTAGGATCAAAAAACATACCTTGTGAATTTTCTTTGGCATAGATGCCCATTACCGCCGTCAATGGTACCCAAATCTCTTGGGAGACGCCGCCAAAGCGCGCACTAAAATGAATATAATCATTTTCCATACTCATATTACCGGTTGCACGGCTAGCAATATTGAGCACAATACGACCATCCTGTACATGTTCTCTAGGAATCTGTACGTTGTCGGCAGTAGCGTCCACCATTAGATAAGGTGTCAGTGCATTATCTTCTATCCATTGATATAGCGCGCGCACCATATAAGGGCGTGTTGGGGTAATAGAGGTGGTTTCTTCGCTCATCGTTGGTTTCCTATACTCATGATATTAAATAATGATTAAAAAATTTTAGCGACAAAGGGGGATTTATAGAATAATTGCTCACATTTTAGCATTCTTCTATTCTAAGGTAGCAGTAGACGGTTGTCTAATTAACGTACACTTTTTTGAAAGCTATCACGCTCAAAGATACGTTTTTGATAGTCAAATAGGGGTCGGCTAATAGCACGCGGTAGCTCAATACCCATTTCTTCCAACCGCCATAGCAGAGGCGCTAACAGCACATCACACCAACCAAATTCATCTGCCATAAAATAAGGCTTATGCGCAAACAGTGGTGATATAGTAATTAGTGAATCGCTCAGCTGTTTTTTTGCCATAGCAGCTTGGGCTTTATTAAAACTGTCTGGATGCATCAGTAGACGCTTACCGAGTACCAGCCAATCGCGCTGGATACGCCAGGCCAACTGGCGAAACTGTGCACGCTCTTGCGGCGTATCGGGTAAGAGCTTATTGGCATGATAACGCTCTTCAAGATATTCAAAAATAACGTTAATCTCATACAGCGCAATTTCACGCTGCTGTAGCACTGGCAAAGTATGATATGGATTAAGCTCTGTTAAATCTTCGGGACGTTCAGAATGCAAACGTGACAAGTAATAAGCCAGCTTCTTTTCTTCAAGCAATAGGCGCACCACATGACTGTCGTAGCCATCATCAGCGTATAAAATCAGCTGACTACTTGGAATGTCATTCGCATCAATCATGAAAGCCTAATGTATTAGTAAAGCCTGTTATCGTAAACAATGTCGCTCCGTTTATCAAGGCAGCGTACGTAAACATTGCACGTAGGGCGACCACTTAACAGTTAATTTGCCGCTTGATAATCTTTTCAAACATAAAAAAGCACTACCGAAGTAGTGCTTTTTTTTAGATAAAATCTTGGCTTTTATTGCTTAATTATTTTACGTCTTTCCAGAATTCTTTATTTAATAAATAAACTGGAATTAGTAGTACTAATAAGAATAAAATCACAAAGAAACCAATCACTTTACGGTCATGACGAACAGGCTCAGCCATCCACGCCATAAAGTTAACCAAGTCACCAACCTCAGATTCAAACTCTTCTTCACTCAAGGTTTCTTGCATATTATGCAAGACGTGCGGCATAGCAGCATTTGCAAGCACTAGGTTATTAGCGCCCCAAGGACGACTCGGATCTTCATAAAACGACAATAAGTAAGTGTATACCCAGTCATCACCGCGCAGACGGGTCTCAAGAGACAAGTCTGGAGGTGCCGCGCCAAACCATGATGCTTGTACTTCAGGGTCAATCTCAGCATTGATGTGCTCACCGATTTGATCCGTGGTCACCATCAAATACTTTTCAACCAACTCAGGTGGTATCTCTAAATCTTTAGCAATGCGCGAGTGACGAACGTACTGTGCAGAATGGCAACCAGCACAGTAGTTCATGAAGATTTTCGCACCGTTTTGTAGCGAACCCTTATTGGTAAAATCAATAGGAGCTGTACTACAAGCTAAGTGTTCAACCACACCATCTGCATTGGTAAAAGTACCACATCCACCACCTGATGCGCTTGCTGTGCCAGCAGTCAAGGTCAATGCCGCGCCTAAGCCTAGACCAGCTAGGGATTTAATTAGCGTGTTCATTAGTGACCTCCGGTAACGCGTTCTGGTGGCTGTTTACACTTCTCAATAGCAGTGTAGAACGGCATCAATAAGAAAAACAAGAAATACAATACAGTGAATATACGCGCCATAATGGTTGCTGTTGGTGAGGCCGGTGTCGCACCCAAATAACCCAAGACCACAAAGCTAATCGCAAACACAGTCAATGCAATTTTCGACAAAATACCTTTATAACGTATAGAACGTACAGGTGATCTATCGAGCCATGGAATTAAGAACAAGAATGCAATCGCACCGCCCATTGCAATAACACCACCAAGCTTATTAGGAACGGCTCGTAGAATGGCGTAGAAAGGAGTGTAGTACCATACTGGCGCAATATGTGCAGGTGTTTTTAGTGAGTTCGCTGTCTCAAAGTTTGGTGGCTCAAGGAAGAAGCCGCCGCCTTCTGGGAAGAAGAATACCACGGCAAAGAACAAGATAAAGAAGACAACAATACCAACCATGTCATGCACAGTGTAGTACGGATGGAATTCAATACCGTCTAATGGCACACCGTTTTTATCTTTTAGCTTCTTGATATCAATACCATCAGGGTTGTTCGAACCCACATGATGTAGTGCGACTAGATGCATAAACACTAAGCCCACAAGTACTAGTGGAATAGCGACGACATGCAAGGCAAAGAAGCGGTTTAGGGTAATACCTGAGATAATATAATCACCACGTACCCATTCAGCAAGACCATCGCCAATCACAGGTAGAGCAGCAGGTAGGTTTAAGATAACCTGTGCACCCCAGAATGACATGTTGCCCCAAGGAAGTAGGTAACCGAAGAAACCTTCTGCCATCAATGCTAGGTAAATACCCATACCGATGAGCCAAATAAGCTCACGTGGTTTTTGGTATGAACCGTATAGCAAGGCGCGGAACATATGCAAATATACGACGACGAAGAACGCAGACGCCCCAGTCGAGTGCATATAACGGATGAGCCAGCCACCTTTGACATCACGCATGATATATTCAACAGACGCAAATGCCCCTTCGGCACTTGGGTTATACATCATCGTCAGCCAAATACCAGTCACTAACTGGTTGACCAATACCACCATTGATAGCACACCAAAGAAGTACCAAAAGTTAAAGTTCTTTGGTGCATAGTACTTTGACATGTGATATTCATAGGTTTCGGTCGCAGGAAAGCGCGCGTCTACCCAATGCATTAATTTTTTACCCATGCTCATATTAAGCCTCCCCAATCGTCAAGATGGTACCATCCATGTTGTAATCTGGGATGGGTAAGTTAAGCGGCGCAGGGACACCACTATAAACACGACCTGATAAGTCATATTTAGAGCCATGACAGGGGCAGAAAAATCCACCATACCAATCATTACCACCTAAGTCAGCAGCGCCAACATCAGGACGATAGTTTGGTGCACAGCCTAAATGCGTACAAACGCCTTCTACCACCAGTATTTCTGGTGAGATAGAGCGCTCAGGATTTTTACAATATTCAGGTTGTAAAGATGCATCAGAATCGGGGTCAGACAATAACGACTTTACAGAATCAAGTGTCGTGAGCATCTCTTCAGTGCGCTTAACCACAAAGATAGGTTTGCCGCGATATTTAACGACAATCATTTGTCCTGCTTCGATAGAACCAATATCTTGGGTCACCGCCGCACCAGCAGCTTCAGCTTTAGCACTTGGGGTCCAAGAGCGGACAAAAGGTGTTGCCACAGCAGCTACCCCAGCTGCACCAATTACGGCAGTCGAGGCAATCAGAACTCTACGACGTTGTACATTAACGCCTTCGGCATGGCTCATTAATACTTCCTCCAGGTGAATGAAATGGGATTATCCCACACTGGGTTTGTGGCTTAGAAAAATTACAATTATCAAGCCACGTTAGCTGTGCCTAATTTTGCTAATTGTTGCTATTCTAAGCTATTTTGGTCATAAAATAAATTATTGTGTTAAAAATAAAGCAACCTTGATAGGGCACGACAGATGGTTAAACAAAATAAAAGGTATAAAACACCTTAATTATCAATGTTTAACATGGGTCTTTGTACTTGCAAGGCTGTTATAAATGATGACCTTATAAAAAATAAGGGTATTCAGCAATAGGGAATGATACTTGAAATCAAGACAATGTTCACTAACTTTCAGCACATCACACCCTTGTAAATAAGCATAAGCTATTTATTACCACTCTAACGGTAGCGATTTCTATATACGCTAGAGTAGAAGGGTAATAAATAATCCTATGTTTCATATCAGCTCTTAAATACTACCTACTAACTCTCAAGGGTATGCCAGCGCTCAAGCTTAGTCATCATCTCATCTTCGATGACCAATAAACGCTCACTGGCAGCGGTAGCGGCGTCAATATCTTTTGTAAACCACGAACCGTCAGCCAGCTTCTCTTGTAGTTGCGTTTGCTCAGCTTCTAACGCGGCGATTTCTTTGGGTAAATTATCAAGTTCGCGCTGGTCGTTAAAGTTGAGCTTTTTAGCGGCATTATTAGGTTTTACAGCTGTCGCTGACTTATTAGTAGATTTGCTATTAGCCGTATTATTACTAGAAGTTTTAGCTGCTTTCGAAGCTTCTTCACGAGTTTTTTGTACCAAATACTCTTGATAGCCACCGACATACTCACTGACGGTTCCTTTGCCATCTTCATCCGTATCAAACACCCAAGTAGAGGTGACGACGTTATCCATAAATGAGCGGTCATGACTAATGAGCAAAATCGTACCACCAAAACTTGCGACTGATTCTTCTAGTAGCTCAAGCGTTGCCATATCCAAGTCGTTGGTCGGCTCATCAAGTACCAGAATGTTGGCAGGTTTTAATAGCTGCTTAGCAAGAAGTACACGATTACGTTCACCACCTGATAACGCTTTAACAGGCGTACGGGCACGTTCTGGCGCAAATAAGAAATCTTGCAGATAGCTCATAATGTGCGTTTTACGGCCACCGACTTCAACGAAGTCTGAACCTTCTGAGACGTTATGCGCCACACTGGCTTCAAGATCTAACTGATCACGCAGCTGATCAAAAAATGCAATTTTTAGGTTAGTCCCTAATTCAACGCTGCCGGTTTTGATGACATCATCGTCAGACATATCGAGTAGGGCTTTAATAAGCGTGGTTTTACCCGCGCCATTCGGACCAACGATACCGATCTTGTCACCGCGCATGATAGTGGTGCTAAAGTTATCGACCAATACATGGTCATCGTACTGCAGATGTAGATTTTTAACTTTACAAACCAGCTTGCCGCTTTTCTCGCCTTGACCCATGGTAATGTTAACGTTACCCACTTGCTCACGTCGCTCGCCACGTTCTTCACGCAATGCTTTTAGATCACGGACACGACCTTCATTACGGGTACGGCGTGCTTTGATACCTTGGCGAATCCATACTTCTTCTTGCGCTAGCTTTTTATCAAAATTGGCATTGTTCTTTTCTTCTGCCAATAACTGTAGCTCTTTTAGTTCTTGGTAGCGGGCATAGCCACCTTCGCCTTGAGTGACGTCATAACTGGTCAATTGACCACGATCAAGCTCAATAATGCGAGTGGACAGTTTATTAACGAACGCTCTATCATGGGTGACGAATAATAATGTCAGACCTTGCCAGTCTAATAAGAAACGCTCAAGCCACTCAATACTATCAACGTCTAAATGGTTGGTTGGCTCATCAAGGAGTAATACATCAGGTTTAGTCACTAAAGAGCGCGCTAATAAAACACGTCGCTTACGACCACCAGAGAGTGAAGACAAGTCATCTTCTGGATCCAATCCCATAGTAGTAATTAGGCGCGTCGCTTCTCGCTCTAAATCCCAACCATGCACTGCATCAATATCATGCTGCAAGTCCGCCATACGCTCGCAGGCGTCCATATCACCGTTGGCACATAAATCAGTTTGTGCATTATAGTTAATCAGCAGTTCGGCAGTACGTTTGCTGCCACCCATGACAATATCTAAAATCCTACCGCTGGTCTCGGGCACGTCCTGCTCGAGCATGGCGACGCGCACACTGTTATTAATAATGACTTCGCCGCTATCAGGCAATAATGTGCCATTAATCAGTTTAAATAAAGTAGATTTGCCTTCGCCATTGCGGCCTATTAAACACACGCGCTCGCCTGCATCGATAGCAAAATCAATGCCGTCAAGGACAGGAGCGACGCCAAAAGCGAGGTGAATATCTTTTAAATGTATCAGTGCCATAGAGTATCTTAAGCTTATATAATAGTGAGATAGAGGTTGTTGCAAAATTCCCAGCAGTATAACATGCTGCCACCTAACTGTAGTATGCGTAAATGCCTTTATAAACACTATTTTATAAAGTCTACTTTAAATGGTTGTGTCTGATATTTGATAAAGACCATAACTATATTATCTAGTATTGAGAAAAATATGAATGAACCAAATTCGATAGAAAAAAACGCCTCTAATCGTCAAGCTGAGCTGTCAGATATCTATGTGGATTTACAAGCACAGGTTATTGAATTACAGATGAACCTCTCTCACCTTGAGGTTACGGTAGAACGGCTTGATGAGGTTATTACGCGCCAAGACAAAGATATCCAGACCCTGCAGCGTCAAGTGCAGTTTATCTATAAGCAAGTTCAAAGCCAAGATACAGAGGGCGGTGTGGCGCCGTTTGATGTTATGGCAGATAGACCACCACATTATTAAGTATTAAAGTACTTGGCATCAAGCGAGAAATAATAACCACTATTCATTATAGATTTATATGCACATTTTTGTATAAATATACTGTCTGATGACTATTCAGTCATATTAGAGAAATAATGTGTTTTTAGGTTGTCTTAATGTAAAAAAAACATTAGTATCCTTCACCTTAGATACTGTCTACCTAACAAAGTTCGGTGTAGCGGTAAAACAATGTGGATGTTTGGAGATAGACAATGGGCGCAAATTTCAATCTAAAGACTCTTACGGTAGCTTTGGCTGCTCTTTCTGCAGCTAGTCTCGCTAGTGCAGCAGGTCTTGATCGTTCAGGTCAAGATATCACGGCGTTTTTGCAAGATGGTACCTATGCTGAAACGGTTTATACTTATCTAGATGCTGATGTGAGCGGCAAAGATATTTCAGGCAATGAAATTGATGATATTGCAGAGTCTTATGACTTTTTCCGTTATGGCGTAAAAGCGGATATCAACGATACTTTCAGCGTTGGTATCTTATATGACGAGCCTTTTGGTGCGGCCGCTGATTACACCGGTAAAAACGACTTTATAACTAATAGCAATGCAGATGCGCTTATTCAAGGTTTTACAAAGAATCCTAATTTAAATGAAGCTTTAGTTGATAAAAGTATCGCTCAACTAAAGGGTGCGCTTACTCCAGGCAACCCAGGCAACTTGACTGCTGAGCAATTACAACAAGCCAAAGGTCAGCTTATCGGTCTTGAAGCTGCAAAAGGTTTGGCTGCGACTGCAGGTCAAGCGACTCAAGTAGAAGTGCGTACTGAAAGCATTACCGGTATTCTTGGTGCGAAGTTCGGTCCTAACAAAGAATTTCAAGCATATGGCGGCCCAGTAGCTCAGCGTGTCACAGCAGATGTGAAACTGCGTGGTACAGCGTATAGTTCAGCAACTGGATATACGACACATATCAGCAATGATCAAGACTATGGTTGGATCGCTGGTATGGCGTATAGCAAACCAGAAATCGCGCTTAAAGCTGCATTGACTTATCGTTCTGAAATCAAACATGATGCAAAAGCTTTTGAGACTTTCCCAATTGCTACTGCCGCCGGTGCTACTGCTGGATTAGCATTACCGACCAGCAGAGATGGTGACATAGAAATCAACACCCCAGAATCTGTTAACTTTGATTTTCAGACTGGCGTCAATCCAACGACATTAGTTACTGCTAAAGTTCGTTGGGTACCTTGGAGTGAATTTGCCATCGTACCGTCACTGTATAATGACGTTAGTAAAATTTCAACTAAAGATGATGAAGGTTTAGCGTTGGTTAGCTATGATAAAGACCAATGGTTAGTAGAATTAGGTCTAGCTAAACGTTTGACACCCGCATTGGCAGTGACAGGTACTGTCGGTTGGGATAGCGGTGCAGGTAATCCAGTTACATCTTTAGGTCCTATCGAAGGTTATTACAGTGCTGGTCTAGGTGCAAAGTATAACTTCACTGAAAACTGGGCTATTTCTGCCGGTGGTAAATACTTATGGTTCGGTGATGCAGAAGGTCAAATTCCGACTAAAGCCGTCGTTAGTAACTTTGAAGATAATGATGGTTTTGCACTTGGTGTGAAGCTGTCTTATCAAGCTAAGTAAACTGGAAATTGCTAATATTTATATAAATTATATTTTATAAATAAAAAACGACCTTCAATAGGTCGTTTTTTTTATGTTTATGATAAAACATGAAATGCCAAAAACCTTCTGCTCAAAGAGTAATAATGTTTATTTACCGATTTAAGTTTAATTATAATGCTAATTATAAAACATTAATAAATATTTTAATTAAACTATTGTTTATGAAAGAAATTTAGTTGTTTGTACTATTCAGTCATTAATAGCAAATAAGGTGTTTTAAGTGTTGTTTTAGTGTCAAAAAGTGATTACTATCATTTTCAGGACATCGTTTACATAATCTTATATTTTGCGTAACAATGCTAAATTGGAATTATTGCAACGATTAAACAACGAGGATGTTTGGAGATATACAATGCGCGCTACTTTTCATTTAAAAACTCTTGCTGTAGCGATAGCTACTCTTTCTGTCGCGAGCATGTCTAGCGCGGCCGGTCTTGATCGTTCAGGTCAAGATATCACAGCATTCTTACAAGATGGCACTTATGCCGAAGCTGTTTATACCTATATCGATGCTGATGTTAGTGGTTATGATAATCAACGCGTTGCCACTGATGATGCCGGTTATGTTCAAGGTAAGAGTACAGGGGAAGTTGCTGAGTCTTACGATTTCTTCCGTTATGGTGTAAAAACTGATATCAATGATACCTTTAGTGTCGGTATCTTATACGATGAACCTTTTGGTGCGGCTGCGGCTTATAATGGTGATAGCAATTTTGTCGGTGCGCCAACGGCAGCGATTGATGGATTGATTGCCTCACAATTAGCTGGAAAGTTACCGGGAGTTACGACTGCCCAAGGTTTAGATACCTATGTTAAAGGTGCTCAACAACAGCTCGCAGCTGGTAGAGAACAAGTTAAACAGGCTGAAGCAGCCATTGCCGCAAATCCAGCACTTGAAGCTACTTTACGCCCACAGATTGTAGGTGGGAAAGCACAAATCGCAGCGGGGGAAGCACAATTGGCTCCTTTACAAGGGCTGAATGGCTATGCAGCTAGTCAACTTGCTAACACTGAAGGTACTAAAGTTGAGGTGCGCTCTGAAAATATCACTGCCATAATAGGTATGAAGCTTGGTGCAAATAAAAACTTCCAAATTTACGGTGGTCCAGTCGCTCAGCGCGTTCAGGCTGATGTAAAGCTACGTGGTAGTGCATACGGACCTGCTACAGGCTACACTTCCCATATTAGCCCAGACCAAGATTACGGCTGGCTAGCGGGTGTAGCATATAGTAAACCTGAAATCGCTTTAAAAGCAGCTTTGACGTATCGCTCAGAGATTGACCATAGCATGGACATTACTGAAACGTATCCATTAGCAGGTCTTTTAGCGGGTAATCCAGCGGCAGCTACCCAAACCAATAATATGGAAATCACCACGCCAAAATCAGTAAACTTTGATTTTCAAACGGGTATTAATCCTACGACATTAGCCACAGCAAAAGTACGCTGGGTACCTTGGGGTGATTTTTCTATCGTACCGCCATTATATAATGCCGTTAGTAAAAATAACCCTGCATACGGTCCAGATGGTTTAGCTTTAGTAGAATATAGTGATGATCAATGGCAGGTAGAGCTTGGTTTGGCTAAACGTATCATGCCTGCTTTGGCGGTCAGTGGTACGGTTGGTTGGGATAGTGGTTCAGGCGATCCAACGACATCATTAGGTCCGATTGATGGCTATTATAGCGTTGGTCTAGGAGCTAAGTATAATGTCACCCCTGAGTGGGCTGTATCAGCTGGTGGTAAATACTTATGGTTTGGTGATGCTAAAGGTCAGTTGCCAACACAACAAATTGTCGGAGATTTCCAAGATAATGATGGATATATTGTTGGTGTGAAACTTTCTTACCAAGGTAAGTAATGATATTGCTGTATTGGTAATATTAAAGATGAATGTTTATTAAAATAAAGCAGCCCTAGAGGCTGCTTTTTTATAACTAATTTCCGTAAAAAAATCACTAATGAAGAGAAGTTAGTGCTGTAAAAGTATCCATTTTTAAAATACCGAGTATAAATTTAAGGTGTATTTTGTAAACTTTAGCTTATTCCTAAATAATCTTAAAAGAGTATTGCTATCGCGCTAAACTTTAATTATGATACTTAAGTCGGTTACCTTAACTTACATAGTGGTAATGTCTGATAATAAGGAAATGTAAAATCGAGTAAGCGATTGTCACATTCACTCATTTATTTTTTAAGTCGTTTGGCAAAGGATTGCACAGCATAAGCTTCGATTACTTATATAGGTTGCCTAAGTAATTCAGCTATTTGCCAGTTATTTTATTCATGGAGGATGTTAAGTGTCTCAAAAATTCCCTATCTCTAAGCTTGCTTTAGCTTTATTTGCCTTATCTGCTGCCTCGCTTACGCAAGCGGCTGGTCTTGATCGTTCGGGTCAAGATATTAAAGGTTTCTTTAATCCTGGTACTTATGCAGAAGTTGATTTTGCTTATATCGATACCGATGTGTCTGCTCATGATAATGCGGGTGCTATCGTCACTCCAACTGGAGAGATTCGTAATGGTATTACTTCCACGGAAGCGGCATACGAAAAAGGCGTATCAACCGGAAACGCTACTCCAGATTCCTATAGCTTTATGCGTTACGGTGTCAAAACTGATATCAACGACAATATCAGTATTGGTGTATTCTACGATGAACCATTTGGTGCAGAAGTAGAGTACTCAGGTGATAGTACGTTTGTATCTAAAGCAGGAAAACAAACAATCGCTGATTCGTCTACTGGGACCTCTGTTCCAAATGAATTGATTAACTCCTCAGTTTTAGATCCTGACTATAATAAAAACACCAATGTAAGCGTTCATACAGAAACTTGGACCGGTTTATTGGGCTTCAAATCTAATGGGTTCCAAGTATATGGTGGCCCCGTTATGCAAAAAGCTAAAGCGGATGTGCATCTGCGCGGTCAAGCATATGGTCCTCTCACAGGATATGATGCGAATGTCAATGCAGATACGGACTATGGTTGGGTAGCAGGTCTTGCTTATAGTAAACCTGAAATAGCGTTAAAAGCAGCCTTAACTTATCGCTCTGAGATTGAACATAAGACTGATATAGGCGAAAGAGTTCCGTTGCTAGGTTCACCTCTAAAAGGTGTCGCATTAAGAAAGCTTGGAATTGATCCGAATTCTGCACTTGGCCAGTCTATTGGTGAATATGCGAACACTGAAGCTACTGTTACTACGCCTGAATCAGTGAACTTAAATATCGAAACTGGTCTTAGTGCAAAGTATCAGTTATTAGGTACCTTAGATGTACGCTGGGTACCTTGGAGTGATTTTAGTATTGTACCGCCTCTTTATAATGCCTACTCTAAAGCTGCAGCGCCAGAAGGGCTTCCGTTATTGTCTTACGAAAAAGACCAATGGAAAGTTGATGTTGGCTTAGCCAAACGTTTTAATGAAAAGCTGGCTGGCTCAGTCGTTGTTGGTTATGATTCTGGTGCGGGCGACCCTGTGAGCTCACTGGGTACTATTGAAGGTTTTTATAGTATTGGTGGCGGTGTCAAATATAACGTAACACCTGAATGGGCAGTATCGGTTGGTGGCAAATATCTTAAATTTGGTGACGCCACAGGACAATTACCTAATGGTAGTATCGTTAGTAAAGCTGAAGACAATGACGGTTACATCGCTGGTGTAAAGCTTTCATATCAGAGTCAATAACTTATTCTAATAAATATTATATTGGATAGAATTAAAAAGCTTATCTAATAAACGGGATAAGCTTTTAAAATCGAAATAAGTAAAAGCTCTGTATTGTTTATGGTTATCATCTTTAATAAGACTAATTATCATATTCATATATTGTTATAAACGGTTTTAAATATAGTTATATAACTTTCTTTACTGCTATACAGAGAAATATCATTTAAATATTCATGGAGGAATAAGAATGTTTCCTAATAATCATTCAAGTCTTAATAATTTGTCGTTAAAATCTTTCAATACCCCTCTAAAAGCTAGCGTGGTATTGATTACCGCCATTATGTTATCTGCCTGTGGAAGTGATAACAATAATTCATATAATCTTGGCGATATATTTGACGGTAGTCCAACGCCAACGCCTACGCCTACGCCAACGCCAACGCCAACGCCTACGCCAACGCCTACGCCTACGCCAACGCCTACGCCAACGCCAACGCCAACGCCAACGCCAACGCCAACGCCAACGCCAACGCCAACGCCAACGCCAACGCCTACGCCAACGCCAACCTATCAATCTGGCTCTGAAACTATTAAGAAAGGTGCGCAGGCCCTGAATATCGATGCTTCTGCTGCGTTACCAGGGACCGTGTTTAAAATAACAACTCGTGATTTTGATATTAACTCAAATAGTTTAGTAGCAAGAGCAGATTTAGCATCTGGAGGTTTGTTACCTAAAGTCACAGTTACAACGTCAGGAGGTAGTGATTCCAGTACTTCAAACGGTTTTAAACGTCATGATGATAGCGTTGTAATCCCGACATCATTAGGTGAGCTACCTCTGAATTATAGCTCAGTATATAAAGATTTTGGTACTCAGATGCGTATTGGTCATATTGATGGCCCAGCTAATTTTGGAGAAGCTAAACTTCCAGTAAATGGTGTAGCAGTATATGGTAATAAAACACTCACTTTACCTACAGAAGGCAGTGTATCGTATGGTGGTGATGCAACTTATCGAGCAATCGGTTTGGGTAAGGCTATAGAATATGGTAGTTCTGTGTTTACAGCTGATTTCGCTGCCAAAAAAGTTGATGGTACTTTAACTTTCAGTCAAGTTGGTAATATTGGTATATCTGGTACTATCAGCGGTAGTGAGTTTTCAGGTGCGAAAGGCGGCTATGCTACAGAAGGTGCTTTTTATGGTGATAATGCTAAATATATAGGAGGTATATTCTCAGGTAATAATGCACAAGGTACCTTTGGAGCTGAAAAGAAATAAAGCTATATAATAATATAAATTAATAAAAAAGCGCTCTATAGCGCTTTTTTATTGCTCGCATGTAATATCGCTTGCCATTAACTATATAAATGTATCATCTACTATCAATTGAAGTGAATAGGCAGTTTCTTAATTTTAGTTGACTTTATTTGACAATTTTGATTATCTATAGCAGTACTATGTTTTAAGCCTTATCCAATGGAATATTATAAACTCTTCATGGAGGAAGACGAATGTCACCTAACCGTCATTCAATCTCAGCTGTATCAACAGCAAAAAAATTAAATACCCCCTTAAAGGCAAGTGTATTGTTAATCACTGCTATTATGTTATCAGCATGTGGTAGCGATAGTGGTGATTATCCATACATTCCTTTAACGCCAACGCCTACGCCTACGCCAACGCCAACGCCAACGCCAACGCCAACGCCAACGCCTACGCCTACGCCTACGCCTACGCCGACTCCAACGCCAACGCCTACGCCTACGCCTACGCCAACGCCAACGCCAACGCCAACGCCAACGCCAACGCCAACGCCAACGCCAACGCCTACGCCAACGCCTACGCCTACGCCTACGCCTACGCCAACGCCTACGCCTACGCCTACGCCAACGCCAACGCCGACTCCAACGCCTACGCCAACGCCAACGCCAACACCAACACCGACTCCAACACCGACTCCAACACCGACTCCAACACCGACTCCAACACCAGAGCCTGAAGCTAATAAAACAGGTGTGCAGTCACTCAATGTTGACGCTAATCAGCTAGTAGAGGCTATATTTACAACTACCACACGTGACTTTACTGTCAACGCAGACGGCTCACAGATTGATGCTCGTGCTGATTTAGCTTCAGATAGCTTATTACCTGTAGTCCCAGTCAACCTTTCTGGCGCTAACGATAGTGATACTCAAAACGGCTTCAAATCTCACGATGACAACACTGACATCACAACCAACATAGGCGTATTGCCATTAGCCTATACCTCAGTCTATAAAGACTTTGGTGATAGCATGCGCATTGCTCACATTGACGGTGTTGCAGATGCCTCTGGACTAGGAGCTGGACCATTAACAGCCCCTGTAGATGGAGTTGGCGTTGTTGGTAACGCCACCTTAGCTGAGAACATACCGAGTGAAGGTAATGTACAATATGAAGGTGATGCAACCTATCGTCTACTGGGCGCAGGTCAGAGCATTGAATATGGTCAATCCGTATTTACTGCTGATTTTGTCAACCAAAACTTGACGGGTAACTTAACGTTCGCTAACGCTGATGACATCAGCTTAACTGCTGCTATCACAGGCAACAAGTTCTCAGGTGCAGCTGTAGACAATTCAGGCTATAACACCGAAGGTGGATTCTATGGTGGTAGTGCTGAATATCTAGGTGGTATCTATGAAGGTAATGGTGCTCAAGGTACTTATGGAGCAGAGAAAAATGCAGTTTTAACGCCGACTCCAACGCCGCCAGTTAATCCAGATGCTAAAGTAGATATTGAACTTACTGGTTTCCAGAGTAATACGCTAAGTAGTAAAAAGTTCTTAACTCTTACGGAAGATGCGATTGGTTATGCAGAGATACGTAATGACAAATCTGACTTTACAGAGACTGTGACTGTAGATGGATCTAAGGTTCCTGTAGACAATCAATTAGGAGATAACTTTACTGGTTACGATAAATTCTTTGCTCGTGCTGACATGACCAAGCCTGACTCTGTAAAACAGAAGGTTCTTGTTAATATAAGTGGAACTGACGATTCAGATTATGGTAATGGATTTAGTCTGCATACTGAAAACACAAAAGTTCAAGGTCCTGTAGCATTAGATCTCAACTATTCATCTGTTTATAAGAACTTTGATACACAAATGAAAACGCAGATGCAAATTGGACATGTATATGGAGATCCAAAGTTAGGTACAACAGACTTAGCACGTGTATCTACTGTCTATGTACAAGGTAATGGTACAAACCTTGAAGATATGCAGTATATGAAAGACTTGGCACAGTATAATATTGATAACAACATCAATGATGGCATGGTAGCTTATGCTGGTGTCGCTACCTATATGGAAAACCTACATCTAAAAGAAGGCGCTCGCGGTGGTCCGGTAGTTAATGGTACCTCTAAGTTCGATGTTGATTTTGTTAATAGTAAACTAGAAGGTAAATTGACATTTGCAGATGGCGATTATCAGTATATGCCTACTGGTAATGAAATTAATATCAATGCAGATATCAGCGGCAATACCTTTGCTGGTAATGTAAATAACATCGATACTACCGGTGGATTCTACGGCGAGGATGCCAACTTCTTAGGCGGTGTCTATCAACAAGCATTAGAAAAAGGTGGTAAGGGTAGTCAACCAGGTGAAGGCACAACCTTCCAAGGTACTTTTGGTGCCGAGAAGCAATAGACAAATTAAAACTAAATACTTCAATATAAAAAAGCGCCTTAGGGCGCTTTTTTGTTTTCTAAATCCTTATATTCATAAAAATTCTATAAAAGCATAGTAGAAAAACTGACTAAAATGTAAATTAAAATAATTTTATAAGACAAAAATTGGTAAAATTAATGTCGATATAATTTAAGGCTACGATTTAATATATAAAAATAATGAACATATTTTAATCTATATTACTAGTTTTCTGATTATAGCTTGACTAAAATATATGTATACAATCTGATCCGCAATTATATATCTATTCAGGGAGACAAATTGCTATGACGAGAATGCTTTATTGTAATAACATATTCTAATAAATTTTTCTAATATTGTATTGATGAAGTGTTTAAATAATTACTAATATTTCTTTTTTTATTATATTCGTCTAATTTTCACTAAAAAACCTAGAAAACACTCAATTTACTCTATAAATATGATGATTCTCCTATTTTCTCTAAAATATTTACATAATATATGAG
>NZ_CAJHAD010000021.1 GCF_904846285.1 Psychrobacter immobilis | reverse complement strand
AGAAGTGAAACATCATCGCGCCAATGGTAGTGTGGCTCCGGCCATGTGAGAGTAGGTCATCGTCAGCTCTCTATTCTAAAGTAAAACCCCCTTCTGCATAAGCAGAAGGGGGTTTTCTTTTGGCGCAGGTTTGGGTTAAGCTGCTTTTTCAATATTTTTTAGAGGTGTTAAAGACTATTCTCTATATTCCTAATACATAACTTAACACCCATGCCTTGTTGAGAGCACTTATTAAAGTTATGATAATTATAGTCCATGTTCTCAATGCAGGATTGCTTTGAAACATGAGCTTTTATAGATATATTTAATATGATAAAAATTAATAACTACAAGGATGATAAAATTATGACTATTGCAAAAAATATTGAAGTAAGTAGTACTTCAGAAAAAAGTTTTGAAGACGCTATTCAAAAAGGCGTGGCGCGTATCGCCAAAACTATTAACAATGTTCAAGGTGCTTGGGTAAAAGAGCAGAAAGTAGGCATTACAGATGGTAAGATTGATAAGTATCATGTCATTATGATTGTTAGCTTTGTCATTAATGAAGATACTGATCTTAGTTAATTATTATTAATACTAAATTACTTATAAACCTAATTTGAAAAAATAAAAAGCCTGTGTATGCAGGCTTTTTTTACGTTCTCTAATCAGTAATAAGCTGGTGTTTTTCTCATAAAAATTTCTTAACATTATAGATTGCAGTAAGTATAGTAAACTGGTTGCAGACATTTTTATATGACAGTTTTAATCAGATTTTTATAAACAGAGAAAGTTATGGCAGTAGATTTTACCAATACCTTAATCGTTGCAATATCAGCAACCGCTTTATTTGATTTATCAGAATCTGAAAATCATTTGATAGCGTTATTACAGCAGCGACCTAGCGAGGCGATTAAAGAGTTTCGCAACTATATGACCGAACGTGAGAATGATCCGCTCAGTATCGGCGCAGGCTATCCACTTATCAAAGCATTATTAAATTTAAATAATCATTGTCATGACTGTGAGGGGCAAGGTTCAGGTATTGAGACACCGTTGGTCGAAGTGGTAATTGTCTCAAAAAGTAGCCCTGATACGGGTATTCAAGTGCTCAATGCCATTCGTGAGCATGAATTAACCATTTCACGTTCGGCATTTATCTCTGGAAGTCCTGTAGCGCCCTATATTAAAGATTTTAATGTGGATTTGTTTTTGACCACCAATCGTGATGATGCACAGCAAGTTGCAGATGCCAATATTTGTGCCTGTGCGATATTGGATGCTACTCCGATAAATACTTATGAGCTAGACACAAATCAGCTGCGTATCGCCTTTGATGGTGACGCGGTATTATTCGATGACTCAGGTGAGCTGCTCTATAAGCAAAAAGGTTTGCAGGCTTTTCATGAGCGTGAAGCCGAAATGCGTGACTTACCTATAGAAAAGGGACCTTATGCAGAGCTGTTGATTAAGCTGTCGAAGATGCAGGAGCGTTTGCCCGCAAGCTTGCATACTTCTCCTATGAAGATAGCTTTAGTCACTGCCCGTAATGCTCCTGCTGACTTGCGGGCTATCAAAACTTTAAGAGACTGGGGTGTTGATCTTGATATGGCGTTTTTTTTAGGCGGACTTGAAAAAACTTCGGTATTAAAAACCTTTGCGCCGCATATTTTCTTTGATGATTCGGTCAAACATATTGATGCTGCGCGTAATTTTATGCCGACGGCCCTAGTTCCTTATCATTCGACCTCATTGTTGCATGCCAAAAGTATATTAACGGCAGACGAAGACGCGTCATTATTATCATTTAAACCTGTGGAAAGCTCGATTTCTTCTGTGAGTCATTAATAGATTTTTAATAAAATTAGAAGGCTTAAAAGGTAATACGTCAGATGAAATGGCAGCAATTATTCACCCTCGTCATGCAAAGAATTAAGCAAGTTATCGGTTTATATGCTTTTGTACTTATACCGATGTGGGGTATGTTCTTTCTTAATGAAACGGTATTTTTTGGTCTGTGGAATATTTTTGGTATTGTGCCACGTGCCCTAGATACTGGTAGTATGATTGGGGTTTTTGCATCATGGACAATGCATGGCAATTTTTCCCACTTACTTGGCAATACGTTAACGCTATTACAAATTCTATTTTTATTTGGGCTATTTGAAAATAATGCTTATCGTACGCTGCTTAAATTAATCGTAGCGTCAGGATTGGTAACTTGGGTCATTGGTTCGCCGTTATCGATTCATATCGGCGCGTCGGGGCTTTGTTTTGCGATGCTTGGTTACATGATAGGCGGGGCAGTATTTGCAAGGCGTTGGGGCTACTTATTGGCTTGTATCGTGATGGGCACAGGTTATTGGTTGATCATTAAACAAGGTTTGATGCCGCAGCAAGGCATTTCATTTGCGGCGCATTTTGGTGGGCTATGCGCCGGCTTACTGTTAGGAGCGAATTCAAAGCATGCTTATAGCAGTATGAATACGCGCTATTAACTCCTATGAGCACAACAATATTTTCAATATTAGATTTGTTTTTAATATGATATTTTCAATAAGATATCAGTCTTAACTTTTATTGATACAAACATTGATATACAGCGGGTCTGTCTTTTCCAAAGGTCGCCACTTGGTGGTTTGCTTCACGTGCTCATCAATACTGAGCTTACTGTCTTTTTCTTGTAGCACATAATCTGCACGAGCAGGGGCAGCACAATCGATAACTTGCGGTACTTGCTGCACACTTCTACGTCTTTCAAACAAATACAAATTAACCAAATAAATATTTGGCGCATCGGCGTTGGCGCGAGCGTGTCCGCTATCAGCGGCGATAAAGCGTAATGTCTGTGGTTTGACATATGACCAAGGACGAAACCACGTGCTTTCTTCAACCTTTTTAACAACATGAACGCCTTCAGGAAGCTGGGCGACCTGCTGACCTAACCAGCTATACTCTTGGCTTATTTGAAAACCAAAGATACCGATGGCACCAAATAATGGAATAAGCCATCTTGGTGCTTTCTTACCAGCCAGTTTACTCAAGTGAGTTATAACCAATGCTATCCCAGCCAAACCAAACCCAGCTGCTATGGTAGCGATAAACTCAAAAAGCATAAGATTTTTCCTTAACGCCATCAGCGCATTTAATACCAATTATTAAAAACAAATTTACTTTTATGAGTATTTTAAGCGCATTTATTATGTCATTTATGAATATTTTTCTCATCATTTTTACTTTTAAGAGTGATGGATAAAAAAATCACTCACAAGCAGCTACTGCCTGTGAGTGATATATTATCGTAAAAGATTATCCATCATTTGCACTTTTAATGGCTTAGTGATCGATTGCCGCACCAGCGCCACGCGGAGAACGAACACTTTCAACCAACTCTTGGATATGTGCTGGTGGAGGCGCAGTCGCATAAGAAACAGCGAATGCAACGATAAAGTTAAGCAATGCACCAACCGCACCAAATGATAATGGTGAGATACCAAACAACCAGTACTCTTCAGTATCAGGGAAGTTTGCAGTACCAGTAATGAAGAACCAACCTTTGAAGACAAAGATATAGACCAAAATACTAATAAGACCGGTTAGCATACCAGCAATGGCGCCAAGGTTATTAATACGTTTCGAGAAAATACCCATCATTAATACAGGGAAAAGTGAAGCACCCGCAATACCAAAGGCTAATGCTACGACCTGTGCGGCAAACCCTGGAGGGTTAATACCGAGCCATGTCGCAACCACAATCGCGATAGCCATCGTGATACGTGCTACTTTTAGCTCGCCTGCATCACTAATATTAGGGTTAAGGTTACGCTTGATTAAGTCATGACTAATCGCTGATGAGATAGCAAGTAGTAGACCAGCTGCCGTTGATAGCGCTGCTGCCAAACCACCGGCGGCGATAAGACCAATAACCCAACCTGGTAGCTGTGCAATTTCTGGGTTAGCCAATACTAAGATATCAGCGTTTACGTCAAGCTCGTTACCTGCCCAGCCTCTATCAACAAATACACCATCACGCTCTAAAGCATGTTCAGCTTTTGCTTTTTCGACCGCAGCTGTTGTAGCAGCGACATCGCCGCCATCAGTGTTTGCGGCAGCCAATGCTAGCTCTGCTGCACCAAGTCCACTATCGGCATATAACTGGATACGACCATCGTTATTGAGATCGTTATACTTAATAAGACCCGTTTCTTCCCATGTTCTCATCCAGTCTGGACGTTGATCATATTCGATAGCAGGAGCGTCAACACCTTGTGGATAAATGGTATCGATTAGGTTTAAACGTGCCATCGCACCTACTGCCGGTGCAGTGAAATATAGTAGCGAGATGAAAACTAACGTCCAACCAGCTGTCCAACGGGCGTCAGCCACCTTAGGAACCGTGAAAAAGCGAATGATAACGTGCGGTAGACCCGCTGTACCAATCATCAATGATAACGTAAATAGCACCATGTTTAGCTTGTTCGGCACATCAGCGGTATAAGCGGTAAAGCCTAAGTCGACGACGATTTGATCAAGCTTGGTTAAGATAGGAATACCTGCTTCAACATGGTTTGAGAACAAACCAAGACCTGGAATCGGGTTGCCCGTTAACTCAAGTGAGATAAATACAGCAGGAATCGTATAGGCAATCATTAGAACCACATACTGCGCAACCTGCGTGTAGGTAATCCCTTTCATACCACCAAGTACGGCGTAGAAGAATACAACAACAGCGGCAATAATTAGACCAGTGGTGTTATCAACCTCTAGGAAGCGTGAGAATGCCACACCAGCACCGGTCATCTGACCGATAACATAAGTGGTTGATGCAATAATCAAACAAACGACTGCGATCATAGCAGCGGTCTTGGAATAAAAACGGTCGCCAATAAAATCAGGAACCGTGAACTTACCAAATTTACGTAGGTAAGGCGCTAGGAGCATGGCCAGTAGAACATAACCGCCTGTCCAACCCATCAAATACGTTGAAGCAGCATAACCGCCCGTTGCAATAATACCTGCCATCGAGATAAATGACGCCGCACTCATCCAGTCAGCAGCCGTTGCCATACCATTCATTACTGGATGCACACCGCCGCCAGCTACATAAAACTCACTGGTCGAACCTGCACGTGCCCACCAAGCAATACCGAAGTATAGAGCGAAGGATAGGCCTACAAAAATAATATTAATCGTAAATTGACTCATAGGGCTATTCCTCGTCTACACCATATTGTTTATCTAGTTTATTCATGCGCCATGCATAGAAGAAGATTAGGGCAATAAATACGATAAGCGCCCCTTGTTGTGCAAACCAAAAGCTTATATCGGTACCGCCTATTCGAATACCTGACAATAATGGACGTAGCAAGATGCCAAAACCATAAGAGACTAACGCCCAAATGACGAGGCTGACTTTGATGAGACGGAGATTGGCGCGCCAATAACCTGATGAATCGTTGTGGTTCTCCATAGGACAACTCCTTTTGCCTAACATAAAAACAAGGTCACTGATTTGAGTCTGACAAGTCATTTTGCTTTAGTGTTTGTGCCACTAACAAAAGCAGTGTGACACTCAGTCCATCTTACAACCATAAAAACGGTAGACGAACGGCTAAAGCAGAATGATCAATCAGATAAGTAACCCAAAATTATCAACATATGAGCAAATTCTTTCAATGCGAGCGATACATACACTGATGTTAAGTTGCTCGGTATGACACCATGAAATTTGCAGGATAAAATCAATATTAACCGGTTAAAAATTTATCTTTTCGTTATCTATTAACAGAGATAAAGGGGTTTTTATAAAATTAAGCGGATATAAACAGTGAGATTTAAGTAGGAGGGTCGGTATTGGCTGACAATCCTCTGTCTCATTATTCATATCATCTTCCCGATAATATGGCTTCAATACTTCATAACTTATTCATTCCAGTAAGTATTGCAAGCGTTTTTTATAAACTTATTAGGAATATATACAATATTGACTTAATTAACAATAAATAAATTTTATTTACTTTATGTAACTAAATATTCGTTCCATAGAAACTCTAGCTAACTTATGTTAGTAAAGGTTAATAAACCTCCCGTCTTTGACAGAATAGCCTACTAAAACCTTATTAACGTTAAGGATTTTCTCTTCTAGCTATATTAATAGCTAGAAGTCAAAAATGGCATTTATTTTAAGAATAACAATCAAGAATTCATAAACGCATGTTATGTTACCAAGTTTTTTTGTAATAAATAAGCGTTATATAAATATAGCCATACTGTCATCACTATTAATCAGTCTTAAAAGTTTTTTATTATTCATTTATTTATAACAATAGATTTTTTATTTAAATTTTTTCACTCGTCAAAAGTTTAGAGATATTAAAAGTTCTAAATAAAGGATTGAAACAGTTAAATAATCACCAGTCAGTTAAAATACGCCAACATGATATGGGTGATTTTATTGCCACTTTATCGCTTAGTTTTCCAATACTCTTAGAGAGGTCAGGAGAGAACAAAGCGTCATAAGAGGGTGGACAGTCACATTAATTAATAACGTATGTTAAAAATATAGAAAGTCAGTCAGGGAAATATAGTATGAACGAAAGCATAGCAGGTTGGTTTAATAGCGCCGTTAATTACGGTGTTAGTATTATTTGGGGTAACAATGATTGGTTAATCGCCAGTAATCCATGGTATGGCTTGCTGATGTTCGTTTTGATTGGTGCTGGTCTTTATTTTACCATTGCTACGCGCTTTATTCAGTTTCGTCACTTCGGCCATATGTGGCAGTTATTGCGAGTGTCAAATCAAGGGCGTAAAGATGGCGGTATCAGCTCATTTGAAGCGCTGATGACGTCCTTAGCAGCGCGTGTTGGCACCGGTAATCTGGCAGGGGTCGCCATTGCTATCTATCTTGGTGGACCGGGGGCGGTGTTTTGGATGTGGATGACGGCGATCGTGGGTATGTCGACCAGTTTCATCGAGTCAACCTTAGCGCAAGCCTACAAAGTGCCGCATAATGACAATGTTTACCGCGGTGGACCAGCTTATTATATTGAAAAAGGTTTGGGTAAGCGCTGGCTAGCGATATTTTTCTCGCTTTGTTTGTTGGTTGCTTTTGGTTTGGCGTTCAATGGCGTACAGTCAAATACCATTGCACAAGCGACCAATCAAGCCTTTGGGATTCCGACTTGGATGACAGGTTTGGTATTGGTGGTGCTAGTCGCGCCAGTGGTATTTGGTGGTCTACGTTCGGTTGCGCGTATCGCGGGTAAAATCGTGCCAGTTATGGCGATTCTTTATATCTTATTGGCACTTTATATTATTGTCACCAACTTTAGCGAGTTCCCAGCAGCGATTGCCTTGATTGTAAAATCGGCCTTTGGCTTTGAGCAGGCGGCGGGCGGTGTAATTGGTTATGGTATTGCACAGGCAATGATTAACGGTATCAAACGCGGTTTGTTTTCGAACGAAGCCGGTATGGGCTCAGCGCCTAATGCAGCGGCAACGGCAAAAAGCCATCCTGACCATCCTGCCGTGCAAGGTTTTATGCAAATGCTGGGTGTATTTATGGATACGCTGGTTATCTGTTCAGCCACTGCTGCCATTATTATTCTCTCTGGCGTGGTCGACCCGAGTGTCGAACAAGAGGGTATTCAATTAACCCAGTTAGCATTGTCGAAGTATGTGGGTGATATGGGCGTGATTTTCGTCGCGATTGCTATTTTCTTCTTCTCGTTTACTTCTATCATTGCCAACTATAGTTATGGTGAATCTAATCTTGAATTTATCTCTGGTGAAAAAAATGCCAAAGTCATGATTATGATTTTCCGCTTTATGGTTTTGGGCATGGTGTTCGTCGGCGCTATTGCTAGCTTACCTGCTATTTGGAACTTTGCTGACTTATCGATGGGTCTCATGGCACTCGTTAACTTAATAGCGATTTTAATCTTGTCACCGGTTGCGCTCAGAATATTGCGTGATTATGAAAGACAAATCAAAGAAGGTAAAACGGGCGATCAAATCAAGTTCGATCCCGATGACTTTGTGAAATTAAAAGATGAAGCCAATCGTGATGCGTGGACTGATTAACCTTTAAAAGCAAATCAAGAAAATATGCCATTCAAGCTACAAGCATCAAAAAACCGCTCTTATGATTATAAGAGCGGTTTTTTATGAAGCTATATTACCTCAAACAGGGTTTACATGTTTGGATAGTTAGGACCGCCGCCGCCTTCTGGCGTCACCCAAGTAATGTTCTGCGCCGGGTCTTTGATATCACAGGTTTTACAATGCACGCAGTTTTGCGCATTGATGACAAACTTGGCACCTTCGGCATCTTTCACCACTTCATAAACGCCCGCTGGGCAATATAGACGCGCAGGCTCAGCATATAGTGGTAAGTTGATAGAAACAGGAACCGTAGGATCGGTCAGTTTCAGATGCGTTGGTTGGTCTTCAGCATGGTTGGTATTAGAGATAAAGACTGATGACAGCTTATCAAATATCAGTTTACCATCCGGCTTAGGATAGGTTGGCTGATAAGCATGGGCTGCACGCTCTAGCTGATCATAATCTCTCTTATTATCATGGATAGTCAGTGGCATCTTACCTTTTAGTAAATTTTGCTCTAAAAATGTAAAGGCGCCGCCCATCCATTGACCCAGACGGTGCATCGCTGGTGCAAAGTTACGCGCTTCATAGTTATCTTGATATAACCAAGATTCTTTATACATGGTGCTATAAGCGACCACGTCATCATGCTCACGACCGGCTTGTAGCGCCTCAAAGATCGCTTCAGCCGCTAACATACCTGATTTCATTGAGGTATGCGTGCCTTTGATTTTGGCAGGGTTTAAGAATCCAGCATCATCACCGACCAAGACGCCACCTGGGAAGGTGAATTTTGGTAATGAGTTTAAGCCACCTTTGGTTAATGCACGCGCGCCGTAAGAGAGGCGTTTACCGCCTTCTAAGACATTGCGAATGAGCGGATGCAGTTTTAGGCGCTGCATTTCATCAAACGGTGACATATAAGGGTTTGAGTAAGATAAATCGATAACCATACCAAAACTTACTTGGTTGTTTTCATCGAAATATAACCACCAACCACCAGAAGAACCAGTGTCAGTTAATGGCCAACCTGAACCATGCATGACCACACCTTGCTCATGCTTTTCTGGGTTTACTTCCCATAGCTCTTTTAGACCAATACCGTAATGCTGAGGGTCTGAGTCTTTATCAAGAGCGAAACGGCTGATGAGGCGCTTGCCCAAATGACCGCGGCAACCTTCGGCAAAGATAGTGTATTTACCCAGTAGCTGGTAGCCTGGCTCAAAGCTAGATTTGGCTTCGCCATTGGCGGCAACGCCCATATCGCCGGTTAATACGCCTCTTACCGAACCGTCATCATTATACAAAATTTCATCGGCAGGGAAGCCTGGGAACATCATGACTTCAAGCTCTTCTGCTTGCTCAGCCAACCAACGAACGACGTTGCCTAATGACACGATATAGTTGCCGTGATTGTGCATGCTGGCAGGTACGATAGCATCAGGAAGTTTGGTTGCTTTGGTGGCAGAACCGAGCATGTACACGCGGTCTTCGATAGCAGGAACGTTTAGAGGCGCGCCTTTTTCTTTCCAGTCTGGTATCAGCTCGTCTAAAGCACGCGGCTCGATGACAGCGCCAGATAAAGTATGCGCACCAAACTCTGAACCTTTTTCGACCACACAAACCATAAATTCGTCGTTGCCGGCTGCAATAGCAAGCTGACGCAATCGGATAGCTGCAGATAGACCTGCAGGTCCACCACCGACGATAATGACGTCAAACTCCATCGATTCACGTTCGATTTCAGGCTCCGCAGCGACAGGTTCTACGATTGGCTCCGGTGCTTTTTCTAGCACAGGCGCGTCAACCACAGCCGCCTCTGTTGCTTCAGTTTCAGCAACTTCTTCAGTCACGGCGACTTCTTTAACTTCTGGTGTGGCTTCTACTTCTGTAGCTACCGTTTCTGCTACTGACGTATCAGTATTTGCGATGTCGCTATTAACACCATCACTATCAACGACTGGCGTTTGATTGTCTTGCTCTTGCATACCTACTCCTAAACTTTTAGTGGCTTATCTCAGGGCATCATTAGCTTAACAATTGAATAATAAGGCTTGCGGCGCTAACGTTACTCAGACATATGGCTGCCCGATAAAAACTGTCTTTGCGGCATCAATTGACGGCGTTAAGGTTAATAATATTTGCTTAAAAAATATCAACCTATAACGTGAAATGTGTCATTAATACAACACCCACTGAAGCATTTCAAATAAAAAATCGTTACCCATTATAAAAGAAAAGTCCTACAAACACGATACGCATTTCTGGGCATCAATGTTAAGGTAGGATTGAGTGAGTAGGGGTACAATGACGATAGGCTTTCATCATACCCGAAACTAAAATTTATAGTAATAATAGATTTGCCAAACTTTGATTACTAAATAAAGGATTATTTGATGAGCGATAATAATAAAAGCGTCGATGCTGTGAGTAAAAATGATGCTCAAGCCCCAAATAATAAGGCATCCGAGCTAAATAGCATCGATGCACTTAGCCTGTATTTTAAGTCAGTAGCCAGCACACGCCAAGGACGCGCCATACCGCCACTGGAGAAATGGCACCCTGAGCAAGTAGACGATATGGATTTGATTATCAAAGCCAATGGTGAATGGTGGCACGAAGGTGGGCATATGACCCGGCAGTCATTGGTCAATTTATTTGCCACTATTTTGTGGAAAGAGGAAAATAATGGCGCGGTTGAGTACTTTTTAAAGACGCCGGTGCAAAAGCTGCGTATTCAAGTAGAAGATGCGCCCTTATTAATTGATGATGTCGGTATCATTAATGAAGACAATACGTGCTGGCTAGAATTTACCACTACAACTGGTGATGTGGTGCGTTTAGATGATAAGCATCCGATTAGTTTGCGTGCTTATTCAGGCAAAAACCATGACCATAACAAGAGCGAAGAAAAGCAGAACATAGAAGCTGATGTTCAAATTCGTCCTTATATGATGGTGCGAAATGGTTTGGATGCGTTGATTGGTCGCAATGCTTTTTATCATTTAACCGAAATTGGGGAATTGACAGAGCGTGATGGTGAGACGATACTAACGCTGCAAAGTGGCGGCAAGTCTTATCCGTTATCGATGCCATCCAGTTAAGCATAAAACATATTTAGCATCTGACAATATTTAACATCTATATAAAAACGGCGGTAAGATAGCAATGAAAATTGCCGTAAAAGCAGCTCCAAACAATACAAGCTATGAGAGCCTTGATACAGCCTCACCGACAGGTACTAATACTAATATTAAAAAGGTTATGTCGAATAATAGCGTGATAAATAATGCGATTAAAAAAAATCGCAGCGCACCAATTGGCTTGTTTGATTCGGGTGTTGGCGGGTTATCGGTTTATTTGCATTTGGCTCAGCAATTACCGTATGAGCGTTATGTTTATTATGCCGATACTTTGCATGTGCCGTACGGCAATCGTGATAGTGAAGATATTAAAGCCTTGACGCTAGCCGCAGTAGAATGGCTGTACCAACAAGGCTGCAAGCTTATTGTTATCGCCTGCAATAGCGCTTCGGCTTATGCATTAGAGACCGCACGCCGCTATTATCCGCAGCTGCCAATTGTCGGTTTGGTCCCTGCTTTAAAACCTGCGGTCTTTGCCAGTAAAACGGGTCATGTCGCAGTACTGGCAACAAAAGCGACTTTAAATGGAACGCTACTTAATGATGTCATTACTAATGTAGCCATTCCTAATGCGACCAGAATCACTAAGTATTTTGACGCAAAATTAGTCCCTTGGGTCGAGGCAGGTATGCCACAAGAGAGTGAAACCGCTCAGGGTTTGCGTCAGCAATTACAGGTATTTGCCCAAGATGGCGTCGACCAGCTGGTACTAGGCTGTACCCATTATCCATTCTTTAAAGCGTTTTTACGGCAAGAGATTGCTGAGCAACAATTAGCAATACAAATTGTCGATTCAGGGCAGGCAATCGCTGAGCGCGTCAAGCAACTATTGTTAGCAAACCACTTATTAGCAGATCAGTTGTCGGTATTGCTAGTCGAGGTTTTAGCTAATGAGCGGTTAGGTGATACGAAAGCAAGTTTAAATATACTGCCGCCGTTGACTTTTTATGCAACCAAACATGATGAGCAGTTAGACGCTGTGATACAGCGTTTATTAGGTAAACAGACTCGTATAAACTACTATCTTTCTCCTTAAGCTACTTTGTTTTATTCTAATATCAGTTTTTTACCTGTTCAATAGTGAGGTAGCTGTTATAATCCCGCAATATATTAGTGGAATTAGTAATAAACTGAACGCATATTAGCAATATTATGCTAGGCTAGTATTTGCTTAATAGAATATATAGAGTAACTCAGGTTTCATTAGTAATTCACATGACTAATATTCACACGACTAATATTTATATAGCTATTATTTATATAAATACCATTTATATAATTATCTGAGCTTAGAGGTGATTGTGCCAAACCGTCGCTATCATATTCACGTCATATGCGCTGACAACGACCAACTGTTGGTTTTAGACAGTGTGGCGATGTTTTTTCAAGCCCGTGCATTTTTAACCTATGACGTTTCTAGTAAATTACCAAAAGCGTCGCTATATGGTCGCCAGTGTATCGATGCCTGCGACTATGCGCTGATGATTATTGGGGATAGCTATGGTACGGCGCAAAATACCGGTGTCAGTCAAATGCATTTGAGCTATCTCAATGCCAAAGCCAAGCTCAAACCCTTATTGATATTGGTCAAGAGTCACCATAATGAGGTTAATATCAGTCGGCAGCTGCAAGAGTTTACCAATATGGTGACGCAAAAAGCCGAGAAGATTTATTATTATGAAACCGAAAATGATATCGAGCAGCTGCTCATTCAGGCCTACTATAAAATGGTTGCCAATCACGAAGTTGGGGATGGCTGGGTAAGAGTCAGTGACGAGCTGATGAAAGCCAATAAATCTGCCCTTACTGATGAAATAGCTAGCGCTTTTTCGACCAATAAAGAGCCTAAACAAACACAATCTCGCCCCGTGATTATTAATCATCTTGCCGCTGATAATGTTAGTAAACCCATTATTCTGACCGATACCTTTGAGATTCAATATAAAGCGCAAGCGTATGAAGGCGGTAATTTAACTGATGTGACCAGACCCATGATTTTGTCGTGGCAAGAGATATTAGTTAGCTTGATGAAAATTCCCGCCACCTTCTCAAGCTATGGTCTACAGAGCGCCATCAATCGCCTAATTGCCATCCGAGCTGAAACAGATATCAAAAAAGACATGCCAAACGTCCACGCTGTGTCGCGTTGTCAGATTTCTCAAGATGATTTAAATCAATTGCAGCGTCAATTGGTGGCGGCTAATTGGATACAATTAACCACTTACGGCACACGGGTCACCCAAGAGCTTTGGAAGCTCACTTTTTATGCCAAAAGCTTATTGGCTGATAAAAAACCAAAAATAGACAGTCATCCGTCTTTACCGCTCAGTTAGCTTAAGCTATCCATTCTATTTTTGATAAATACCTTGTCTAATACCTCTCATTAATTCAATCGCTAGCTATAATTCAATTGATAGTTATCTAAATGGGCTTTTCTACGTTCATGGCTACGTTTTGTAATACAAAGCATACGTCGCAATGGTTGTGAAGCTGTTCAATACCCGTGATAATGAAGATGATAAGCACATAACCATATTGAACAACTAGGGAGAATAAATAATGAGTAATTCTAAAAATGATACCTTAAAAAGTGAATTAACCAGTTTGGAAGAGAAAATGCATGATGCAAACCAGTTTCATACCTTGGAAGAGCAAGTCGCCGATATGAAGCGCCGCGGTATTGATCCAACCCAAGCCTATAAAGATTTGGATAGAAAAGAAGAAGATACCGATTGGGGCGATGCTACGTGGAAAGAAAATGGTAAATGGGAGCCAAAAACGCCTGCTGATCTAGATGATAAAGCACGCGAAAATTGGGACGGCGACAATGGTAAACCAAACCCGCCACCGATTGTTTAATAGCTGTTATTGATAGAGATTGTTTAATAATCACCATTTATTTTTAACGCATTAAATGTATTTCATAAAAAAGCCACGCTAATTTGCGTGGCTTTTTCGTTGAATTTTTAAGCATTATTGGCCTAAATTACTGATAATTCAGGTCAAAATTAAACTACGAACCTTCATCAACACGTATAAGTTTCACCGTACCATCAGGACTGGTAACACGGCGATAGCGCGTATTGCTTGATGATGTTGATGGTCTAACGGTTGGCTGCGCAGATGGCTGTGCTGAATAAGTGTTAGAGTTTGAGCTGTCAGTTTGCTGTTGAATCAATTGTCCCATACGGTCGGCAGGGGCAGCATTTAAAGGACGACTGTTTGCTGGTTGTCCGTATTGATTGCCATATTGAGAGCTGCTGGCAGCGCTATTGCCAACGATAGCGCGATAAAACTTCTGTCCGGCGCGTCCATCGGCTGGGAAAATACCACGGCTCGATTGGTATTGTTGAATAGCAGTACGCGTATTATCACCGATAATGCCGTCGACTTCTCCAATATCGTAGCCTGCATTTAATAATGCTTGCTGAATTGCTCGAGATTCTTGGCGACCAATACCAGGGTCATCAGTTGGCCAAGCGGTAATAAAGTCGGTTTTGCTGCTATCTTCACGAGTAATCAGATCTGATAAATGCGCAATAGCCAGTGCATAGCTTTCTGAGGCATTATACGAATAGAAAGTATCGAAGTTTTTACCAACTAAAAATGCTGGACCGTCAGGACCTGCAGGCAATAATAAACCGGCACTATCTAAATCAGAAGGCAGCGGGTTACCGTTCGCCAATGTCAGCCCTTGATTGCGCCAATGACTGATAGATTTTTTGTCTTTACGGTTCGATGCGCCCCAATATCCACTCGGAAGTTTGACTTCATAGCCCCATGGCTCACCTGAACGATAGCCGCGTTTGTCTAAAAAGTTGGCAGTAGAGGCAAGCGCATCAGGGACGCTATTAACCAAATCACGACGACCATCGCCATCAAAATCGACGGCCAATTCTAAAAAAGTACTGGGCATAAATTGTGTTTGCCCAAACGCACCCGCCCATGAGCCAGTCATATCACTAGGTGCGATATCGCCATTTTGCACAATTTTTAAGGCATTGGCATATTCGCCTTGGAAGTAGCTTTGACGACGGTCAAAACAGGACAGTGTCGCTAAAGATTCAAACAAGGGTTTTTTACCCAATGTTTGCCCAAAGTTGGATTCCACGCCCCAAACCCCTAATACGTGCTCGGCTTTGACACCATAGCGCGATTCAATTTTACGCAGGGTATCTGCCCACTGGCGTTTGGCACGGATACCATCTTCTACTCGTTCCGTATCGACAAGTGACGACAGATAATCCCAGACGTCCTTTTGAAACTCTGGCTGATAGTTCAATGACTGAATCACACTAGGGTCAGGCTGGCTTGGGCGATAGTTATTAAAGGTAAAGCTATCGACGCCGCGGAATTTACTAGAATTTTTTAGACCATCTAAGCACTGCTGAAACTGGCTATTAGATAATTCAGGAATTGCTGGTTTTGCAGCCTGTGCGGTGCTAGCAAGGCTGAGACCAACGGCGATGCTAAGTAGAGATAAAGTAGAAGTTGAAGAAAAACGCATGGAAATATCCTATAAACATCGAAATAGTCATTGAAAGAGAACAAAGCTGGTTTAAGCAGTATGGACTTAGAGTAACCAATCTCAATAGTAAAGAAAAGGTATCGAAGCACTCAGTTACTATAAATTGACGGTGGCGTGAGGTTAGAAGAGGGTTTGGCTATAAGACTAAAACTAGATCTATGGCTTTTCTTCTGTTTTTTATTATCAGTTAATACTGAGTGGATTGAGGCTTTAATAGCCAAGCATGTTCAGTTACCAATATCTCAGAGGCAGCATTAAGGGTTGATGAATTGCTTGCAAGCTCAACGATTTTATAATCAGCACTATAATACTGATGCAATTGCTGCTGAGTAATCGAAAAAGGCGGGCCGTCTTTTTTACTTTGATCGTAGTTAAGGGTGATTAATAGCTGTGGCGCGTTATCGCTAAGTTTAGCTATGTGCCTACTATAATCAGCACGCATATTTGCTGGCAAGGCTATCAATGAGGCCCTATCATAAACGGCATCGATATCGCCAATAGCTGTAGCACTCAGTGCAAAAATATCCGCCGCCCATAAGATAATGGTTCGACCAGCAAGCTGACCTTGATAGCGTTTTAAAGTGGATTTATCAGCAGCGCTAGTAAATTCAGTAATAGTCGGCGTGATATTTTGCTCAGTAAAGAACGCTTGCACAGCTGATTCGACCAGCTCAATGCCAACGACGTCGTAGCCTGCGCAAGCCAGCCATACCATATCAATCGATTTACCGCACAAAGGCACCAATACTCGGCTACCGATGGGCAACGCCAGATTAGAAAAGTATTTGATTAGCTCAGGGTTAACGTCAGACTTATGAAAGCCAATACGACCTTCTTGCCAGCGCTGTTGCCAAAATTCAGAATCCATACCATTATTCCTAGCATATCAATGCTTTAAAGGTTTAACATTATCATAGCGCTAAACGCAATAAAAAAGCCAAACGTATGAACCCTTGGCCTTTATAGCGTATAACAATCATAGCAATCTATTAGCTCACCATATACTGGCTAAACTCTTTGCGCAGTTTGGCAAGTTTTGGCGGTATCGCAAAGTTACAGTAAGCCTGACCAGGATTGCGATTAAAAAAGTCTTGATGAGCTTCTTCAGCGATATAAAATTCAACTGCCGGATGCACTTCAGTGACGATATTCAGACCCATATCGCGTAGCTTATTAATGGTGCGATCGATGGTTGGTTTTTGATTGTCATTCGTGTAATAAACGACGCTGCGATATTGGCTACCGACATCATTACCTTGACGGTCTTTAGTCGTAGGATCATGTGTGCCAAAGAATACATCAAGCAATACTTCTAAGGGTAGAACAGACTCATCAAAGGTAATGTTAATCACTTCAACGTGTCCGGTGTTACCACCACAGACGGCTTGATAATTAGCGGTAGTAGCTTCGCCACCCATATAGCCTGATACGACAGACTGTACGCCTTTTAGCGATAAAAATACCGATTCGGTGCACCAAAAGCAGCCACCGCCTAATATAATGGTTTGCATAATTGTTCCTATTATTCGAACGATAGAATATCAGCTAAATAGTGTGTTTAACAAATACATCTTATTTTAAAGGTATTTGACTAAAATATTCTCTATTCAGCAATATACATTTAGCTTAGCAGGGGAGTTGCCCGCGATAAGTAACAAACAGTAATGTTATAATGGGCTTTTGCTATCTTTATCCATTCTCCATAAGTAGCATTATACAAATTGCTGAATAACTTTTAATCTAAGTTTTATTATCCAAAAATGAGTCATCCCATGAGCCAAACCAAGCCAACTACCCTTACTAATGATACTGTTACTAATAACACCGTTAAAAACGATATCATTAAGCATGACATCTTATTTACTACGCCACTCGATAAAGCGGCGCGTTTTTCTTTTGATGAGCAAGTGGTGGCATGTTTTCCCGATATGATTCGCCGTAGTGTACCCGGTTATGGTCAGGTGCTAGCGATGTTGCCGATATTTGCCCGTCGCCACTGTAAGTATCGCCAACAGGATAATGATGGTCAGCGCGTTAGTCGTATTTATGATTTGGGCTGCTCGCTTGGGGCGGCAAGTATGGCGTTGGCAGGCGAGTTTGATCCGCAAGATTTACAGATTAAAGCGATTGATATATCGCCAGCGATGACCACTGAAGCCAGTGCTTTATTAACTGAGAATTATCCAGCGCATAATATTGAGGTGATCACCGCTGATATTCGTGATGTCGAGCTTGAGCTATGCGATATGGTGATTTTGAATCTTACGCTCCAGTTTTTACCCGCCGCTGATAGAGTGGCAGTGTTAGAAAAAATTTATGCAGCATTAAGTGGAGGTGGCATACTAGTATTAACTGAAAAAACTCATGCGTTTGATGAGCAGTATGATGCGTGGTTGGTTGAGCGTTATTATGATTTTAAACGTGCTAATGGTTATACCGAGATGGAAATTAGCGGCAAGCGTAATGCGTTAGAGAACGTCCTCATTACCGATACCTTAGATGAGCATCATGCGCGTTTGGCGCAAGTTAGTTTTCAACGTCATTTAACGTGGTTTCAATTTTTAAACTTTGTTTCTATTGTGGCGTTTAAATAAAAACCTGCCAGCGTATATTTTTGCCAAAACAAAATTTTTACCAGTTTTTTTATCAATACGGTAACCGCCCTTTATGCTTAATGACACCATTACTCACGCTGAACGCGAATTATATTTAACTTTGCTGTTATTGGCGCAGCAGCAGCCGAGCGCTTATGAGTGGCTAACGCGGTTACCAACGTGGCTCAATGATATCAAAGACAAAGCCAATTACGCTCATGCGCCCGCTTACCAAGCGTCGGTGGCACGTTTGCCAGAAATAGCGGTTGATAGGGTGGATTTAGACAACGATGTCTTAACGATTGCTGCCAATCTAAGCGACTCTGAGCGTAAACAAACGATGGCACTGTTAAAGCAGCTGATGCCTTGGCGTAAAGGACCCTTTCAGATTGGTGGTCAAATTGGTAGTGACGAAGATAGTTCGATATTTATAGATACCGAATGGCACAGTGATTGGAAATGGCAAAGGGTCGCACCGCATTTGGGTACTTTAAAAGGACGTCGCGTATTAGATGTAGGTGGTGGCTCAGGCTATCACGGTTGGCGTATGGCAGGCGCAGGGGCTGATACAGTCATTATTATTGACCCATCATGCTTGTTCTATCATCAGTTTATGGCGATTCGTCATTTTGTCGGTAATGCTGACGATCACCGTACCCATTATATTCCGGTGCCATTGGAAGCCTTGCCGGAGCACAGTCAGTTGTTCGATACGGTATTTAGTATGGGTGTGCTCTATCATCGTCAATCGCCCTTTGAGCACTTGCAACAGTTAAAAGGTCAGTTGGTTAAAGGTGGTGAGCTAGTACTCGAAACTTTGGTTATTGAAGGCGATGCCAATACCGTACTGGTGCCACATGACCGTTATGCTCAGATGAATAACGTGTATTTTTTACCGTCTGTAGCGGCGCTGATTGGCTGGCTAGAAAAGGCTGGGTTTACCGACGTGCGCTGCGTCGATGTCGCCGTTACTTCTACCAATGAGCAGCGCAAAACGGAATGGATGAACTACCATTCGCTAGCAGACTTCTTAGATGTGAATGACTCAACAAAGACAATTGAAGGCTATCCTGCACCGATGCGTGCCACGATTATTGCAAAAAAATAGCATTTATAACGTCAATCGGCACAAGGAAGTGAGATTTTGAAAACAATCATAGCTTTGATTACGACCGGTTTATTCGCACTGCCTACTTTGGCATCAGATTCTTATGGCACGCCGTCTGAAGGTTGGGGTTTTGTTAAAGACGACTGGCAATTGGTCTGTGACAATACCTTGACTTGCCGAGCAGCCGGTTATGCCGCTGAAGGTTTGGTTTCTTCTGATAAGTTAGGTGACGCTAGTGTATTGATTACAGTAGAAGCGGGTAAAAAGCTATCTACAGTGCAAGTTAAGTTGAGTAATTGGGAAGAGTTTGAGCAAGAAAAATTAGTACCTGAACAGTTATCAAAAACCAACTATAAAGTTGAGTTATTATTAAATAATAAGTCTTATGGCTTCATCCAACTGTCATCTGAAAGAGAGGGTCAGTTGAGTACCGCACAGGCACAGCAACTGCTCAAACTCGCCAATCAAAATACTAAGATACAGTTCACGTCAGGTATTTATCAATGGCAAGTATCTGACAAAGGATTGGCGGCGGTATTGCTGAAACTTGACGAAGTACAAGGTCGTGTCGGTACACCGTTGGCACTGGTTAGTAAAAGTAGTCTGAATCGACAAACACCTAAATCTGCTAAAGCGAAACCTGTGATTAAGAAAGCATACTCATATGCTGATAAGGATAAAAAACAGCTAACCCCTGCAAAGTTAGTTTATTTTCAAAAAAATATCAATAAATGGATTGATATTGATGATAAGCAACTTGTAGGTTCTAATGATGGTATGGGAGATTGTAAGCTGGTTAATCCAAAAACCGAAGCATACCAACGAATGCAGGAATTTGGTGCTGATAGGTTAGGTTGGGATTTTATTCCGGTAGATAGTAAGCATACATTAGCTACTCATGAATGCTGGAGAGGTGCTTATAATATGGGTGTAGGTCATTGGCTGATAAATCATGCTAAGCCAAGCAAGCCAACACTGATTACGACATCAGCGAGTGATTACTCTGATGGTGAGATTTACGCTCTTCATAAGGATAGAGGAATAGGCGATTGCTGGAATCGCGCAGTATGGGTTTGGGATGGCAAAACCTTTGCATTGACAGAAGATTCTAGTACAGGAATGTGCCGAGGCTTTGCTGGTGGTGCATGGGATTTACCAACCTATACCAGTGAAGTCATAAGAAGTGATAACAAAGTTAATTGAGTTATAGTGGTACTTAAGCAGTAGTTAGATAAACCAGCGTTTAAATGCCATTTCTATCAATACTTTTAGGATAAAACCAATAAAACCTGCACCAAGAGCTAAAAACATCCAAAAAGTACCAGCGCGGCCAGCTTCAGACTGTTTTGATAAATCCCAAATAATAAAGAATAAAAAAGCAATAAAGATGGGCAATAAAATATACATACCCCAAATGGTGACGGTACTAGAAGCAATAGCAAACATGGTTTTATCCTATAAATGAAAGTGTAAAGTAGCGCATACTCTAGCGTGTCTCTTTATATTTTTTATCCATCAAATGATGGTTTAGAGAGAAAGCAGGCGATAACTGTTTTTCATTATAACGCGTAATAGAGCCGCTATAAATATTTCACTAACATCAGGCAACAGTAACGCTACAATCAGCCTAAATAACCCTGTATTGGCAGCCTATAATAGTCATCACCTCCTAAGCTACGCGTATCTAGTATAATAGCGGTGGTTTTAACGCTATTTTTGCTTCAAATAGTGCAATAACCTCTAAAGGTTGTTATATTTATAGGTTACTTATTTTTTTCGTATTACCTTATAGTTCACCAATTTTTTTGTTCATTTATGTGAGTTTATAGTCCTATGTCACAAGCCCAAATTGATACGCTCGCCTCACTATTTGATAGTGCCATCCAAGCCCTAAAAAATGACGGCGAACTACCGGCTGATTGGCAAAACAACAGCCAAATTACACGGACAAAAGATACCAGCCATGGTGATTTTGCAAGCAATATCGCCCTGACGGCCGCCAAAGCTGCGAAAGCCAATCCGCGCCAACTTGCTGAAAAAATCGTCAACGCCTTGCCTGAAAATCAAGATATTCGCCAAGTAGAAATCGCAGGCCCCGGCTTTATTAACGTGTTTTTAAATACCGAAGCCAAATTCGCCGTGTTAGACGATATCTTTAAGCTGCAAGAACGCTTTGGTTTAAGCAAGCAGTTTAAAGGTCAAAAAATCCAAGTTGAATTTGTCTCGGCCAATCCAACGTCTAGCTTGCACGTCGGTCATGGTCGCGGTGCCGCCTTTGGCATGAGCGTGGCAAACTTGCTTGAAGCCATTGGTTATGACGTCACGCGTGAGTATTATGTTAATGACGCCGGTCGCCAAATGGATATTTTAGCGACCAGTACTTATTTGCGCTATCTAGAAGCCAACGCTGAGCCAGTCACATTCCCAGTTAATGGCTATCAAGGCGATTATGTTAGTGATATTGCTCAGACACTAAAGACACAGCATGGGGATAGCTACGTCCACAGTTTTGCAGAAATTGCCAAAGACGTACCAGCAGATGCACAGTTTGAGATAAATGCAGACGGCGAAAAAGTGCTGCTATCGGGCGATAAAGAAGCCCATATCGACGGACTGATTGCTAATAGTAAAGCCTTGCTTGGTGATGGTTATGAGCTGTTTTTAAATGCAGCACTTAGCAGCATTTTGGCTGATATCAAAGACGATTTAAATGACTTTGGCGTCCGCTATGAATGTTGGTTTAGCGAAAGATCAATCGATAGCGAGATTGAGCCTGTTTTACAAATTCTAGATGAAAAAGGCTATTTATACGAAAAAGACGGCAATATCTGGTTTAAATCGACCGATTTTGGTGATGAAAAAGACCGTGTCGTTCGCCGTGCCAATGGTCAAAGCACCTATTTTGCCTCTGATATCGCTTATCATAAAAATAAATTTGATCGCGGTTTTGATAAAGTCATTAATGTTTGGGGCGCTGACCATCATGGCTATGTCCCACGGGTGAAAGCGGCATTAACGGCGCTTGGTATCGATGCCGACCGTCTTGATGTGGTATTGGTACAGTTTGTCGCCTTATGGCGCGGTAGTGAAAAAGTGCAAATGTCGTCGCGCTCGGGCAAATTTGTCACCTTACGTGAGCTGCGTCATGAAGTCGGTAACGATGCCGCGCGCTTCTATTACGTCGCCCGTAAGCCTGAAGTCCACGTCGACTTTGACTTAGAGCTGGCCAAATCGCAAAGTAAAGACAACTTGGTTTTCTATATTCAGTATGCGCATGCACGGGTTTGCCGCGTGTTAGAAAAACTAGAAACCAGTGGTCTGCAAGTAGACGATATTACTGGCGCTGAAAAGCAAGAGTTATTAACCGCACCGAGCGAAGAAGAATTGATTAAATTACTTGGCGCTTATCCGGCAACCTTGCTACGTGCAGCGACAGGCTATGAGCCGCATATCTTAACCAACTATCTAAAAGAGTTGGCCGCGTTATTTCATGGTTGGTACGATAGCAATCGTATCTTGCCCGTCAGCTTGACCTCGGGTGAGACGCCAAGCCAAGATGAGATGGATATGATGCAAGCTCGCCTACGCTTATCTAAAGCGGTTAGGCAGGTATTGAGTAATGGGCTTAGCTTATTAGGCTTGTCTGCGCCGTCTAGTATGTAGTATAAAGAGAGACGGCTGCTAGCCATCATTCGCCGACGACTATTTGGCCATAACAATTCGACATTGATAATTCGACAACGATAGATATATTCAGTAGGGAGAACGAGATCCATGTTAGCCAAAAAACCAAAAGGTGCCACTGAAAAACGCAAAACAAGTAGTGTGTCAGGCTTATTATGGATGTTTGTTGGGGCGCTGTTGACGCTCATGATTGGGGTGTTTTTATACCTTTCACCATTGTTTAACTTTAGTCCTGCGGGCAGCGAAGACGGTACCGACCCTGATAGACAAGTGCAGCAACGAGTCGATACCGACACCGATAATGGTGATTATGAGTTTTATGATATTTTGCCCAATCAAGAGATGGCAACCATCCCTGATGAAGACTTTGGGGAAGGCAGTAATAACCAATCAGGTCAAATCACTGACTTTGAGCCAGATGTAGTCGTCAATCAGCCGGAAAGTACCACACCCGGTGCTAATGATGCAGGTAACTTTGGTATCTCTGAAAGCACCACTATTGAGCCGAATCGTGGCAACAATGCTAATAATGCAGCCAATAATAATGATGACGATATTGTCATCGTTGAAGAAGATGCGACCTACGACGGCACACCAGCTGCGAGTAATACAGGTGCGGCTACAAACAAACCTAGCGCTGGCACTGCAAGTATCCAGCCAGCTAAACCTGCGGCGACTTATATTTTGCAAATCAACAGCTTTGGAGATGCCGACGAAGCAGACCGTCGCCGTGCGCAAGTGCTGATGGCGGGTGTGGACGCTCGTGTCGTTAAAAACACCACGGGTAATGGTTTGCCAATTTATCAGGTCATCTCGCGTCCGATGAATAACCGTCAAGCGGTTGCTAGTGCGCAGCAGCGTCTACAAAACAACGGCATTGACTCCATCATCGTTGAGCAGCGCCGTTAGATTGAATACTTTGTGCTCGTTTTAATCATGTGTTAATAATAAGAAAGCGTCGCAATGACGCTTTTTTTATCTCTGATTTTTAACAAGAGTGTTTTATGTTTTTGGTTTATTCTATCTTATTAAAACCTTCACAAAGAGTATGGCTATGACAATATCTGACTCAGCAACACCGCCTACTGGTTTGGTAAAAGCCTTTTTTCAAAAATATTTTATCGATGCTTTTACGGGTATGGCTTTAGGGCTATTTGTCACATTAATTGCTGGTTTGATTATCTCACAAATCGGTGGTTGGTTAGACTTGCCCGCACTTATCGCAGTCGGCAAGCTGGCCTCTGTATTAATGGGTGCTGGTATCGGTGTGGGCATTGCTTACTACCTCAAAGCGCCGACCTTGGTTATGCTCAGCTGCTTGGTAGCAGGGATGCTTGGTGCGCACTCTGAAGCGTTGATGGCAGGCACGCTTTTTACCCCGCAAGTGGGCGGACCTGCGACGTTCGTGGCTTTACCCGGTAATCCCATTGGTGCGTACCTGACCTCGGTATTTGCTTATCGCGCTGGTACTTGGGTCGCTGGCAAGACCAAGCTTGATATTCTGCTAGTACCATTATTGGTATGCGCGGTAGCATTAGCAGTTTGCGCACTATTGAATCCTCCGGTCGTTGCTGCGGTCAATGCTGTTGGTCACGGTATTCAAGCAGCGACTGAGTTACAGCCATTATTGATGGGTATCGTAATTGCGGTTGTCGTTGGGATTTTATTGACTCTACCGACCTCAAGTGCGGCTATCTGTATCGCTATTGGGCTTGGCGGCTTAGCGGGCGGTGCGGCAGTTGTTGGTTGCGCGGCGCATATGATTGGTTTTGCGGTGGCCAGTTTTAAAGATAACGGCATCAGTGGCGTCATATCTCAAGGACTGGGCACCAGTATGCTACAAATCCCTAATGTCTTAAAAAAACCGCTCGTTTTGCTTCCTGCTGTGATTGCCAGCGCCATTGTTGGTCCTATTGCAACCGTTGGCTTTGGGCTAGCTTGTACGGCAACCGGCGCTGGTATGGGTACGGCAGGGTTGGTTGGGGTGTTTGGTGTCATTGAAGCATCACAAGAAATCATGAGCAGTACTCAGTTATGGACAGCGATTATCTTATTGATGTTTGCCCTACCTGCGCTTATCGCTGGTGTGGTCGCTTATGTGATGCGTCGCCTTGGTTGGTTGGTCGATGGCGATATGAAACTGCCTTAAATTAAAGGTAAAGGACGCAAATTATCCTAACTATTTATTCTAACTACCAATGATAAAAGAGCCCAGCTATTAAATAACTGGGCTTTTTTATTATATAAATTATAAGCTTTTTTAATTAACGACGGACATCTTTTGGTGCATCGCCGTTTGGCCAATCTTTGTCTTTATTGGCTTTTACAGGGCGCGGCAAGTGGGTAAAGTAGGCGGCAATATCGACCGCTTCTTGGTCACTTAGCGTATTACCTTGTCCAAATGGCATTTTACCTTTAATAAAGGCCGCAGCAGTATAAGTACGTGCCATCCCTGCGCCATCATTGAAAGACTTGTCGCCAGCTACCGCAGGATATATATAAGTGCCATCATCGTTATATTGCCCTTCGCCATTATCACCATGACAAACGCTACATTTTTCTATAAATAGCTTTTCACCCGTTTCAGTATTTGGCTCGAGGTTTTTATCCACTTTGACAAAACCGCGACCTTCAGGTGACACCCCAAATGGCATGTCTTGTGACAACCAGCTCATATAAGATACCATGGCGTTCATATCATCTGAACCCAGCTCAAGTCCTTTACCATTCATTGAGCGCTCAAAACAGCCATTAATCCGCTCTTGTATCACGTTGACGCGACCTGCCCGCGAACGGTAAACAGGGTAAATACTGGTCATATTATTCCAAGGTGCGGCATAGGCTTCTGAGCCATTACCTAAATGACAGCTGGTGCAGTTAAGCTGGTTGCCAACGTTATTTGGCAGCTCTTTATAGGTATGATTAGCGAGTTGTAGGCCGCGGCGTACTGCTGCCCCATATTCATCATCTGGAATAGTAGACTCATCTGGCATTTTAATCGCGGGTTTGCCACCTGCTGCGCCTGCCGCATCACCGCCGCCTGCACTCGCGCTCATATCATTAGCCGCTGGCATATTGCTTTGGAGGGTATCTGCACGGGCTTCGAGGGCTTTGACGCGAGCCAATGCTTCTGCTTCTTCTAGACGGTCAACGGCTTTGGTTTCACCGCTATTGCTACAGCCGGCTGTCATACTCACTGCACTGATGGCAAAAATAGTGGCTATTAAAAGGGAGGAGGGCTTGGCGCGTGGGAACTTGGTCATTGGAATATCCTTATGATGAAAAATAATATGAAAAATTATATTTTTATGATAATTTAGTGGTCATGATGGTAAAACTTATTTCAATATTTTGGATAAAGTAGAAGCTAGAATTTCGACATTTAACTTGAACGTTTATAAGGGCCAAAATAACGGGCGTCATATTATTAGCGTACCTCTAAGGCTCACTTTTACCCATTAATCCGTTTTATTTTGCCTGCCAGAATCTGAAAAGTAATCAATATGTAAGTTGCTAGCAACATGATTGTATCAAATACAAATACGTAAAGTGTTTTTAAACTAAAATAAAAACTAACACGACAAACGATGCAAATAGATAGTCAACGCTTTAGATAGTATCGGCGACTATATTTTTTCACTAAAAAAGCGCGTAAATATGAAAATATTTACGCGCTTTTTTGTTAAGGATATATTCCTAACGGTTTAATTTATCGTAGTCTATTTGCCACTAGATTAATTAGCAATTACCGCTTTGCGATCAGCCGTTTTTGTGCGTTTTTTGCCTTTTAACTTGCGTGACAGTTTATTGACGCGGTTTAGGACAGTGCTATAGTGAGCTGGAAAAGCTCGTTGGACGGCGTCCATCATTTTGGCATCATTACCAATCAAGCAGCGTGGCTGATTGGTCGCGGCAGCCTGCAAAATAATCCAAGCAGCGGCGTTGGCATCAAATTTTAAGAACTTATTAAAACTACTGATGGCTTTGCGGCCGCTACGCATGCCAAGGTCGCTGATACTGTCGTTACCACGAGCGCTATTAGCGATATTGGTCTTAATGCCACCGGGATGAATACAGGTCGCTGATACGCCGCAACGCTGAATATCTAGCTCTTGACGCAAGCTTTCGGTAAAACCACGTACAGCAAATTTGCTGGCGTTATAAGCAGATTGTGACGGCTGCGCGGTCAAACCAAATAAGCTTGAGATATTGATAATATGGCCGTGTTCGTTAAACTGGCGCGCTTTGTTATTCTTGTTACTGTCATTAACTTCACTTTCTTTGACGCTGTTTTTAATCAAGGGTAAAAAAGCCTTGGTGCCGTAAACCACGCCCCAAAAATTGATATCCATGACCCATTCAAGCTCGCTAATACTGCTGCCTTCTACGGTTGAATAAAGCGCCACGCCCGCATTATTAAAGATAAAGTTCACTTTACCATGCTCTGCCATCACACTATCCGCCCACGCTTCGACAGCTTTATTGTCAGAGACGTCGAGTACGGTGGTGGTGACTTTGACATCATAGCCGACCAGTAAGTCTTTGGTTTGTGCCAGTTGCTCAGGATTGATATCCGATAGCGCCACATCACAACCCATCTTTGCTAAATGAAGGGCAAGCTCGCGCCCCATGCCAGAGCCAGCACCAGTGATAGCAGCGACATGATTGCGATAATAAGGGCTAATATCATGCTCTTGATGGGAGGAAAAAGGGAGGTGTTGGCGTAGTGAGTTTGCTACTGCAGAGACATTTCCAGAAACAGTGTTAAGCATGATAAACATTCCTTTGTATCATTAATAGTATTGGTATTTCTACTTTAGCATGATTGATGATAAGCGCTGATAGCGATTGATAAACGCAGCTGTCATTTTTACCCATTACATTAGCTGCAAGAAATAAAATGGGAAGTAAGCGGACATAAAAAAAGTGTCTAGCATAATTTACACTAGACACTTTTACTTTAATTACCGCTTTAATAAAGCAGATAAGAGCTTTTAAGCATCTATCGCTATCTGTTCTGAGTCACCGTTAGAGAATGTGATTTCAGGGATTTTACCGTCGTTAATTACTGCTTCATCAACGAGTACGGTCTTAGCATTTTCCATTGAAGGTAGCTCATACATGGTTTCAAGAAGCGCGTTTTCAACGATAGAGCGCAGCCCACGAGCACCTGTTTTACGAGCCATGGCTTTTTTGGCGATGGCATCAAGCGCTTCTTTGGTAAAGGTAATGTCAGCACCTTCCATATCAAACAGATATTTATACTGCTTAACCAAGGCGTTTTTTGGTTCCGTTAATATTTGAACCAATGCATCTTCGTCTAGCTCTGTGAGAGCAGCGAGCACAGGAAGACGACCGATCAGCTCTGGGATAAGCCCAAACTTAATCAAATCTTCAGGCTCTACTTGCTGCAGCAGCTCTGAGCTACGTTTACTATCGTCTTTTGAGCTCACATCAGCATTAAAGCCAATACCCGTTTTTTCAGTACGCTGCTGAATTACCTTATCAAGACCGGCAAACGCGCCACCAACGATGATTAAGATATTACTGGTATCAACTTGGATCAGCTCTTGCTGTGGATGTTTACGACCACCGTGTGGTGGAATAGCGGCAACCGTACCTTCGATAAGCTTAAGCAAGGCTTGCTGCACACCTTCGCCTGAGACGTCACGGGTGATAGATGGGTTATCACCTTTTTTACTAATTTTATCAATTTCATCAATATAGATGATACCTTGCTCAGCTTTGCTGACATCGTAGTCTGATGCTTGCAATAGTTTTTGGACGATGTTTTCGACATCTTCACCGACATAACCGGCTTCGGTTAAGGTTGTGGCATCCGCCATCGCAAAGGGAACGTCGAGTAAGCGCGCCAAGGTTTGCGCCAACAAGGTTTTACCAGAGCCGGTTGGACCAATTAACAAAATATTACTTTTTGCCAATTCAACCATCGCATCATCAGCGCCAATCTTAGCTTTTTTACTGTCATTGGCTAGAGTCTGGCTGACTTTTAGGCGTTTATAGTGGTTATAAACCGCAACGGCTAAGGCTTTCTTCGCTGCATCTTGCCCGATGACGTATTCATCAAGTTTGGCACGTAGCTCTTTTGGCGTTGGCAGCTTTTTGTTGACCCAAGAGGTGTCAATATCGCTATCGTCGTCACCATCTTCGGCGCTGTCGGCAATCAGGTCCGTACATAGCTCAATACATTCATTACAGATATTGGCGTCGTCAGCGGCAATCAGCTGCTTTACTTCACTTTTTTCTTTGCCGCAAAACGAACACTGCGGGGTGTTATCTTCTGCCATATAACGGCACTCCTAAAATTTAATACTGCTCAATATTCTGATTATGGACATCGATGTAAAAGCGCAGGGCACTTAATATATTTTCTCTTACCCTATCGCGCTTAGGCAGTGATGTTTAAGGTTTTTTAAGCGTTTGCTATCAAGGCACTTATAAAGAAGCAGGGCGACGCTCTAATACTTCGTCGACTAGACCGTATTCTTTGGCTTCTTTGGCATCTAACCAATAGTCACGCTCAACGTCTTTTTCAATTTTCTCAACCGGTTGACCCGTACGCTCAGCCAAAATCTCGTTCAAACGAGCGCGAGTTTTTAGAATTTCACGCGCATTAATTTCGATATCAGTTGCTTGACCTTGCGCACCGCCTGAAGGCTGATGAATCATCACGCGAGAGTTGGCTAGGGCATAACGTTTGCCTTTTTGACCCGCTGCGAGCAAGAATGAACCCATGCTATAAGCGCCGCCCATACAGATGGTCGATACTTCAGGTTTGATAAAGTTCATGGTATCAAAAATAGCCAAACCAGCACTTACTGAGCCGCCTGGCGAGTTGATATATAAATGGATGTCTTTATCAGGGTTTTCTGCTTCTAAGAATAGCAGCTGCGCAACGATAAGATTGGCCATATGGTCTTCAACTTGACCGGTCAAAAAGATAACGCGCTCACGTAATAAGCGTGAGAAAATATCAAACGAGCGTTCACCGCGCGCTGATTGTTCAACGACCATTGGAACCAATGCGGCTTGTTGCGCGCTTTGGCTATATTGTGCGCTCTGGGCAGTAGTGTGCGCACTCATCAACATATCAAAATGCGGGTTAGCAGTAATGCGATCGTAATCTGTCATAAAGATGTCCTGTTTATAAGTACATAAAATAAAGAAATATAGAGTAGTCGTTGGCTAAATTTTTATGGTGGTTATCATTGTAAACATTGCTGTCTGTTAATAAAAGCCGTCTGTTAATAAAACCCATTAGCTTCAATTAAATGCTCTAAATATCGCTAGCAAGTCGCCAATCATATTCTTGATTGAAGACGGCGCTTAAAAGTTATTCTAGATAACAGCTAGAAATAAAAGCGTTTAAAAACAGTCACCGCTAAAAATAATTGAGCTAATGGTAACTTTTTTATCAGGCCAATAGTAACTTTTTAATGTGACAAATGATAAATGACTCCCTATTAATAAGGCGTCTATGCCTATTTATCAAGGGTAGTATGAATAAACACTGAATAAAAGCCGCTAATAAGCCAGCAATAAAAATGCCCTAACCAGAAGTTAGGGCATTCGTAATACATTTTAGAGCAGTAACGCTAAAGCGCTAAATTACATACCTTGCTGCTGTTGTTGCTGAGCAGCCAATAGGTCTTGGTAGCTAACTTCTTTGTCAGTTACTTTGCCTTGCTCGATTAGATAATCGACCACTTGGTCTTCTAGAACCACAGACTCAATGTTAGCGCGTTGTTGCTTGTCATTGGTGTAGTATTCGATGACCTCGCTTGGATCTTCGTAGTTTTCAGCGGCTTCTTTGATAAAGCTTTCAACACGCTCTTGATCGACTTCTAAGCCTTTGGTGTCGATAACGCGAGCAACGATGATGCCAAGACGGGCAGCACGTAGCGCTTGCTCTTCAAATAGCTCATTCGGTAGCATGTCTTTATCGAAGCTATCAGCATTGGCACCGAACTGCTGAGAAAAACGTTGCATCATCATGTTGCGTTGACGCTCGATTTCTTGCTCTAGCATGGCGTTTGGTACGTCAAACTCGTTCTTCTCTAACAACGCATCAAACGTCGCTTGTTTTACTTGGCTACGCGCCGCATTTTTGATTTCGCGTTCCATGTTTTTACGGACGTCTTCTTTTAATTTCTCAACGCCGCCTTCTTTAACACCGAACAGCTCTAGGAACGCATCATCGATTTCAGGTAGTTTTGATTTTTCAACTAGTTTTACGTTGATTTTAAACTGCGCTTCTTTACCAGCTAAGTTTTCAGCTTGGTAATCTTCTGGGAAAGTGACGTCGATAACTTTTTCTTCGCCAGCTTTCATGCCTTTAATGCCATCTTCAAAGCCTGGAATCATCTGGTTGCTACCGATAACCAATTTGAAGTCTTCAGCAGAACCGCCTTCGAATTTCTCGCCGTCGATTGAGCCTTCAAAGTCAAACGTGACTTGGTTGTCTTTGGCCGCTTTCCCTTTCTTCTCAACGAATTCTTCACGTTGCTTTTGTAGGTTTTCAATCATGGTGTCAACGTCTTCGTCGCTAACCGTCGCTGTGTGACGCTCAACTTCGATTTCATCGATACCTTGAACGTCGATTTCTGGGAAGATTTCAACAGTCGCTTGATATACCAAGAAATCATCTTCAAGTTTCACGTCATCGATGTTAGGCATGCCAACCGCGCGGATATCTTCAGATTTGATCGCTTCGAATACGGTATCACGGATCACATCGTTGATGACTTCTTGTTGAATGCCAGCACCGTACTGTGAACGGATATGTGACATAGGAACGTTACCTTTACGGAAACCGTCAATCTTGGCAGTTTTCGCCACTTGGCGAATACGGCCTTCAACTTTATTTTGAATTTTTTCGACAGGGACTTTAACCGTTAGCTGAGTTTCTTTGTTAGATAGCTTGTTGGTTGTGACTTGTAAATCTGTAGCCATGTTAATTACACCTTTATGATTAAATAATAATAGACAACCATGCTGCAAAATACGCGTGTGCTACTGGTTGCCGTTGGAATAAATAGGGGATATTGATAGCGCGCAATTTCGCCGTCCGTGCCCATAACAATCGCTGCTGACACAAAAATGAGAAATGCTTTATCTGAATAGACGCTATCTGATATCAATATTAACCGTAAATAAGTCGCATAATAACGCCTTTTGCTTAATTATACAGACAAATAACGGCTTTCAACAAAATTTTAAAAGTAGAACAGTATAATCTATCTGTTTGTCAAAGTAAAAATTATCTGTTTAATTGACCCTTGGATGATTTATGAGCTTAACTTTGCTTTAATTTTCCCGCTTATTACCAAATAAGTTCATAACAGGTAAGCTAATAACGTTATAAGATTATAACGGCAACTGCCTCAATAATTGCTCAATCGCCTGACCGCGATGACTGATGCTGTTTTTATCAGCAGCGCTGAGGCTTGCCGCCGTTGCTTGCAACTCTGGCAACCAAAACAGCGGGTCATAACCAAAACCGCCATCACCATGCGGCGCCGCCAAAATCTCACCGTGCCATAAACCTTGAGCGATAATCGGTAACGGGTCATCGGCGTGACGCACCATCGCCAATACGCAAACGAACATGCCTTTAATAGCGGCATCTGGCTGTGCTGCGCGAATAGGCTGCAAGTCGCCAACAAGCTTAGCATTGTTTTTACTGTCATTGCCGTGCTCGCCTGCATAGCGGGCAGAGTAGATACCGGGTGCGTTGCCCAATGCTGGCACGCATAACCCTGAATCATCAGCAATCGCAGGTAATCCGCTTGCTCGGCTGGCATGACGGGCTTTGATGATAGCGTTTTCAACGAAGCTTAATCCATCCTCGATTGCATCGTCGATATCAAGCTGACCTTGCGGGACAATCGTCACATCCAAATCTGCCTCAGCAAATAGGCGGGTAAACTCAGCAAGTTTGCCTTTATTGTTACTGGCGAGCACCCATTGGTTTTGTGGTGTGTCTGGATTTGAATCATTTAAGGTGGATGCTTGTTGATGAGTCTCTGTGGCACTGGCTTGATTCATATTCTTTATCCGTCATTGAGTCGCTTATACGTGCATATTCTAGGCTAGCATCGGCTAAATTACCAATTAGCATAACGAATCGCTGATTCATAACATTTGGTAACTGATATTTGTCGTCACTATTGCTATAATAGGCAACAAGCTACAGTGAATTATATCTTATAGCTTGTGAACTTAAAGTTAATAATAGCTTTAATCGTTAGTAAATAGTTTTAAATGCTAATAATGTTTTTTAAGTCCATGTTTTGGCATTTGACGGTTTTGATGTTTAATGACTTGGTATTTAAAAATTCTGAGTGTTTAAAATTTCTCGTATTTAACGATATAATAACTATTGAGTGTTGCTCGCTTAAGATAACTTTCAAATTTAGCGCTTTTTTAGGTTTACCGCATTATGTGTTAGCCTAGTGAGTGTTAAATTTCTCTAACAATAAACTAAGCCAATTTAGTCTCATAATTTATAGCGTTTGTTTTAAGCTATACCTAATACTAATGGCTAAACCAGCAAGGATAAAATAATATGTCAAAGATTACATTACCAGAACTACCGTATGCAAAAGACGCGCTAGAGCCACATATCAGTGCTGAAACGCTAGAATACCATCATGACAAGCATCACAACGCATATGTGACTAAGTTAAACGAATTGCTACCAGGTTCTGGTCTAGAAGACAAAACTTTGTCAGAAATCATCGTAGCAACCGCTAAAGATGACAGCAAACAAGGTATGTTTAACCAAGCAGCCCAAGTATGGAACCACACGTTTTATTGGAACTGCATGACGCCAGACAATGGCGGCGGCGAACCTACTGGTGACTTGAAAGCGAAAATCGAAGAAGATTTTGGTAGCTATGATAAATTCCGTGAAGAGTTCAAAAACGCAGCATTGACTCAGTTCGGTTCTGGTTGGGCTTGGCTAGTGGCTGATAAAGTCGGTGGCAAATTGTCTATCGCCAAAACAGCTAACGCTGATACGCCACTTGCACATGACCAAGTAGCAGTATTGACTTGTGACGTGTGGGAACATGCCTACTACATCGATTATCGTAACCGTCGTCCTGACTATGTTGATACGTTCCTAGAAAAGCTAGTGAACTGGGACTACGCAAACGCTAAATATAAAGGTCAAGATGCTGGTGTTGAAGAGTAATCTTTAAGACTTAGTATTTGATTGATAAAAAAGGACGCTGCGAGGCGTCCTTTTTTATTTGGTTAAGCCGATATCTTTTCAAAGTGCTTTCAGTAAATTATTCACTATAATATAAAATGTTGAAGGTCATGTTTTGAGTATTCGTATTTATCTATCTTTCCCTTCTTAATATTTGTAATTGTGCCAGCATCAATCTGTTTTATAAGTTCAGCTTCCAAGTCAGGCAATGAGTTTTTTATTCGACGAATATCGCTGCCAAATATACCCATAATTGGCACTTCATCCCCTGAGTTAAAATGTTCAAGTTTCTTGTTCAATATCTTTTCGAATTGCATAAACTCTGTTATTAATGTATCGATATTACCTTGTATTTGTTCTTCAAGAATATAAACGCTTAAAAGCATATGTTCGACTATCTTTAAAGCAGCTGATAGTTGAATTGTATTGGGTTTTTTGATCTTATGAGCGGCGTCATTTCCCATAAATCTGATTCCATGTAGTCGTTCAGCATCTCTACGAGAAATATAACCTGCAGTTGCTAACTTAGATATCTTAATTTCGAGGTCTCGACCAGTAACCTTCAAATCATTACAGACTGCTTCAACTGTTCCTCTTAATCCTAATCCTGCAAGAATAAGAGCTTCTTCCTGAAAAGCTAGGAGTACTTCCTTATATATTTGTCTAACTGTAACTGGCAGATGGTATTCGCCATCTAAAGAACGATGATCTTTGATGAATCGAGGGTAAACAGTAATGGAAGTTGGAACTTCCCATTCATTTTGAGAAATTTGAAAAGCATGTTGAATCTCTTCAAGTACGTCTCTAAAAGATTTAGTGTCACACCCAAGGCACTCGAGAATTTGATAAGTTTGATCATACTCGTAGTCCTCTCGGAAAGAATCTATTTGCTCAGCAAGTATGTTGTGGTTGGTAGATTGCCCACAACTGCGACAATAACTTCTGACTTTTTTATTTGACATTTTTTAAAGACCCATTTAGTAAAATCGTTTAGTAGTTTATAAATATCATAGAATCTCAAAACCAAACTTACCCAACGCCTCACGCAACATAGCAATATTATAATACGCATGCGCATTAACCGTATTTTGGAAGAATATATATAACGCATCAAAATGCTGACGCTGATTGGCAATCGTTTGCGCCCAGTCCTGCATCTCCGCTTCACTATAACGATAATCATGACGGTCGGCAGCGCTCATCGCATCCCACCAGTTTAGATTATTACCATGCATACGCAGATAGCCCGTGCGCTGGGTGAATATCAGCCGTGACGGCGGTAGACCACTGACTTTGGGATAATCTACGCTACACCAAATCAAACCTTGCTCGATAAAGCTATCGACCACTTGCGAGGTATGCCAGCCATTATGACGAAACTCAATAGCGAGTGGATAGTCTTTGAACCAACTAACGAGATTTGCCAGATACAGCCGATGCTCGCGGGTACGGTCAAAGCCATGTGGAAATTGCAGTAATAATGGCGCGAGAGCATTGGCTTCGATAAGCGGGGTGAGAGCAGTAAGAAATGCTTGCGCGTGCTCGGCAGTGCCTTTGCGCGCATGGGTAAAATCCTGATGAAGTTTAACGGCAAATTTCAATTGGCTATTTGCTTCGGCATAGGCTTTATTGACCATACCTGCAAAGGCTTTTTGCCCGATAGGCGCATAAAAGGTACTGTTAACTTCTACCGCGCCATATTGCTTGGCGTACTCACATAAGAAGTCCGTCTTTTTGGTGCCAGTTGGATATAGCGTGCCGAGTAAATCGGTATCGCTATAACCGCCCGTGCCAAGGTAAATACGCGGAGTAGGGGCACTTTCCATATTGACCACCCTTTGCTATTTTTAATAATTAAAATATTTAGCTCGTTTCTTATGACGTTATTTTTTCCGCGACCATAGCCACTCAATGAGTGCCAGTAGTGCGTTGTTGTCTGCACTGTCTTTTTCGCTACTAAACTCACGACTGCTTAATTCACGGCTGCTCAACTCGCGGATAATGGCGGCGCGTCCGTCATCAAATAGCGATTGCGCGTAGCTGGTTGCCTGCTCAACACCCATCAATTTTACATAGGTGGATTTATCTAGTTTTTCATCACTGCCAGCAGGTTTGCCAAGCGTATCGGTGCTAGTAGTCACATCTAAGATATCGTCTTGAACCTGAAAAGCCAGACCAATATGCTGGGCGCACTCTTGCAGAGCCATACGCTGCGGAGCGGTAGCACCAGCGCAAATACCACCCATAAGCATCGCCGCTTCAATTAATGCACCGGTTTTATCACGGTGGATAGCTTCTAAATCGTTTTGTGAAATGCCAGTAGTGGCTTCGGCATTGAGGTCGAGCATTTGACCCGACACCATACGTCTGGCACGCGGCGCAAATATGGCGATTAATTGGCTGGCGATAGCTGAATCAAAAGGCGCAAAGGTTGGCATCTCGGCGGTCAGCACTTCAAAAGCTAACGTCTGTAATACGTCACCTGCCAGTAGGGCGGTCGACTCTTCAAAGACGATATGCGCGGTTGGCTGACCACGGCGCAGTTCGTCATCGTCCATACATGGCAAGTCATCATGCACCAATGAATAAGTATGTAGTAATTCAACCGCTAAAGCTGCACGGCGCGCCATATCATAATCTGAGTCGTTTTCTAATAGAGCTTCCAAACCATCAGCGTTAGCCATACTGTTTTTATTATCAGTGCTTTTATCTGTATTTTCATTGGCATTAGCATTGCTTTGATTGACACTATCAAAGGCACTGGCGACCAACAACGGACGTACCAATTTACCAGTACCTGTCATCACATAACGGCAGGCATCAAGCAGCGGGCTTGGCAGCTCAGCATAAGCAAACAGCACCTCGATATCTTGCGACAGTTGCGCGCGCACGGCGCTATGAAATTGCTCAGTATTGTTATCAAAGCTAGCAAAAGATACAAGTCTTGCAGGCATCAGGCTTGGCGTAATAGTAGAAGTAGAAACAGTCATAACCCAACCATCTATCAGGTGAATAATAAAAATAGCGCTAGTGTAGCATGATAGATTATATTCCTTATGCCGCGAGTATTATCAATGACGCATTTTTGGCGGTTTAATGTTAAGAAATTGGCTTAAAAAAGACGGAAATAATACAACAAGCCATCGTTACGTATTATTGATTTAACTTAGACGTTGGATATGTTTTGATAATGCAGAGGAGTTGTAAATAGAAAAGTGCTGTTTATCAAGATGGAAAGCTCTAAAGATTGAATGAATAGCGCTCATCATATAATCTCAGTATACAAGCGGTCACTTAAAGCACCTTGGCAGCAAGGTAAAGGGTTAGTGTCGACTTAAGAGTGACTTGCGAGTATGGTATTAGCTTGTGACAGTCGGGGGCATAATCCCCTACACTAATTGGCGTAAAAATGGTCTGGCGCTTAAAAAGTGGATTTTTAACCTTATTTAAGTGACCTATCATCTCAATGTTCAGTCAATATTGATAACATCAGTACCGGTAACAAACGTATATAAATGAGGCGCCGTATTCAATTGTGCTAACGCGGTAACATTCAGCATAAAAATGAATATATAAGCATGAGCGCTGGATAATAAAGACATCTGCACTGCGCACTCTGTACTAACTTTATAAGATAGTATGTTGGCAGTGTTATTACTCGTTTTTCTAACAATAACTGGCTATGTACCTTAACCTTAAAACTTTTAATTTTAAAATGTAGCTTTCGTTATATAGCAAGGAGTTCCAAATGGTATACCAAGGAAATCGCATTACGGTGACAATGCTAGAGGATGGCATCGCCAACATGCAGTACAACGCCGAAAATGAGAGCGTGAATAAGTTTGATGCTGAAACCAATAAGCAATTTGCTGAAGTCGTTAGCGCTTTAGAAAAAACCGATGACGTTAAGGGTTTAATCGTAACTTCAAGCAAAGGCGTGTTTATCGCTGGTGCTGATATTACAGAATTCGTTGTTTCTTTTAAGCAGCCAGAAGAAGAGATTAAAGATTGGGTTATTAATATTAATGACGCCTTTAATCGCTTTGAAGATTTACCGTTTCCGAAAGTAGCGGCTATCAATGGCGCGGCGCTTGGCGGTGGTTGTGAGATGACTTTGGTTTGTGAATACCGTGTCATGAGCGACAAAGCCATCATTGGTCTACCAGAAACCCAACTGGGTATCTTCCCAGGCTTTGGTGGTACCGTTCGTACTACGCGTGTGATTGGTATCGACAATGCGCTTGAATTGATTGCCACTGGTACACCAAAGAAAGCACTTGATGCGCTAAAGTTAGGCTTGGTTGATGCGACTGTTGCTGCTGATGACTTGCAAGATGCAGCCATTGATTTGGTCAAAAAATGTATCTCAGGTGAGCTTGATTGGAAAGCGAAGCGTGAAGAGAAGCTCGTTCCTGTTAAATTAAATCAGCTTGAGCAAGCGATGGCGTTTAATAGTGCAAAAGGTATGATCTTTGCAAAGGCCAATCCTAAGCAGTACCCTGCGCCAGCACTGGCTATCGCGGCGATGGAAAAACACGTTAATTTACCACGTGATAAAGCAATCGAAGTAGAAGCGGCTGGTTTTGCAAAAGCGGCGAAAACCCCACAAGCAGAAAGCTTGGTTGGTTTGTTCTTAAGCGATCAGTTGGTTAAAAAATTAGCGAAGCAGCATAGCAAAAACGCACATGAAATCAATGAAGCGGCCGTACTAGGCGCTGGTATCATGGGCGGTGGTATCGCCTATCAAGCAGCTAGCAAAGGCTTACCAATCATCATGAAAGACATCAAGTCTGAGCAATTAGACCTTGGTATGGGCGAAGCCAGCAAGTTACTTGGCAAAATGGTCGAACGCGGCAAAATGACCCCAGTAAAAATGGGTGAAACCTTAAGCCGTATCCGTCCGACTTTGAATTATGGTGATTTTGCTGAAACTGATATCGTTATCGAAGCAGTGGTAGAGAATCCAAATGTTAAGCGTGCGGTATTAAAAGAAGTGGAAGGCTTGGTAAAAGATGATTGTATCTTAGCCTCAAACACTTCAACTATCTCTATTACTTTCTTGGCTGAAGCACTTGAGCGTCCAGAGAACTTCGTTGGGATGCATTTCTTTAACCCGGTAAGCCGTATGCCATTGGTTGAAGTCATTCGTGGTAAAAAATCTTCTGAAGAAGCCATTTCTACTACGGTCGCCTTGGCTACTAAAATGGGTAAAGTGCCCGTTGTGGTTAATGATTGCCCAGGTTTCTTAGTCAACCGTGTGCTATTCCCATACTTTGGCGCCTTTGACTTGCTACTTAAGCAAGGTGCTGATTTTGCTCATGTCGATAAAGTCATGGAAAAATTCGGCTGGCCGATGGGTCCTGCTTATCTAATCGACGTCGTTGGTTTAGATACTGGTGTCCATGGCGCAGAAGTCATGGCTGAAGGTTTCCCTGACCGCATGAAGCCTGATTATAAAGGCGCGATTGAGCTTTTATATGAAAACAAACGTTTAGGTCAGAAAAATGGCGTTGGTTTCTATAAGTATGAAATGGACAAACGCGGCAAGCCAAAGAAAGTTGCTGATGAAGCCACTTATGAGCTGCTAAAAGCCACGACTGATAGCGAAAAGCAGACCTTTGATGATCAAGCGATTATCGACCGTACCATGCTAGCGTTCTGTAATGAAACCGTCCGTTGCCTAGAAGACAACATCGTCAGCACGCCGTCAGAAGCGGATATGGCGATGATTATGGGTGTTGGCTTCCCGCCATTCCGCGGTGGACCTTGCCGTTATATCGACCAAATGGGTCTAGATAACTACTTGGCACTGTGTGAAAAATACGCGCACCTTGGCAAAGCTTATGAAGCCCCGCAAAAGATTCGCGATATGGCAGCAGCAGGCGAGACTTTTTACGCCACCGCGTAATAGGCAGTCATTACTAGGATGAAGTGCCGTACGTTTGCTATTTAGGCTGAGAAAAATTAATTTATCACTACTGTTTAGTAGCAAGGTTATTTAATAGCAAGCGTACGATTATAGTTAGTTTCATTTAAGGCTAGTACAAGGAAATCGAGCGCAGAGGTACGTATTGTACGTTAAGCGAGATTGACGAGGTAATAGCATTAAATTGGACTGCCTACACTGACAATAAAAATTGAAAAGGAAGATAGTATGACAATTTTAAGTCCAAAAGACGTGGTCATCGTAGATGGCGTACGCTCAGCGATGGGTAAAACCAAAAACGGTATGTTCCGTCATGTCCGCGCTGATAGCATGTCCGCTGAATTGGTTCGTGCATTGGTTGAGCGTAATGACTTTGACCCACGTGACGTCGAAGACATTATCTGGGGCTGTGTTAATCAGACGCTAGAGCAAGGTTTAAATATCGGTCGTAACATCGGTCTGCTAGCTGGTATTCCAAAGACTGCTGGCGGTCAAACGGTCAATCGTCTATGTGGCTCATCTATGCAGGCGCTACATACTGCTGCTGCCCAAATCATGACTGGCCAAGGTGAAGTGTTCATCATCGGTGGTGTTGAGCATATGGGTCACGTCGGCATGATGCATGGCGTTGATCTTAACCCTGAAGCATCAAAGCATTATGCAAAAGCCTCAAACATGATGGGCTTGACCGCTGAAATGCTAGGTCGTATGAATAACATCACTCGTGAAGAGCAAGATGCTTTTGGTCTTGAGTCGCATCGCCGTGCATGGGCTGCAACGACTGAAGGTCGTTTTGACAATGAAATTATCGGTATCGAAGGTCATGACGAAGCAGGTCGCTTGCAACTATGTACTGTTGATGAAGTGATTCGCCCAGATGCGACCATGGAGCAAATGCAAAAGCTACGCCCAGCCTTTGATCCAGTAGGCGGTACGGTAACTGCTGCTACTTCATCTGCATTATCGGATGGTGCGTCAGCAATGTTAGTCATGAGCGCGCAAAAAGCCAAAGAGCTAGGTTTGAAACCTCGCGCTCGTATTCGCAGCATGGCTGTTGCTGGTTGTGACGCGGCAATTATGGGCTATGGTCCAGTGCCTGCAACGCAAAAAGCGCTGAAACGTGCGGGCATGAGCATCGATGATATGCAAACCATCGAGCTAAACGAAGCGTTCGCCGCGCAAGGTTTGTCAGTACTAAAAGCCTTGAACTTGACGGACAAGCAAGACATCGTCAACATCAACGGTGGCGCGATTGCGCTAGGACATCCACTGGGCTGTTCTGGTGCTCGTATCACCGTTACTTTGCTTAACGCCATGGAACAATCAGATACTGAAATCGGTCTAGCGACGATGTGTATCGGTCTTGGTCAAGGTATCGCGACTATTATTGAGCGCGTTTAAGCCTGTAATATTATCAATTTTTTAAAATAATTTATCGTTCTAATAAAAACCCCTAGTCATGATGGCTAGGGGTTTTTGCATTTAAGGATTACCCTGTTTTTTAAAATTAAAACATCATAAGTTGTTATATCGCTTATCTCCATTGACGCATTCACTAAACTATGACTAAATGAGAGAGGAATTAATCATTATAATTTTAAGCCTGATACCAATTTTAAATAAGTTTAGAACCGTCAGCTTTAGCCGTACAAGGAGTGTACTATGTCCACCATGATTACTGATCGTACCTACCGTATTGACCGTGAAAATACCCAAGCGATGATTATCGATATCCAAGAACGCTTGACGCCGCATATTTATGACCATGAAAATATCATCAAAAAAACAGTCACTCTAATCAAAGGTCTGCAAGCGCTTGGTATCCCTATTATGCTCAATGAGCAATATAAAAAAGGCTTAGGCGAAACCTTACCCGAAATTCGTGAGCTATTAGAAGGCGATAATGCCAAAGGTTTTGAAAAAGTGACTTTTAGTGCCTGCGACAATGATGATTCATGGAATCATTTAGCACAGCAGAATCGAAGCATTGTTCTATTATTCGGAGTGGAAGCTCATGTTTGCGTGCTACAAACGGCACTGGATTTACTCGATAATGGCATGCAGCCGGTCATTATTGGAGATGCCGTTGGCTCGCGTTTTCCGTACGATAAAAAGCAAGCGATTCGCCGTATCCGCCGCGCTGGAGGTGTGATTACCACGGTTGAAACCATTCTGTTTGAGCTGTGCCGCAGTAGTAAAGACCCTGCATTTAAAACCATTAGTAATTTGATTAAGTAGCTCAATTAAGCAGATTGATTGGTAATAAAACGTTTCTTTAATGGTTAATAACAAAAGATAGCGCTTTGATAGTTAGCCGCTATCTTTGTTAAATACTAAATTTTTCGCTTTGAAATAAGGCTCTTAAACAACGTTTGAAGTTGGTTTAACAGTAGCTTTAATCGCTGGCTTATCCTTTATTCTTAACACTAAAAGGGTGGCTAAAGCGACGGCAATAATCAGTACCCAACCAGTCGGTGTCCAACTGCCAGTCAGTCCTTTCACGCCTTGCATCAGCAACACCATGATGACGCCTCCGAGATTGCCCATCATCATCAGCATGGCAACTGCTTTGGCCGCTTGTGAGGCGTGCACGGTGTCTTCAGCGGCGGCAATCAGTAGCGGATAACCTGCTAGCAAGAAAAATCCCAGTACAAAACTCAGCAATAATGTTGAGGTTCCTGTCGTTAAGTACAGTAAAGGATAGGTTGCACTCGCACCAACCAGCGTTGCCAATATTAAAAATATCCGCCGTTTTTGCAGATAATCAGATAATAGCGGAATCAGTAGCGCCCCTAAAATACCGCCGACGATCAGCATCGCGGTAATTATGCCTGCCGTCGCCTCATCAATACCGCGCGGCGCAAGAATAGGCGCAATCCAGTTACTCAGCCCATTAAAATAACCCATCGCAATAAACACTGCCAATGAGATAAACCAGAGCCGTTTGTTTTTCAATAGCGATTCGATTTCGTGCAGTGAGATAGCGCTATCTTGTTGTTTGGGTTTTTCAACGACGACTAACAAAAATCCTACTACTGCCACCGCCGTAATAATGACATTGATAAGTAGCATGCCTGAGAAGCCAAACGCCTCGATTAATGGAGCAGGGGCAAAAGCACCAAGGGCGGTCGCCAAAAACATCCCACCCATAATCACGCCTGTTACCGTGGCGATTTGCGATTTATCAAACCAATCCGAGGTCACCTGATTAATGGCATTGGTAATATACGGCTGAGCGATGGCGATCAGTAATTGCCCTGCAAACACTGTCCAATAATGATCAGCGCCTAACCAGCGTATTATTGAGCCTATCAGCATAAGCAACGCCGCTAAGCTGACAATTTTTTTATAGCCAATATTATCAAGTACCTTGCCAGAGTGGATGGCGAGTAGCACAAAAATAATAGGGAACATCAACGTTAATAAATTGGCAAAAAACTCATTCACGCCAAAATGCGCTTCGGTACTAATTACGATGGTCGCAAAGGTCAGCCATAAAAACTGATTGACCCCAAGTAAAAGAGAGAAGCCGGCGATAATCAGCCATTTATTGGGTGGCTTTTGCTTGGAAATTATTGAACTCGCAGTTAATGAATTGGCACGCGTTGCAGCGTCAGTGGTGAGTGGCATCGACATATCCTTGTCTGGTGCAGGTTATTATCCATTATTTTATGCATAACCTTGTCCATAGTCTTATGCATTGCCTGTTGCCCTATTATGAGCATTAGTCGAATCTTAAACAATATAAAATTAGATATTTGCCTTTATTGATGGCTTTAGAAAAACTTACATTCTTACCAGCGTGAGAAAATGTCTATTATAATAAGCGCTTTCGTATAAAGATTAGAGTTAGACAAAGCGCTAACCATTTACCATTCAAACTAGAGAAAGCCATGCCATTAGAAACCATGTCATCAAAATCGATGCCCTCGAAAGCTACGTTATCAACAACCATGCCATCGACTAAGCAAAAGCTATTAACCAATCCAAAGCTTACTGCAAATATCGATATTGATGACGTGACGCATTTTTTACTAGAGCTGGATGCGCTTAAACGTGTCAATCGACGTAGCTATGTGACGGGTACGAATCGTTTAGAAAACTCTGCTGAGCATTCTTGGCATTTAGCGATGGCATGTTGGTCAATCGCTGAGTTGTTTGAACTGGATATCAATCATGAAAAATTGCTAAAAATGGCATTGATACATGATTTGGGCGAGATTGATGCGGGTGATACTTTTTTATATGCTGATACACGTGGTGATGCACACGTTGAAGAACGTACCGGTATTGCTCGATTGCAAAGCGAGCGCGGTAATGGGATTACTGATTTAAGTGAGGTTTGGGAGGAGCAGGAAACAGGTAATAGTAAAGAGAGCCAACTGCTTAGAGTGGTTGATCGTTTATTACCGTTTTTGCTTAATCTGAACACCAACGGAAAAACGTGGATTGATGCTAACGTTACGCGCTCTCAAGTAGCTGGCGCACATGGCTTTATTAAAGACAGCTTTCCGAGTATCCATGAGTGGCTAGCAAAACAGATTGACTATGCAACTAAGCAAGGATGGTTGGTTGATAAGTAAATTGATACCGAATTTGGTTGCTAGACTTTTCATTTAATAGCGTTGTCGTTTGATCGCGTCACCTCGTTACTGATTCGCAATGGTTGACGCCGTCTAAAGCCTTTATATTGAACAGTGGGGTCAGTAATAACAGAGAGGCTACATGCACTTATTTAAAAACTATAAAACATTGTGCAAATCGCTAGCCTTTGTCAGCATGCTGGGATTAGCGCAAATGGCGCAAGCGCTTGCTCCTGTCAGCGATGGTGATAAATTGGCACACGATGCCAAAAAGCAGATCGGTATCACAGTGAGCTATGACCCTACTTACCGTAAGCTGGAATTTCCGCGTGGCGATGTAGCAATAAAGACCGGCGTCTGTACCGATGTGATTATTCGCGCTTATCGTTTGCAAAATGTAGATTTGCAGCAGTTGGTCAATCATGACATGAAGTCAAATTGGTCTGCCTATCCGAAAATATGGGGCTTAAAGTCAACGGATAAAAATATCGATCATCGCCGTGTGCCCAATCTTGAGGTATTTTTTGTGCAGCATGGGCAGTCGTTATCAGTCACTGATAAAGACAGCTTTCAAGTCGGAGATATTGTAACGTGGCGCTTGCCCAATGGTAACTTGCCGCATATAGGTATCGTATCAGACAAAGCAGCTGCTGATGGTACGCCGTTGATTATTCATAATATCGGCCGCGGTACGCAAGAAGAAAATATCCTTTATGCTTATCCTATACACAAGCACTTTCGTTATTAGCTACTTTCCTTATTAGCCGCTATCTTACGACGAAACCATAACTCCCATTAAAAAGCCCAATTAAGCATGATGATTCATACTTAATTGGGCTTATGTTTTCATCGTTAAACAGATGGATTATTTAGCGTTAGCCACACCCAATAACTGTCCCATTTGTACCATACTATTGGCTTGCATGTTCTCTTGCCAATCGGCTTTTGCGCCTTTTGGTAGTATTACAATCGCGGTCGAGCCTAAATAAAAGCGTCCAAGCTCATCGCCCTTTGCAAAGCTCATATTGTGCTCGGCTTCTTGGATATCATCAGTGCGGCTGATTTTGCCCGTCGCTACCGTTTCGATACCAGCGACAATCATCGCTCCAACCATCACAACTGCCGCTTTGCCATATTCTGTATCAAATAAACACACCAAACGCTCGTTACGGGCAAACAAATCAGGCACGTTTGCCGCCGTGGTATTATTGACAGAAAATAGCGTACCCGGTACATAACGGGTTTTGGTCAACGTACCAGCAAATGGTATATGCACGCGGTGATAGTTGCTCGGTGCTAGGTATACAGTCGCAAAGCTACCATCCGCAAAATAGCTACCATCTTCGCTATTGGCCAGTAATTGTCCAACGTCATAGTCACGACCTTTGGCTTGCAGCAATTTATGGTCGCGGATTTGCCCTAACTGTGAAATAACGCCATCGGCAGGGCTGACAATACCGTTTGCGCTGCTATCGATGATACGCGCGTCGTCTTTTAGCTCACGGGTAAAAAAGTCGTTAAAGCTTTCATAAGCGTTAAAACTTTGGCGCTCGTATTCATCTAAGCTGACATTGTAAGCTTTGGCAAAGCTGCGAATAAAGGTGCGCTTAACATAAGGATGGCGGCTGGCGGCCAAACGTCCAGCGACTTTACTCAACTGCTGCTGCGGCACAAATTGTTGAAGGGTGGCAAATAAATTCATAATGAGGCTACCAAAATAGGGTTTGATGTAATAATTAATTAGGCAAGTTAATGGCGGTATTTTATCATGGTCAGGGTATTGTTGTATGGCCATAAACTGTAAGCTATTTATAAATAAGGAAGGCTGTAAATGAGAGCACTGATACAAAGGGTGCATCGTGCGAGTGTCACTGTTGATGAGCACTGCGTTGGTAAGATTGAGCATGGCCTATTGGCATATATTGGCTTAGGCCATGATGATAATCTGCAAAGTGCGCAGCGTATGATTGATAAAATCCTCACTTATCGCATTTTTGATAATGATGATGACCCTGCTAAGTTTGGTAAATTGGATAAAGATGTCCAGCAAGTAGGCGGTGGCTTATTATTAGTCTCACAATTTACCTTGATGGCGAAAACCGATAAAGGTCGCCGTCCTGACTTTGGCGAAGCGATGGCACCCGATGCCGCGCAAGTATTATTTGAGCAATTGGTAAATTATGCCAAGACTCAACATCCTAATGTGGCGACTGGTGAGTTTGGCGCTGATATGCAAGTGTCCAGTATCAATGATGGACCGTTAAATTTCATATTGGAAGTTTAAAGGTTTAACGTTTTAGAATCTTGATTTTTACAAGCTGAATATTTTAGAAGCTAAAGTTTTCACACTAAAGTCTTAAAGTCTTAAAGGCTAAAAACTTAAAAGCTAGCTATCAGGTTTTTGCAAAAGTGGATAAGGGTTGACCGCGCTGCCATTGATATAAATCCCGTAATGGACGTGCGGCGGCGTACCTTTGGCATTACCACTGTCGCCGACATAACCGATGATATCGCCGGCATTGACCCAGTCGTTCGGGCTAATATCGGCATAATCTTCTAGATGCGCATAATAATGTCCTGCGCCGCCTGGTCCAATGATGAACACCACGCGACCGCCTAACGTATTTTCGCCAACTTTACTGACGATGCCTTGAGTCGTTGCCTGTATCGGTGTGCCCCGCGCGGCAAATATATCGATGCCTTCATGAGAGCGACCTTGGCTGCGGGCGCCGCCCCACGTATCGGCTAGATGCTGTTCTGGTAATGGCGAGGGAAGGCTGTTTTCTGTGGGTAATTCTTGTTGTAATAAACTGAGATGTTGCCATTTTGCCAGTACAAACGATTGAGTTTGCTGACTGATACTCGGTAACAGCTTGTCAAATACAAATAATAGTATTAATAACACAACCGCCTTGATGAATACGCTTAGTATACGGCGTAAAAATTTTGGTTTTGAATTTGGCTGCGGGTTATTGCCATCTGCTAGCATCGATATCTCTTTATTTTTTTAAATTAACGCTGATAGATAGTATAAGAGTTAAGGTCTCTATTCTGTGTATGCCATTGTTATCTTTAAATTTTATCCCCATAAATATAACGTTGTTTTTAAAAATCACGTAGTTTTTAAATCTACATAGCTTTTAAATTCACGTAAAACACCAATGTTGCTACCTATGGCTAAATCTTTATGATTGATACTGCGCTGATTATCGATACCGAAACCGACCAAGGCCGTGATCCGCGTCCGATTCAAGTGGCGACTATTAATGTGGCGACGGGATTTGAGTGGATGAAATACTTTAATAGTGGCCGTTCGATATCGCCAGTCGTCATTAGAATCCATGGTATCACCGATGACGATGTCGCAGGTCTTGAGCGCTTTGAGCTGGATGCGTTTGAGCTGCCGCAGTATCTGATAGGGCATAATGTACGCTTTGATTGGCGGGTGATTGGGAGTCCGTCCGCTAAGCTGATATGTACGGTGCGGCTGGCGCGCGTGGCATTTCCAGAGTGGAGTGCTTACGGTCAATCTAAATGCATCGAGCAGTTATTAGGCAAAGGGGAAGCAAGCAGAATGACGATTGCTGCTCATGATGCGCTGGGTGATGCACGTATGTGTTATCTGCTTTATCAGGCGTGCTGCGAGCGCTTAGAAATTGCACCGACAGATTTTGCTGCTGCTCACGCTATCGCCAATAAAGCCAATCCGGTGAGCAAAATGCCCTTTGGTAAACATAAGGGCATGCCGATTAAAGATGTGCCAATCAGCTACGTAAAATGGATGCTAGGTAACATCCATAATATGCAGCCGTCGCTTTATTCGGCCTTGACCAAGCGTGTTAAAGCAGAAGAAATCTCAAGAAGTTCGCAAGACTGAATAGACTTATTTACGCTTAAATGGATTGAAAAATCTGAAACTATTGCTGCTTATTTAGCCAATCTACTGTCATTTGCCAAAGCTGTGGGGCTTTAGCGTGGGTTCTGCTACTGAAATAGCGCATATGACCTATACTATTTAAGCCAAATTCTTTTGGTTCAAAAAAGCGTTTTTCGACTGGCATTTTGGTAAAGACACGAATCATGTCATCCATGTTTTTGCTATTGGCAATCTCATCATCGCTAAAGCCGAGCCATAATGCTGGCATGTCAAGCTCATCATAAAAATGGGTATGGATACTTTTGCCAAAAGCGGTCTTGATATAGCCTGCGCCATTACACCATTCGCGCCATTGACGAGCCACGCCGCGTGGTAGCGGCTCGCCCATACCGATTTTATCCGCTGGGGTATAACCGAACGTTAAGTTAGTGAGTGGAATAAAGGCATCCATAAAACCCATCGCTTTAAGCTTATAAGGCATGGCCATATTTTTAATTTGCCCTGATGAGCAAGCGACATTAAATACTGAAGCGATAGCCTTATAATTTGGCATCAAACCAATCAGCTGACCGCCAGCGCTATGACCAATCAAATGATAAGTGACATCTGAAAATTCATCTTGCAACGCATCAAGAACGGCTGGCATGTCGTGGCGACCCCAACTGATTAAAGAAGCATCACATTTCGCCAAAGCAGAGGAAAGCGATTCGCCGATACCTTCATTATCAAAGGTTAGGACACCAAAGCCACTTTCTGCTAAGTAAGTGGCAAAATTATGATAGAACTGACGTTTGATACCGGTGGCTGGCGCGATCATGACCGCTGCTTTCATCTCATTTTTAGGACGATAGACAGTCGCTGCCAATGCTTGATTGCGATCAGTCATGATGCTGAGTGAATAAGTATCCGTTTGGTGTTGCGTATTTTCCATGGTTTAACCTTGATTTTTTATGAGTGTTGTATGGTTTTAATTGGCGCAAAGCAGTCAGTTGTTTGCAATAACTTATCAATATGGCACGCTTAACAGGTAGTCATTGCCGCGTGATTAATCGCTTAATCTGTCTGATGACGGTGTGATAACCGCGTGGTAGCACTGCGTATGATAAAATAAATCTTAGTTGGGAAGGTGTGCGAAAATGACTTCCAAGTTCTATGCTCTTTATCTTAGCTGATATTATTCATCAGCATTTATTTTTGACCAACCAACACACATCAACAAAACAACACGCATCAGTAAACATGTTTTAATAGCTAGGTATTTCACCCTGACGTATTTAAAAGCTGCGTATTTAAAAATTGGATATACAATCAAAACAATCGATATAAAAACTAAGGAAGCTATATGCAAATGAAAATTAACAATGACACTTATGAAGTCATTACCAGTCAAGACATTACCAATATTGAAAAAGCCGTAGATAAATCAACGTTGTTGATGCCTCTGGTAGCGGTATATTGTGGTTCGCGTTTGGGTAATAATGAGGTTTATGAGCAGTCAGCCCGTGAGCTCGGACGTGAGCTTGCCGATAATGGTATGGGGTTGGTCTACGGCGGCGCGAGCATAGGGCTGATGGGTGCAGTGGCAGATGAGGTCATCCAAGGCGGCGCGCAAGCGGTTGGTGTGATTCCAACTTTTATGCTGAAGCACGAGATTGCCCATGAGCAGCTGACTCGCCTGCATTTGACCGATACCATGCATACCCGTAAAACGGTGATGGCAGAGTATGCCGATGCCTTTATTACCTTGCCGGGTGGGCTTGGTACATTAGAAGAAATCATGGAAATCGCCACGTGGCGTCAGTTATATCAGCACGAAAAACCAATGATTATTCTGAATATCAATGGTTTTTATGATCGTATGATTGAGCATTTAAAATATACCGCTGACCAAGGATTTATGAAACAACAAGACCTTGAGCGTCTGGTCGTTTGTAATAGCATTAGTGAAGCGATTGATATGCTAAAAACAGTGGTAACCATAGAAGGCGCGGTCGATACCGAAAAAATGGCCGGTAATTAAGCGAACTAAGCGCTAATATATACTGTTTTTATATAAAAAAGGAGAGAAGGGCTTATCGTTAGTTCTTCTCTCCTTTTTTTTTTAACTTTATTAACATTTAAATCATTTTAACTCGTCTCATGAATACCATGATTTACGCCAGCCATTGCTAATGGAAAGCCGCGTTCTTGTGCCAAATGACGCGCGACATTATCAATCGCTACGCTATCGTTTTGTGCCAAATACGCCCATTCATGGGCATAACGTTGACGGTTTTCTATTGCGTCGTTATCAACCAAACCAAGTTCAGTCAATTCATCGACGATTTGATCAGCAGCAATCAGCGTCGATGAGGCTTTGACGTTTTCCGCGCGTGCATAGCGGATATTAGAGTACAAGCTCACATCCGCTACCCGCAGGGTATCATCCTGACCGGGTATTTGCTGCCCACCATATAGTGCGTTCCCGACTGTACGCGCGCTATGGAAGGTCGGCACAAACTCAGCGACATAGTCAATCGCTTGCTGGCTACGTGCTTGCAGCGGTGCTTTATCCCAGCCATCTTCGATATAGTGCAGGTATTGCGACGGCAATTCAGGTTGGGCGCTGTCTTTATTAGAGGCCACCAAACCATCATCAAATAAGGTGATAAATTTGCTCATGCCATGTATTTGAAAATAGCCCCCGGGATAAGGCGTTAGCTGCGCCATGCCTTCAGGGGTTCCGCGCTCGCCATAGACGATAATCTCTGGTATTTGCCCACCGGTGTCATTCCAATGGGTAATATAAGAGGACTTAAACTCGACCATGCGTGTGACTTTGACGCCGACCATATCGTCGATAACGCCCGTGCGAAAGCCACAAGCGTTGATTAAGTAATCGACTTCGATAGATTCAGTTTTGACTTCGGTTTCAAGTTCAATGTCAGAGCTGGCCGCTTGTTGATAATCAATACGCCATTTAGTGACATGGTGGTCAGCGTTTGAGCAATTCTCACAATCAACTGGCATGACTTGCTTAACCTGCGTATCGGTAAAGACATGCGCATGCTCATAGCCTTCTAAAGCCAATTGTGCAGAAGCTGCCAAGCGGAAGATATTCCAGCCATATTCTTGCACGACAATCAGCGGAAATTTAACCTTATTTAAATCCAAATACTTAGCGACTGGTATCATCCATTCGTCAACCGTGCGCGGCACAGCAACTTGCTCGCGCTCAGATAGTGCAATCAGTTGTTCATGGCTGTAGAGCTGATAATAATTTTCAGGTTCACCAAGTACTTTATTCCTAGCATCTTCGGCGATAAGCTCACGATAAGCGTCAGTCAAGATATCAAGGCGTGGTAGCAAGTCTTCAGGCAAACCCTCATCACGCGTTGGTACGGCAAATACCGTTGGACGCACATCAATGGTATAAGGATAAAGTCGCAAAATATCGATACATTGTTTGAGCAGGGCGACGCAATCTTCATCAGGAATTTCGCGGTATAGATTGCCGCCCGCATGCAAATGGCACATCGGCGGACCATCGATAAGCGAGGTGTTTTTTTCAAATAAATAGGTTTCAAGCCCTAATGCTGCAAGGCGAATCGCAATCGTTGCCCCCGCTGTACCGCCACCGAGAATACCAACCCGTTTGGTGGTAGGCGCTTGATTGTTCGTAACAGAATGAGTCATTGTCGTTGTCATATCCTTAATCGCATTCCTATTATCAGTCATCAGGAATGGCTCGGCGTCTTCGTTAAATAATTCGTTTGTCAGTTTCTAAGCTTCTTAGTTTCTTAATTTTAATTTCAATTTCTAAGTTCTTAACTCTTATATCTGCCACGCTTATATTTTAAATAGCGTGTTTTTTTCTAATGCAAGACTACCTATATGTGTGCAACGGCTACTAAGTTCAATATTCATCTTAAGCCGCCATAGTCACGTTTACAGGCACATTTTTTATTGTGTAGTAATTCTTAATTTCAATCGACTATTCTACGAATAAACTACCAATAATGGCATGGCGAATACGTAAGTAGATGCATGAGTTTTGTCAATGAATAGCGAGGAAAGGGACAACTGCAGCACAAAATTAGAAAAGCATTTTTTATAAAATTAGAGAGTGAATTTTACTTAATTTGTAATATTTATACGTTTTTGTAAATTTATATAATGATAGAAAAGACTGACTTTATGTCTATGCTATATTAAAAATGCTTGTAGTCAGTCTTAAGCTATTTTATACATTAAGGTTTAGACCTACAGACGACAAAAAGAAATCTAAAGAATTTTCCACTATTAACAAGGAAGTTATTATGAAACACATACTTATGTTATCTGTCATTTCTGGTGCATTAGCGCTTAGCGGTTGTTCTACTTTTAACAACATGTTTGGCAATGACGATTCAGGCATGCATGATGTGCAAGCGACCACTAAAAATACTGCCCCAGTCGTCAGTAAGAATGGCATGTTGGTTGATGCCAGCAACCATATGACCCTTTATACTTTTGATAAAGATGCTATGAATAAGTCAGAATGTGGCTCTGCCTGTCTGCTCGCTTGGCCAGCATTTTTGGCGCCAAGTAATGCTAAAGCGTCAGGGCAGTTTGCCGCCTTTAAACGCGAAGATGGCAAATATCAGTGGGCGATGAATGGTAAGCCGTTATATTTTTATGCCAATGACACCAAGGTTGGTGATAAAGATGGCGATAACAAACTTGGCGTTTGGCATATCGTAAAAACCAAATAACTTTTGAATTTGCTAAAAATAATTTTTCCATAACAAAAATAAGTTTTCCATAAAAAGGCAGCCAGTGTGGCTGCTTTTTTTTGGTAATTTGTACAGTTTTTTGACATCGTATAATGTCTTCAAGACGAGCTTAAGGCGCGGTCTTATCATAGAAGCTACTTGCATCAAGCGGCAAAAACCGTTAAAATCGCGGTTTGATTTTCCCGCTGGGGAAAGGCTAAGTGAGCAGCGGTGTGGTGTTGGGTGCTGGAATAAGCCAGTGACGCAGTTGCCAGACCAAAAGATGTCCTTAGTGCCTCAGTTACGTATGTTAGTGTGATTAATAGTCAAAAACGCGATTAATCAAAAGCGCTGTACATACATCGGACATAGAGAGTTTATTATGCGTAAAGATATCCATCCTAATTACCAAGAAGTTTTGTTCCATGACACTAACGCTGACGTGTTCTTTTTAACTCGTTCAACCGTTAAAACCAAAACCACTCGTGAATACGAAGGTACAGAATATCCATACTACCCACTTGATATCTCAAGTGCGTCGCATCCATTCTATACTGGCGAACAACGTAAAACGTCTACTGAAGGTCGTGTTGCAAGCTTCAACAAACGCTTTGGTGCGTTTGGTGGCCGTAAGAAAGCTGCTGATACTGACGCTGCAGAATAATTCATACGTATTGCGTGATATTATTTTGAGCATGTGTTTTCTCAAACATGCACAGCTATAGTATTAAGAACATAAAAAAACCGCTGACTATTCAGCGGTTTTTTTTGTTTAAATTTTTAGAAGTAAATGCTCAATAGTTTCTAGTCAGTAAGCTCAGCATCGGAAGGGGAAGGGTTCAGTAACTGTATAATCAGCTCTGCTAATTGCTGCGCCCAATAACCGTACATGAGGCTGCTAGGGTGAAAGCCATCACTGGCAAACATCACTCTGATATCGATTGGTGTGCCATTAGAATGTTCGTCTATCATGCGGGCAAAGTCGGTTGCCATGTAGGTGACACCATCGTGAGCAGTACAGACTTGCTGCAAGGTGTTATCAAGGATAGAGGCTTTGGCACCGACAAAGTTATTCAACGGTGCAGGTATCGCCGGCATCTGTGCCATTGGCGGCAGACTTAAAAAAACCAATTCGCGCACGCCAAATTTACGCTGGGCGATAGCAACAATATCTTCGATTTGCTGTTGCCATTTGTTTACAGAAACACTTGATGTCGTATCATTGACGCCAACACTCAGTATCATCACATCGATAGGTAAGTTTGGCGCTGGCATAATATATAGCCTACGTAAAATATCAAAGCTGGTATGACCAGTGGTCGCTTGCAACGACCAGTTTAATATATTAAATTTGGTCTGAATAATAGGCTGCTGGGTCAGGAGAGGTATCAAATTGCCGACAAGCGCCTCTTGTTGCGTCTGACTACCAACGCCAGCCGCTGCCGAATCACCAACGATCATTAAATTTAGTGTTTGCTGCCTATTATCTTTTAAGGTATTGGGCAGGTTGCCAGTAGGGTTATCTAGCTGAACTTGACCATGCCTCTCGCCATTTGGTTCGGGCAGGCGCACCGTATCGCGCTTGATTTTATGCCCTTGATAAAGGTAGACAGGAGCAAGAAACACATCCTTGGCAACAGCGGCTATTTTATTCTGCATTTTTTTAGTAGCTACCATCCTGCTCGCTCCCGAATCGTGGTGAGATTGTCTTCAATGAGTAATTTACCATCGATATATACATCGCGTAGTAGGTTATCTTCTGCTGTCGATAAATTATCAGCTTTAATAGTTTCTAACGTTCCGTTGCTGTTCTTTATCAGTGCTAAACGACCTTTTTTTGAGCGTTTTGAGCGGCTGGTCACAGGGTCTTTATAGATATCCTTCCACACACCATCGATAGAGATGGCACTGGCCTTCATCGCCCAGCTCATGGTATCGCGATTGACTTGCTGCAATAATCCGCCGCCCATCCCAAAGGTGATATTGTCGGCGCTAAAACCTGCGTTCAATACCACATCGATGATTTTCCCCAAGCTTTGTGGGCTGATACCATCACCTTGGATAACGCGTACATAATCAGGCAGCACTTTATAGCCCTTACTATTAATGGTCGTACCGAACTTCACCGCCAAGCGCTCTAATGCTTCGCGTACTACTTTAGCTGGATCGCCGCTGTCTGGTCGGATAACTAAAGTTCCACCCATATTTTTGACATCATCTTTTAGGCTACCGCCCCAAATATTATCAATGGCATTCCATAAATCATAGCTGTCAGAAACCACAGAAAAGCTCTTACCTGCGCCGCCAAACTGCGCAATCATACTGGCAAAGGCGGCGGTTTCTCCGTCACGCCCCCAAGCAGTCATGGTGCTGTGCTCAGCGGCAGGGATAGAGAAAGCAGGCATGTCTTTATCCATGTGATACCAGCGGCTGGCGGCAACCAAAGCCGTCATCGAATCAGTACCAGCAAAGTTCACTAAATGAGCAAGACTACCAAGGGCGACAGATTCTTGGCTAGAAGCACCGCGAGAACCAAAATCATGCAAACGGAAAATCAGCGACTCGCTATTGTCCGCAGATTTTTCTAGTGCCTGACGTATGATACCTTTGCAATAATGCGAGACGCTAGCGACGGTTGATGGATACCAAATCGCACGCAGTAGCGCCGTCTCGATATAGCTTGGTAGCCAATAAAACTCAGGGTCCGTATTGATAATTTGACAGACCACATTGGATGCTGGCACCACGCTACCTTCAGGAATGGCTTCAATGCGTAGTGGCAGATAGCCGCCATGCTTATCGACCAGCAGCTCCCAGCCAGCACGGTTAAAGGTCAAGCCATGTGCTTGAATGACCATTTCGGCTTCATCAATATCTTGATGGGTGATGGGGGTGCTTAGGTATTCTTTGATAAAGGCTTGTAGCCCAAAAAATACCACATCATAGTCGCCTTTGCGCGCTTCGATGTAGCTTGAGAGATACTCACTACCTTTTGGGTATTGCACCCAATGGGAGGTTTTATAGCTGTCGCTATTTAAGATTAAATTGTTTAAATTACTGGTATACATCACAGAACTCCTCTGCTTTGAGATGTCGCAACTGTTTTTTAAATAACCGTTGCGGCGGTGAGCCATTGCCGTCTATCGGCGCTGGCGTGAAAAATTGTCAATAAAAATTGAATAGTTAAATAGTAACAACCTATAATCCAACCATTTTGGTAATAATCGCATAATGGTCTTCGAACATCATGGTGGCATCAAGTTCAGCAAGCGGTAGCCAGAACGCTGTGGCTGCATCATCGCCGCCTTTTACCTTGGGTAAACCTTTTGGATCATTTTTAAGCTGAAAGTAAAAGGCTTGAGTAATCGTACGCCCACGTGCCGAGCGATAGGGATCATCAAAGGTATGCTGACTATGACAAGAGCCACGTAGTACCGGTTCAGGCACTTTAAGGCGAGTTTCTTCGCGTAGCTCGCGGATACAGGCATCAAATAGCGTCTCTTTTGGATTCAAAAAACCACCCGGTAATGCCCAAAGCCCGCGCCCTGGCATACTACGGCGCTCAACTAATAAAATATGCCCTGATTGTACGACTAGCGCATCAGCGGTCATAAAGGTTGGTGGGTAAGGAGCGGACTCCCATTGTCTTTTATATTTATCGACGAAATCGGCTTCTTCATGCAGGTTTTGATAAATATCAGTCTTTTTAAAATCATTGAGGACGTTGCGGGTTGATTCAGGGGTGCGCTCAGGCGTTGGCGTGGCACCCATCAAATAACTGTCTCGAATAGGAGTGGCGGATAGATTTTGATAATTGGGCACAGAAACCGATGCCCAATTCGGGAATAGCGATAAATAATATGATGAGCTGTCTTTTGAATGGCCAATTAGCCCAATGTCAGTTTGCAAGTCGCCAGTGACAGATTTGACGCTTGCTTGCACATATTGAAGCCAGCGCGTGTCATTGTAGAGTGCATCATCGAGTCCAACGCAGTGAATACGCGCGGCTTCTGCTGGCGAGTAGGCATTCTTTATCATCATCGCGCGTTCATCGACGCTAAACGGATTACGCAAACTGCGAGGTAGATTGGCAGAACCGATCAGCATAATGACGTTATCTGCTCGTTTTAACGCTTCATCGACCACTGCTTTATGACCACAATGAAACGGCTGGAAACGACCGATAAATACCAAATAACGATAGTGTTTGTTTTTATCTGCATTCTGCTCTGATGAATCACTCATATACGCCACTTTCCTACTACTGATATTTTATTGATTAAAAAAAGTAATGCCACCAATACTGACACAGCATAGGAGTTGCTGACAAGTGCAAAGATGTTTAAGGGTGTATCATCATTGGCTATTATCTGTATTCAAGTTTGTTCAGACAAAAAAGTATACGACTCTTTTAAGTGGAATGCTTATCAATCCACGCCGCGACTGTTGGCCAAATCTCTTTGGCAGCCGTACGACTGTTTAAGATGCGGCTATGGGTATAATCGTCCAAGTCGCCATTACTCAGCGCATATTCACGAAAAACATTGGCAAAGTTATTGTTGAGAGAATTATCAAAGTCATTAAAAAGCGACTGACAACCTTTAGTGGGCGAGATGAATTTGTCACCCTTGGCGCTGATGGCATAGATTGGTACGCTAATGGTTGGCATATACTGTCGATAATCAACATAATCATGACTTTCGACGCCAGTCATTTTTTTCTGCTGATGATGCTTATCAAAAGCACTTTCTTTCATACCACTGACATCTATATCACTTTGCTTAATAAAATGACTGTGAAAGTTTTTACGCAAGTTCCATTCGTACCATTGGCTCATGGTGTGATGACTTTCGTTGATGGGGCCCATATTGAGTTTTTTGGCAGGTATATAGCCGAATATACGGGTAAATATCTTGGCGGCGATAATTTTAAAATAGTTTTTCGGGGTTACTATCGCGCCGTAAACTTGGCAGGCAAACATACTGACGCTATTAATTTTATCGATATAATGTGGATTTTGAATGAGAAACATCGTTAAGCAAGCACCGCCGCCGCTATGAGTGACACAGTGTAAATGAGTAAGCGTTAATTCGTTCAATAAATAATCAAAGATAGCGGCAAAATCATAGGTTGCGACGGTTTCAAAGTTAAATTTGTCTTTTGGTATTGAGCTTGCCCCATGCCCGCGCCATTCCATGATATAGCAATGATGACCAAGTCCCGCTAAGTATTCAGCGATTCTTAAGCAGGTTTTTTTATCCGAAAAAGTGCCATGAGTTAAGAAAATATTTTGCCCTTTATTAGTAGTGTCATTGTTAGCATGAACATTAGAGAGTTGATGGGTTTTTTCGCTATCGAATATCTCCCAAATAGCGATTTGTACGTTATCTTTCGTCGTCACTAACTTTAGATTCTCAGTCATCATAAAGACGTTCTCTTCAGCTCAAATGTTGCTTATTACTATATATGCTTATCAATACATAAGTGCAGTAATGGTAAGTGATAGCATAACGCAAGAATCTAAACTGAGGTATCTATGATGCGTGTCCCATCATCGTATATAAAAAAACTGCCCGTGATGGATTCAATCACGGGCAGTTTTTTGATAGTAAAGCCAAGTAAGTTTAGTATCTAATCTTCTTTACTAAACTCATTAAATGCAGCAATGGCTTCGGCGGCATACATCATTGACGGACCACCACCCATATAGACACACATGCCTAAGGTTTCAGCGACTTCTTGTTCTGTTGCACCAAGTTGTACTAAAGCTTTGGCGTGAAAACCAATGCAAGCATCACAGCGTGCGCCAACCGCTAAGCCAAGGGCAATAAGCTCTTTGGTTTTTTTATCCAATACCCCGTCAGCCGTTGCTGCTGCACCAAGCTGCGAAAAAGCTTTAGTCGTTTCAGGGATGTGCTTATGTAGTTTTGCCATATTGGTCGAAACGTGTTTGGTGATGTCTTTAAATGATTTACTCATGGAATGTTCCTTTTAAGCAAGATGAATTAGTAAGTTAGTAAATAAATAGGTTTGACATATTTCATTTGTTATATTTAATTATAATA
>NZ_CAJHAD010000020.1 GCF_904846285.1 Psychrobacter immobilis | reverse complement strand
ACAGGCGATACTGGAGCCACAGGCGATACTGGAGCCACAGGTGATACTGGAGCCACAGGCGATACTGGAGCCACAGGTGATACTGGAGCCACAGGTGATACTGGAGCCACAGGTGATACTGGAGCCACAGGCGATACTGGAGCCACAGGTGATACGGGTGCAACAGGTGATACTGGAGCCACAGGTGATACTGGAGCCACAGGCGATACTGGAGCCACAGGCGATACAGGTGCAACAGGCGATACAGGTGCAACAGGCGATACAGGTGCAACAGGTCCTGGTGGCGGAGATACTGGTCCAGTTGAGCCCCCAGTACGGGAGCGCGGAGAGAAATCGACTAAGAGTGGTGCTCAGACCATCAACATTGGCGACACCTTTGTCACTAGCACTCGCGTCTTTGACGTTTATGACAACGGTAACAACCTAGATGCCAGAGCAGACACTGCATCACAAGGTGCTTTACCAATCGTTCCAATCTTTGTCTCAGGCGATGCTGATGTTGATCTTGCGAACGGTTACAAGAGCAACGTTGATGACTCAGCGATTATCCAAGGTAGTGAAGCGGTAGGTAATGCTAAAATTCCATTAACCTATACTTCGGTTTATAAAGACTTTGGTGGTGAGATGCGTGTTGGTCACATCAATGGTGTAGCAAGTACCGAAGCCATACTTGGCGCTGACTTAGCTGTAGATGGTGTTGCCGTCATTGGTAATGCAACAGCGAACATGCCAACCGAAGGTGTCTTTAACTACGCAGGTGATGCAACCAACCGTGCTAACGGTATTGGTAACAGCATTGAATACGGCACATCAGTATTTACCGCTGACTTCGTCAACAAAAACCTAAAAGGCACATTAAGCTTTGCAACCGCAGGTGACATTGGTCTAACTGCTGGCATCACAGGTAATCAGTTCTCAGGTGCAGCGGCAGACAATGCAGGCTACAACACTGAAGGTGGATTCTACGGAGACAATGGTCAGTATCTAGGCGGTGTATACGAAGGTAATGGTGCTCAAGGTACTTATGGTGCAACCAAAGGGAATGAGGTCATACCTGAGCCTGAAAAGCCCCCAGTACGCGAGCGCGGAGAGAAATCGACTAAGAGTGGTGCTCAGACCATCAACATTGGCGACACCTTTGTCACTAGCACTCGCGTCTTTGACGTTTATGACAACGGTAACAACCTAGATGCCAGAGCAGACACTGCATCACAAGGTGCTTTACCAATCGTTCCAATCTTTGTCTCAGGCAATGCTGATGTTGATCTTGCGAACGGTTACAAGAGCAACGTTGATGACTCAGCGATTATCCAAGGTAGTGAAGCCGTAAACAACGCTCAGATACCACTAACCTATACTTCAGTCTACAAAGACTTTGGTGGTGAGATGCGTGTTGGTCACATCAATGGTGTAGCAAGTACCGAAGCCATACTTGGTGCTGACTTACCTGTAGATGGTGTTGCCGTCATTGGTAATGCAACAGCAAACATGCCAACCGAAGGTGTCTTTAACTACGCAGGTGATGCAACCAACCGTGCTAACGGTATTGGTAACAGCATTGAATACGGCACATCAGTATTCACCGCTGACTTCGTCAACAAAAACCTAAAAGGCACATTAAGCTTTGCAACCGCAGGTGACATTGGTCTAACTGCTGGCATCACAGGTAATCAGTTCTCAGGTGCAGCGGCAGACAATGCAGGCTACAACACTGAAGGTGGATTCTACGGAGACAATGGTCAGTATCTAGGCGGTGTATACGAAGGTAATGGTGCTCAAGGTACTTATGGTGCAACCAAAGGGAATGAGGTTGATCAAACCCCGCCACCACCAGCTAACCCAGGAGCCGCTGCCAATGGAGATGCCACTGGTATCATGAGCAACACTTTAAGTAGTAAATCAGGTTTGGGTACTAGTAACGCTATCGGCTTCCGTCAATTTGTCACAGACAAAGAGACCTATACTACTACGACCGGTAGTGGTGAAGACATGGCACCTACTATGATTAAAGACAATGGTGTCGATAATATAACCTATAACACTATCGAAGCCCGTCTTGATATCGTTAAGCCTAATAAGTTTAATACTGCCAAACAAGACTTTACCCTGACTACCGTTAGAGCTAATGACGTTGCCGTTGCCGGCACTACTGGCTTTAAAAAGTCTGCAGCGACGAACGAAGTGTTATGGAAAAATGTGAACACCGGAGTTGCTATTTCTCCAACTGCTGATCTGACGCTACCGTATCAATCTGTGTACAAGAACTTTGAATCACAGATGCAGATCGGTCATGTCTATGGTGATCTAGATAAACGTACAGGTATTTCGTCCGGTATCAAGTCACGTTATGCCAACGTCTACGTGGTTGGTAACAGCACAGCGCAAGCGGACATGGATTACATGAAACAGTTGTCTCAATACAACATTGATAACGGTATCAATGATGGTATGGTCAAATACACTGGTGTCGCCACCTATGCAGACAACTTGCATCTAGCAGCCAATGGCAAACCGATGAACCTAGTGTTGAATGGTACTTCCGCGTTTGACGTTAACTTTGTCAATGACTCACTAACAGGTAACTTAGCCTTTGACGGTAATAAAAACATTGGTATCACTGCTAATATTAGTGGTAACACCTTTGCTGGAACCAATGCGGCGAATAAAGTTGCAACCGCTGGTGGATTCTATGGTGAAGATGCTAAATTCCTAGGTGGTATCTACCAAGAAGCACTAAACAGTCCAGGTAGTAATGTACCAGGAACGGGTACTGATCCAGGAACGGGTACCACCTTCCAAGGTACCTTTGGCGCTACAAAGCAATAAAGTAACATGACTCTATAAAGCAAAGAAAAAAGCGTCCTAGGGCGCTTTTTTTCTCGCTTAAATTATTAAAATCCCTTAGGATGATTAAGTTTGGAAAATTGTTTGGAAAATCAACGATCGTACTTAGGTAAGGATACCCATGAATAATCAATATATGCGCAAAACCCTCACCACTTCTATTTTGCTAGCAATGATGGCGGTTTCTCTACCTGCCATGGCAGCAGAAACAGAGCTTGGCTTAAATCAGCCCGCTAATGACCAAGCCACTGAATTACTTAAACGCGAAAATCAAACAGCGGTCTCAAATCCTACCGCACCTTCGACCGCTATTTCTGACACAGAAGCACAGAACGCTATTAGAAGCCGTCAACAATTGGCAGATGCGATTGCTTATAATTTAGAAACCTTAAAAGCCAATCCAGTCGCCTTTAGTAAGTTTTTAAATGATGCCTTAGCCGCGCAAGATATGGAGACTGTTAAGCAAATACTGCCACATTATAAAGCACTAGAAAATAATGACCCCATGCTTATCAATTTTGCTGATGCCTTGGTCTATCGTAGCGAAGCCAAAAATAAGCAAGCGATTGCTATCTACCGCAATATGCTAGCAACAGATCCAGACTTCCACCCTGTCCGTTTAAATATGGCTTTGGCGATGTTGGCTGATAAACAATATGCGGCAGCAAAGGAACAACTACGTAAACTACAAGCGGTTGACTTACCAGCCCCCGTAATGGCAGCGGTGAAAAGCTCATTATTGCATGTAGATAATGTAGAAGACTGGCGCTTTGATGCTTCTGCTAGCTACGTAAGAGACGATAATATCAACGATGCGCCTTCGAAGACGATTCAGTCAGGACTCGGTGATTCAGTAGAGCAAAAGTCAGCCAACGGTGTTCAGGTGTCAGGCAGCGCAAACAAACGCTTTAATTTACCTGATAACTTTTATGCGACCGTGGGTGGTAATGCCTCGTTAAAAGCCTTTTGGGACGAAACTGATTATAACGACTATCTATTTACTGCCTCCGCTGGGGTCGGTTATGATGATGCCAAAAATGATATCTCTCTCACGCCGTTTGTAACTAAACGGTATTATGATGAAGAGGCATATAGCTTACGAAAAGGCGTGACTGTTAGTGGCTCGCGCTGGATTAAACCGAAGCTTAAGCTATCTGCGACAGGCATCTTGTCTAAAGAGACTTTTGAAGATGATGATAATAAAAATCGTGAGACAGATGGTCAGTTCTTAGGCTTAAATGCTTTTTATATCAAAGACGCTAAAGAGTATTTTTATGGTGGGCTAGGTAACTATCAGAATGATGTGCCCAAATCGAGCATTATTAGTTATGATCGTAACTCAGTGAATGTCGGCTGGGGTCGTGAATGGAAACGCGGTATCTCGACCCTAGCATCGGTCGGTTATGCAGTAAAAGAATATGACAATCCAGCCGATACTTTTGAAGTTGGTAGTAATGGTCTAAATGCCTACTATAATGCTGTAGGCGGAGAAATAGGCTCAAGAAGAGAAGACAAAACTACCTCGCTAGGTCTGCAAGTATGGAAGCGCGATTTTACTGTACTTGGATTAACGCCAAGATTGGTATTTGATTATGAAACAACTTCTAGTAACTTTGCTTATTATGACGATCGTGATGAAAAATCAGCGACGGTATTATTAACCAAAACCTTTTAGTCAAATAGGTTTAATTAAATACATATACGACATACCAAATGCTGATACTAAAAAAACCTCGTCAATTAGCGAGGTTTTTTGGTAATAAAATAGTGAATAAATAGTGCTTATTTATCTAAGTTCATTTCCATCTCTTTAAACTTTGCAGATACTGAAGGTTTTGGACCGCCAGTCATGATACTTACTGCAAAGATAGCGATGGTACTTAAGATAAAGCCTGGAACAATCGCATATAACCAGCTGTTTAAGGCGACACCATTCATTTGGAAAGGACCATAAATCCATAAGATGACAGTCAATGCACCCACAACCATACCAGCAACAGCACCATTACGGTTCATACGACGCCATGTGAGACTGAAGATAACTAAGGGTCCAAATGCGGCACCAAATCCTGCCCAAGCGTTAGATACTAAGCTCAGTACCGAGCTTTCCGGGTTTGAAGCCAATAAGATGGCAATGACCGCGACCACGATAACTGAAAGTCGACCGACCATTACTTGGCGTGCTTCTGGCGCGTCTCTATCAAAGAACAACTTATAAACATCTTTAGTCAATGAGCTTGATACGACGAGTAGTTGTGAGGAAATCGTACTCATAATCGCGGCTAAAATAGCGGCTAATAAGAAACCTGAAACGAGAGGTGTGAACAGGAACTGTGTAAATACTAAGAAGATGGTTTCAGGATCCTCTAAGGTCATCGCTGTTTTTTGTACATAAGCACGACCCGCAAAACCAGTCATCAATGCACCAATTAAACTTACAATCATCCAACTCATACCGATGTTACGTGCCGTTGGTATATCTTTAACTGAGCGAATAGCCATAAAGCGCACGATAATATGCGGCTGACCAAAGTATCCCAAGCCCCAAGCCATCAATGAGACAATGCCAAGGACGGTCATGCCACTGGTGACATTAAGTAGATTCGGATCGATGTTTCTGACCGCCTCAGTCGTAGCTGAAATGCCGCCAAGATCAGTAAAGGCAACGACAGGTACGATAACCATCGCAAACAGCATGATGATACCCTGTACGAAATCCGTCATTGAGACGGCTAAGAAACCACCGAATAGCGTATAAGCGACGACCACACCAGCCGTAACCCACAAACCAGTGCTATAAGAAAGGTTAAGCGAGCTTTCGAAAAGTTTACCGCCACCGACTAAACTTGCTGCGGTATAGACAGTAAAGAATAAAATGATAACCACAGCAGAAATGACACGTAACATGTGTGATTTATCTTCAAAGCGGTTGGCGAAATAATCAGGTAAAGTGATGGCATTGTCAGCGACCTCGGTATAAACACGAAGACGCGGCGCTACGATGATATAATTTAAAAAGGCACCCAAGGTTAAACCAAGGGCAATCCATATACTGACCACACCATCAGCATACATGTAACCAGGTAGACCGAGTAATAACCAGCCTGACATGTCTGAGGCACCTGCTGATAGTGCCGTAACAGCGGGACCTAGATTACGACCGCCAAGCATATAGCCTTCAGTATCGTTTGATTGCTTAAAATAAGCATAAATTCCAATACCAATCATCACTAAGAAATAGGCGCCGAGTGATATCAGCACGCCACTAGAAACTCCGTTCATATAAACTGTCCTTAACCAACATAGTTGGCTGTCATTATTTTTAACGAGAAGAATTAAGTCTTACAAGACGTTGCTTAAAAACCATATCTCAAAATATCTCAAGATAAAAAATCTGAAGACGAAAAAAGCCATTAAGTAGGACATAATGGCTTTTATTCAAATGCTTCTATTAGTTTTATATGATTGATGCTGTTCTAGGGCTGATACTTATAAAGTCATGATGAAACACAAGCGGCAATACATAGTTCAATTTTATATTTTCATTGCTCGCATCTGCTCATCATCTATAAATATCAGTCGTTTATATAACCAATCATTTAAAACCATTCAACCTACTGGTTACTATCATATATTACTAGAAGTCTTCAATATATAATTATCAGTGTGGTTAAGGTAAATTAATGTTATCTAAACAACGTCAGCCATATTATAACGTATGAGTGGCACAAATGCGAACGCGCTAATTTATCGAATAAATATCTCTGTTGGCAAATAATTAAAATCGCTTGCTCAATGTTTAATCAATTGGAGCAAGCAAATCTAACAATGCGGTCACGCTGCTGGATTGCGTGAGTTTTGGGTTGATAACCACGCCCAAATAACGTTGCAATTCAATATTATCTGCCATATCAATACGTTCTAAATCTTGACTGACCATGGTTTGCGGTAGTACCGACCAGCCAAGTCCTACAGAAACCAACATCCGGATAGATTCTAATGGGTTGGTACTCATGGTGGCATAAGGTTTTAGATTATGCTTAGCAAATTCCGCTAAGGTAATCTGACTGGTAAAGGTATTGGCAGACGGCAAAATAGCAGGGTAGCGCGCTAATTGCTCAAGCGTCACATTAGACTTGGTTGCCAAAGGTGATAAAGTACCGGTCATAAAGTAGAGCGGATCTGACCATAAAGTATGATAGGTCAAACGCTTATCATAGACGGGCGGCAAGGTTAAAAATGCCAATGACAAATCGCCATCGAGTACCGCTTTATGAGCCGTTTCTGAATCGACAAAATGTACTTCTAGTTGTACCGCAGGATAGGCTTGGATAAAATGCTTGAGCACAGGGGCGAGGTGGTGCAAGCCGATATGGTGGCTGGTGCCGATAACGAGTTTACCGGATACGATATGCTTCGAATGCTGGAGGTTTATTTTAAAGTTTTCATAATCTTCAAGCCAACGTTTGGCGTGAGGTAACATCTCACTGGCGGCTTGAGTCGGTACAATACCGCGCCCGACTGTATCAAATAAGGTGATGTTAAATTCATCTTCTAAGTTTTTGATGCGTTTACTGACCGCAGGCTGAGTAATAAACAGTTTTTCTGCTGCACCTGAAATGCTGCCTGTTTGCATAACAGTGACAAATGTTGTCAAATTTGTGGTATTCACACCGATGTCCTTAGCTACGTAGCGAGCTATAAATAAAAGTTGGCTAGCCTAATCATAATGAATTAGAAATAAAAGTTTGTGACTATGCAAAAATCATCAATTATTATTATAGGATTAGCCTGCTATAATCACAAGACATCAAGACGTATTGTCACATATTTATTTTATTAATTTGGTAATCAGTAGCATTACCCTTGTTTTAAAAGTTCATTGCAACAATAAATATCTAAGTATGAGGCGAATGCATAACTGTATATATAGTCAGAATATAGATAATCAGCCGTTGATATAATCAAATATTGAACAAAATTTTTGCTTACACCGAGTAAGCAAGTGAAATATTAAGTCATTAGCAACTAAAAAGGATAGCAGTATGGCCGGTCAAACGTTATATGACAAACTTTGGAATGCTCACGAAGTCACCAAGCGTGATGATGGTTCGAGCCTGATTTATATCGACCGCCATTTGCTGCATGAAGTGACAAGCCCGCAAGCGTTTGAAGGCTTGGAGCTTGCCAATCGTGCGCCGTGGCGTCTGTCGGCTAATATCGCAAGCCCAGACCATAACGTCCCAACGGTCACTAAAGAGCGTTCAGAAGGCGTGGCTGGTATTAAAGATAAGGTATCGCGCCTGCAGGTATTAACCTTGGATGAAAACTGTGCCAAGTTTAATATCGCTGAATTTACCATTAATGATGCCCGTCAAGGTATTCTGCACGTGGTCGGTCCTGAACAAGGTTTGGTCTTGCCTGGTATGACAGTAGTTTGTGGTGATTCACATACGGCTACTCATGGCGCATTAGGCTGCTTGGCACACGGTATCGGTACCTCAGAAGTTGAGCATGTATTAGCAACTCAGTGTTTGATTCAAAAGAAATCAAAAAATATGCAAATTCGGGTCACCGGTAAACTTGGTGCTGGCGTGACATCAAAAGATGTGGTGCTTGCCATTATTGCCAAAATTGGCACCGCTGGCGGCACAGGACATGCGATTGAATTTGCTGGGCAAGTATTTGAAGACATGAGCATGGAAGGTCGGATGACGGTCTGTAATATGGCGATTGAAGCGGGTGCGCGCGTCGGTATGGTTGCCGTCGATGATACGACTATTGATTACGTCAAAGGTCGTCCTTATGCGCCGAGTGAAGAACAGTGGCAGCAAGCGGAAGCTTACTGGCGCACTTTTTATTCAGATGATGATGCCGTATTTGATACCGTGATTGAGATGGATGGTAGCGAGATCGCCCCGCAAGTATCTTGGGGTACTTCTCCTGAAATGGTCGTGGATATTACTCAGTCGGTGCCAACACCAGATCAAGCAGTTGATGAAGCGCAAGAAGAAGGCTGGTTACGCGCTTATACCTATATGGGTTTAGAAGCTGGGCAAAAAATTACCGATATTCAGCTTGATCGTATTTTTATTGGTTCGTGTACCAACTCACGTATCGAAGATTTACGTGATGCAGCAGCTGTGATTAAAGGTCGTAAAGTTGCCGATAATATTAAAGAAGCCATTGTCGTGGCCGGTTCTGGGCAAGTGAAATTGCAGGCAGAAGCAGAAGGCTTGGATACCTTATTTACTGAGGCAGGTTTCGAGTGGCGTGAGCCGGGTTGTTCTATGTGCCTTGCCATGAATGCTGATAAGCTTGAGCCACAAGAGCACTGTGCTTCAACGTCTAACCGTAATTTTGAAGGACGTCAAGGTAATGGTGGTCGTACGCATTTGGTCAGCCCAGCGATGGCTGCAGCTGCTGCATTAGCTGGTCACTTTGTCGATGTGCGCACGTTTTAATCTTTGACCTTATGCTTTATTTATCAATAATAAATATATTTGATAGGAAATCTTATGCAAGCTTATAACACTCAAACCGGTATCGTTTGTCCGCTCGATCGCGCAAACGTCGATACCGACCAAATTATCGCCAAACAGTTTTTGAAGTCTATTAAGCGTACCGGTTTTGGCGTCAATTTATTTGATGATTGGCGTTATCTCGATGAAGGTTATCCGGGTCAAGACAATAGCACTCGCGTTCTTAACCCAGATTTTATCTTGAATAAACCCCGTTATCAAGGCGCGACTATATTGCTGGCACGCAGAAACTTTGGTTGTGGTTCAAGCCGTGAGCATGCACCTTGGGCGCTTTCAGAATATGGCTTTCGTACTATTATTGCACCAAGCTTTGCTGATATTTTTTACAATAACTGCTTTAAGAATGGCATGCTGCCAATCGTCTTGGATGAAGCCATCGTTGATACCTTGATGAAAGCGACGCTTGCCAATGAAGACTATGAGTTGACAGCTGATCTTGAGCGCCAAGTGGTCATTACACCAACTGGTGAAGAGTACGCTTTTGAAGTCGATGAGTTTCGTAAGCATTGTTTGCTAAATGGTCTTGATGATATCGGGCTGACTTTGCAGCAAAGCGATGCTATTAAAGACTATGAGCATAAAATGATGCAAAAAACACCTTGGATATTTAATGATGTCAGAGCCTGATATTTAAAAAAAGCTTTTGACAATAAAGCCTTTTACAGCAAAGTTTTGAATCATAAAAATTTTCATAATAAGGTTGATAAAAAACCTCCAATAGAAAAATATTATTCAATATAAACTTATTCAATATATAAAAGCGCTCAGCGCTAATACAGCGTTGAGTTATGGCAATTAAGTGGCTAAAATGAATGGTAATCTATTTTTTATCTTATTGTATTTTTTACCTTATAAATAGTAGCCGCCATTATGAATAAAACACGTTTTGCTATATTGACAAGCACCGCTATTGCCGCAAGCTTATTATTATCTGGCTGTCAGGCATTGACGGGTTATCAACAAATAGAAACGGCGCAAAATGCCAAGGTCTGGACAGGAAAAATCACCCCTATCGCCGGTGAAGTAAATATTGCCTGCGTGGGGACTTATCACTGCGAAATTGCTCGCATTGATCAGACGCGCATTATAGGCAGTGATACTCATGAACCTATCAATCCTGCCATGTTGGTAGCGATGCAAAACGTGAATACAGACAGTAAAAGTCGCACGGTTAATAAGCATGGGACAGCGGCAATGAGTATGGACATGTCACCGCTCATTCATAAAAATGCGATTAAAATTGTCCCTTTGTCGGCGTCTGCTATGCCTGGGCTAACCAATTATTATGCGCGGGTAAAACCTGCAAAACGTGAAGTGCAAATAAATTTCTATCCAGAAAATAATTTGGGCTATGTCGAGCGGTTTGCGATGATTCATGACTTTGCTGAAGCAGGTACGTATCAGCTACGTGCTTATCAAAAAAAATCTAGCGCAAACTCAGGTAGTTTGCTTGATAGTGCTTCACCAGAGCCGTTATGTGTTGAGCTATATCAAGGCAATAATGTCCAACGCCGTTTTTGTAAAGAGGTCGGAACTGAGCATGAAGGAGAGTTTGTAGAAGCCCGTGTGGTTAAAGCTGAACCTTCTCAGTCGCCATCAAAGCCACCAGCAAAAAACAAAGTAAAAATGAAAGCTTGATAAATAGATTTCTAAAATATTGACAACTTAAAACTCATCTAGATGGATAGACCACGACTTCTTGTGCAGCTCATTGCTCAAGAAGTTGTTTTTTAACAGGCTATTACAAGCCTTTCTAGCAATAATATAACTAGCAATACCATAAACAACAACTTACTTCCCCATTTACCCACAAGGATTAGTATGGCAACGATTTTAACATTAGCAGGCGACGGCATCGGCCCTGAAATCATGACTCAAGCCATTGATGTGCTCGAAGCAGTTAATAATAAGTTTGATTTGGGATTAACTCTTGAGTCTGGATTAATCGGCGGTGTGGCGGTTGATGCAACGGGTGAACCACTACCCGACGAAACGTTACAGCGCGCGCGTGCAGCAGATGCAGTGTTATTAGGTGCGGTTGGTGGTCCTAAGTGGGATGCTATCGAGCGTAGCAAACGCCCTGAGCGAGGTCTGCTTAAAATCCGTAGTGAGCTTGGTTTGTTTGCCAATCTGCGTGTGGCAAAACTTTACCCGCAGCTTGTTAATGCTTCAAGCATCAAGCCTGAGATTATCTCAGGTTTAGATTTGCTAATCGTGCGTGAGCTAACAGGTGGTATTTATTTTGGTGAGCCGCGTGGTATTCGTACCCTAGAAAATGGTGAGCAGCAAGGCTATAATACCATGGTTTATAGCACCAGTGAGATTCAGCGTATCGGTAAAGTCGCTTTTGAATTGGCAAAAACGCGCGCGCAAGCAGCAGGTACGCCAGCCAAGATTTGTTCGATAGATAAAGCCAATGTTTTAGAAGTCACTGAGCTGTGGAAGCAGACCATGATTGAGATGCAGCAAGCGGATTATAGCGATGTGGCGTTATCGCACATGTATGCGGACAATGCTTGTATGCAGCTGATTAAAGACCCTAAGCAGTTTGATGTGATGGTCACCGGCAACATGTTTGGTGATATTTTATCTGATGAAGCAGCAATGTTGACTGGTTCTATTGGTATGCTACCCTCAGCAAGCCTAGATGAGGCGGGTAAAGGTATGTATGAGCCTTGCCATGGTTCAGCGCCTGATATCGCTGGTCAAGATAAAGCCAATCCATTGGCGACCATTTTATCTGTGGCGATGATGCTACGTTATACCTTTAAGAAAGAAGAAGCTGCGCAAGCGATTGAGCAAGCAGTCAGTGATGTGCTTGACGATGGTTTACGTACCATTGATATCCTAGATCGTAGCGAAACAGGCCTCAAACAAGTAGGTTGTCAAGAGATGGGGCAGGCAGTATTGGCAAAACTGCTCTAATTGATATCGACTTAACATGAGCTGCCTTATTAAATATTGACAATAGTAAACCTACCATTATATACCCATAAGTTGCCGAGCAATTTATGGGTTTTTATGTGCTCTTTATTATACATCTTGCTGTTATACAAAATTATTGTTAACGCTTTTCACTATAAAGCTGTATAAAGACCTTTGTTTTAACACAGACGCTGCATTGTAAGACGCTTATTAACACAATGCCGTTATAAGCCTACAAAAGCGTGTGGCAACATAGGTCACTTGTAATTGAGATGAATAACCTAGCTAATTAAAGATATATAGGTATTTATATTTATCTAAATATCGACCTGTAAAAGTAGTCATTTGAGTAAATAATGTTTTCGAAAATTATAAAAATTTAAGAGTAATAAAAATATCATTTAAAAATTAGGAGTGTTATATGTATCAATTAACGAAAATCAGTGCGGCAATAGCAGCGATTGGTTTATCAACAGTTTTGTTTATGAATCAAAGTATTGCTGCGACTGACAACGCAAATGTCGCCAATAAAACTACAGCTAGCAATACTAGTGATATAAGTCCAGTGACTAATGGTGTGAGTCAACAGGTTACCGGTAAAAGCAAGACAGCTGTATCTTTAAATAAGCTGTTACCTACTATTAAATATACGACAGAAAATCTGCCAGCAGTCGCGCAAAAGATAAATGCATCTACTTGGAAGGAAGGCGCTAAAATCGATCGTAATGTCGGTACTAAGCTACAAGCTTTGTTGAACTGGAACCAAAATGGTGTTGGTCCAGTAGATGGCTCTTGGGGCAAGAATTCTCGTAAAGCGATGCAAGCTTTTCAAATGTCAAATGGGTTGGCAGTGACTGATACGTTAAATACTGAGACCTGGCAAGCATTAACCAAAAACGATAAATTAATGCAGCAACCAGTGTTAGTGAGCTATCAGCTTACTGATGCAGATGTTAATATCAAAACTATAACCATTCCAGCAGGCGCAGAAGCCAAAGCCAAACTGGAAGGGATGTACTATGAAACGGTCATTGAAGGTTTGGCAGAAAAATTTCATATCAGTGAAAACTATCTTAAAGCACTTAATCCAAACGCTAAATTTGCGGTAGGCGAAACCATTACCGTTTATAATCCTGGTAATCCTAATACTAAACCAGTCAGTCGAGTCGTTGCTGATAAAGCTACTGAAACGTTATACGCTTATGATGATAAAAATAACTTAGTTGCCAGTTATCCGACCACGGTAGGCAGTACGGCAACGCCATCACCAACAGGGACGCATACGGTAGAAGTAAAGGTACACGAGCCTAATTATACTTATACAGCAGAAAATGGCAGCAAGTCTATTTTGCCACCAGGTCCTAATAATCCAGTAGGATTAGTATGGATAGGACTTAGTAAGCCATCATATGGCATTCATGGCTCACCTGACCCTGCTCGTATCAGCCGCCAAGCATCGGCAGGTTGTATACGTTTAACGAACTGGGATGCGCTTGCGCTGCTAGGTGTCATTCAAAATGGCGCAACCGTTGAGTTTAAATAATACGTACTTGTGTGTAAAGGGTTTAAGTTTTATACAACTAAACGTTTAGATTTTAAAATAGAAACAAAAAAATACCGCTAGAAGTAGCGGTATTTTTTATGGTAAAAGCAAAAAACAGTATTATTAAAATAAATATTATTAGACTAAAATATGATAGGCAATAATGAGTAGGTTAGCAGTATCATTATTATTATCAGTTAAACCACTCAAGCATTATAAGCATGCTTTTATAACCATTTTAGCCAATAAGAATTTAGTTTTTACCACGGTAAGTAATGCGACCTTTCGATAAGTCATAAGGCGTCATCTCGACCTTAACTTTATCGCCAGTCAAAATGCGAATATAGTGCTTACGCATCTTACCTGAGATGTGCGCAATGATTTCGTGTCCGTTTTCTAAACGAACTTTAAACAATGTATTTGGAAGGGTATCAATAACTTCGCCTTCAAATTCAATAATCTCGTCTTTTGCCATAATTTATATCATCAATCAATTTAAAATAAGCCCATATTATACGTAAGTTAGCAGGTTAAAGCAATACGGAACCTGATTTTTGCTTGACAGCTTGTAAGTGATATGTATGTTATCTTTTAATGAGGGGCTGTAGTAGATAAACACTATGCCCGCTTGGATTAAATTAGTCGGGTAGATTGAGCCAAACAGGCGTTAAAGGTGCATCTGGCAGTAACTGTTGAAAGTGCTTAGGGTAATAGGCGTTAATAAAGTAAAGCCCATCACCAGAAGCGGTAGGCGGCGCTATCGTGCGATCCTTTTTAGTCAAAATCTTCAAAAAGTCTGCTGGTTCTAACTCGTGCCTACCAATCGCATATAGCGTGCCCATCAAATTACGCACCATATGATGCAAAAATCCATCTGCTTGAATGTCAAAAACAATAAATTGACCGTGGGCAAAGAGCTTTGCATGACTGACAGAGCGGACGGGCTGATTAGATTGACAGGCAGCGGCACGGTAGCTACTAAAATCATGAGTACCAACAATATCGGCTGCCGCTACTTGCATCGCTGCTAAATCCAGCGGCTCATAAATGTGAGTCACTTGATGATTCAAAATAGCAGGGCGCTGGGCTTGATTGAGCGTGATATAACGATACCGACGAGCAATGGCACCAAAACGGGCATGGAAGTCGTCAGGCATCGGTTGTATCCAGCGTAGGGCGATATCATCAGGTAATAAGCTGTTGACGCCGCGAAGCCAGTTGTTAGTAGGACGATAGGCGCGCGTTGTAAAATGGGCAATCATATTGCTGGCATGCACGCTTGCATCGGTACGACCAGCCGCGATGACCTCTACTGCCTCATTAGCGACTTTACCAATAGCTGTCTCTAACGCTTCTTGTACGCCCAATACTTCTCGTTGCCGCTGCCAACCATGATAGTGCGTACCCAAAAACTCAATAGCGATTGCTAATGTGTAGAGTGGAGGAGCTTTAGCTTCGATGTTATTAATCTCGGGCATGTTAATCTCGGACATGGTTGGTATTGGACATTTTAGTATTGGTACTTATATTCCAGTATTGGCGCTTATAAAGTAAGTATATTCAACGCTAGTCTAACGTTTTTTGATAGTAGTGCCAGATTGATTAACATTGTTGAGCCAACGCTGACGGCGTCTTGTCGGACTATCATAACGCAGTAATAGCCATAACAGCCGTGCATAGATAGCAGGAATCGTTAAACGTCCGCCACTAATCACGTGATAATCGTATTGCCAACTTCCCGCCGCATAATTATCACTGACCCCGCCAAATGGCGACTGGCTAGCGCATACCGCCATGTGGCCATTTTCATAAGCTAGCTCTAATGACTTTGCTAGCGCTGGCGAATAAGGAACGTTGCCGGCGCCGAAACCCAATAAGATAATTCCACAAGGCGGCTGTGATATTAATGCCTGTAACTGATCGCTCATTACCTCAGTATCATTTGGTAAGCAATATAAAGCATGAATACGTGCGTGCTTAGCGCGAGCTTCAATATTGCTAACCAATTCTTGCTGATCATCTAGCCAATGTTGGCGGCGGGTATCTGGTAAGCTTTTGATATAACTATTGGCAGGATATGCCGCTCGAGAGTGACCGGTAAATGCCATTAAATCGTGGCTATGGATTTTTTGTACTGTTTGCGCAGGCCAAGACTCACCGCTGAAACTAATCTTTACGCCTGACTCACCAGCTGCTGCCAGTTTTAATGAGTCGGTAAGGTTGTCCCAAGCGTCGCTGTGAGTGTCAATCGCGTAGGAGTGTAATATCTCACTATCTAATAATGGGCGCATACTACCTGTAACGACCACGCAAATATCACTACCCGCAAAAGCCTCTGCTAAAAACGCCCCCAAATAACTCAAAGTATCCGTACCAGTAATAAGCACAAAACGCCTGTCGCCTTGTGCATAAGCCGCTAGCAAAAGCTGGTAAAAATGTACAAAGTCGTTAGCGGTAAGTTGGCTGCTATCTTTAATTAAAGCATTATCAAGCAATGAAACCTGAGGCAGATTATTAGCATTATCTGGCTCAGCCAGTAGTTGCTGTAAGGTCGGTAAAAAAATATCTGCGGATAACGGTGCCAAAGGTCGCCCGTAGCTACCAAAAGTACCACCAGCATAAATGAGTCGAATAGGATCTGAGAGTGTTTTTATCATAGCAGAGGGAGGCATAGTATAGGCGCATTAAAGAGAATTGTGAGAAGAAAACGAGGCTAAGTCTTAGAGCGTTCTAGCAAAAATAATGAGTAATGATAGGACGCTTAATAATAACTTAATAATAAATATTATAAAGGTTCAATGCAAAAAAAATCAGCAAGTATTCTTATAATAATAGAATACTTGCTGATAAGAGAAAGTGCTACTCTTTACGCAGTGCGATCTAATAATGTTTGCGCTTGGCTTTGTTGCTCGCTCGTACCTTGGCTTATAACTTCATTAAGTAAGCGTTTGGCACTATCATATTCACCCAGTTGCACATACTGACCGGCTAGGTCTAAAGTGACTTGATTGCTGTCTAACGTTTTGACAAAATCAAAGTCAGCGGCAAAGCGTGATGAGAAATCTTCTGCGCTTTCAATCTCATGCTCAGCAATAACTTCACTATCAACGTTGCTTTCAATTTCACTTGCAAGGTCAACTGGCGTCGTCGCTGTTGGAGCATCTGACAAAGAACCAAAGTCAAAATCATCATCGATTAAGGTGGTGTCATCGAACACTACAGTGGTTGGTGTTTCATGGATCGCTTCATTCGTCTCTTGCGCTTCATTGTCGTCAAAAATAAAATCTTCAAAATCGTCTGCGATAAAAACAGGGGTTTCACTTGAAGGCGTTGTCTCTGCTACAGCAAAGGTATCGATAGCATCACTGTTAGCATTAGGGTCAAGAGATAATGTAAAATCTTCTTGCTCTATTAGAGTGGCTTCTGTAGCGATTTCATTATTGACATTTTCATCAATAGTTTGAATTTCTAAATCCGCTAAATCTAAAACGAAATCTTCATTATCATCTAATATAATGTCGTTAGAATAATCATTAGATAGAGTTGTGATGGGCGCTTTTGAAGAAGTATCATGCGATTCTGCTAAGTCGAAATCAAAATCGGTTTCACTGGCACTTTCGCTACTATTTACCTCTTCATCAGTGATATCTAGCTCAGTAATAGGTGTCGTGCTAGTAACGGCCGGCTCGCTACTATCTTCTTGTAAGTCATCCAGACTGAGCTCAAAAGCTTGCTCAATATTATCGAAATCATTAGAAGTCTCTAAAGTAGTGTTAGAGCTATCTGCTAAGTCGCTGCTATAAGCAGAAGTCTGACTAGCATCTTTTTCAAAATCGACATCGACAGCTGAGTGTTGACTTTCAACTTTATTTGCCGGTATATCAAAATCAATACTTTCAAAGCCCACGTCTTGGTCATTATCAGCTGGCAAAGCGCGTATGGCTGCTTGATTTTGTTCTTCAGTCAACAAGGCTTTTAATTCATCAGCTTGAGCAATACTTTTTGCGTCAGCATGAGCTTTAATAGAATCATAGACTTTATTAAAGTTATCAGATTGATCTATCGTGGCATATACGGCAAGCAGCTTAAGGGATAATTGGCTATCATTAGGAATTTCAGTGAGACCGCGATTGAGTGTTTCAATGGCTTTATCGTAACGCTGTTGATCCATGAAGCGTTGAGCAATCTCAATGTGGTTAAATTTTTTGTCAGTAGTGGTTTCTGCTAAAGTAGAGGCTTCTTTAAGCGTGCTTTTCTCAGCATTTATAAGTGGCTGTTCTGATGGTTTTTTCGCTTTGTTTTTACGTATCAATAATACCGCTATTAGTAGAATAAATACCAATCCGGCAATAATATATAGCATGTTGTCCATAGTTACTCCTGCGCCCGTGACCATTTTTGCAGTAAAGTATACTGATCAGTTAGGCAATTATTGATTGCGTAGTTTTTTGAGACGAGCTTGTAGCTCCGCCAGTTTTTGGTTTTGTAATTGCAATTTTTTAGTGTAGCTGTTAAGCGTGCTGTTGGTTTTCGACAAACGCTGTGCTTGGTCGGCGGTACTTTGTCGAGATGACTTCAGGATATCTAAAACATCTGTGCTAAGCCCATTACCCGTAGCCATACCTGCCTTAGTTCTAGTACCATCTGCGCTACCGTCATGACCAGGAGCAAGAACAGAAAACTGAGCAGTTGGTAGTTTTTGCGTTTTCTTTATGGCTGGTTTCTCGGTGCGTTTTACCGCTTGAGCTTTCTCGGTTTTTGTTTTAGGGGCAGCTTTCGATGCAGCAGGTTTTTTAACTATTGATGTATTTGCTTTTCTATTATACTTTCTTTGCTCACTGATAGCGGCCTGTAGCTTTTTTTGTGATGGCACGACATCATATTTGGGTAGACTTAACTGAGCATCGGCTTTTAGCTGATCGGCATTTTTATTAATAAATGCATTGGGGTTTTGTGTTTGAATCTCATTCATCACGATTTGTACATCAAGGTTATTCTTATCTGCGATTTGCTGAGCAATAATCCATAAATTATCATTACGCTGTACTGTGTAATTGAAGTCTGAGCCACTGCTGTTATTGTCAAGATTCATAACTCTTTTATCATTGGAACCTAGCGTAGATAGATTGCTAGATGATACGGTTTGCTCGGAGGTGATTTGGTTCGATGAGGTATTGCTATAGGTAGCGGCTTCATTGGAAGCGTTTTTAGTAGTCGATGTTAACAAAGGATTGGCTGCTATTGTTGCCATAGGTGTAGCAGCGATCATATTAGTGTTGCTTGCCTTGTTAGGCTGTATCTGACGGGTAATATTAATATTTAATGTATCGAATTTCGGACTCATAAAACTAGTAGAAGATCCATTGTTACCTAGACTCCCTGTTGCATCGTTATTTAAGAGATTATTGTCTAAGCGATTAGGAGAATATACCATCGTATTACTTTGCGTGGCGGGTGTAATGACCACTGTAGGTGCTAATAACAACGGTGGAGGCGTGCCCTTTTTAACGATTAATGGTTGCGCATTAGTCGTAGAAATCACAGGTAAGTTAGGTTTTTTTGCTGCAGTAACGGTATCTTGAGGTGTAACTGGTAAGCTGTCTTTCAGAGGCATCAATAACGTCTTAGGAATAACATTACGCTGAGTACCATCATTAATCGCTAAAACAACATCTGCAAAAGGCTGAGAAATAGGTTTGGTGGTCGTGATAAAAACTTGTCCGCTAGTGGCTGACGTCGGTTGGAAACGAACTGTCATTGAGTCAGTTGGTGTCAAGCCCATTTGCTGATAAATGCTAGAGTTCGCCAAACTTGCTGAAAAATCAGTGCTCTTAATGTCAGTGACTATTATACTAGCGGCTAGTGGTTCGTGCTGCGCCGAAGTAATGACTGTCTTACCAATGGTAGCTGCTTGTGCATTAGACATAAGAGCTGCATAGCCGACTGAATAAAGCAGCGCCATTGATACTGATCGATGTACCATAGTCAGGCGATGAGATAAGTGACAAGACATGTGCAGCCCTTTAAAATGAGAGTTATCTGTGGTGTTATAACAAAATAGCGTTTAGTTTACCAGTTTATTTCACTGCTGTTGTCAACAATACATGAATTGTTTGCTTAATGTTTACGCTGGCAAATTTAATTTTTTATCAAGCAGCATCGCATCACCATAACTGAAAAAGCGATACTGGGTATTAATAGCATGTTGATATGCTTGTTCGATGGCTGCTTTACCTACAAAGGCTGAGACTAACATTAGCAACGTAGACTTTGGTAGATGAAAATTAGTGAGCAATTTATCTATCACGCCAAACTTAAACCCAGGGTAAATAAAAATATCAGTATCACCCGCCCAACTAGAAAGTGCTTGTCCATTGACCACCGTTTTTTGATACGCAGTTTCAAGTACTCGAGTGACCGTCGTTCCAATCGCAATCACTTGCTTACCATTAGCGTGCGTTTGGTTAATGAGATCAGCGGTGGCTTGGGGCAGGTGAGCATATTCGCTATGCATGGTATGATTGAGCAAGTTGTCTGTTTTTACAGGGGCAAAGGTACCAGCACCAACATGCAAGGTAACAAAAGCAGTGTTAATACCTTTTGTGGCAAGCTTATCTAATACGAGCTCATCAAAATGTAAGCTGGCTGTCGGCGCTGCGACGCTGGCAAGTTTGGCTGGATCATGAAAAACCGTCTGATAACGGGTATTGTCAGTCGCATCGGCGTGGCGCTCAAAGTAGGGCGGAATAGGCAGCTCACCATAATGTTCTAAGTCAGGCAGGATAGGCGCCTCAAAAGCCAAAATAAATAAATTTTCTTGGCGACCAATCATCACAGCGTGCATCTGACCATCAGCAATCTGCAACTGTTGCCCAAGTTTGGGTGCTTTACTGGCTTTAACATGACAAAGGGCTATGTGCTCTTGGTTGACGATTTCGCCATTTGTCGTTTGTAAATGCAGAGCTGCCCTATCTAAGTTTGAGAAATCAACCAAACGCTCAATAAGTACTTCAATTTTACCGCCAGTATCTTTTTGCCCAAACAAGCGCGCTTTCATAACTTTAGTATCATTAAAGACGATTAAATCGCCTGCATTTAGTAAGTCAGGTAGCTCAGAAAATTGTTTGTCTAAAATCTGACTGTCATTATTTTTTTGCGTATTTTTAGCTAAATATAGCAACTTTGATGCCGAACGCTGTGCCAATGGATAACGAGCGATTAAGCTGTCTGGTAGCTCATAATCGTAATCATCAACGCTAAGATACTCTAAAACGTCATCGTTCTTATTAATATCGTTATTTAGGCTTTTATCAGCGCTGTTATTAATCGTATTACCAAGATTAAAATCTCGGTTTATAGGTTGAGAGTCAGTCATAGTCGGTATTTTAATAGATAGGAATTTTGATGTAATTGTAGCAGAAATGCGGATATGAAAGAACGGTTTCCTAAGCGCTTACCATTCATAAATAAAGACAAATAATCAAAATAGCCTAAGTATAATATTTGGAATCTGGAAAAGTCGTGGCTTCGCTTAGAAAGGTTGAACGACTTTATTCAAATAAATTGAGCTGAGGCAAAATTTGAGTAGCGGGCGTTAACGAAGAGAAAGTCACACCGACTAGCCTGATAGGCAATAGTCGCGGAATATCTAAAAACAGCTTATCAAGCCAGTAGTGGGCAGATTCGGCACTATCAAAAGCAGTAGATAAGGTATGTGAGCGCGTGACTTGGGTAAAATCGGCGTATTTGATTTTAAGGGTAATGGTATAGGCGATGAGCTGTTTTTTATGCAAATGCTTAAAAGCATCGGCGTTTTGTTCATAGATTTGTATGCGTAGCTCATCATCGCGGCTTAAATTGTCTCTAAAAGTGGTCTCGGAACCAACCGACTTATGAATACGCTGCGATTTAACGGGGCGTTCGTCACGGCCATGAGCAATGTCATGATAAAACTGTCCACGCTTACCAAATTCATTGACTAACAGGGCAGCAGGCGTGCGCCTCAGGTCAGCACCGTTACTGATACCCATCGCATGTAAGCGCCTAGCAGTTGCCTTGCCAATCCCATGAAAACGCTCAATGGGTAATGAGCTAATAAAAGCATCGGCATCTGCTGGCGTGATAACCGCCGTGCCATTGGGTTTATTGATATCAGAGGCAATCTTGGCGAGCATTTTATTAAAGGACACGCCCGCAGAGGCATTGAGTCCTGTCTGCACCAAAATTTGCGCTCTTAGCCAATTTGCCATTAGCGTGGCTGAGCCATGATGCGCGCTTAGTGCGGTCACATCAAGATAGGCTTCGTCTAACGACAAAGGCTCAACAAGCGGGGTTAAACTGTGCATAATGCGGCGTATATCTTGACTGACCGCGCGGTAAACGTCAAAGCGTGGTCTGACAAATATGACGCCGGGGCAACGTTTGCGTGCTTCATAACACGACATAGCGGAGCGTACACCAAATTTACGTACTTCATAACTGGCCGCCGCAACCACCCCGCGACCATTTGGGTCGCCACCGACGACTAACGGCTTACCGCTCAGCTCAGGAAAGTCGCGCTGTTCTACGCTGGCATAAAAGGCATCCATGTCTATATGAATAATTTTACGAAGGCTAGGTTTAGTAGGAGCAGTCATAGCCACTATTTTACCTGATTTTATACCTTGTTTTTAATGCTTTGATTCCAAACCTTTAATTTTATCATCTGTCGTTTTAGTGTCTTTCAGTATGTTTAAAATGGTTTATGATGGTAATGCAATCTCATTAAACAGAAAACAAGCAATGTAAACTAAGATACTAAAGACGCTTAATAATATATTAATTGATTCTGCTAAGTGTTTATTACCATTCATCAGCGTATCCCTACCATCTATCAGGGATAATACTATTATATGTTACAGTTTTGCTGCTATTGTTTTACAATACTGTATCTAATGAAGTCAATATCGGTTAAATAAATGGGTAATATTTTTTTGCCTTTATTTATCAGCAGAAAAAATATTTTTATAGCTCATATCATGCTCAGGGAGCGAGCAAGGATAAAAGCCAGTTAGTTTAGTGATGGTGCAGTATAGCTAAGGAGCTTGACATGAATGGTGAGATAACAGGAAGCGATCTGACGCGTGCGCTACTTGAGCGTGGTGATAAACAAGTCTGGTGTGCGGTAGATGATGAAAGTGATGAGCAGGCAATGATGGATCATTGTGGTAACGATTTTACCGCTTATATCGTATCCTTTAAAAACGGCTGCTTTTATTGTAGTTGCGGCACACCTTGGCTATTTGCGGTACCTATTAAAATAAGTGCAGTTACGCAGCATGAGATGAAAATTTGAGTAACATCTTACGCGAGCACTCATTTATAAAAAATGGCCTCCTAATATAGAGGCTATTTTTTTTGTCAATATTAAGCGCTTAGTGCATTAGGTTGCATCGGGTTGAGCCATAGGGTCAGCATCTGTAAAGGCTTTAAGTGTGCGGCAATGTGCATCAATTTGGGCGATATTGGGATAAATACTTAAATCTACTTTAAAGCGCCTTGCCGATGAGATTTGCGGAATCAAATAGCAATCTGCAAAAGTAGGGCTGTCGCCATAGCAAAATTTCCCACGGCTGTTATCTTGTGCCAAGCGTTTTTCTAACGCCGAAAAACCCTCATTTATCCAGCGATTACACCATTTTATAACTTCATCTTCGTCTATCGACAGCTCATTACGCAGATATTGTAAAATACGACGATTATTAATGGGATGAATATCACAGCCAATCATGGCACTTAGCGCGCGTACCTTCATACGACCAGCGGCGTCTTTAGGCAATAGCGGCGTCTCAGGATAAACCTCTTCCAACCACTCTAAGATAGCGGGGCTCTGAAATAGCAGCAAATCATCTGCTTTTAATACAGGCACCAACCCTTGTGGATTAATAGCTTTAAATGCTGACTCAAGCTGTTGGTCTTCTGCCAAGTTAACAGTGATATACTCATACGCCAAACCTTTAAGGTTTAACGCGATACGAGTGCGATGTGATGTTCCGCTGCGAAAGTAACTATATAGCTTCATCATTATGAATTCCCTTTATAATGGTAGGTTGTTGGTGCCATAAATGGGTATAATTATTGATAGCACGCTTATGTTATATAATCAAAGATAAGTATTGTTAAGTCGTATTGTTATGAAATTTCCGTGAGTAAACCATTGATTGAGCAAAACATGCCAGTATCTGAAAACCTGACAGACCATTCTACGACAACCACTAAAAACCAAGGTGGCGTACAGTCACTTGAAATTGGATTATCAGTATTAGACGTCCTTATTGATCATAATGAGCCTATGATGCTAAAAGACATTGCTCAAGCGATACAAATGCATCCAGCCAAGTGTCATCGCTATTTGGTCAGTCTTATCCGAAAAAGTTATGCGCGCCAGCTCAGCGATGGGCGTTATGGACTTGGCGTGCGCGTTAATGCACTGGCAGCATTAGGGCGTACTGGGTTTAATCAAAATAATATCTTGGAGCGGCTAACCCATATTGCCAATGAGATTAAAGATACGCTAAATTGCGGCGTGCAGATTGCCAAATGGTTTAGTGAAGGTCCGATTATCATTCAGTCTGTTGAGCCAGATAGTCCAATCAGTATCATTACTCGAATTGGCTCCCGTATGCCATTGACGACGTCGGCGACAGGGCAGCTATTTGCTAGCTATCAGCCAGATGCCATTATTCAGCCATTGGTGATAGCTGAATGGCAGAAAGACAATCAATCTGCCATCGCAGAAAAATGGCAGAATTTCAGCCAATTACAAGCTAAGATTCGTACCCAAGGCTACGCAACGGTCACTGGTGATATGCTCATGGGTATCAATGCCATCACCATTCCTATTATCGTACCGCAGCTTAGCACCGTTACTCAGTCCTCCAATAATAATTCATCAGTTAATGACCAGTCATCTGCTGACAATTTGCCATTAGAACATGCCATCACTATTATTGGCACCACAGAGCAGTTACCAATGAGTGAGCAACATAATGTGGTTGAGAAAATACTAACCATCGCGCAGCGTTATCAAATAGCGTAGCCAAGACTCGCCTAGCTAATTAATTTATCTAATTAATAAGGTAAGGGTTTAACCGTCCAATAAATTGACGATATTACTCACCGACAGGCGCGACTTCTCTTGATTTAGCCAGTTCCTCTGTATGTAAAAACTGAGTATGAACGGGCGCACGTTTGGTACGTGACCATTCTTCTAGCATGTCATGCTTCATCTCTTCCGTAATCATCGAGACTTTTTCTTCTGAGGTAATATCATCGTAGGTCAGTTCCATGCGATGACCATTAGGATCAAAGAAATAAATAGAATGGAAAATACCATGATTGGTCACGCCGATAACATCAATACCGCCTTCTTCCAAATGCTTTTTAGCTGCCATTAAAGCATCCCGGTCTTTGACTTTCATAGCTAAGTGTTGCACCCAGTTTGGCGTATTGGGGTCAAAGCCCATTTCAGGCTGATTGGGTACTTCAAAAAATGCTAGGACATTGCCATTACCTGCATCTAAAAAAACATGCATATAAGGGTCAAAGGCTTTAGTCGAAGGCACATGATCTTCAGCAAATGCTAAGATAAAATCCATGTTTAGGTATTTTTTATACCATTCAACGGTTTCTTTAGCATCCTTGCAGCGATAGGCTACATGATGGATTTTTTCTATTTTAAAACTCATATCAATGTCCTTTTGATAAAGCGTGCGATTTAATAGACTGTCAGAGCATCATTAACAGGTAATAATTATCTGACAGTGTGTTCCGTTTGTTTGTACGCCCAGTTTATATTCGACTGCTATTTGTCAAAATCAAATGTCAGAGCAGGCAGTACTTTGCCGCGCACTTCACCAAAGCCGACACGGATTCCGTCTTTTTCACTGTAGCCTTTCATAATCACGGTATCGCCATCTTCGATAAAGCTGCGTGTCTCGCCGCCTTTAAGAGTGACGGGCTTGGTCGCATTCCACGCAATTTCTAGCATTGAGCCATAAGAGTCTGGCGTCGGCCCTGAAATCGTACCTGAGCCCATAATATCGCCGACTTCTACTTTACAACCTGTGATGGTATGGTGGGTTAGCTGCTGCGCCATTGACCAATACATATATTTAAAGTTGGTCTCACAAACCACAGTGGCTTCGTCAGCATTTTTATGCAATAACTCAACCGATAGAGTAATATCAAAGCTGTTATCAGAATCTTTTTCGTTTAGATAGGCCAGTGGTTTTGGCTCTTGTGTCGGACATGAGGTTTTAAAGGGTGCCAAAGCATCCATGGTTACAATCCAAGGCGATACTTCAGAAGCAAAGGTTTTGGCATTAAATGGACCTAAAGGCACATACTCCCATTTTTGAATATCGCGGGCTGACCAGTCGTTGAGCAAAACCATGCCAAAGATATGCTCAGCTGCATCATCTACTGCAATCGGTTGACCAATACTATTGCCTTTACCAACGACAAACGCGGTTTCAAGCTCAAAATCCAAACGCTTACAAGGGGAGAAAATAGGGCGTTCATCAGCATTGGGTTTCAGCTGACCAGATGGGCGTATCACATCAGTGCCACTAACGATAACGGTGCTGGCGCGTCCATTATAGCCGACTGGCATTTCAGTCCAGTTAGGGAGTAGGGCGTTATTTGGGTCACGGAACATGGTGCCGACGTTGGTTGCATGTTCTTTAGACGAATAGAAATCAGTAAAGCCTGGCACCTGAACTGGCAGATGCATGGTGACATCTGCTTGCTTAAACAGGGATTTTTTCTGCAAGTCTGTGTTGTCACGTAAAGTTTCGCTGGCATTAGATAGCAGCGTTTGAATGGTTGTGCGAGCCTTGGTCCAATTATCGCGACCAGAATTAATAAAGGCATTAAGCGTTGGCTGATCAAAGTAAGAGCCGCCATCTAAACTTAATAAACCTTCTGCTTCAAGTACCGACAAATCCAGCACTTGCTCACCGATAGCGACGCCAGCGCGACGGTTGTTATTACCAGCAGCGTCTTTGGTTTCGCTAAAGATGCCATAAGGTAGGTTATGGATAGAAAAGTCAGAATCAGCGGCGATATCGATAAATGAAGTGAGGTTTTTGTCAATCGTTGACATGGGGAGCTCCTTGCTAAAGCGTCTATTGAATTACGTTATAATTAACTACTTACGTATAATGTAATTTATAGCTTGATACATTGCAAGGTTTTTTATGCAGTGTTTTTACAAGTATGAATCCTACACTGTCCTCTCTTACTAGAGGAAGCATATATATCGTGGCTGTTTTCAATATTAGACAACATGAATGTAAGGCATAAAAAAAGGCTGAGAAATAACTCAGCCTTTTTCTTAATTAGTTTTTTATTTAATCGCGTCAGATAATTAATCTTTTAAGACGTCGACCATCGCATTGGCAACATAATCGATATTACTGCTGTTTAGGCCAGCAACACACATACGTGAGTTCGATACCATGTAGATACCAAACTTGCTTTGTAGTCGCTCGACTTGTTCTGGCGTTAGACCCGTGAAGCTAAACATGCCGTTTTGCTCAGTTAAGTAATCGAAGTTGCGACCAGGAATTTTTTCTTCCAATACCGATTTGAGCTTTGAGCGCATAGACTTGATGCGGTCACGCATCGCATATACTTCGCCAACCCATTGCTCATGTAGAGCTTCGTCGTTCATGACGATATCGACCACGCGACCACCGTGTGATGGTGGGCTTGAGTAGATACGACGTACCGTAGAGTTCAGCTGACCAAAGACGCGCTCAGTCTCATCTACTGTTGGGCAAACGACTGATAGACCGCCGACACGCTCGCCATATAGCGATAAGTTTTTAGAGAATGAGTTACTCACAAATACTGGTAGACCCATTTCGACCGCTTTACGGATAGCGTAAGCGTCGCTGTCCATATCTTCGCCAAAGCCTTGGTAAGCGATGTCCATAAATGGAATCAGCTCACGCGCTTGAATGACATTTAGCACGGTATCCCACTGCTCACGAGTCAAGTCCATACCGGTTGGGTTATGGCAACAAGGGTGCAGTAAGACGACATCGTTTTTGTTCAAGGTTTCAAAAAAAGCAATCATTTCATCAAACTTGATGCTGCTGGTCGCTTTGTCGTAGTATGGATATTTACCGACTTCGACGTCAGAACCTTCAAAGATAGCAATGTGGTTGCCCCACGTTGGGTCGCTGACATAGCACTTAGACTGAGGGAACCATTCATGGATAAATTCTGCGCCTACTTTTAAGGCACCAGAACCACCGATAGTGGCAATGGTCGCCACCAAACCGTCTTGTAAGATTTGTGCGTCTTTACCAAACAGCAATTCCTGACAACCTTTACGGTGTCCTGGTAAACCGGCCATTGGCAAATACGGACGAGGAGAGATTGGGTCAGCAATACGCTCTTCAGCCGTTTTGACACACTCAAGGACGGGCAATTTGCCATCCTCATCATAATAAACGCCCACGCCTAAATTGACTTTATCTGGGTTAGTGTCGGCGGCAAATTTGTCCATCAATCCTAAGATCGGGTCACCGGCATAATAATCGATACGTTCAAACATTTTTTTTCCTTACAAGGGAGATGAGTTAAGGCGTTAAAAAGCATAAACCAGTTTGGCGATTAACTCAATGTTAGATTCAGTGATACTGATTAATTAACGCATTTTTTTGTTTATTGGCAAGTTTTTTGCTGAATTTAAGCCTTTGCCAAACTTAAGTAATGATTTGATTAAGGAAGCTCAAACACTCTGTAAATCATCAAAGTGGCTGGCAAAATAAGCCTGCAAAAATTGCTTAAAAGCAATGCTGGCCGGTGATAATGCCCGTGAGGAGCGTTGGTAAATAAAAAAGCGGCGCATTTTAACCGGTTGTGCCAATGGGCGCATTTGCAAGCCATTGGCACTGACCCAATCTATCACCTCCGGCATATAAGGCAAGCACAAGGTAATACCGAAACCTTGGCGGGTCATCTCAAGGGCGGTGGACATAAAGTTGACTTTATAGCGCGCTTGCTGGATATGGCTGGCAATACTCTCATCAAGCTCGGCGGTTACTTGCTCAATAAATGGCCCTTGTAATGTAATAAGTGGAATGTCTACCAAGTCCTGCCATATAATTTCTGATTTTTGCGCCAGCATGTGGCTATCAGGCATCACCACACAAAACGGCAGCTGATATAACAAATCGGCGCTGATGTCATCCTCTGATTCCATAAAACCACGCTCAGTTCCAACACCTAAATCCACCTCGATGTTTTGAATGTGCTCTAAGACATTTTCTGCCGAACAATCAAGCAAAGATACGCTGATATCGGGATAGACTTTAGCAAATTGGGCAATGACCGCTGGCATGGAAGATGCGGCAAACTGCGAGACGGCAAGCCTGACTTGACCTTGCGCCAAACTTGTCAAGCTACTGGCTTCATTTTCAAACAGCTGCATCTCATTTAAGATACGCCGCGCTTGTGGCAGTAAATGATGCCCGACGACGGATAAAGACAGCTGGCGCGTGGTGCGGTCAAACAACACGATACCGAGGCTAGATTCGAGCTCTTTAATCAAACCACTGACGGCAGATTGGGTTAAATGCATCTGCTCACTGGCACGGGTAAAACTGCCATTGTCGGCGACGCTGACGAAAGCGGTCAATTGGCGAATACTGATATTCATAAGTAAACCTGATAAATAAATCAAAAAAAACGATTAGTCTTATAAATCAAGCTAATCTAATATAACTCACTCGTCAATAGGAATACTTGATGAAACTTATTTTTTGCTAATTTTTAGCGATTTATACTACCAATTAAAATTAAGGATGATGACAATGTCAGAGTTAAAGGCAGATTTATTTGAAAACCCAATGGGATTGCAAGGGTTTGACTTTGTTGAATTCGCCTCACCTCAACCACAAGCCGTCGCAGAATTGTTTGAGCAGCTGGGTTTTACCCATGTGGCCAATCACCGCTCAAAAGACGTTGCCTTATACCGTCAAGGTGATATCAACCTTATCATTAACCGTGAGCCAAAAAGCCAAGCCAGTTACTTCGTTGAAGAACATGGCGCAGGGGCTTGTAGCATGGGTTTTCGGGTCAAGGATTCCAAAAAAGCCTATGAGCTGGCGATTGAAAAAGGCGCGCAGCCAGTAGATGTGCCAACAGGGGTGATGGAGTTAAGACTACCTGCTATCAAAGGCATCGGTGGCTCGCTTATCTACTTGATTGACCGTTTTAAAGACGGCGAATCTATCTATGACGTCGATTTTGAATTCTTACCAGATATTGACAGACGCCCTGCAGGTTATGGCTTTAAAGTCATTGACCATCTAACTCATAACGTTTACCGCGGTCGTATGGCATATTGGGCAAATTTCTATGAGCGCATCTTTAACTTCCGTGAAATCCGTTATTTTGATATCAAAGGCGAGTATACCGGACTGACCAGTAAAGCGATGACCGCCCCTGATGGCAAAATTCGTATCCCTTTAAATGAAGAGTCTAAGCAAGGCGGTGGACAAATCGAAGAGTACTTGATGCATTTTAATGGCGAAGGTATTCAGCATATTGCTTTAGCCAGTGATGACTTATTTGCCAGTATCGATAAGCTAAAAGCTGCCGGTATTCCATTAATGACAGCGCCGAATGAGACCTATTATAAAATGCTGGATGAGCGCCTACCAAGTCATGGTGAGAATATCTCTGAGCTACAGATGCGCGGTATCTTGCTAGATGGTACGACTGAAGGCGGCAAACCACGTTTATTGCTACAGATTTTCTCTGAAACTATTCTGGGTAGCCCAGTTTTCTTTGAGTTTATCCAACGTAAAGGTGATTACGAGGATGGTTTTGGTGAAGGTAACTTTAAAGCGCTGTTTGAATCTATCGAGCGTGACCAAGTTCGTCGCGGTACGGTTGGTCAGCCAGAGACTGAAACGCCATAGTTTTTGATTCATAGTTTATAAGTACGATAAATGGGCAGGGCAAAAGGAATTTGTTTTGTTCTTAATAAGCAAAGTATGGCTTAAGAGGGTAAGTCCAAAACACCTAGATTTAGGGTTTACTGACGAAAAGTAAATGTGCTAACGCTAATAAAAGGAACACAGGCATGGAACGCCTACAAGCTAACAATTCTATCCATCAAGCTCTTAGTGCCAAGAGTGTTACTTCAAAAGCTCTCGGCGCTAATGGTTCTAGCTATACCGATTCATCTGCTAAAAAGCAGCTTTATGTCTCGCATCAGCCAGACAGTCAGGGTCATATTCATTATAGTGCCGATGAAAATGCTATGTGGCAGGCGCTGCTTGAACGTCAAGCCATGCAAATACCTAACCGTGCTTGCTCAGCTTATCTAGAAGGGTTAGAAAAACTAAACCTGCCATTGACGCATATCCCGCAGCTACATGATATTGACGAAATCCTGCAAGCCACTACCGGCTGGCAAACCGCTGCCGTTCCTGCGCTTATCAGCTTTGGTAAGTTTTTTAAACTATTAGCAAATAAATCCTTCCCTGTGGCGACCTTTATTCGTCGCTTTGAAGACATGGACTATATAGAAGAGCCTGATATTTTCCATGAAATCGTTGGCCATTGTCCGCTGCTGACCCACCCTGCGTTTGCGGCTTTTAATGAGACGTATGGCAAGCTGGGCTTGAATGCCAGTAAAGAGGAAAGATGGTTTTTAGCACGGCTTTATTGGTTTACCATCGAGTTTGGTTTGGTTGGTAGTCGTCCTGACAATCGCAGAATTTATGGCGGTGGCATCTTAAGCTCACCCTCTGAAACCCTCTATGCGCTCAGTGGCGATGAACAACAGCAATCTCAGCACCAACAGCCCCAATGCAAACAATCTCAATATGAGCAGCCCCATTACCGACGACCTGAGTATAGAGCGTTTGACTTGCTGGATGTGCTACGTACCCCTTATCGCATTGATCATATTCAGCCGATTTATTATGTCATTGATGATTTAGATACGCTGTTCGATATCGTCGATAGCGACATCATGGGCATGGTCAAACAAGCGATGTCACTAGGATTGTTTGAACCGACTTATGCGCTAAAAAACTCTTAATGAATAAAAAAACTGCATTGTTAAATGAACGATGTGGTAAAAAATGATGCTGTAAAAAACAGTATTAACACGGACGTAACTGTATTAAAAAAATAATAGTTAACTTAAAAGGACATTATAATGACGACATTATCACAAGCCAGCTGTGAAGCCTGCCGTATCGGCGCTCCAACCGTCGATGACACAGAGGCACGCGAGCTATTACAACAAATCCCTGATTGGTCGCTCATCGAAGTCGACGGCATCAAGCAATTACAGCGTCAATATAAATTCAAGAATTTCGTTACAGCGATGGCATTTGCCAACGAGCTTGCAGACATCGCTGAAGCAGAGGGGCATCATCCGGGTATTTTGGTAGAGTGGGGCAAGGTGACCGTCACTTGGTGGTCACATAGCATTAAAGGTCTGCATCGCAATGATTTTGTCATGGCAGCCAAGACCGATAGCCTACTGGGTAAGTGATGAGACTGGCAATAATCATTGCAACTCATTAAACTTGTCCTACCCAAAACCAACCCTAACGCCAGAATATATATGATGGCACCATAAGGATGTGTTATGCCTCCACAAGTACTTACCGAGCTATCTCCTAAGGTAGCTTTTATCATTGCTAGCGTTGTCATCGCGATTATGGGTGTGACCATGATCGGCTTTGGCTGGGTGCCGCATCTGTCATTGATGCTTGCTATCGTTGTTTTATTAGGCCTTGGTATGTATAAAGGTCTAAGCTTTGAGAAGATGCAAGAGCAGATGTCGTCGGGCGTTGTCAGTGGTATCGGTGCTATTTATTTATTATTTTTTATTGGTTTGCTGGTCGCGGCGCTGATGATGTCAGGCGCTATTCCTACCATTATGTATTATGGTTTCGATCTTATCTCGCCGCAGTATTATTATATTTCTGCTTTTGTTTTGACTTCTATTATTGGTGTGGCTTTAGGCAGTAGTTTGACCACAGCCGCGACGCTAGGTGTGGCCTTTATTGGTATGAGCAATGCCTTTGATGCCAACGTCGCCATTGCTGCTGGCGCGGTGGTTTCGGGTGCCTTTTTTGCCGATAAAATGTCGCCTTTGTCAGATACTTGTACGCTTGCTTCTTCTGTCGTCGGTATCGATTTATTCGAGCATATTCGCAATATGATGTATACCACGGTACCAGCGTGGCTCATTACAGCGGGGCTATTTTGGTATTTCTCTGGGCAGACGGGTACCGGCGATTTGGGTCAAGTGACCTTATTGCAATCGCAATTGGTCGATAGCGGCTTAGTGCATGGTTATGCCGTGCTGCCGTTTGTCGTGCTAGTGGTGTTAGCGTTATGCCGAGTAAATGCCATCTATACCATCATTTGTACGATTGCGACCGCTTTAGTACTTACTTATCTGCATAGTAGCCCAAGTATTGGTCAGCTAGGCGGCTATCTGTTCGCTGGTTATACGCCTGCCGAAAACTTAGAGCTAGGCGAAGTGGCAGGTATGATTTCACGTGGTGGTATGCAAAGTATGTTCTTTACGCAGACTATTGTGATATTGGCGTTAAGTTTGGGCGGTTTATTACGTGCCTTGGGCATCTTACCAGCGTTATTGTTAGGCATTAGACATATGCTGACAAGCTCAGGTCGTGCCATCTTTGCCGCGGCGATGGCGGCTCTAAGCATTAACGTGCTGATTGGTGAGCAGTATTTGAGTATCTTATTATCAGGGACTGCGTTTCGCCCGACGTTCGAGCGTTTAAACTTACACCCCAAAAACCTATCGCGTACCATCGAAGATGCGGGCACGGTTATCAATCCATTAGTACCTTGGAGTGTGTGCGGGGTGTTTATCAGCCAAGCATTAGGTGTTCCCGTACTTGATTATTTGCCTTATGCCTTCTTCTGTTATTTATCGCTATTGCTCACGATATTATTTGGCTTCACAGGTATCACTATCAGTTGCAAAGATGGATCCAGCATTCGTAAGCAACATAAAGTACAAATGGCCAATTAGCGAGGGGCATTTTAAAATAAACTCAAATACTATTAGTTGAACCAAAAACCACTCTAAGCTGATTAGGGTGGTTTTTTTGGTTAATTTGAACCAGTAAACGATATATCTAAAAGTAGCTGAATAAGAGATAATAGATAACATAGATTTCCGCCTAAAAAGGACGTATAGAAAGCGTGGTTTTAGACGCTACTAGCGTTTTTAATGGCAGAAATTTCATACATTTTACTTAAATAAAAGGCAGTCCTGTATGACCAATAATAATCCATATAATCTCATACCTTTGCAACCAACGGGCAGAAATGAGACCAATACCGCCAATACCTATTCGCCTGAAGACATGATTGTCATTTACGAGCAGCAGTTTCTGACCGAAGTGCCAGAAGACAAACTTACAGAGTTCTTACCTTTTTTAAAAGCTTTTTATGATATCGACGACCATACCTTAGATATCAGTGCTGTGATTTTCGATGCTATTGCTGACTCTTGCATTATTTATAATCATAAAGTCAAAGTCGGGCACTATCAAATATTAGAAGGCTTGGTAGAAGAAGAGATTAAACAAGATGACAGCGAAGTAGAGAGCGAAAGCGCTGAAGAGAAACAAGTACAAGCTTATACCCTAGAATGTAAGCGTACTTTTTTTATTAATGAGGTAGAAATGCCTTATCATTTTAATTTGTTTATCCATGGCGATAATTATTCTACCTTGACTAAAAGAGAGAGCTTGTTAGAAAAAATGTACTGGTTTGTCAGTGACAGTTTTGATGAGCAGTTATTAGATAATGCTGAAGATACTGAGAGCTTGGCATCTATTAATGAGAAGCTGGCAAGCTTGGGTATTCGGGAAATGGATCTGACCACTATTCATGAGCTAGTGGACTATATAGAAGACAGCATCATAGATGACGCCATGGAAGATGCGGTTAATAAATTGTTGGATGAAGCCGAGTAGTATTGAATATACTATCCACTGTTAAAAAATGACTACGCTAAGCTAATTAGCGTGGTCATTTTTTTGATAAAAAGAATGTTTTTAAACAGCAAGCAATAAAAAACCCTCGCAATCGATAGATTGGAGGGTTTCGTATATGGTACCGGTGGTCGGTGCCAGCATATACTTGTAAGTAGTTGATAGTTATATATTTAAATTTTTCATAAAAATAAAATGTACACCACAGTGTACATGAAGTGATGGTTTCATTATTTGTGAGCAACTAATTATTGATTTTATGTAATTAGAATTAACTTGTTGGCTGACATATATCCTCATCGTTAATTAAGTTTTCTATCATTTCTTCAAGACTAACCCCATAGTCGTTAGATAGCCTTATAAGCTTATCATAGCTTTTTTGGGATAGCTTGATAGTATCAGGCTTATCTACTATACCAGCCCTAGGTGCGTTAATTAAATCATGGTTACCAGATAAATAACTGTTAATTATCTTGATATCTGTCGATTTTGTCTCTTCAATAATTTTATCCAGTATTTCATAATTTTTTTTAAGTATCTTTACGTATCTCTCTTTTTTTAGAGGTTTCGTTTTATCATAATTGAGTTGGGTTCTCCAAGCATTCTTCATACTTGATATGACGTAATCTCTTGGGCGATACCCTTTGTTGTCTCTAGTACCAATATTTTCATCAGGCACATTTGACAATAAATCCAAGCTTGCAAGTACCTGCTGATATTTCTCGTTTGTACTTTCAGGAAAAAATATTCTTTTTAGAATAATTTCGTCAAATCTTTGGTCGTATAAGTAACTGTATATCCAGTCTACCTGCTTTTTATTAGATGGATCAATCCAGCTAATATCCTTCTCAGAAGTTCGATTCTTCAAATATAAATCTTTCACGAATTCTATATGCGCGATCTTGGCATCACCATGTATGTCTCTGTACCAAGAGTACTCAGGCAACTTTTTACTATAGTTCCTGTTAAATATATGGATTTCATACCTTAAGGTCTCAGTAACATTATTAATTAAATCTACCTTTCCCTTAAAAGTATTTTTACGAAGTTGATGGCTAGCCAGGAAGGCTACAAAAAGCGCACCTCTCAAGTCTTTTTCGAACCAGTTGAGATATGTATCAGGAACACAATAATTTAATTTATGATAAATAATATCATTAAAAACCTCTAACGGTAATGTAGCGCTTCTCAAATGTTCAGCTAATAAAGCTGGGTAGTCACTGTTAGAAAGGTGAGATAAGTCCCAGCTACCGTTTAGTAGAAACATTCTAATTAGAAGGAGCGACTTAGCCTCATCTTTACTCATACTTTTAATAATGTTGAAGAAATCTATATATAGAGATTTCTGAGTTCTAGCTTTGCTTATAAACTCCTTCGAGACATAACTGAGACGTTGCGTACCAAAATATTTAACTGAAGGCGGATCAAAAACCGCAAGCTTAATATTGCCTTGCACCTTAGTTTTATACTTGTCATTCATACTAGATTCAGGACTACTCATAATTAAATTCCAATATAAAAAAACTAGCATAGTGATATTAATTAACTAGAATAAGCCTATTTATTTTCTAGCATGAATAGAGGTGCAATACCCCTAGAATAGGCGAATATGTGGTGAAATAATAGGTTTATTATATAAATAAGATATTATTTAATGCCAGATCAAATTAAAGCTTCGAGTGACCACAGAAAGCTTAACTCCATCTTCATTCCTTTAACGCATATTGAGGGAGTTTTTATTTGGCTATGTAAGGATATACAGGTTATTGCAGAAGCGAATTCTGGCATCCTTAGTGGGTTATAAATAATATCTATCTAACACCCAGCCTAATGTAATGCTAATGCTATGTAATTTTATCTATTGATCAAACTCATCGTAACTGACACTCACTAAAAATAAACTGACTCTAGGATAGTTATGAAACCATAACCGTTCGGAGCAAGACTGATGAGAAATCACACACTAACGCATCACCAAGTATTAACAGATATCGATAAAACAGTAAGAGGGGTTTTAGAGGACAAGTTTGATATTCGCAAACTACGTCATAAACTGGACTATCTATATACTGCTCTGATGAGCGAATATAACGATACTTTAGAATATGATAAAACCATCAATTGGTTCATCGCTACGATACAAATGCTACAAGGTGAGTACTACGCTTCAGAGATCATTTGGGATACTGATTTGGTCTATGAATTCGTGGATGAGCTTCAAAGCTACGAGACTGATTACTCGTTAATGAAGATTAAGTTTAGGTTACAAGAACGTCGTAACACACGGAAGCTGACTAAGTATGTAAATCAATTAGTAAGTCATTATTCAAGAGTACTCATGGTCAGGGTTGACGTGAGCTATCATAATAGTAATAAAACTGAAATTGGAGTGGATGAGTTTCGAGAGCATATGAAAGTGTTGAGAGAGCGTTTGAGTAATAAGGATGGATGTATAAAGGGACTTGAGGGTTATGCTTGGTCGCTTGAGCAGGGTTACAGGCGTACAGAGAGTGGTAACTTACACTGTCATCTGTTATTAATTTATAGTGGTGCTGAACGTCAAGATGCCTATTATTTAGCAAAGGAGATTGGTGAGATTTGGGATTCTATCACTAATGGTGCAGGAAGCTACTTTAATAGCCATACATCAGGCTATATCAAAACACTTAAAAAAAGAGGTCAATCTCCTGTTGCAATGGTTCATAGAGAGAATAGCCATGAAGTCAAAAAAGTATTGGAGGTGTCAGAGTATTTGACGACCAAGTCTAAGGATGTTGATGGTAAGTTTAATCAACGATTGAAGGTGAAGGTTCCTAATATGAAAGCATTTAGTACAGGTAAATTTGATATCAAGAAACGTCGAGGCATAAAGCGATAGTAAAACAATCTCAAACCTATATTACAGTAATGAGATAGCGCATTAGTAATTAATAAAGCGCCTAATCCAACATATTCAGGTCTGCCTCGTGCAGGCCTTTTTTATGCCCAAAATAAATAGGAGCCCTTATGAAACCCATCTGTCCATGCTGTCGCTCATCTGCCGTCTACGAGCTGAGTGATGGTGCTAATAACACGCTTATCGAAAGCCTGTTTTCTCCTGCCATGCTAGTCAGCCTTGGCGTCAGTATCTGTAAGACCCTTAAGTTCCATCCAGCCATAGGCGCTGTAGCAGGTATTGCCTTAGCTGCGGTGATCGAGCTTGCTCAACCGAATAACGCTTTACCACTATTAGCGAACAAGCAGTATCGCTGTAGTAATTGCACTCATGTTTTTAGTAGCTTTAATTAATCCATTCATCCACTTAATTTATTCAACAATAAAAGGAATATCCTCATGGCACATTTAATCGAATCAATGGCGTACGTCGGCGAAACCCCTTGGCATGGCTTAGGTAACGAGCTATCCCCTAAGCAGCCTATCGAGGTCTGGGCGAAGCAAGCTGGACTTGATTGGCGTATCGAGTCATCGGATGTCAGCTACATGGCAAATAACGATAAAGGGCATAACCTGATATTGCCCTTTGCTGAGCAAAAGGTGCTGTACCGTAGCGATAACTTTGAGCCGTTATCAGTCGTCAGTCAGCGTTATCAAGAAGTGCAGCCTCGTGAGATTCTAGAGTTCTATCGTGATCTTACTGAGCAGTCTGATTTTGAATTGGAGACTGCTGGGGTATTGAAAGGCGGCAAAAAATTATGGGCTTTAGCGAGGACAGGCCAGTCAGCAACGCTTAAGGGAAAAGATGTTAGTAATGGCTATCTGTTACTTGCAACCGCTTGTGACGGCACTCTAGCGACCACAGCACAGTTCACATCGATACGTGTGGTCTGTAATAACACCCTAGCAATCAGCTTAGCGGATGGTTCAGGAGGTGTGGTGAAAGTACCGCATAGCACATCTTTCGATGCCGATAAGGTGAAGCAGCAATTAGGTGTGTCGGTCAAACAGTGGAATCAACACAGCTACGAGATGAAGCAATTGTCTGAGCGCCGTGTCACTCAAGCAGAGGCAGCCAATTATCTTAGCCGTGTATTTAACGATCAAGACAATAACATCATTTTATTTAACAGTGCTAAGAAAGAGAAGGAAGCTGTACCCAATGCCAAAGCGATGAATCGTGTTTTAAACATGTTCAACGGTCAAGGTCGCGGAGCCGATCTTGATGCCGCTCGTGATACTGCTTATGGCTTACTGTGTAGCATCACTGAGTACGTCGATCATGAAAGGCGTGCAATGAATACCGATAACCGTCTTAACTCAGCATGGTTCGGTGCAGGGGCAAAACTTAAGCAAAAGGGCTTAGAAGAGTCGCTGCTGATGCTTGCCTAATTATCGACGCTTAAAATCTGACAACACAAACAACCACGCCATTGAGCGTGGTTTTTTTATGCCATCTTTTTAATAAATAGTATTAACCCATAACAAATCTAACGAAGGAATTCATCATGAACACAATCGCATTGAACCATATCGCTCAGCTCAGACAAACCCAGCGTGTAACCGTTAAGGTGAAAGCACCCATAACCACCACTCAATCAACTACTGCAAAACGTCTGGTCAATACCAAAAACTTAAGTCATGAGAAATGGCTTGAGGTACGCAAGCAAGGTATTGGTAGTAGTGACGCTGCTGCTGCGTGCGGTATCCATCCGTATCTATCGATGCTTGAGCTGTGGATGATTAAGACTGGTCGACTGCATTCACATTTAGATGATGACATCGATGGCTACTCACCGCTGTATTGGGGCAATACCTTGGAGCCGATGGTTGCTAAGTACTATCAACAGCACACGGGTAATAAGGTTCGCCGTGTGAACGCGATCTTGCAGCATCCTGATTCTGACAATCACTTTATGCTGGCGAATTTAGACTATTCCATCACAGGCAATGATGAGGTGCAGATTCTAGAGTGTAAAACCGCAGGGGAACATGGTGCCAAGCTGTGGAAGCATGGCGTACCGCTATATGTGACTTGCCAAGTGCAACATCAGCTAGCAGTCACGGGCAAACAGGCAGCACATATCTGTGTGCTGCTTTGTGGTCATGAAGCGAAGATTTATAAAGTTGAGCGTGATGAGCGCTTAATTGAATCCATCATCGAACATGAGCGGCTGTTCTGGCAGTACGTGGAAACCGATACGCCACCAACCCCTGATCATAGCGAGTCAGCAGCACGAGCGTTAAAGCTGCTTTATCCAACCCCTGAGCCGTCAAGCAAAGTTGATCTGCGTGAAGATGATGGCGCTAACAAGTTATTTGAGCAACTGCTTAGCTACCGTGACTATATGCAAGAGTTAGAAGAGCGTCATGATCAAGTGAAGCACCAGCTGCAAACTTTAATTGCCGACAATGAGGTTGCGGTATTCGAGAAGGGCGCAATTTCTTGGAAGCGCTCGAAGGACAGTGTCAGTCTTGATAGCAAAGCGCTAACCAAAGCGCATCCTGAAATGCTTAAGCAGTTTAGTAAAACCCGTCAAGGTAGCCGTCGCTTTGTGATCTTAAATGATAACTAAGCCAAGACGCAGTCATTAATCATAATCCATAAATTAATCCACTCAATCAAATACGCGCATAAACGCCCACCTGTCATAGGTGGGCTTTTTTATGGCTAAACAAAATACATAAGGAATATCACCATGATTAAAGGTCTTACCATAACCCCACCAGTTTTAGGTCGTATCAGCATCGGTCGTGTCATTCAAAAAGATGGCAAGCGTCTACCTGCCAAAGACGATCAATTCACCATTACCAGCCAAGTTCAAAACAAGGATGGCTGGATCAACCACCCACTTGATGAAAAGCTACGCGCAAATAATGAAGGTAAGCTCAGACAAATACCGGTACGCATGCTGTTTAATGATCCTGAACTAAACCTACGAGCTGAATACACCTTGTTTGATCGGCAGACTGGACGCCCGCTATGCGTGGGTGATGGTGAGCAGTGTCAGCGTCGCACCAATAAAGGCGTTGAAAGCCATCTTTGTCCATCGCCTGATCGCTGCCCACTGGCGCAAGGTGGCGCTTGTAAGCCTTATGGCAGACTGTACGCCAATCTCTCTGAGGACGATGAGCTGGGTACGTTTATCTTTCGCACCACAGGCTTTAATAGCATCCGCACACTAGCAGCACGCCTTAGCTACTTTGCTGCGGTATCGGGAAATAAGCTGTCGTGTCTACCCCTGCAATTAACCCTAAGAGGCAAAAGCACGACGCAAAGCTATCGGACACCAATTTACTTCGTTGATCTAACCCTGCGTGATGGCATTACACTCAAGCAAGCGGTGCAGGATGCACAAGCGATAGATAGTGAGCTGAGTGAACACGGCTTTGATCAGGGTGCATTAGAGCAGGCTGCAAGACAGGGCTATGTGAATTCTTGCTTTGAGATTGATAGCGATGAAGCGTTTGAAGTGGTGGAAGAGTTTTATCCGGTAGAGGTAAGCGATGCTAGAAATAGTCAGCAGGGATATGCGCAGAATGGCATAACCACTCATAACGTGAGCAGCATTGAGCAAGGCTTACGGCAGAGCGTGACGGCTGTAAGTTGACACATGGGTTCGTCTTATAGATGTAGACAAAAAAGAGTTGATGAGATCAGCTCTTTTTTTATGGCTGTACGGCAAGACGGTCTTAACTGGATAGTACAGCATAGGACTCAGTAAATAAATATGAGACTCGGTATGAGTATGAGAGGAAACGCTCTCAATCACTCACAAGGAGCTAATCATGGAAAATTTAAACTTAATTAAGCAATGTAACCACATCCCGCAAATGCTTAGTATGAAAGACGTTATGAGCTATACAGACCTTAGCCGTTCAACTATATATAAGATGATTGATGAAAATGCTGAATGCTATGACCCAACGTTCCCAAAACAAATACAGCTTACTAAGGTAAGGGTAGCATGGGTAGCAAGTGAGGTTGCTGATTGGATTAATGCCAAAATTGAAGCAAGATCAGCTTAGTATGTGGATTAGCCACTTCACTTCAAAGTGAGGCGGCTATTTTTTTGATAAACTTGGTACTTGGATAAAGTCTGGGAGGTTTACCTTCGCCTATGAACGTATTTTTGCATTTGATAATGACGTCTGAGGGTAGGGTAAAGTAACCAGATTATCCGCCAATCGCCTTATATTCAGCATTAAAATTCTGTTTATAAATCATTTGATGTGTAAATTAGGGTTTAGGTGTATAGCATTCGTTATATTAAACAAATATAGGGTATTATTGCTTTCTATAAATTTTTTATCTTATTTTGAGTATTAAAAAGAGTTTGGTTATGAAGAAAGCTATTTTAGGCATGATGTTATCTGTCTTTGCCCTGTCATCTCATGCAGTGGTCACGGTCACTGACAATCCATTTTATAGCGATGTTGAAGTAGATCATCCGTTGTTTGCTAAAGGTGCTGGTGGTTCACAATGCAAAGGCTTGCCTCGTGTTTGTACGCAAATGGTCAGCTGTGAACAAGCCAAACTAGCACTTAAATGCGGAAACACTAAGTTAGATCGTGACAAGGACGGTGTGCCATGCGAATCAATATGTCCAGGTGGTTAATTGCGGTGGCGTCTATCGTGATTATAGGCTGCAGTTCAGGTAATAAAGACGAGATGTACGGTGTAGGTTATATCGTAGTGAATGAACAGACATGGAGTAAAAATTACACGACTCCTTATCCGTTTACGGTGCCTGAGGGTGAGATTGGGTGTGCTTCAAATCCTGCTTTTGGTCGTGAGGTGTACTTTCATCCTAAGGGTTACACCGATGAATCTTATATTGGTACACCACTTAATAAATCAGCGGTAGAGGGCGTTAAGCTAGGTGGTACGGCTTCAAACGTGCCTTACAGTGTCAAGGAAGGAGCTGACCTTAATGAGGCTGTACGAATTGGTTTGAAGGTCTGTGATGAGCAAGAGGATAGGCTTGCAAGTTATTCAGGTTGACGTGTTACAGATAATACTTTGGTTTTATGGGTTGAATCAGTGACCTAGAAATTTGGTCTTTCAGAGTTTGGCTATATTTATGGCTAACCAAAACCTTAATGAGCTTAAGAGGCGATGTTATGACTACCGTTAAATCCAAATTAACCCCACTCTCTATACTCACTGCGATCGTTTTTATGTTATCTGCCTCCACTTTAGTACAAGCTAAAGCTCCAGTCTTACCTACCATCTGCACTAAAGGAGGTAGCGCGTCTGTCATCATTAAAAGTGTAGAGTTAGGTGATGGGTATCATGCTGATATGCTGCTAAATGGTAAGGTAGTCAGTGCATACTGTGATGTGGGTGATTGTGCCTTACTCTACAATTATGGCATAAGCAATGTGAGAGCTAAGGTTAAGCTTGGTTATATTTATATGGAAGAATATGAAGGTAGTAAGACCTGTAAAATTACCGACATAGAGCTTACCCCTGAACAAAAAATATAAAACCGTAATTCAACGACTTATTGGATCGGCTAGTAAACCTTAAACCACACCCTTAGTTCTATGCTTCTAAAGCACACCGATTGTAATTTGAAACACTTTTGAGGAAAGTAATAACCATGCTCAATATATTTAAAACTTCAGCTGCAACTATGTTTTTTTTAATGCTTACAGCATGCTCCGAAAGTGTGCCAGATACATCTGAACGGACAGTCTCAGAGAAGACGGTCGAAAATGCATCTGAACAAAAAACCAAGCGAACCACTGTTCAAGCTATACCTGAATATGAAATTTTAGAGGACGATGTAAAACGTAATGTGAAGCGTACTGTAGAGGTTGAGATATCAGAACGGATGGATGAGGAAACCCTTATTGCCTTAGCAGAAAAGATTTATGCTCTTTCAAATGTAAAGGTTGAACGCACTTTCATCTTTTATAGGCTTGCCAATGGAAGTGATGGAAGTGCTTGGGCAACTACTCATTATGAGCCTGATCTTAAGGTGAGGATAGTTGGAGCCACTGCATCTGACTATGAAAGAATAAAAAACACTAATGTATCTGAAGGTGAGGTGTTAGGAAGCTGGATGTCCAGTCAAGGAATGGACTCAAAGATAACTGCGTATAAGAAAGATGGTCAGGTGTATATCCGACAATTATATAATATTGGACCACTATATAAAGAAGATCCAGTCTATGAGTCGACTGAATTAGATGAGGGAATAAAGCTTCAAAGTGAAAATGACAAAGATCATAATGAATACTACATTATTAATAAAAAAGGTGACCTAGAGTTTTGGAGTGATAACAGCAACTACTATACAACAACTCAGAAAGTTTAGTTTTTACCTAGAAAAATACTCAAAACCCCCTACTGTTCGCACAAAGATTTTTTTGGTAAAGCTTGCGACAATGGATTTCAGCAAGGTTGTGATAACTACCGAAGATTAAATTAAAGGTAAGCTGCAATCGATGCAGATCAAGGTCTATTTGTTGGTATATTTTGATAATGACGATTAAAGAACACAATAACCGCAAGTGATATGGCTTGTAGTTGGACTTCTCTAGTAACCGCCAAACTCAAAAAGACAGTTTTCGGACAGGTAAAACCGCTCACCGCAAATAACCCCATGAAAGCCAAGAAAAGGTGGGTAGCAAGTCGCTAGTGATGTTAAAGCTTTTGTTAAAGGAATAGCAGCCGATACCATGAAGCCCTAATTTACCGGGGTTGTAGGTTATAGTTCGATGCCTCTACAGCGCACCAATCCCAATTTGAACCACTTCTTGAGGAAATAAAGACCATGCAATCACTGAAAAATGCAGTTATTAATGGGGCAGTAGTATTTGCATTGCTGTTTGGATTGACGCTATCAGCGACAGCAGCAACAGATTTTGAGGAGGCTAAAGCATTAGCTGAAAAAGGCGATGCTTGGAAGCAAGGTATTCTTGGAATTTATTATGAGAACGGCATGGGCGTGAGTCAGGATTACGCCAAGGCATTCTACTGGTATCAAAAAGCAGCCAATCAAGGAAATAATTTTAGCCAATTCAGTATGGGACATGCTTACTCAGCTGGAAAAGGTGTGCGTCAAGATCACAGCAAAGCACTTGAGTGGTTTAAGAAATCAGCTGCTCAGAATAATACATTTGCCCAAAATTACATCGGGATAATATATGAAAAAGGCGAAGGCGTGCGACAGAACAAAACGACTGCGAAAGAATGGTATGGCAAGGCTTGCGATAACGGTTACCAAACTGGCTGCGATGACTACAAACGATTGAATGAGCAGGGTTACTGATTTAACAGTTTGAAAAACGATTGTTGGTATTATTGTTGGTATAGAGCAAATTATAAAAATGCCAAGTCATAAGCAGAAAGGGTTACGGCTTGCATTTTACTTCCTTGTGTAGGAGTCACACTGCAAAAATAGCCGATTGTTCCTATAAATGGTTATCTTGTACTATAGTACGAAGTTAACAAATATGCGGATTTAATAGATATGGATAACAGTACGGCTTATATTATTGCTGGTTACTTAGGTACTGCGTTATTTTACGCTTTCCCTGCTTTTCTAATAATAATTAGTAGATTAATTAGTAGACTGATAAGCAGAAAAGTTGTTAAAAATACCTCAATTTGGGTATACGGAATAATATTTAGCATAATGATGCTTTTATTCTTTGAATACGATCCGGAATATTTCTCTTTAGGAGCATTCTTAGTTACTTTATTTTTATATCTATTCTTTTTTTATATTGATTATTTGTTCTATTCGTTCTCTAAAAAACCTAAAGGTTAGTTATAGTCAGTTCAAAATAAAATTGTTATGCCTTGGACAAATATCATAAAACAATTTAGATAAATCATTCTCCATCCATCCTTGGCGTAGAAACTTCACCTGAGCCCATTTTTTCTCGATAGGGTTCAAATCAGGGCTATAAGGTGGCAGCCATAGTATACGATGACCATGCCTGTTGAGTAGCTTTTGAATACGCTTGCTCTTATGAAAGCGGGCATTATCCATCACAATCACGCATTTGGTTTTAAGACTTGGGATTAGCGTGTGTTTGCACCAGTTGTAGAATATGCTGCTGTTAATGTTGAGATTAAAGTAATCCAGTGCAAACAGCATCTTGTTATACAGAGCGCCGATAACGTTGGTTCGCTTTTTACCTTGCCAGTTGTAGCTATCGATACATGGCTTACCAATAGGCGCGTAACCATGAGAGCGGATGGTCTCGTGCTCAAAGCCGCTTTCATCCATATAGACGATGGGATAGCCTTGCTGCGTAAAGCGATCAAGCTTTCCCTGATACGCCGCTCTTTTGATCGGACAGGCTTTTGGATGTTCTAAGGTCTTTTTTTTGACTGATGCCAAGACGCTTTAGGGCATGATAAATGCCTGTTTTACTACAGTTCAGACGACGCGCTCGCTCATACTGGTAATCATCGGGATGTTCTTTGACATCATTAAGTAGCACGTCATCTGGTATTTTAGTGGGTTTGGTTTGTCTGGTTGTTTTGCTATGAACACGCCGCTTCCAGTTTTGTATGGTGGTTGGGCTGAGATTATAGAACTCAGCCGCCTCGGCAAAGGTCATACCCTCGTCTAAGCTTTTAAGAACTTGCATACGAAAATCTAGTGAGTAAGTCATGGTCTTTATAATAACAATTGGGTTTGATAATTAGTTTATAACACTTTTAGGTGGGCTTGACTATAACTGACTCTTTGTATCGAGAATAAATAAATTCAAGAAAGCTCGTAAAAATTGGACGTACAGACGATATTTTACAGCGCACCGATCATGATTTAGTGCTAATTTTACTCTTTTCGTCTTTTCTACTCTCCTATGAAAGATTAAATTCGTCAAAACACCTCGAAATACTCACAGCAAGTACACCCACAAGTACACCGAGCGAACCAATCAAACAACATTCCTTTGTTTATCAATACTTTACCTATTGAGCATGGTACCCACTACAGGTACCGAGTCCGACTAATCACAATTTGCGTTGTTGGCCATCACTATGTCGAATTCCTTAATAACTACCAATCTCGAGTAGGCTACATAAAGTATAATAGACTAGGCTCATAATAGCGCTTTTCAAACTCAAAAGGTAACACATAACCAATCATGACTTTCTAGGCCAACTATATGACCCTGATCCACATTGCATTAGCAGTACTGGTGACCTTTATTTGGGGCGTCAACTTCACCTTTATCTCATGGGCGCTTGAAAGCTTTCCACCACTCATGCTCACGGCTTTACGTTTTTTCTTTACCGCTGTGCCACTGGTTTTATTTCTTAAACCGCCCAAATTTAACCGTACGCTATTTATCTATGCCATTGGTACGTTTGTCATGCAGTATGCGTTTGTATTCACTGCCATGCATTTGGGTGCATCAGCAGGGTTAACAGCACTATTGCTACAAGTTCAGATTTTCATCACGGTACTACTGGCGTATGTCATATTGGGTGAGGCAGTGAGTCGTATGCAGATCATCGGTATGATAGTTGGTGTGCTGGGGCTTGGCGTGATCGCATTAAACCTTGGCGGTGATATGCCTTTGATAGGGTTTATCTGTATCTTGATTGCGGCCATCGGTTGGAGCTTTGGTAACATTGCCTCAAAGCAGGCTTCAACACAAGCTGCCTTAAAGGTCACTCAGCAAAGAGCAAGCGTATCACTGGCTTCATCTACCACTCAGAAGAATAAGGCATCAGCGTTATCTGCCCTAGCTTTAGTGGTATGGGGTGGTTTGATCGCTTGTGTGATTTTAACCATATCTTCTCTTATATTTGAGACCGACGCATGGCAGTTAGCAACATTTGCACAAGCACCCGTTAAATCTTGGTTGTCGCTTGGGTTTATCGTATATATCTCAACACTGATAGGCTTTGGACTGTGGGCACATTTGCTCAGTCAAAATATTGCCTCCAAGGTTATGCCGTTTGCTTTACTAGTACCAGTGTTTGGTATGGCAACTTCAGTGCTGCTGTTAGGGGAAGTGGTGACGTGGTGGAAGATGTTGGCAATGCTATTGATCTTGTCAGGGCTATTACTAGCAAATGTGAAAATAGGCAGAAAGCCGCAATTGGCTTGATACTCACTGCCAGTGCTCATAAAAAATCGTGATGACAAATAGTTGTGAGACACAAAAAATACTAGCTCGGTTGAAGCTAGTATTTTTATATGCTCTTGATAGATAAAGTTGTTTCTCAATCATTAATCGATAGCACTATAATCCTATTTATTGATAGCATTTTTCGCATTTTGTATTCTGGTTAGAGATATGTCTATTATTGAAGGTACTATCATAGAAATACATTAATGTATTAATGCAATATAATTTGTTGTTAGGTCAATCAGGTTATAGGTCCAAGCGCCTCAAAGGCTCTATAAAAAAGCAAGAAATGTACCGAAGCTTATCTTTTTTAGCTATTTTATTAAAGCTAAAGATAACATTTTGATATATAAATTGAAGAGCAAATATGACTATTATCTGGCTTGATAGTTAGGAATACAAAGATATTCGAGAGTGCTACTTCTTAGTTATGCCAAAGTATTTAGCAGACCAGATATTGGATAGTTGAAAAGGAATAAATATGAATCTACAAACACTGAGGCGGATGTTTCTTTACAGGTTGATAGTTTTAGGCTTTTCAGTAGGGCTTGCAGTACCTGCTATTGCAGCAGACTTTAATAAGACGGGTGCACTCGCTAATCAAGGCAATGCATCAGCTCAATTCAACCTTGGTGTGATGTACGACGAAGGTAATGGCGTTGCTCAAAACACTGCTAAAGCATTTGAGTGGTATCAGAAGTCAGCAGAACAAGGCAGTGCATCAGCTCAATTTAATATTGGATGGATGTACGAGCATGCTGATGGCGTTAGTCAAGATTCTGTAAAAGCAGTTGAATGGTACAGGAAAGCCGCTGATCAAGGGTATGGTGATGCGCAGTATAATCTTGGATGGATGTACCATAACGGTAGAGGCGTTAGACAAGATTATGATCAAGCAATGGATTGGTATTTAAAAGCTGCCTACCAAGGGGATGCTGGAGCGCAAAATAATATTGGTGATATGTACGAAAAAGGCGCTGGCGTTAGTAAGGATGACGTAAAAGCAGCTATATGGTATTTGAAGGCGGCCAATCAAGAATATGCTTTAGCTCAAAACAGTCTGGGATTAATGTACTTTGAGGGCAGAGGTGTTCTTCAAGATAAAAAGCAGTCAAGAGATTGGTATAGTAAAGCTTGTGATAATGGCGATCAACCTAGTTGTGATGAACTATGAATAGTTAGATAAGGAGTATGAACAATCATGAGAATATTAAGAGGGAAGATTATTCATAGTGCACTAATTTTAGGCCTTTCGTTAGGATTATCTACATTAGCTTCAGCAGGAGGTTTTGTAACAATAGACACATTAGCGGAGCAAGAAGGTATGCCAGGTCAAGAAACTGATAAATTATTTGAGTGGTATAAAAAAGCGGCTGAACAGGGCGATGCCTCAGCTCAATATCACCTTGGAGAGATGTATGCTGGAGGTGATAGCGTTCCTCAAAGTTATGAGAACGCTTTTGAGTGGATACAAAAAGCGGCTAACCAAGAAATTGTAGCAGCACAGCGTAGACTTGGATGGTTGTACGATACAGGAAGCGGTGTCCAACAAGATGATACCAATGCCGTCAAATGGTACCGAAAAGCTGCTGATAAGGGAGATGCAGAATCTCAGTTTAATCTTGGGATGGCATATAAGTTAGGAAATGGTATTTCTAAAGATAATGACAAAGCGCTTGAGTGGTATACGAAAGCAGCAGATCAAGAGTACTCCTTTGCTCAAAATGCTCTTGGAGAAATGTATGCAAATGGTGATGGTATCCCACAGGATTATCAGAAAGCAATGGAATGGTACCTAAAAGCAGCTAACCAAATATATGATGCTAATGATATTAGAAATGCTGGAATATCATACGCTCAATACAATCTTGGTCAAATGTATGCAAAGGGTGAAGGTGTTCCTAGAAATACTGTAATCGCACTAGAATGGTTTAAAAAGGGCTGTAATAACGAAGATGAAGATAGCTGTGATCAATATGTTTTACTAAGCAGGCAATAGTATTTAAATACTAAAGTGAGGATGAATAGTGGAAAAGTTCAGCGCGGACGATTCAATAGAGACTAACTTACGCTCAATTTATCTTCTAGGTGCTAATACAGCAACCTATAAGTTTGCTCTTACAAAGAGCTTACTAGATTTGAAGGGCACCGATAGTACATTTATTTCCTTGGACGATCTGACGCCTATTTTCGCTCGTCATTTATTAGAACACGTTAAGTCGGGCAAAAAACAAAACACCTCAAAAAATGGCTCAAAATTAATCAGTGCTTTGTATGATCATGCTCAAGAGAATTTGACGTTAGAACAGACGCTACAAGTTGTAAGAGCGGAAGGGTTTAAGTATGTTCTTGATGCTTTTCATAACTTGCCACAGCAGTCAAAGTCCATTCCTTTTTTTGAGAAAGCGCTGAAAGATAAAAAGCAAGGTATTATATTAACTGATGAGTTGTACGATATTTTTGCAAGCGACAACTATGATAATTTTCAACAAGAGGTCGAAGGGAGATGGAATCTAGTTGAATCGGCTTGGGGTGAACAAACAGCTATAAGAGTACAGTATGATCCTGAAACTCAAGAGCTGTTTTATCTAAGGCCTATCTCTAATAACGCTTACATAAGTAACTATAAGCGTAAGGCATTGACACCACTACGGCGACCACTCAATGGTTATCAGAAGGGTAAATGCTTCTACTGTAATCAACACATTGATATTGCCTCTAATAAAGAAGCTACGTGTCAAGTAGACCACTTCTTGCCACACTCTTTAATGCACAAATCACGTTATGACTTGCAGTTAGACGAAATATGGAACTTAGTTTTGGCTTGTAAACAGTGTAATGGCTTTAGTGAAAAGGGTGGGCGTCTACCTGCTAAGGAATTTTTAGCTAAACTTGCTCGACGAAATGAGTATTTGATTGAAAGCAATCTACCTATAAAAGAGACGATCATCGACCAATGTGGTAAAACGCCAGCTGCTAGAGAAAACTTTCTAAATAAAAGGTACGTGGCCTGTATTGATATCTCTAATACTAAAGTGCCATGGAGTCCTAAACTAATATACGACATAGATTTTTAAATAACGCTATGAATAAAGACCGTACATTAAGCTACTATAATGAACAAGCATCTGCTTACTATCAGCAAACGTACGCAGTTAGTCTTGAGGATATCTACAGTCAATTTATTGATAAACTTACTTCTGACTCAGTTCAGATGATCCTTGATGTCGGATGTGGTAGTGGACGAGACAGCAAGTATTTTGCTAATTTAGGTTTTACTGTCACAGCAGTTGATGGAAGCGTGAAACTACTTAATTTAGCGAAAGAAAATTGTGAGCACGATATCGATTGGCTGCAACTGAGCTTTCATGACATTGCTAAGCAAAATTGGATAAATCACTTTACCGGCATCTGGGCTTGTGCGTCTTTACTCCATGTACCCTTTAATGAGTTGCCCAGCATCTTAAACACATTAGTCATAGCTCTCAAAACAGATGGTGTGATTTATCTGTCATTTAAGTATGGTGATAGAGAGCGCTTAGATGGTGATAGGTTTTTCTGTGATATGAATGATAGCCGTATAGAGCAGCTCTTAACTAAAGTAGCTAACGTGACTTTGGTTAAGAGCTGGCAAAGCTATGATAAGCGCTACGCTAATTCAACTATATGGTTTAATATAATCATGATAAAGCTAATAGAATCATGACTTTGCCTCTATTTTTAAGGCGCTAGAATATAATATAAACAACGGCTTTTATTTTTTTATTTCAGAAGTTAAGCGTATAACTTCGAAAGACTACTTTATAAATTCATCCAATTTCGAAGCCAAGATTTGACGTCTATTTATTAGATTAAAGTTTAGGATACTGTTAACATACACAAAATTTTGACTTGCCTATAATTTTGTTTGAACAATAAATCGATTATAGATTAAATCTCCACATTTAATCATCCCACTCCTAATAACTCATTTATCACTTTTTAGTCTATGGTGCTTTATATAGTTGTGTTTGAAATCCCAGTTAGGGAGTCAAGTGCCCTTTCAATATATTTAGGGTAGTTGATTTGCTCATATATAGCATAAATCGATTTTTAATTTTTAACTATTAATAGCATTTATATACCAATCAGCGATAACTCAGTTATAGCAAAATCTCTTAGTGACAAGGTAGAACGTAGTAATGAATTGGGACGAATGGATAGCAGAAAACCGCAAGCAGATTGAACATGTTGCCGGCTATGAAGAAAACTTTGTCAGAACTATTTTAGCCAAAATACCTGAGATAAGACCAGAAGATGTCACCGCTCAATACCATTTTAGAGACTCAAATGGCGGTAATAGATACATTGACTTTATGATCTCAAATGAATCAAAAGGCTATAAATTACCCATTGAGCTAGATGGCTATTGGAAAGTAAATAACTATCGTGATTTTAACGATATGTTAGAAAGACAGAATGATTTAATGGCAATCTATGGTGTATTGCTTAGGTACACCAATAATAAGATGAATCATGAGCCAGATAAAGTCGTTGTTGAGATCCGTAAAACACTAGAGATGCAAAGTAAAAATCAGCTTAGTCAAAAAACAGTTGAAAAGCAAAATCAGCAGCGTGTTGATGAGTATCAACAAGAGCTCAATCAACTAAAGAACGAGCTTACCCAGCAGAAAGCCAACCATAACCAATCCTCTTCTACGATTACTGGTAGCGAAATTGCAAGTATCCAAGCAGCAATTGCAGAGCTACAAGCCAATATCAATCAGAATAACGCTCCTAAAGTACAACCCACTCCAAGCGAACCAATCATCGTAAGTAAACCTAAAGAGCCAGCTAAAACAAAAGTTACAGGCAACCAGATGCTCATAGCAGGTTCTGCTGGATTAGTGATTGTGGCATTAGGTGCCAATGCCTTCTTTAATAAAAGCAATGATAATGCGCCAATGACGTTAGTCGATGAGTCGTCATCTTTAGTGTACGATACAGATGATGAGCAAAGTAGTATCGATAGCGGTAACATCATAACTGGTAATGATCAGGCGTCAACGAGCGCTGATGCTTTTGATACAAGCAGGGCAGTCATTGCAGCTCAGAATAGCAATACCAACACACCGTCGTTTGAAGACACTCCTAATGAACCTGTATTTCAAGATATACCACCACCTGCCGCCACCGTCAAAAGAGAAGTTGAAAAAGTTGACGTCTATCAACCGCCTTCTAATCAGGCACAGAATAACCAAAGCTACGAAGCTGCGGTCTCTAACACAGTACCAGCTGCACAAGCCTATAATCATATAGGTGATTACCGTGTCGTGTGTGGTTATGTTGCTCAGGTCAAAGGCTTTAGCAAAGGCAAGTATCTCAATCTTGGTACCTCATACCCCAATCAAGATGTCACTGTAGTAGTATGGAATTCTGATATGGGTAACTTCGATAACCTAGATCAATACGAAGGCAGAGATATATGTGTACAAGGTACTGTCAGCTCCTATAAAGGTACACCGCAGGTTAAACTATCTTCTATGAATCAGTTGCAGTAAAGCCATGTGGACTTTTCTTATAGCTATACTCATTTTCCTTTTTTTACTGATACTCCCAGCTTTATCTTCAATGTATGATCAAGAGTACAGTGAACAAGGAAAGAGGCAGAAAGAGAGAGAAAGACTAAATAATGAAACTGATGCAGCGTTAGCTAATAAAAAAGCGCTAAATGATGCAGAAGATCGTAGACTTGCAACTGAGAAAGCAAAGCTTGCTCATGAAAAGAGAGAAATTGAAGCAAGTAAAAAGGCAAGTCAAAACCATCTCACAGTTAGCCAGCTCATTATCTACTCATCTGTATTTATAGCTATTGCTATCGCCATTATTCTATTTTTTAAAAATATCAGTTCAATCTGATTATTATTGAGATCACTATGCTTAAAAAACTTACCGTCGTTATGAGTATTATGTTATTTGGCTCTACATTGTCATATGCTGCCGAGCCTAAAATTGAAGCTTTTAAAGCACCGTTCCATGTTGGGAAAACAGTCATGGCTTGTGGCACATTAGCTGAGACTAAGCATTTCTCTAACAGGCATTATCTTAACTTGGATAAAAAATATCCTAATCAATCATTAACAGTACTCGTGTGGAATAAAGACTATCGCTGGTTTGAAGAGCGTTTCGGTAAGATAGATGGTTTCGTCGGTAGACGTTTCTGTGCTAGAGGGAAGATTGAGGAATATAAAAATAACATGCAAATGCAGGTCACCAACCCACAGTTCTTGAGACTAATGAATAATTAATATGCCTCATTAGTCGCATTCAATACTGACGCCTTTAACAAGTATATTATTAGCATAAAAGTGCCTGCAGTTTTTTGAAGATTGATTTCGTAAAGCCATTCTTCGAGATCATGTTGGCAAAATAAAGAAGATATAGGTGCTCTGCAAGATAAAATTAAATTGCAGTAATGACATGACGAAGTTTCTGATTAAGATAATTCATAAGGCGGCGATGAGTTATAACCGATTGAATCGATGAGCGAGACGCTCAATGCAAACGAATAATATTAAATGGCTAACTAGCTTAGCAGTAATAGGGTTGATCGCATGCACACCAGCGACAAATGCTTTTGATTTATATGGTTCGGGATTTATCGAAGTGAATGAGCAGACATAGAGTGAGAATTACACGACTCCTTATCCATTTACGGTGCCTGAGGGTGAGATTGGGTGTGCCTAAAATCTTGCTTTTGGTCGTGAGGTGTACTTTAACCCTAAGGGATACACTGATGAATCTTATGTTGGTACACCTCTTAATAAATCAGCGGTTGAGGGCGTGAAGCTAGGTGGTATGGCTCCAAATGTGCCTTATAGTATCAAGGAGCGAGCTGATCTTAGCGAAGCCGTACAAGTTGAACTTAGGGTTTGCGATGAGCAGGAAGATAGGTTTGCAAATAGCTGATTCAACACTCCCAAAACGTTATGATAAATGATTCTGACGCAAAAAATTCACCGGATCGGTTGCTCTAAAATATATCTGCTAACATACAAATGTGAACCCCCAAAATAATAATGAGAGCAAGACCATGAACTTTTCGAATACTTCATTGATACGTAAATTAACTCTTTTTTTAGTGGTAGCGATACTATCTGCGTCAGCCATAGCAGTAGATATTAGTCCAAATCAACGTTTAGCTAAACAAGGGGACGCCAACGCTCAATTTAGTCTTGGTTTGATGTATTACAATGGCAACGGCGTGCGTCAGGATTATGTCAAGGCAGCCGAGTGGTATGAAAAAGCTGCCAATCAAGGGATGCCTTTTGCTCAATACAATCTTGCTTTAATGTATGAACAAGGTAGAGGCATTCGTCAGGATTATGTCAAGGCAGTCGAGTGGTATCAAAAAGTTGCTAATCAAGGGCTTGCTGAGGCTCAATTTAGTCTGGGTGCAATGTACGGTAAAGGCAACGGCGTTCGTCAGGATGACGCTAAAGCAGTCGAATGGTATCAAAAATCTGCCGACCAAGGGGTTGCTCGTGCTCAATTTACACTGGGTGCAATGTACGACAAAGGTTATGGCGTTAGTCAGGATTACGTTAAAGCAATCGAATGGTATCAAAAAGCTGCTAATCAAGGGGATTCTAATGCTCAATACAATCTTGGTGGGATGTATAGCGATGGCAACGGCGTTAGTCAGGATTATGCCAAGGCAGCTGAGTGGTATCAAAGAGCTGCCAACCAAGGGCATGCTTGGGCTCAACACAATCTTGGTGGAATGTACGACAAAGGCAATGGCGTTCGTCAGGATTATGTCAAGGCAGTCGAATGGTATCAAAAAGCCGCCGACCAAGGTTCAGTTAGGGCTCAGGACAGTCTTGATTCTATATACGAGAAGAGCTTAGATGTGCGTCAGAACAAAGTTGTTCCTAAAAAAAATCTTGGAATGGCGGTAACACCGATAGTAAAAGACTTTACTACTACAAAAAATTTAGCCGAACGTGGTAATGCTTCAGCCCAAAATGATCTTGGCATAATGTACGAAAAAGGCGAACGTGTGCCTCAAGACTACGTGAAAGCAAGACAGTGGTATGAAAAAGCAGCTAACCAAGGATATGCAGAAGCTCAACACAATCTTGGCGTAATGTATGAGAAGAGTATTGGAGTACGTCAAGATTACAACAAAGCTTTCGATTTGTACCAAAAAGCAGCTAACCAAGGGCTTGCTGCATCACAAAGTAATTTAGGTTTAATGTATAACAGCGGAAATGTTGTACGTCAAGATTACAACAGAGCTTCTGATTTGTTCCAAAAAGCAGCTAACCAAGGACATGCTGTAGGACAAAATAATCTTGGCGTAATGTATGAGCATGGAACTGGAGTACGTCAGGATTACGCTATGGCGGCAAAGTGGTATGAAAAATCTGCCAATCAAGGATATGCAGAAGCTCAATTCAATCTTGGCGCAATCTACCAGAAAGGTATTGGAGTACCTCAAGATTACAACAAAGCTTTTGATTTATATCAAAAATCTGCCAATCAAGGCTTTACTCCATCATTGAATAGTCTTGGCATAATGTATGAGAGGGGCATTGGAGTACGTCTAGATTACAACAGAGCTTCTGATTTGTTCCAAAAAGCAGCTAACCAAGGTCACTTAAAAGCTCAAAATAATTTAGGGTTAATGTACGCGAATGGAACTGGAGTACGTCAGGATTATACAAAAGCAAAAGAGTGGTTTAGCAAATCTTGTAATGGTGGAGAACAAGAAGGCTGTAATAACTATCGTGTAATAAACCAAAGATAGGCTGTCTGAATTTGCAGAAAAGATCTTAAACTTCGTTTTTCGGACGTTATGATAAATGGTTTCTGAACAAAAAAAGTTATCGGGTCGAGTGCTCTAAAATATATCTGCTAACATGGCATCAGCGCACAAATGTAAATCCCAAAAAACAAACTAAAGAGCCACGCCATGACCTTTCTGAATATCCCATTTATACGTAAATCAATCCTTTTTCTAGCAGCAGCGATGCTGTCTGTATCAGCAATGGCTGCTGATTTTGCTAAGACTAAAGCGTTAGCGGAGCGTGGTGATGCTGATGCTCAGTTTATGACTGGCGCAATGTACCACGAAGGCGTAGGTGTTCGTCAGGATTATGCCAAGGCAGCCAAGTGGGTCGAAAAATCTGCTAAACAAGGGGATGCTAGAGCTCAATTCAACCTTGGTATGATGTACAAAGAAGGTAAAGGCGTTCGTCAGGATTATACACAAGCATTATCTTGGTTCGAAAAAGCTGCCAACCAAGGGTATGTTACTGCTAAAAACAATCTAGGTGCAATGTACAGCGACGGCAAAGGCGTGCGTCAGGACTACGGTACTGCGATAAAGTGGTACAAGGAATCTGCCTATCAAGATAATGCTGAGGCTCAATTCAATCTAGGTTTCATGTACTATTATGGCAAAGGTGTACGTCAAAACACTGCTACTGCCAAAGAATGGTTTAGAAAGGCTTGCGGAAATGGAGATCAAGATAGCTGTCAAAACTATCGCATATTGAATCAAAGTTAGTCTGTAACCAAGGCATGGTACCAAAACAGCCACTCTCGAGCCGATTGTTGGTATTCTCGTTACTGTAGAGAATAACTAATAATGAGAAAGACCGAAAAAACTTGGGCTACAGCATGTTGTTTGATTCCTGGTGTAGAAGTCATAGGCGACTCAAATAACGGTTATATAAATTAGAAACTACAAACAAAATTTACCTCTACTTCCTTTTCACTTGGTCGCCTTCTGTATTTGATTATGATAGTAAGGGTGAGGGTAGCGAAGTCAAATTCGTTGATGATCTACAGCGCCATATCAATTCTGATAAACAGATTGACGCGCTCAAGGATTACCATATCTATTTACTTCGTAATCCTGACAATCGCTATAAAGGATTAGATTTTGCACTAGCCGGTAATTCTTATCCAAACTTTTTATTGTGGTTAGTAAGTAAAGAGACAGGTGAGCAATACCTGACTTTGCTTGATTCTAAAGGTATCCGCAACATAAATACTGATGATGCCAAAATTAATCTGTATAAAGAAATAAGAACCCTTGAGAACCGTTTAGAAGATAAGTTGATACTAAATAGCTTTATTTTGACCACGACGCCAATAAAGTAGTTGATAAACAATTCATTGAGCGAAGATGAGCTTAAAAATAATAATGTGTTGTTTATGGTAGGCAGTCAAACTGCTTATTTAAATGATATGTTTGAGGGGGTATTGGGTTAGAGGAATTTTTAGTTTGAAATAACTAACATAATAGCTATAACCATGTCGGCTATTATGTTTAATAAATAAAGAAAACCTTTAAACTAAATAGTAATGGTCAAGACGCAATGATATCTTGGTCTGCGAAGCCCAAATTCTTCAAAAAATAAGTAGCTTCTTCAGTGTTTCTAAAAACTGTTGCCTGGAATATATTTAGAGCGTCACACAGAATGTGCGACTCACCTTTATATAGCGGTTTCCCTTCAAAGCCACTGAAAACTACGGTAACACCCTCATTGGCTGTAAGCAAAGTAGCTTGCTTAATAGCGCCAATCTTATATCTACTTTTAGCCCAAGACGATGGTATAGAGTCGCTACCACTAATACCACCGAATTTGACTGTACCTTCATCAATCCTATCGGCTAAAGACTTCTCACTTGAAATATTGGTCATTATCGATCTCCGCAAATTATTAATGTGCTATGCACCTTGTATAGTATTTATGCTCTATTGGTAGGGCATAAATACTTATAGTTGATATACTACACACAAATAATAGCTAGATACAAATCTGTCTATTAGCAACGTCATTAAGGGCCTTTTAGCTACCTTGATATTCATTCCAAATAGCATCAAGAGTTGGCTGCTCCCCCAAACATAACTTATTAAGAGCTATCTCAAATAGTTTTGCTCGCGCACGTCGGAATTCGATAAAATCCTTATTAAGATTAGATTGTAGCTCTTCGTTACTCATATTAGAGTAATGTGCTTTTGCTAACAGTTCATAAGGTATGAGATGCGTTCTAAGTCTTGTCTGAACGGAATCGATATCTGAAAGCTCAATACGTTCTTTTAGATATTCAATTGGGTCTTTACGCCCTATAACTCTATTTGTTTTCCAAGTAATCAATGAACAGTTCATCGCATATAAGCTCTTTACTTCGATCTCTTTTAGTAAAGCATCTGGAAATAAGTGATGGTATTCGCGATTTTGAATACTCTCAAACGTTGCCTGACGATTATCTGCGAAATCGTATGCACCAAAATAACTTGCTACAGCCAATACACCTCGTGCTTCTATCCCAACATTTTTAGGCCAACCTGCTTCAGCTAAGGAGTCAGTATTGGATAAGGGGTATTCTTCTTGATTGAATATAGGAACAATACTCCAATCAGTATTAGAAAAGTCTTGTTTGCTTAGTAGTGCTTTTAAACCTTTGTAGTCAGCAAATGCTCTAGAGGCAGCTGAGTTTTCATAGCGGTTTGTAAAAAAGGCAGACCATATATAAGCACGTAGTAGTTTTTCAGCTTTTGCAACAAAATCACCATGCTCTGGTATCAAATTATATAGGGCTGCACTTACAGCAAGAACTGCGTTAGTAGGCAATCTTGCGGCATCGAAAACACCTTGGCTGTCTAATAACCAAGCCATTTTTTCTAGACCAGATTCTAACTTAGCCCAATTGTCTAATAAAATCTCCTTATCCATTTCTATCATGCCTTTATTATTAGGCGCTTTATCTTGTAATAATGCGGATGTAGATAAAATTAAATTTCTGACATCACCAAATCTTATAGCTCTTGGGCATTGGTTAACTAACTGATCTTCTAAGTCGTGTAAAGATTTTCCTGCAACACCCTCAACTTCAGCAACGATAATATCGTAAAGGGAAAGGGGTTTGCTATTTGTATTCATATTAATAAACACCTGTAGTGCAACGTCTTTGGGTGTTTCGATGGGCAGGGATAAGTATGGTAAATTAAAATGAGTGACGCGCTCTCGTAAGCTTTTGATCTCATCTTTGAGTTTTTCTTTAGTTGCTGTATATACTTTATACTTCTTAAGAGCATTTGGATCATCATCGCTTGGTTCTAAGTCGTTAGTCGATTCATTCACCCATTTATCAACTTGATTAGTCAGATCTCCAGGGCACAAAAGATGAATAGGCACCAATCCTCTATATAAACAACTTACTGGATTATCTGCCCATAATGGCATTCTACGTCCATTTTTGTCACGCCATCTTCCCTGGCAATGAACGTCAACTTCATCATTATATTTTGCTTCTCGTTGATCAAATTCGGGTAGATAGACAAAGTACGTCTCAGATTCATAGTTGTTATGCATACTGCGCCAAAAGGCTGTTAATCGTTGTTGTCCATCAAGCAAGTGCTGATTTACAGTACCGATAGTAGTTGGTTCTGCCGTTACTATATATCTTGAAATAAATTTCTCTTTATTACCAACTTCAAGTGCAAGCGTAACCCCTACGGGCAAGTTGTTAATAATAGTATTTAGAAAGCTATTAACGCGATTATAGTCCCATGCTTCAAAACGTTGAAAACGTGGTAGCTTAATTTGTCCTTGTTTAATGTGTTGATACCATATACCTAACGTTCTATCTTGCGCTTTACTTGATTGCTGCATTATGCCCATAGTTTGCTCTTAGTTTATTGAATAAGTGAAGATATCTAACGATTGTGAATTTTTATTTAATACTATATTGCTCAATAAGTTTAGATACCTAGGATGCATTGCCTTTAAGCATTTCTAAAACCTTATCCTCTCCTAGCTGATCAATCAATGCTTGTAGCTTAGAAGTAGGGTTAATCTTGGTTTGCGCATCTGCTCTAAACTCAGCCGTATCTCTACCTTCTCTCAAAGCGTCTAAATAATCAGCCCATTTCTGCATCATATCGCTACGATCATCAACGTAATCAAATCGTCCGTAAGCCGTTCCGTTAGGATCTTTAGTGGTATGTCCTAATGCCATCTCTACAAGCAAGAGAGGGTACTTGAGCTGCTCTTGCATGATGGTCTTTGCAGTAGCTCTAAAACCATGAGCGCAATGTATATTTTGATAGCCTAAATTGTGTAGTTGATTATTAGCAGTAGCGTCTGATATGATCTGATGCTTTTTTGCTGTCTCACTATAAAAGACATATGCGGTATGACCGTTAATCTTTTGCTGCTCACGTAAAATGGCTACTGCTTGCCGTGGTAGGGGGACAACCATGTCTTTGACCATGTTCAATTTGCCTTGTCCCTTTAAAGGCTTAAATTGCCATCTGCTAGCTTCTAGATCCAAGTCAGCCCATCTCATACGACGTAAATCACCATTACGGACAAAGATTAATGCCAATAGCCTAAGGGAGTTGATTGTATTCAAATCACCTTTAGTCTTTTCAATGGCTCGTAGTAACTTGGCTAAGTCTGCTGGTTTGGTAACTGCTGGACGATGACCATAACTGGATCTTGCCAACTGACTTTTAATAAGCGCCGCAGGATTGCTACTACAAAACCCACGAGCACCAGCGTAAACAAATACGTCACTAGCGATACCTGCACAGCGTTCAGCTTTATCAGTAGGCTTGCCAGCTTTGTTTAATGAATTAGATTGGATGTCTAATAATACTTCAAGCATTCTAGGTGAGTCTATTTCACTGATAGGTTCATTACCTATATAAGAACATATAAGTTCTAAACGGCCTTTTTTACGAATTAACGTATTACCTTTTTGAGTCTGATCTAAACTGTCAAAATACTCCCATGCAAAGTGATTAAAAGAGTTTTTAGTTTTACTAATAAGACTGTGCTTTAATTCTTCACGATAGCTCTTTGGGTCAATATTGCGGCTCAGAAGCTCCTCATAGTCACGCCAGATTTCACAGGCACGTGCAAAAGATACGTTTGGATAAACACCAAGCGATATACGTTTATTTTTTGAGTGAGTAGGAGAGAGGTAGCGATAAACCCAAGACTTAGTACCGTTAGGTCTGACCATTAGATACAGCATTGGATAGTTTTTGACAGAGACTAGATATTCCTTGGCATCAGCTTTATGACTGCTAATGCTGCGATCAGAGCTGATAGGCTTACGTGCTTCCATGACTGATACCCCAATGTATATTTAAACCCAGTGTACATAGTAGTGTACATCAGATGCATGGATTGGGGTAGATACAGTAGGACAGTATGAGACACTAGATACAGCAAAGCCCCTGATATCAGGGGCTTTGCATACTCTATAAGATAGTATAGGACTAGGTATTGGTACCGGTGGTCGGACTTGAACCGACACGCTTTTAAAGGCAACGGATTTTGAATCCGTCATGTCTACCAATTCCATCACACCGGCGTGTTAGGTGATAAAGTCTTTAGTGCTAGACTGTATCGAATTGGGCTACAGGGTTATCTCTGTATAGGCTGCGTATTATAGCAGCCTATTTTCGAGCGTCAAGAATTATTTATTATATTTACGATAAAAATTCATTTTTAACCAACGAAGGCGCGTTCAACGGCATAATCTGCTTGCACGCCCATGCGTGGCGAGACAGTGAGACCAAAATCGTCCAAAATCGCTGACACTTCAGCGTTAAAAGGCATACTACCGCAAATCATGACACGGTCGTCGTCTTTATTCATCGGAGGCAGACCAATATCTTCAAAGAATTTACCCGATTTCATCAGGTCAGTGATACGGCCAGTATTTCTAAACTCTTCACGGGTGACTGTAGGGTAGTAGATAAACTTCTCGCGAAACTCTTCACCAAATATTTCGTCGTTTGGCAGTTCTTCTTCGAACATCTCGCGATAAGCCAAGTCTTTGACCTGACGTACGCCGTGTACCAAAATAATCTTATCAAAACGCTCATAGACTTCAGGGTCACGTGCTAACGCTAAAAATGGCGCCAGCCCTGTACCAGTTGAGAGCATATATAAATGCTTACCCGGTAATAAATCGTCCAGTACCAAAGTGCCTGTCGGTTTTTTACTGACCAATAATTCATCGCCAACTTTGATATGCTGCAAACGCGAGGTCAATGGACCATCTTGTACTTTAATAGAGAAAAATTCCAGATGCTCTTCATAGTTAGGGCTGGCAATCGAATAAGCGCGCAATAGCGGCCTACCATCGACAACGATACCAATCATCGCAAACTCGCCATTACGGAAGCGTAAGCCATCGTCACGCGTGGTTTTAATGCTGAATAGAGAGTCATTCCAATGATGAACTTCTGTGACCGTTTCGGTGCGGAGTTTTGACATAAAGCCCTCGTTAGTAAGTGGTAATGTGTATTCGGTAATTGAAATCTGTGTTAAATAAAAAAGTTTAAAGTGATGCAAAGTTTTAATAAGATAAAGCGTTTATTAATTCAGACAAGCAAATGACGCCAGCAAAAAACCGTTATTTTAACATTATTATCAGTTTTTATAAGACGTCAGGTTTTATCAAACCAGCCTTGTTCATAAGAGTAAATCTTGATGCCCGTACTTTATAAATGAAGGCTTTGTGAATGCAACTATATGAATGCAAGCCATTCTCAATAAATTTCTCGCTCATCATAACAAACTTTAAAGTAAAAATCCGTCTGGCTGCCTGTCTGTAGCATGATAAAATGGAATATCGTTAGCGGATAATTTTCTATGATTGGCGCGCGCCATTTATTGTTAGCCATTTACTTCTTGAGATTAGAGTTATGATTTGTCAGACTACGACACCTTTAAGCCATCATATATCACCCATTATTGGCTACCATCGTGCACCGCTGTCGCAAAAATTTGGCGCGCCAAGGCAGCCAAATTTGGTGGCGCTCACCAGTGTGATTGAAATGCTCGCGCCGTATGATACGCCAGCAGCATTTGTCGGACTGGAGGATTTTAGCCACATTTGGGTCAGTTGGCAGTTTCATCATAACTATTTATATAAAGACCCCACTCTCAACTTGAAATAAGCAAATCAAACTGAAGAGGCGGGTTACCAAGTTTTTTATTGAGTACAAAGCA
>NZ_CAJHAD010000019.1 GCF_904846285.1 Psychrobacter immobilis | reverse complement strand
TTTTTATATAACTCAAATGCTTTAGCATCGTTTTGACCCACGCCTTGACCCTTCTCATACATCAATGCCAGCATCCCCTGCATTTCTTTGTCTCCATGGTTAGCTGCTTGTTGTAACCAATAAAATGCTTTTGAATAATCTTGAGAAACGCCTTTACCATAGTAATATATGAGCCCTAATTGTCCTTGGCTTGAAGCGTCTCCTAGATTAGCTTGTACTGTGAGATATTCAAAATCCTTCTCAACATCCGATTTCACGGTTGGAACATTGTTTTGAATGCTATTCATTTGAGTATTAATGGCTTTAGTACACCCTGTCAGCATAATGCCAGTAAGCAAAAATGCTGCTAGTCTCTTTTTCATAACTGCTTATCCTATTATTTAATGAAGTTAACACTATAATTTATTATTTGGGGCTGTCCTAGATAACTAGTTCAGTTCCTGTTTAACCCATTGTTTTAGTTGATGTAATTGGCGTTTTGGATCACTGTTATTAAAACGCCACTCACATTCCTTTAAAAACAGATGGAAATGCTCTTTTGGGATGCCATTATATTTACGCATATGTCGCTTGGCTTGGCTCCAAAAGTTCTCTATTCCGTTAATATGGTTTTTGTCTTGTGCAAACTCTTTTGAATGATTAATGCGGTAATGGGTAAACTCACTGACATCAAGCGCGTTGTAACTTCTGAATGAGTCAGTATAGACAATACTATCAGGCTTTACTTTCTCTCTTATAATAGGGATTAAGGTATCGGCTTTGGCATTAGGGATGATACAAGCGTAGACGCTACCATTACGCTTAAGCAGTCCAAATACAGGAACTTTGTTACCAGCACCGCGACCACGTTTGCCTTTGCGTTTGCCGCCAAATTAGCTCTCATCAACTTCTATTTCGCCTTCTAGAAGGCCTGGTTCCTGACTGTTTTCATAAATAAGTAGTCTTAGCCTGTGAAAGTAATAGCTAGCTGTTGTTTTATTAACACTCACTAAGCTTGCTGCTGTTCTTGCGGTAGAACCAGCAACAAATAGCTCGATAAGCTTAGTTTGTTTGTACCAACTTAATCTACTCTTTCTCATATGACTATCCTAGATTATTTTACTTATCTAGGACAGCCCCTATTATTTTAATATGCATTGTGATATTCAAATATATATTCTTGGATGGTCTCATTTGGTATACCCTATAAAAACCCTACGCATGACGTTAACAAAACTTATCTGTGCTAGTTTTGACCCCTGCCGTCAAATCCGTACAGTTAAACTTGGGAGATTTTAGTTACGCAGCCTGACGGTAAAAGTCAAACCACACCTGCCTTGGCGATCGACAGCCTAAACCCTTTTGAATTCTAGTTCGGTTATAATCTAGTTCAATGTATTTAGTGATATCGCTAATGGCTTCGAATCTTGTTTTATAGTCTTGGTAATACACCGGCTCATTCTTCCTTGCGGAGCAGTGCTCCTCACACGAGAATTTTTTTATTAAAGTATAGTCAAAGCAATTACTACGCCTGGACATTGAGCCTTTCAACTTATGCTGCTCAACGATCTGATAATAATTATTGCTACAGTACTGACTTCCTATATCAAAATGAACAATAAGCCTCTGATAAAGTCGGGGCAGTTTAAAATATCTTCCTGCCAGCAGTTTAGTTGGAGTAGAAAAACCCATATGATCTAGGAGTAATGTAAATATAATTCGTTTCTTATATTTATAAACATAAGTTAAATTATTGTTGATAGAGGTGATCTACAGTGCTATGGTCAAATTTTCTTTATTCTATTATTAAGGTAGAAGCCTATGAAAATGTGGTCAGCACTTTTTATATCTATATTTATGATGGCACCAGTCGTACAGGCGAATGCTCAGAACTATCCTTGCTCTAAAAGCATGGGCGGTGTATCGCATTGCAAAGATGGTAAATTTGTCTGTAATAACGGCAAGATTAGCCAGTCTAAGAAAACTTGTACTGGTTAAGAAGGGTTTCAACATTATGCTAAATAAAATGGGTTGGTTTATGTTATATAGCTTTCGTGGCCTTATTCGCGTATTGCCTATTCTTTTATTATCAATGGTGTTAACTTTAATTAATAGTAGGCTGCAATCAGTCACAGATGCAGGTTCTTTGGTGTATCTGCTTATTTATATATCAAACGGTCTCACTATAGCGGCATTAGGAGCATTAGTTTTTGCAGCTCTTGTATGGATAGATACTTGGATAACTGATTATCGGTCTGACTACTTACCCAATTGGATTCGAAAAGACTTATATTGAGCAATAAAAAACCGCCAATCAAGGTGGTTTTTTATTGTCTGAAATACTACTGAGTACACAGGGTTAAAATAGAGTGCTAGCCTAAATGATGATGATCATAGTGGCAGTGGTGAAGACGATCGTTAGGGCAGCGGCGATTAATAAATGGTATTTAAACTGAGACATTTGTTGCTCCTTATTATTATTCAGCAGATTCTATACCAGTTTATTGAAAACCCTATGTGATTTTATGGACTATATGGTCAACTATTATTTGTATTGAATTGGGTGAAGTTTAAGCGATAAAAAACCCACTGTGATGTGGGCGATTAGCTATAGTATTGCTTGCTATTTAGCTGTCGAAATCCATACTCTCCTGTTGTGATGCTTTTTGATAATCCAAAATCTATTGCTAATTAGACAAAGCGAAAGGCAGAAGGTTGAAGATGTAGCAATAACTCCAAGTATGAAAATAAGAAAGACAGTTAGTAATAACGAGAGTAAGTAATAACGCTACACCAACAAGATAAATAGCATGAATTACTATCTTAATTTTAACAGGAGCTATTTCCCTGTCCCACTTATCTTTAAGTTCTTTAGGTATATCATTCTCAGTGACGAAATTTCTCGTCTGACATCTCAGGTGCCATAAATTATAGACCTGTTGTAATGTGGCGTATAAGACCATAGAGCAGTAGATCATGAAAGAACCCACTAAAAAACCATTAATGCCTGAGTTGGTTTTTGTGATAGAGATTAGAGCTACTGCCAAGGGTATTGCTAAAATTTGGTTTTGTAAACCAGTAATAATATCATTAGCTTTTTCTAAAAACTTTTCTACATGTTCAGCGATTTTGTCATTAAATTTTGAGAACTTAAAATCATCAAGGTACAGAGAATACCTCGAGAGTATGGATTGATAAATACTTAAGATATTTTCCAATAGAAAGAATATTCTTTTATCTGCATCCTGATTGCTTAGCTTATCTAGTAATTCAACAGCTACTATCGTGTTTCTCTCTGTTTCATGAACGAGTAATGATTTCTTAACTTCGTCATTATCACTTATGTCAGCGTTTAACCAATCAGTTAGCTTTTTAACAGTGTTGAGTAGATCTTCTGACTGCTGATAACTCTTAGCAATCTGTAAATATTTTTCAGTAGCCCTTATTTGGATTGGTATTTCACAATGTGTTTGTGCAAAAATGACAATTTGATTGTTTTGATAATAGTAATGTTTTTTCAAGCAATAGATAAAATTATGTATTACCTCTAGAGAAGTTATTAAGCTTTCCGCTCCGACTTTATCTTCATAAACAACCGAATCGCGCTCTATTTCATTTGAGTTTAAGGTGTGTTCTATATAGCTTTGATATGAAGCGTAATGGCCCGATGAGTTGTTAAGTGTTAAAGTGAAATCAATATCACTTCCAACTTTGTAGGAGAGCGCGCTAGTTTCAAAGAGCACATATTTTGTTAGATTCCCACTTTCAAATAGCTTTATCATCGCTACTTGTTCTGCATTTTTTAGCACAAGGTTGCCTTTAATATTGTTCTGTTTAAAAACAATATCAGTACCTTGTTCAATCAGCGTTAGTATCTTCGTTTCTATCATATTGTTTTGCTTTATCAAAGGCTTTTTGAACGGTTAATAATTCGTCAGCGTCTAGTGTAATCTCTAAAACTGGGTTACTAACATCATCGTCATTGATTCTCATCTTATCGCCAAGTTGAATCTGCTTACCACTTATCTTAATAAAGTTTTCGCCACCTATACTAAAATCAAACATTTCAAAGTTTTGAAGCGGTTTTTTGGCAGGGGCAAAGATGTTGCTATTATCTTCGTCATTTGCTGCATACCCATTATTTTCTCTAAATGTCTTAAAACTACTTTCGTCTGTTATATTGAGACTCACAGACTGAGCTTTTGTAGATATTATAGGGTCAATATCTTCAGTAATATTGATTAACGTTTTGCTTTTTGCTTTTGCTTTTAATGTAGTTAATACATCACTATGGATTTCTTTTCTGCTTTTGTCGTTAAATATACTTTGAGAGAGGTATGCATTTAGGGTTTTCATTATCTTTGTTGTAGCAGTATTATCGTCCAGTCTAAACATTACAGGTATAAAATTTTGAATATACTCAGCTATTTTTTCACTTGTACCTCGCTGAATCCAAGCAACATAGCTTTTCGGTTCGTAGCCCTCTATTTCTAATTGTTGATGATGTTCCATAAGCATATCTATGTCTATTCTGCAGGCAATCTTGAGCGCTGAAGCATCAATGTGCTTAATATCAAGAATATCACCTGTAGCTTCGTCAATTGTTATATTATCAGTTAGGCTTAGCAGTGCTATATATAAGTAATGTTTACCGTTTTCATTGTAAAAGATAATTGGAAGATGATCGCCAGTGGTCATATCTTCTTTATAAATATGATAATGCAAAGCTTTGGTCAATAGGTTAGAAATACGTCTTAACTTAGTCTGCTGGAACGACTCAGCACTTAATGTATCAGGTAATTCTGATAATTCTGGTGGCGGTTGAATACTAAAGTCTAGATCGTTATTATTCTGTAATAAAACAAAGTTGTGATTTCTCTCGTTAAAGAATTCGAATTTTAAAAGGCTTAAGTACTCTTTAACAAATAGGTGCTCTTTTATTATATTGCTTAAAGTATTGTTATTATCGAATGATTTAGAGTTAGAGTGAGCTAATCCGTGTTTAGCTAGTTGTTCATCCAAAAAATTTATTAATTTGACAACTTGGACCGAATCAGAGTGTAGGCTGTCTCTTATAATTGGTGGCTCAGAATTCTGCTGTCTAACCTCTTTAAGGATTTGGTGGATGATACTTGCTTTTACTATAATAGTCATTACTGCTCCAATAATAGTTCACATCCAGTAATAACGAAGATGTGTAGTAGGAACATTATTGAATGCTTACATCATCACGTATTTGGAATTAAAAGTTAATATATAAATCTAAAAAAGCGACAACCGCTGTCGTTTTATTTACCGTTTTTCTAGCTGCTATCCTCAATCTTACCTCTTTGCTCATCGCACAGCTCCAACCCAATCTCTCTAGCCTCACTCAAATCAGCGCCTTGCTTGATGCTATAAGGCACGTTTGGAACCAGACCTGCTTGCTTTAGAGACTCTGCAGCAACTTTATTAAGCGGAGTACCAATAGAGGACTCGTCAATATAGCCTGCAGGTTCAAAATACACCTCAGTGCCAAACGTTGGATAATATACACAGGATATTTCACCTGATGTCGTAAATGGGTAAGGCGTATCATGATCAGCAGACCAGAACATTTCATGCACCGCAACATAGCCAGAAACAAATTGACGAGCTTGGCTGTCATCTTGAGAAGGGGTGCATGCAGCTAACGATAAGACAGCGATGCTAATTAGCCACCTGGACATATTGATTCGCATGGCACACCGTCCTTATCGCCATCAATCTGTGTATTGCCACATAGAAGTTGCTGTTCAGCTTCTACGCACGTTGTTATCTGACTACAGGTTTTCTTGATAAAATTGCTGCAGATAGAGCTGGTAGGTGGCAATGGAATAACAGTGTCAGAACTACCTGCGCTAGGTTTGCTATAGCACTTGCTAGCACCTTTTGATGGCAAACGATCATTATTAAAGTTAAGGTCAGAGCTATTTTTACCGCTTCGATAATCGGATGGTTTTATAGGATATCGATTTGCCCACAAGCCTCTACCGTTTGAACGCGCCACAATCTCAGCGTTGGCATACTCAATGCGATCGTAAGGTGTCTGACTACTTTGATATTCCTTGTAATGCCAAGCTGCACCTTTTTGCAATTGATTCAGGTTACAGTCAACGTTATTGGCAATAACCTTACCAAGCAGGCGATCATACCTATCTCTTTCAGTCCACTCGATAGTAACAATCGCATTATTTACACACTGAGATAGGGCAGTAGTGCTTTCTGTTCCATACTCTTGTGCCGACTCTGGTGCATCAATACCTAGTAAGCGTACACGCTCGCTTTGTCCTGATGCTTGGGTAACCTCTACCGTATCACCATCGATAACACGTGTCCCAGTGGCATTCAGCACATTAGGTTCATAGCATTTGTTTGTATTACCACTGTTAGAGCCATTATTGCCACCGACGACGCCAGTAGATCCCATAGTAGCGTCTCTCATGGCGTCAACATCATCATAACCACCACACCCAGCAAGAGCTAAGACCAAACCAACAATAACTAAGTTTCTCATGAACAATCACCAGGGTAATATTTACCCAACTGTAAACGATTGGTAAATTTTCGGCAACTGTTTAGAATTGATATTTAAGGTTTTTGTGCATGAGAAAAAATACTGAGTATCTATTTATCAAGCTCCAGTATTAATAATATCACCTAAAAAAAGTAAGTTTCATACCTCAGCCGCCACACTTGCAAAGGAATTATTGGCTTCTCAGTCTGAGGAGGCGCACATTCCAAATATTAGAGCATTAGTAGATCAGGGAAATATGTTATCTCAATACAGTCTTGGCTTGAAGTACGATAGGGGTGACGGTATTCAGTAAAACTATTCAAATACTATGAAGTGAAAAAAACGGAAGAACAAGGATTTACTCCTGCTCAAGCTGAAGTTGGAGTGACATATGAAAACGGCAAAGAGGTTCATGAGGATTATAAAAAGTCGCTTGGATCGTTCGAAAAATCTGCCAATCAAGGAAATGCTAGTACTTATCTTATACCGTCTTGGTCTAGGAGTTCCTGAAAACGAAGCACAAGCAAAATAAAATGAGCTCTAATGCGTTGAATAGCAGAGCTCACTTTATTGTTCATAACTTCAAACTATCTAAATAATCAGCCCATTTTTGCATCATTTCTGTACGTTCTTTGAGCAGGGTGGTTCTGTTATACGCGCGACCGTGCATGTCACGCACGCGATGACCCAGCTGCATTTCAACCAATTGTTCACTAAAGTTGAGCTGTTCGACAATCATGGTGCGGGCGCTGGCGCGGAAGCCATGTATGGTGTGAATATCACCAGCAATGCCAAGCCGCTTGAGAGCTTGGTTCATGGTGTTTTCGGACATTGGTTGGACGCTGGTGTGAATGGCAGGAAAGACGAACTCACTCCTTCTATGCTCGGAAAGGGCGGTTAATATCTCAATCGCTTGATCAGGCAGCGGTACAACTAATGACGTGCCAATCTTGCGTTTTGTCTTGCGGGGTGTAAAAATCCAAGTCTTTTTTTCTAAGTCAAACTCATCCCATTTAGCATAGCGTATTTCACCAGCCCTGACAAATAACATCGCAATTAATTTTAAGGCGCTCCTAGTCTCGAATAAGCCGTTGTAATCATCAATATCCCGTAACATAGCGCCAAACTCTTCAGGGTCTAATATGGCAGGGTAGTGCTTCACTGGTGGCTGTTTTAAAGCCCCTTTGAGGTCTTGTGTCACATCACGCTCACATCTTGCTGTCTGTACGCCATACCTAAATACTTGACCCGCCAGCGACTTCATTTTTAATGCTGTTTCAAGAAAGCCCTTAGATTCGACAAGCTTGCAAGCGTCCAGCACGTCGATAGGTTTGATTTGGCTGATTGGCATGTTACCTATAACCTCGCTTAAATAGGCGGCATAGCGTCTATTATTTGAGTGTGTGGCGGGTGATAGGTGTGTCTGTCTTGATATGTACTCTTCCGCTATTATCTCAAAGGTGTTATTGGATTCTAGCAGCTGTTGCCGTTCATCGTCTTTCTTGACCTTGCGCGGGTCTTCACCATTAGCTAATTGAGCCTTGATAGATTCCCTTAGTCGCCTTGCGTCTGCCAAGCCAATCTCAGGATATTGCCCAAGCGTCATTGTCACGCGCTTCTTGGTAATAGGGGTTGTAAAATCTTGCCGCCATGATTTCGTGCCAGCCTTGCTGATGTGCAAATATAAACCACCGCCATCGGTAAGATTTTGGATTTTGTCAGTAGCCTTGGCGCTGCTAACCTGAGTGTTTGTAAGGGGTTTGACAAATTTAGCCATTTTATACAGTATCCTTTTAGTGGTTTTTGGTTCGATACTGTATAGAATACTGTAATTTATCCAGTATGCAACTGGTATTTAATGGTATCTACTGGTAGATAAAGGGCACAAAAAAGCCCTGAAAGCTATGCTGGCAGGGCGTTAAAGGGTGTTAAAGGTATGTATTGTGGTGCGCCCACAGGGACTCGAACCCCGATCGATCGCTTAGGAGGCAACTGCTCTATCCTGTTGAGCTATAGGCGCGTAATGGAGTGCCATTGTAGAAAAAATGATTTATAAAAGCAATGAGTAATCATTAGGCATCGGGATTTATGATTATTTACCATTGCTAAGCGCGTCGCCCACATCTACTGAGTGCTCACCTGTTGCTTGTTTGGCACGTGAGCTGGGTTTGAACAAATCAGCCATATCGTTCTTATAGCCGTCGATATTGTTATAATTATAATGACTTAAGATATCTTGACCGGTACTTGAGAGCAAAAAGTTTCTAAAGTTAATCGCAGCAGGGTTCTGCGTTAATACAACGCCATCTACTGTTTGCGTATCTTGTAAGGCATAGCTAAAAGAGCTAATGCTACGGGTATTAGTATTATCGCTTTTGGCTTGAGCCGCAACTTCAGCATCAGTCTTACCATTTTCACCAACCCCGTCTTCTACCATACTATCTTGCGCAGTGCTATTATTCACTTTGCTTCGATTGTGCTTATCTTGAGCCGTCTTTATTTTTTCTTGCAATGGTGATAAGCGCTCTTTTGACAGCTTGCCATTGGCAATAATCAAATCGGTATTAATGACATAAGACGCACGCTCATCGTCAGTGCGATTACTGTCGCTAAAGTCACTATCAGATAAAGTGAGAATGGCAGCAGAAGAGACATAGTTAGTCGCTATCTGCACATGCGGATAGCGTGATTGAAAGCTTGCGATAACAGCGTTTAGAGGCGCTTCTAGCTTGTCTTCTGCTTGTATATGCAAGGTGCTTTTAGCAATGGCATTTTCGTCATTATCCGCAGTCGATGAATCATTGTTGTTTGCCAAAATGGGCAGAGGATCCATGTTTTTGCGGTTACTGGTCCATAACCAAGTAAAGATGGCGATAAAAATAATCAACAGCAGTAAAATAAGCCCCGCTAATAGCAGCTTGTAATCTTTCATAGGCTATCGTTCTTTTCTTGGTTAATGTCATCAATGATTTGTATAGAGGATAAATGGTAGCAGATTTACTCGTGTTGATTTAACACTTCGTCTGCCAAATCTGCCAACATATCAGCAAAAATATCTGTTACTTCTACAGCCGCTGTTGGTTGCTCGCTACTTTTTTGCTTAATGCTGCTATCGTTATTTAATGGCGCAGGTTGGTAGTTTGAAGGGGAAGCCGTCTGCTTGTCAATCGCTTTTGTTTCCGCTATTTTAGGCGCTCCCGTTTGGTGAGCGGCTAATGGTGATTCACCTGTCGCAAGCTTATCTTTTAGCCACTTAAAACCATTTGTCTCCCACCAGGCCTCAAAGCGTGGTAACGTGCTGCCGCGAACTGCCGCTGGCAAGTTCAAAGTACGTAGTTTTTGCGCGAGCACGGGGTCACTGATGGCTTGATGAATGCTTAGATAAAGCGAGGTACTATCATCGGTATAGGGCTGCCTATTTTGCCACGACCTATCATCAATTTTCATGCGTGGCAGTGCCCACAGCTCACCGCGATAATATACAACATATAATCGCCGTTTAGGATGAACGAAGATGGCATCAATGGGACGCAAAGGCATAGTATTATAATATCTCGTTAATATAGAAAATGATTGAACGCTTAAGTAGCAACAATGGCAAACTGCGACATAATGAAAATAACACTATCTTGTTTTACAGCTCAATAATCTTTCAGCAACGATAAGCGGTATAACAGCGCGACACTGACTGTCGTGACGTCATGCTAGCGCAGTGAATAAACTGGTAAATAGCCAGTATCAATGGCACACTCATATTTGCTTTTTTTTATAATCTCTCAAGCTTATAAGTAATGAGGCAGTCATCGTTAGCTGTTAGCATTATTTTAAGATGCTTAGTATTTAAGATGTTTAGTATTGAATTACGGTCATTATGCTAGCAGAAATATAGAGTAGTAACGACTGCGAAACATGGATTGGTGAGTATCCTTTAGTGTGTTTCTTAATAACTATCAATATGCATTAAGAATCTATAGTCAGTTCAAAATAGCGTTCTGAGGGTATAAGTTTTCCTCTTAGCATTCACCTTATCAACTCAATCAGACTATCCTTTATGTTTACCATTATTCAGTCGCACCGTACCGAACACTTAGTTGAGCAATTACTGACTGCTTATCAGTCTAAAAACTTGCCTATCTTTGAAGAGTTTATTGTCATTGTGCCATCGATGGTATTGGGCGATTGGCTGGACAAATCGATTGCCAGTCAAGCGGGTATCAGTACCTTGGTGACCACCAAGTTTTGGGGTCAGTATCAGTGGACCTTGATGCAAAAGGTCTTGGCTGAGCACAATGTCTGGCTTGAGGCCAATCAGCGCGAGCAAGAGATTGTGACGGTGCCTGAGGTTGCGGTATTAACTGGGGCTGTGATGCAATGGCGGCTGTTTGGTTACTTTACCTATTATCAAGCGCAGATTATGGCCGATGATAAGCATCCTTTGTATCCGCTGCTATCGGCGTTACTCGATGAAGAGGCCGATCGTAGTCAGCAAGATGTGCGTCTATGGTCGCTGGCGACAGATTTTTCACGGGTATTTAGCCGTTATTTGACCCACCGTGAGGACTGGCTGACCTTATGGTCTGATAATAAAGCGGTTGATGTCGAGCTACTGGTCGCTGAAAAAGACAAGCTAACCATGGAGTTTGACAAGTATGCTGGTAGCACGCCTGAATGGCTAGTTGCGCATTATACCGAGCTTGAAGTCGCTCAGCGGCACTTATGGCGGTTATTGTTTGCTTCGGTGTATGAGCATCGCGCCTCTATTGAGACGCGCTTTTGGCAAATCATGGCGCAAGATAAGGCTGATAGTGGGGTAGATATACAAACGATACTGCCAACCCAGCTGCATATTTTTACCATTCAACAATTGCCACAGAACGAGCTGAATTTCTTACAGCGCTTATCCACTTACATGGATATCACTTTATTACATTACAATCCGTCGCAACTGTTTTGGGCAGATATCGTTGATAAACAGTGGCTACAGCGTCAGCAAGTGATTAACCCTGAAAGCGTGTTTCTACGAGATTATGGGCACACGCTATTGTCACGTTTGGGTAAGCAGTCGCGTGAGACTTTTGCCATGCTGGCAAGCCTATCGGGTAATGAAGACAAAAAAGGTTTTAAGCTTGATTGGCAAGATAAGTTTGATGTCGGCTATCAGCCTAAAACTGACGCACAAGCCGAGCGTCCGCTCAGTCTACTCGCGCACCTGCAACAAGATGTCCTTATGCTGGATGAAAGCGCAACGCAGCAAACGACTGCTGGGCGTTTAAGTGCTGCGCTGAGCAAGCAAATGCAGAATGATTCAAATACCAATACTAATAGCACTTCGAGCAATGAAGAGACTAGTGATAATAATAGCCTAAGCAGATATAATAATTCTAACTCATGGTATAGCGATGATAGCTTAAAAGGCAAGCGCTATGATCAGCCGCGCCAATGGCAATTATCGCAATATGATAATAGCCTAAGCATTCATTCTTGCCATAATTTACAGCGTCAGCTTGAAGTGTTACGCGGTATGATTGGACGTTGGTTAAATGAGCCGAACGAAGATAGTAGCACGCGTCATCTGTCTGATGTCGTGGTATTACTCCCTGATGTCGATCGTCATCATGAATTGATTAATTCGGTATTTGTTAATGGCGAAGGGCAAGATGGTCTGACGCTACCGGCTAAAGTCACCGGTGTAGTCGATAAGTCGATTCGCCAGTTATGGGAAGCGATACGGGGTTTTTATGGCCTATTAGGGAGCGAGAGCGCTCGCTTTGAAGCGGCTGCAGTTTTTGATTGGTTGATGCTGCCGCCGTTATATGAAAGTCTCGGCTTGACGCATGAGCAGATGAGTCGCGCCTGTGACTTATTAGAGCAAGCAGGATTTGTACGCGGTTTTGATGAGGCGCATTTGCAGCAAACCCTTGATGTAGACGACTATGATTATCGGTTTAGCTTTGCTCATGCACTAGATAAAGTGGCACTAGGTTTGGTCATGCCCGAGGCGCAGATTAGTGATTGCCTATATCCTGATAACTGGCAAGACAATGCTTTAGCGGAAAAAACCGTGCCTATGTCAGCGATTAGTTTGGCGGATGCGGCGATTATTGAAGCCTTATGCCGTGTCTATAATGGCTTGCATCTTTGCCGTTACGAGTTTGAAGCCCGTTATAATGCCGAAAAATGGCTCAATAATATTGAGAACCATATCATCCATCCGTATTTTGGCGCCCTTGATCAAACCCGTCCCATGCGCGCCATCTTTAATGCCATGAATGGCTTTAAGAGCAGTTTACGTGCCAACCGTCATTATCAGCACTACCATAGCGAAAACGACAATCGGCCGCATACGACAGTCGACAACGAAACGCCAGAGAATCTATCAATCTCATTACAACTCGAAGCTAGCCAAGTAGAATTAAAATTATCACAAGTCAGCAATCTGCCATTAAAACTGAGCTTTATGCTCGATAGTATCGAAGACGAGCTAGAGAGCCAACAGGTTAGTGCCGAGCCGACAGGGGTGATTACCTTTGGGCGTTTTGGCGCATTGCGCAACGTACCGTTTGGCTTGGTGGTGATGCTCAATATGGATTTGGCTGAGTTCCCCAATCGTGACCGCGACAATCGTTATGATTTGATGAAGTCTGGGCTGGCACGCCGCGGTGATAGGTTTAGCGAAGATGATGACAATGGGGCGTTTTTGGATGCATTATTGTGTGCGCGCAATGCCTGCTGGATTTTTTATAATGGTCAGCGCTTGACCGATGCTCATGAGCACTTGCCTGCCAATCCGGTGAGTGAGTTATTGCAGTTTTTACAAGGTGAAGTGCAATGGCAGTGGGATCCGTTAAAAACTGAGCAGCTTAAGAGCAAATCTTTAACGACTGCTAATGGTGATGAGCAATCGGCTTTGGCAGCGCAAGTGCAGCGTTATCTGCCCAAGCTGATTGAACAGTGGTTAGTGACCCGTCATCCCGCGTTGCCTTTTGCCGAAGAGGTATTTGTGCAATCAGCGGGTGATGCCGTTGGCTCAGATAACCTAACAGCTAGCGAAGAGGATGGCCAAGCATTGATGGACTTGCTGGCGCGTGCTATGCAAAAAGAAAAGCTGTACCAACAAAGTACCAACGCCCCAGCCAAAGTATGGCATGAGGTGTTTGAGCGCTTGCATACTCACGATGACGCCAGCTTGCCAGCCATTAAGGTTAATCTACCTAGCAGCGAGGATTATAGAAATATTGCTCAACGTATTGTTTTAAATAGCGCTTCGTCCCATGCTGTGGTAGCGGGTATAGAAGAGCGGTTTGAGATTAACCAAGTCGATATGCAGTCGCTATACTACCAAGTGCGTCATCCTGCCAAGCAGTTTTTACGCGAGCAGCAGGTACACGTGGTCTTACCTGAAGATGAAATGGCGCACCAAGAGCCTTTGTCATTATCAGGTCTAAGCGCTTATGCTGTGAATACGCAGCTGCTTGATGAATTAAATAAAGAGAGCGATATCGTTACTGATGAGGTAAATGATAAAGCAAGTATTAGTAGCCAGACTAAAAAACCTATCAGCAAACTACTATACGACCCAGTCATGCCAGCTGGCGTGGCGCGTCAATCTACGCTGCGGTATCAGCAGCTTAAACTGCAACAGCAATACCAAGAGTTTGCTGATCAGCTATCGTCATTAGGGATAGAGGCTCATGGTAGTGCTAGTAATAGTAGAGTCTTACTAAGCCCTTGTGCGGAGACCATGACCACGGTTGTGACCCCAGATATAAATCCACAAGGCAAATTACAGATCAAAGGTATGGTGCCCGTTGCCAATCATAATCATAATTCTAGCCTTGATAAATCACAAAACCAGTCATCTTCACCTGAGCTGTGGTTAAATATTCGGCCTAATAGCGCACGTACGCAATATTTACTGCATTTTTGGTTGGCGCATGTTTATTGGCAGGTTGCGCGCCATACCACTGACGCGCAAGTTGCTGCTGGTGACGGTAGGAGTATTTGGCGCTTTAATAAAGGTAGCGATGAGTATAAAAAGTTTAAAGGTAAAACCACTTTTGAGCTTGCGCCTATTGCTTATGATACAGCTTTGGCAGAATTGCTTAAATGGATAAGGTTTGCACATATGGCTGGCAAGATACCGATGACGGTGCTGCCTGTTCATGCGCTTTCTTATCTTGATAAGCTCAATGAAGCCAAAGCAAAAGATAGCGATTATCAGCCGAAGCGTAGTGACTTTGAAAGTTGGTTATGGCCGAGCTTTAACAGCGATGTTATCTATGACACTTGCTCACAGCATGAGCTATGGCAATATATCCTTTATAAACAAGATGTTTTTGCCAAGTTAAAAGACGCTCTGCCAGCCTTATCAGCGCCTTTATTTGCGGCAATGGACGAAGCGCTAATAGCCTTATAAAGGCGTTTAGTGCTAAGCGTTTAATGACTAATGACTAATGAATAATAATGATGTTAATCGTACGACTTTGAACAAGTGATTTTTATGGATCAATATAACAACGCTATCAATACTGCTAATGGCTTAGATAATGTCGGTCATGACTATAGCTATAGCCATATTTCACCTGAAGATATCGTTAATAACGTAGCTGATAAGCCAGAAGAGCCACCTGCGATTCGTATCAAGTTAAACGGCAAGTATTTGATAGAAGCCTCAGCGGGTACGGGTAAGACGTGGACTTTGACGGGTATTGTTTTGCGGCTGCTTATCGAAGCAAAACGTGCGCCTGAGCATATTATTGCCACCACTTTTACTCGCGCCGCTGCTGCGGAGATGCGCCAACGTATCCATGACCGCTTGGTTGATTTTTATCAATTATTACAATGGCTCAATAACGTCCAAGCCAACCCAAGCACGCATTCTATTCTTTACCCGCAGCTTGTAGCTAACAACGACAGGACTAATAATAGAAATACTGATAAAGACAGTCCTAACGATAAACAATCAAATAATGAAGCACTTACATCAGATAACAAGGTAAGTGCAGAGCAACGTCAGGCACGTAAAGAATGGTTAGAAGGAAAGGCTAAGCTATCTGGTAACGCCGATTTGATGGCAGATTCTATCAATAGCCACCTGCTGACATATTTATTAGATCATACTGAAGATTATCCATTAGCAGATGCTATGAGGCGCTGTGCATTGGTACTAACGACATTAGATAAACTGTTTGTTGGTACCTTGGATAGCTTGTCACAAAAATGGCTGTCTGAATATAGTGCCGAAACTGGGTATCAACAAGGCGTACAGATAAGCGACCAAGAACAAATAGTGATAGAAAGCATCATTCATGATGCCGTACGCGCACATCACAGCTATCTGTTTAACCAAAAGCACGAGATTTATCAATTACTGCAGCATACCAATCGTTTGACTGCGCCTGCTGATCATATTGGCGTCGCGCAAAAATCCATGCAATTTATTTCAACGCCTATCGAGAATGTTGATATGGGTGAGGAGATAGACTTTACTGGTTATCAGCAGGCATTAGCTGAATTTAAAAATTGTGATTTAACAGAGTTGCAGCCATATTTTGATATAGAGTTCGGTATTGAAAAAGGGCTAAAAAAAGGCGGTATATTCGGTAAAACCATCTACTCTATTGTTACTATTCAGAGATTAGTTTCTCAATACGAAGCTGCTTTTTTTGCGCATTTAGATGCTGATTCTGAAAGTTTTTATGGTTTAGTGTCCGATGTTTTTGTTAGTGAAGAAGAAGGTGGGAACCTTTTTAAAAAGAAATTTGATGAACAGCGACAAATCCTTGCTAATTTTAAAGGTATCCAGTTATTAGCCGCATTACGCAATTATAGCGAACAAATTAAGCTCTATTTAAATGCATTGGTTGAAAACCTTAACCGCGACATCGCCCTCAAAGTGCGCCAAAAACTGCCATCGATATTAGAAGCGCGTCGTGAGACTACTTTTGCTCTGCAAATGGTACGCTTAAACCAAGCATTGTCAGGTAAGCAAGGCGCGCGGCTGGCACGTTATATTCGCCATCATTATCCGGTGGCGTTGATTGATGAGTCACAAGATATCAATGGTGAGCAGGCGCGCATGATTGAGCGTATTTATCTTTCTAAAAGTAATGATAGTGTGAGCCAGAGCAACAATCGCGGCTTCCTATTGCTCGTTGGTGATCCAAAACAAGCGATTTACGGGTTTCGTGGTGGTGATGTTGCCAACTATAATGCGATGAAGTCCATGTTTGCCAAAGACAGGATTATGACGCTTGATGTCAATCGCCGCTCTAATGAGCGCTTGATTACTGCCTTGAACCACTGGTTTGGCAGACCGACTTCAGAATTGCCAGATGCAAGCTTTGATAACGCCAGTCAATTGGCGCAGTTGGGTAAGAGTATCTACTACCAGCATATAACCGCCGCTAACACGAACTCCCGACTTTCATGGCAAACGCCTATAGAAGGGCAGGTAAAGGTGCAAGCGGAAAATACTGATATCTTATCTAATAGCCCTGTTAGTGTGATTCATCTGCCTTATGACAAACAAGCCAAGTATAATGCATTTGAGCTTACCGCGCTGCATATCGCGGCGTTGCTGGCAAGTGGGCAAACGATAGAAGGGCGAGCTATTAAGCCAAGTGATATTGGTGTTCTGGGTCGCCGTAAGCATGAGCTAAAGCAGGTTGAAGACATGCTCAGCAAGCTTGGTGTCCCAACGCTAGAAACCGCTGAAAAAAATGTCTTTGATACGCCTATCTCTACTGACTTAGCCGCCTTGTTAGAAGCCATGCTGCGCCCGCATCGCCGTGACATCATTAACCGCGTATTGACCAGTAACTTTTATCAGATGAGTCTCAATGACGTACAAGCGTTGATGCTCGATGACGATGAAAGGAACGAAAGCAGTGAAAGCGATGCTCATACTCATATTGAGCAAACGGACAGAAAAATAGATACCGAGCAAGCAGAATTAAAACAACGCTATCAAGACTTCCAGTTATATTTAAAGACGGCGGCTTCCCATTGGCAGCACAATGGTATTTTATCGGCATTGCATTATTTGTTTGCTCGTAACCCTATGGTTAGCGCAAATAGCTTGTCATCCGATAGACAAGCAAAGAGCCAAAATGTGTGGGTGGGGCTTGCTGACTTAGAAGACGGTGCTCGCTACTTGATGGACTTGCGGCATTTGCTCGACATCTTAGCACAGCATGCTATGCATATCGGTGAGCATGAGCTGCTCGTTTGGTATAAGAAAAACATCAATAGTAGCCGTACGCCAGAATGGGCGCAGCAGCAGCCACTACCGACAGAGTCAGGTGTGCAGCTTATGACCATTCATAAATCTAAAGGCCTTGAGTTCCCGATTGTCTATGTTGTCGGTATGGATAGCGCTAGCCCTAAAGCGGGCGGTCGTAGTAATCATAATTTGTTTTTATATGACCATGAAGCAGAAGAAAATAAGACAGAACGCCGCCTGTCTGCCTGTAAGGGCAAGCGCTATAGTAAATCTGCTAAAGGCGAAAAACCAACCGATTATTACGCCCAGTTTGAAACGACGGAAAACTATGAAGAACTCAGACGACTGGCTTACGTTGCTTTTACACGTGCCAGTGAACAGTTATATATGGTGTTGAAAGATAGCTATAACAAAACCGATGCCGAGCGTAAGCCAAGCCTACAATGGTTAAGTTGTGCCGATCATAAGTTTGTATTACCGGATAGACTACAACCTTATGTGGGCTGGCTAGAATACGCCGCTATTGAGCCTATTGCTAAAACGCTGACCGATATAAGCAAGACTGCCAAAAAATCTGACGTTGCTGAATCTATATCGATTACCGATACAGCGCGACGCATCGATTACCAAAGCGCTTATGCCCAGATACAACTAAACTCGTTCAAAGGCTGGGCTAAGACCAGCTTTACCGCACTATCGCGTCAGCTTGGCGAAAAGAGTCAAGCGTTGGCGATATTTGATGATGCGATAGAAGATGACTTAGACCTAACCGATAGTATTCATCTAGCTTCTGATTCTCGGGTGTCTCAAAGTGATGGTGAGCGTAAAACGGTCTCATTAAACGGTAATGAGAGCAATCTAATATCCAGTGATGACATTCGCTTCCGCTTTGTGAAGGGGGCGAATGCCGGTACATTTTTGCATGAGGTTTTTGAAAAGATAGACTTTACGGATAATAGTAAATGGTCCGTTATTATTGATCAAAGTATTCGTCAGTATCAGCTACCAATCAGTTATGCCAGCGCTAGCGCTCAGCAGCGATTACAACAAGGCAAGACATTGCCTGTCGAGCCTGATACCGACAATATGGATTTGACTGAGACAAGTCAGATAGGTGTTGCTCATGAAGAGCTAATGGCTTGGGTAGCTGATGTATTGGCTGCTCCATTACTGGCCTCTGGACAGCCTTTACAAGCAATAGCGCCTAAAAACCGTATCGCTGAGCTTGGCTTTAACATGGGATTGTCAGAAGACTTCACCCCTGAAGGTATCAACCGCATCTTTGCGCAATATTTACCTGATGAGCCGGAGAAGCATATTGAGCTCACTCCGCAGTATGCTAATCATATTTATCGGTACTTACGCGGTGAGATTGACCTCGTTTATGAGTACGCTGGCAAGTACTATGTGGTTGATTATAAAAGTAACTATTTAGGTAATAGCCTAAGTAATTATAATAATGAAAGTCTAAGCGCGGCTATGAATAAAGCAGGCTACTGGTTACAAGCCGCCATTTATCAAGTGGCTTTGCATCGGTTTTTACGTCTGCGTTTAAATGATTACGTCGGTAATGAAACACAGTATTTAGGCGCAGTAGAGTATGTATTCTTGCGTGGTATTGACTCACAAGGTGCACAGAATTATGGGCGGATTCAGTGGCAAATACCGTTTGAGCTGGTCAAAGCGTTGGATGAGATGTTTGGTAGCCCTAGCGCTTTATGATTTTTAAATTAATAATCTTAAAATAATGATAAAAATGGATAAATAATGAGCGATGCTAAAAGTATAAACAGCGTGAGCAGGCCAGCAAAAGCAACCAGTAGTGCTAAAAATACTGTCGGTGATGACGCTGGCAATAGTTGGGCGACGACGATTAGCCAGTACTTATTGCAGCGCCGCGCACAAACGCAGACTGCCTATCAAAGTCAGCTACTACCCAATAGCTCTGACAAGTCGGGTGATATGCAAGATTGGTTGTTTGAGACGCTATTTGAAGTGCTGGTGCAGCGTTTAGAGGAAGGGCATACCGTCCTAGTGCTTGATGCTTTTGATAACGTCGCAAGCGGTGAGGCTATGAATGCCGATAATGGGCTATTTGCTTGGCAGCAACAGCTATTACAACCTTTAGTACAGCCACTGTGGTCGGCATTCACCAACACAAATATGGCAGAAATATCGGCTGCAGAGTTGCTAGAAGATGAGTCATTATGGGAGACAGCGATGCGTCAATCCATACTGTCAGCCTATGACAAACGCATATTAGAGCAGCGCCGAAAAGCTTGCGTGAAGCTTTACCATTCGCTAAAAGGTACAGCTAGTAGTACTGACTCGAAAGAAAATAGCCTAAGTAGTTTCAGTGGGTTATTAAATAAACACCCACTTTTTAATAACAACACCAAAGATAAAAACGATATTACCAGTCCCATTGTCTTTCAAATAAACGAGGACTTAAACAATCGATCTATAAAAATAACCTTATGGCTGCATCGTACTTGGCAAGCAGAATTCGCTCTGGCGCAGCATGTGTTGCGTATTAAAAATCAAAGCCTTATTGAGCTACCGATTAAACTAAGTTCGTCGTTAATTGATGAGCAGCAAGATGCTATCCATATGGCCAATCGCTCGGCATTTAGTATTATCACTGGCGGGCCAGGGACCGGCAAGACCTTTACCGTTGCCCAGTTAGTCATGGCATTACAGCAAGAACAAGCGGCAGACGAGCAGGGTAGTGAGTCAAAAGCCAATTTAGCATTAGCGGCTCCGACGGGGAAGGCGGCGCAACGTATGCAAGAGTCGTTGCAGAATGCCATACAGCAAGCAGGTGTCTCTATGCAACTGCCAGAGGCGAAGACCATACATCGCTTGCTCGGCATTGGGCAGGGCGGGCGCCCGCGCTATTATGAGGATAATCCACTCAGTGAAGATATCGTCATCGTTGATGAAGCTTCGATGCTTGGTGTAGAGCTCGCTAATCATCTAGTGAGCGCCATAAAACCCAATGCGCGGCTGATACTACTTGGTGACGCCAATCAGCTAGCAGCGGTCGATGCGGGGGCTGTATTGGCAGATCTGTGCTGTATAGAGGCGCTACAAGACGTGCACCAACGTTTAATTGCCAGCCGCCGGTTTAAAGAGGACTCAGGCATTGGTAAGCTTGCTAAACTGATTAATCAAACAGATAAGAGTCAAAACCGCAGCGAAAATATGGACGCTGTTTGGCAGCTTCTTCAAAAGGATGACGCATTAAGTTTTTATCATCTGACAGCGGGCAATAATGAAGAAACTAACAGCAGCAGAATTAATAATAAGATAGAAAATAGCCTAAGTAATTATAAATTTCTCAAAACACTATCAAATAATTACCTTGAATACTTCATCCAAACGAAAAAAACACTAACTAAGATCAAAATAGCGAAATCCATACCAACTAAAGAATATCTTACTGAGTTTGGTGAGCTTATAGAGCTACTTAATCGTTTTCGAGTTTTAACGGCTGGGCATCATGGCCGCTGCGGTGACCATTACATCAATAATTATCTGAGCGAGCAGCATAAGACTCAGTTAAAGCTACCACTTTCCAAATCACCTTGGTATCACGGTCGTCCAGTCATGGTATTGCAAAATAATTATGAGCTAGGGCTATTTAACGGTGATATCGGTATCTGTCTGCAAGTAGAAAAGGGGCGACTACAGGTATTTTTTGAGAACAAAAAGCAGGGTGTTAATATCAATATGCTAAGTGATGAGATGATTGCGACTGCGTATGCGATGACCATTCATAAATCCCAAGGGTCGGAATTTGACCATGTAGCGATTAGCTTCGATGATAATAATGCACGCTTATTAAGCCAAGAGTTAATTTATACGGCTGTCACACGCGCTAAAAAACAAGTTTCTATTTTTAGCACCGCCTCGGCATTGACCTCTGCATTATCAACACCAACGATGCGTCAAACTGGACTAAGCTTACAGTTTGAAAAACTGCTAGAGTAGGCGGTTGATTCTACCTTTTAAGATTATCAGTTCGTTGAATGTTATAAAAAGGTGAAAAAATAGCGTAAAAAAAGCATCCGATTTGGATGCTTTTTTAAACTTGAATTTTCAGATTTACATTTTGTCTTCTTTAATAGCATAGATACCAGGCAAATGGCGCAAGTAACCATGGAAATCCATACCACAGCCATAGACATAACGGTCTGCGACATTGATACCAACGAAATCAACATCAAAGTCTGCAACCTTGCGATCGTGCTCTTTATTTAGCAACACACAAGACTCAATAGATAACGGATTTTCTTTACCCAATTCTTCAACGATGGCTTTTAGGGTGATACCTTCGTCAAAAATATCATCAATCAATAAGACGTGTTCGCCTTCAATGCTCACATCAGGTTTGAATTTCCAATCAAGCTCATTGGTACCGGCGTTATCACGATAGCGTGACGCATGGATATAATGCATGCGATGGTAAAAAGTCAGATGCGTCAGTAACTGACCGGCTGGGATAAGTCCACCGTTCATAACGACCATAACAATTGGGTTTAAACCGGCATAATGCAAGTTGAGTTGGGCGGCAAGGCGCTCATAAGCAGCGGCTACTTCGATACTGCTGATTAGGCACTCTGAGTTGCGCAGGGTTTTTTCGATTTCTTGATTACTAATTTGGGTCATGAGTTGCGCCTTTGATAAAAGTGCCGCCTATTTTAGCAAATTTTAGCAAATTTGCCCAACACTACAGTCTTAATAAAAACATAATATTCGTTATTCAGGCTTTTTTACGATAAAAGGACGGTAATAATTCGCCAAACGGTTTAATGATGCATCAGGTAGATCAGGTAGCAGTTTGTTTAATGCCATGCTCATACCTTTATCGATAGCTGCCTTTGCCATTGGCACAGATTTGCGTTTAATCATGCCAAGTTTCAACGTTTCAGAGTAGCGACTGATAAAATGCGTTAAAGTCTCTTCATTTACAGTCTCAAGTGCCTTTTTAAATGCCACTCTATCAACGTGTTCGGGTGTAATTGCCGCAAAACCGTCATCAATGATTTTAGCATCTGCATCTGACAATTTAAAACCGATACGCTTCACACCTTCATTATCAATAAAGGTCGCTTGATCCCTTAAAAAATGAAAGCTTGGCATCACTTCTTCGTTGTTTTCTTTACCCAATAGAATATTAAGTAGGGTATCCGTCGCCCGTTCAATCGTACCAACGATTTTACGCATAGAGGCTTGGCGCTCAGGATTTGGAATAATATCTACCAGTCCAACCAATAATTTATCCGTAAGGTCGCGCGCCGTTTGATGGGTCAGGGCGTCACGATATGGGTAATAATCTGTTTTGTCGTTTGATTCAACGACTTGTTCTGCCTCAATAATCAATGCTTTCAATTCATCTGAAGGTACGAATCCAAAATAATGTGTCATTTTAATCCCTGTATTTATTGTTTTTAATGTTTCACCAACGTTACATTCACTGTTAAATAAGTTACTATTTAAACCACAGAATAAGTAAAGACTCATCATCCTTCATGGCTAATTAGCCAGGTGTCTGAATCTTAAAATGCGATGCTTTGTTAGCCGTTAATGATAAGAAGATGTGCTGTTATTTCCTTAATAGCTGTTTTCTTAACAACTGTTTCTCGAAAAACAGTGAGCCGAGTCACTCACTGCTCACTAATCTAGCATATTTTTAAGATTTTGATTTAAAAAGCTTGAACTTATAAGGCTATCTAATACTTGTCTAGGGAGAGATAAGATGAATAGTGCTATTGTACTGGTGGTTGGTGTGGCCGCAATGCTTTGCGGTTATCTATTTTACTCAAAATTTATCGCCACTAAGATTTTGGCCTTGGATAACAGTCGTCCCACGCCAGCCCATACGATGAAAGATGGGGTAGATTATATTCCCACCAATAAATATGTATTGTGGGGGCATCATTTTACCTCTGTAGCAGGAGCGGCACCAATTATCGGTCCTGCGATTGCGGTTATTTGGGGCTGGGTGCCCGCCATTATTTGGGTAGTTTTAGGCACCATTTTTATGGCAGGCGTACATGATATGTCAGCCATTTGGGCCAGTATGCGCAATAAAGGTCAATCTATTGGCTCGATTGCTGGTACCGTCATGGGCACACGTGTGCGTAGCTTAATGATGGTGGTTATTTTTCTATTATTATTAATGGTGAACGCGGTATTTGGCGTCGCTATTGCCAATATGATGATAAAAACGCCGTCTTCTGTGTTACCTGTCTGGGGCGCATTGGTTGTGGCCTTTATTATCGGTCAGTGTATTTATCGTTATAAGATGAATCTGGTTTGGGTATCCATCATTGGCGTCGTCGCTTTATATGGACTGATCTATCTCGGTCCCATGTTCCCAGTCGTGTTACCAGAGACCTTTATGGGACTACCTGATAACGCCATATGGATTATTATCTTATTTGCCTATGCCGCGATTGCCTCATTATTACCAGTATGGATGCTACTGCAGCCGCGCGATTATATTAATGGGCTACAATTATTTGTTGGTTTGATTTTATTGTATGCAGCCGTATTTATTGCGACGCCAAACATTGTCGCGCCAGCGATTAATCACGATTTGCCCATCGGTACGCCTTCATTAATGCCATTATTGTTCGTTACTATTGCTTGTGGGGCTATCTCAGGATTCCATGGCTTAGTGGCGACCGGGACGACTTCTAAGCAGATTGATAAAGAAGGCGATGTGCGCTTTGTTGGTTATTTTGGTGCTATGGGTGAAGGCATGCTCGCGTTGGGTGCCATTCTTGCTGCGACCGCAGGTTTTGCGACACTCGGCGATTGGCAAGCGGTTTATCAAAAATTTGGCGACGGTTCTATCGGTGCCTTTATTGATGGTGGTGCGACCATATTAAATGCAGGCGTTGGTATCGATATGGTACTTTCACAAACGATGCTGACTGTCATGGCCGCCTTATTTGCCGGCACCACGATGGATACTGGCGTCCGTTTACAACGTTATATCTTCCAAGAGTTTGGTGAGTTTTATAATATTCCAGTGCTAAGTAAGAGTGTCGTAGCTACTTTTCTTGCCGTCGGCAGCTGTCTATTATTAGCATTTGGCGCCGGTGGTATTGATGGTGCAGGTGGCATGATTATCTGGCCATTATTTGGTACTACCAATCAGCTCATGGCGGCTTTAACCCTCATGATTGTCACGATTATATTATTACGTAAAGGTAAGCCAGTTTGGTACACCTTAGCACCCTTGTCATTCTTGCTCGTTATGACTGTCTTTGCCTTATTGATTCAGCTAAAAACCTTTTTTACAGATGGCAATTGGCTGCTTATCATTATGGACATTATTATCTTGATCGCAACGATTCTAGTAACGTTCGAGAGTCTATCTGTACTGCGTAAAGAATGGACATTACATAAAGGTAAAACGGATTCCTAATTGAGATTAAAAGCTATCATATACACTTGTATCAATAAAAAGCGCTAGCAGCAATTGCTGGCGTTTTTTGTATGAGATAGGCATCATAGAGATAGGCATGATAGATGGTAAGAAATAAGCAGAAGTGAGTAAATCATGGAAGATAACCCGATACCAAAAGAGCTAGAAGGCAAGACAAAGCAATTAGAAGACAAAGCACCATGGTGGCAACGTTTTGCGGCAGGATTAAATGAGTTTTATCATGCCCCTTATCGCCAGACGATGGCACGCGCGGCACGTGATGAAGAAGATTTCTTTATGCTGCTGATGTTTGCAGAGAGTCTAGGCATTGATAATCCCGCCAGCTTTTATACCTTAGAGTTACAGCCTCTATTTTTAGAAAACTTCCATGAATGGCATACACGCATGGGTATGGATAAATGCCCCTTTGACCACATCGGTTGCTGTTAGTACGCTTTATAGAAAAAAATGATAAAAGATAAATGATTAAAAGTCATGTGAATTAAAATTGAGATACCAATATGGCATTACATCCTCTACATGGATTAGTAGACCAACTATCGACGCAACCTATCATATTTATTGGCGGCAAAGGCGGAGTCGGTAAAACCACGACTGCCGCGGCACTGGCCAGTTATTATGCGAGCCAGCAAAAAAAGACCTTGATTGTCTCAACCGATCCAGCGCATAGCTTGGGTGATGTGTTAAATATACGGCTCAATAACGAAAAAACTGCCATCACGCCGTATCTTGATGCAATTGAGCTCAACCCCGATGTCATCGTTGATGCGCATTTTGCTCAAGTTGAATCCACCATTAAATCTTATGCCAATCCAGATATGATGCCCAAAATCCGTGAGCACCTGCGACTATCAAAGTCGGCACCTGGCGCACAAGAAGCGGCTATGCTCGAATCTATGTGTCAGCATTTAATCACGGCTGCAGATGCCAATTATGAACATATCATATTTGATACCGCACCAACTGGGCATACATTGCGCTTACTCGTATTGCCAGAGATGATGGGCGCGTGGACAGATGGGCTGCTAGCACAGCAACGGCGACAGGCAAAATTACGCTCAGTAGCAAACCATTTAGACAGCCATAACCAAAGAGATAAAAATCAGAGCAGCAATCAGAAACATGATATATCCAATCCGTTTGCAGCAAAAAAGCCTGACCGCTGGGAGCAAGCGGTAGCAGTTCTAGAAAAACGTAAACAGCTGTTTCGACAAGCAGGAACATTACTCCATGACCGTACAAAGACAGCGATTGTTTTAGTGATGACTGCCGACGTATTGCCATTAGCAGAAACCAAACGCGCTATCGAACAACTGGAAGAGAGTAAACTCAAACCAGCCGCGGTAGTCATCAATCAGCTGATAGCAACCGCGCAGTCAGATGATTTTTGGCGTCTTCGTGCCGAGCGGCAACAGCAATTGCTGCAGGATATTGAAAACACGTTTACCAATTATCCACTGTATCCAATCTACTTGCAGCAAACAGACGTACGCGGTACTGAAGCATTAAGTATGCTATTACGCCCATCATCGTAAAGGTTATTTGAAAAATATAATAAATCGACTGTTAATGCTCAGGCTTATATAATTGTAATTTACTTGCCAGCGACCATGCCATATCTGTACGCAGTAGCTGAGCCTGTTCGGACTTACCGCTACTAAGCGACGACCACTGCGGTTTGCCGCGAGCTTTTTTAAGCTCACTTGGTAATTTATGTGGCGGCCATGGCGTCACGACATTATCTTCATTGTCGTTATTTGACATTTCAGCATCATTTTTTGCGGCGCTATATATCAGTTGGGTGGCATCTGTTGCCGCATGACCACGATGACGCAGGGCGGTGAGTAAATCTATCGCTCGCGTGGCGAGCAAGGTTAGGGTAGCAGGGTCGATATACAAACGTTTTACCCCAGTGATTCTATCAGCGATACTACTGGTATTCGATAATAGCCCGCCTGCGATACCGCCAATGGCCGCGCCCAAACCTAAAGTAGTACCCAGTGCTGCCGCATCAATGCCCAAGCCTAATAATGCGCCCGCTGCTGCACCCGATGTCGTGCGAATACCATAGCTTTTGAGCAGTTCAGGGTCAAAAGGGTCTTGCTGATAAGCTTGTAACTCAAGCGGCGTTGCTGCCACGGCGTTATCATAAAATTTATATAAGTTAAGCAGATTGTGCTGCATTGCCCGTTCACTCTGTCTGACCGCTTCTTGCATTTGCTCGAGCACTGGCATTGGGTCATCATCTTCAGTAATTTCACGAACGAAAGCCGCCACATTTAATAAAAAATCAGCGATGATAATATTGGCCTCATCATATAGCTGTGCCCAGTTTTCAGTGCGTCGCAGCATCAACTGCTCAAGCATCTCAGAGTGGGTAAGCATGGTGGCTAAATTTTGCCATAGACGCATTTCATCTTCGAACTCAAAAGCCACTGAGTCAAAACGTGTTGAGATGTGCAAATTGCGTCTTGCTAGCATCGTTTGCCATTCGTCGATATTGGCGTCCTGACTATCCGTGAAATTAAATACTGGCATCACAGGTATCGCTGCCCAAGATAAAATGGCCAGCTCATCTTTATACTTACCCAATACTGGCTCACGCGCATCAACAACATATATAGCCATATCACTTGCCAGCAGCTGACGGATTACTTTGGCTTCTTGGCTATAGTCATAATCGTTCGACACATTACTTTCACTTTCACTACCTCGCGCGATATCTGCCACCAAAAACTGCTGCAAACGCTCAATACCATCACGGCGACTGGCAGTGTTGTCTTCTAGCCAATCCATTAACCCTGAAGCATCTTCTAAACCTGGTGTGTCATAAAGCACCACCAATACTTCGCCCGTTTGGCTGTCGGTCAATTTTGCTTGCTCTACATGTCGGGTGGTCGCTGCTTCGTTTTTTACTTCCCCAAAATAAACATCACGTAGTAAGGTGCGTAATAGTGATGTTTTACCCGTATTGGTATGACCAACGACCGCTAATTTGAGTGCTTCGCCACTGGCAATGGTTTTTTTAGAGGCAGTATTAACAGGTAGCGCTTGCTCATCTGATACTTGTTTTTCCAATGTCTGTTTATTCAACGATAGCTCTGTATTAGTATGCTTTGAATCGTTTTCTAAGTCGGGTGTTGGCTCATAGGCTTCATCGGCAAAGAGACCGACAGGTTTGGCATTATCTTGATTGTTGTTTTGATTATTCATAATAGAATCTTATTATTAATATTATTGAGTATCGATATTAGAGGACGTAACCAAGCTAAACCAAGCCAATTTTTCGAGCGGCAAGGGCGGTTTGCCATTGCTGATAACGAACGTCTTGGTTTTCTGAGTCTTGCTCTTGCAAGTTAGTGTTAGCAGTTTTGATATCACTGAGCAGTTGTACAATAAGGCCGTCTGCGGCATGTTCGGCAATACGATCAAGTTTACGCAGCGTACCTCGGTCGGGTAAAGCCTTGCTATGAATACCTAATAGTACTTGAACCCGATGGCTATCCAAGTAAGTCGTTAATCGATCCATATCATCACGGTCGTCAAGAATACCGAAGTTCTCAACATTACTAACGTTACTAATATCGGCATTAAGTCCTGATTGCCACCAATTATCCTGCTGTGATGGGTATTCAAGTAAAGCAACCAGTTTCTTACCAGTACTAACCGTCGCTTTTGGCGCGACAGGGGCGGGCGCTGCTTTAAAATCATCTTCATCGACCACATGACGCTGCCAAAAGTTCAGAATCTTTTGGTAATAGGGCTGCTTGATATCCAAGCGCATCTTTTTACGGCGGAACATCAATGCGCAAAATGCCCAAGCAATCGCCCTTGGTACAATACCGTACATCAGCAAGCTACCGACCAATAAGCCGGCCCATTGCCGCGCCATCGATAAGGGCATAGCGTCAGTCACTAAACGGCTCTGAACGATAGCGGCACTGTCCGGTACTGTAAATCCTACCATACTTGGTAACCAGCCGAGTACTTGAGTCAAAGTGATAAGCGCCTGATCAGAGAGTAATGTCGACTCCCAGCTAAAGCTATACTGACGCACAATCAATAAAAATATGATCGCCAACAGCATACCAGTCAAGGTAGCTAGCCATAATTGATGGCTAAAGCGTCCTAAATACCAGCGCATACCGCTATGTTGTAATTGACGCTCGTACAAGTCAACTGCTGCCTTGGTAACATCGTCCTTGCCACGGATAAGATAGCTAGGACTGACAAAATTGGCAAACCAATTTGACGACTGCTTACCTTGATTAATCAAAGTCATGACTAGCCAGCCTAACAGCATAATCGTATGAAACCCAAGCAGACAGACCAGCACATAAAAGAAATTCACTACATTGGTCTGTAGTAGGGTAAACAATCCCAAAAACCCCGAGATACACCACACCACGCTCATAACCAGCATAATGCCTTTGATACGACCATCAATTTTACCGAGCACACGTGCCAGCGCACCGTTACTATCGATACGCGAGGCGCGGCGATGCAACTTTTGAATGGGTTTCCCATCCTCACCTTGCAGTTTTTCTGTGATGAGTAGCGGGTCAGTGGCAAAGACATGTTGCTGCGTCTCAAGCGTCCGTACCAGCTCGGTCAATTGGTCTTGGGGCGATAGCATAGGGCGATGATATCCGTATAAAGGCGTTTGTTAAAGTTAAAAGGTTAAGAAGGTTAACGGCATTTAGACATCTCAATTGATAGATGTCGAGTATTTACCCATCAGTGATTATTGTAGCCTATATAGAATAGCGATAACTTCTATTATTCTTAGCGTTTTAGCATAGTAAATGTAAAGTAAATACGCCAAAATGAATGCATGTTAGCAACAGCTCATAATACAGATAGCAATAAGGAGTGCTTTATGAATACAAAAAACTACTTAATCGTTGGCGGTAGCGGCGGTATTGGTCAGGCGATTGTTAAACAGCTAATAGAGATGACTGCTAATAATAAAAGCAATGGCAACGGAAAAATATTTGCCACTTATCATACAAATCAGCCTGACTTTACCGCCGATAATTTGCACTGGTTACCGATTGATGTCAGCAATGAGAAAAGCATTGAACAAGCCGTTACTGAGATTAAGCAGCAAGCCACTCATATCGATTGGGTGATTAACTGTGTGGGGTTATTGCATACGCCAAATAATCAACCAGAAAAAGCGCTACGACAACTAGAGACTGACTTTTTTTTACAGAATATGCAGATTAATGCCTTAGCCAGTCTGCTTATTGCCAAGCATATCAAGCCATTACTTGCAAAAGCTGAACGTGACGCTGACAACCCTGCAGTCTTTGCGACCATATCGGCTCGTGTGGGTAGTATTAGTGACAATGAGCTTGGCGGTTGGTACAGCTACCGTATGAGTAAAGCGGCACTGAATATGGGTATGAAAAATTTGAGTATTGAATGGAATCGGTCGCTAAAGGCTGTCTGCGTGGTCGTCATGCAACCCGGTACGGTTGATACCCAGTTATCATCACCCTTTCAAAGCAATGTGGCTGACGAAAAGCTATTCTCGCCATCTTATAGCGCTGAACACTTAATAGAAGTGCTTAATAGTATGACTGCCGCCCAATCTGGTTGTTTCGTCGATTGGGCAGGTGAGTCCATTCCTTGGTAAAAGATTGGTAAAAATACTATTAATAAAAACAAAAAGGCGCCTGAATTATTGATACGCTTTAAAATTAATTAGCGACGAATAAATCCATAAACTCATCAACAGGGGTTTGCTCCAAACGCTTTTGATCATCACATAGAGAAAAAATATCCGCACAGCGACTGTCAATAAAGCGCGTTGCCAAACTTGCTCGGAATTTCGCTTCTAATACAGGGATGCCTTCAGCGCGGCGGCGTTTATGACCAATAGGATATTCGACAGCGACTTTATCGGTACTGCTGCCGTCTTTAAAGAATATCTGAATGGCATTGGCAATCGAGCGTTTGCTTGGGTCATGGTAATCTTTCGAATAGCTGGCATCTTCGACAACAACCATCTTACGGCGCAGCCCATCAATCAAGATATGATGCTGCGCGTGGTAATCGTCTTCATAATTCTCTGCCATCAAGTCGCCCGTCAATAAAGGCACTGCAACCATATATTGCAAACAATGATCGCGATCAGCAGGATTAGCAAGCGCGCCTTCTTTGGAGATGATTCGAATGGCTGAATCATGAGTAGTCAGAACGATTTTCTCAATCTCATCAATTCTATCATCGATACGTGGATGCAAAATGACAGCCGCTTCACAAGCGGTCTGGGCATGAAACTCGGCAGGGAAGCTTATCTTAAACAAAATATTTTCCATCACGTAGCTACCAAACTCGCGCTGGAAGGTAAAGCGGCGCTCGCCTTCAGGTTTAAGTGCTAGGTCCTTATTGGTATGGCTAAACAGGACATCATAAAAGCCCCATTGCGGAGCGGTTAATGCCCCAGGGATGCCCATCTCGCCGCGACGAGTAATATCGACCAAGCGTACCGCACGACTGGTTGCGTCACCTGCCGCCCATGATTTACGGCTACCAGCATTTGGCGCATGACGATAGGTGCGTAGCGCTTGACCATCCACAATCGCTTGCGAGATCGCCGCCATGATGCGCTCACGTGGTAATTTATAGAGTTTAGCGACCACCGCCGTTGAGGCTAATTTGACTAGGAACACATGGTCTAGACCCACACGGTTGAATGAATTCTCTAAGGCAAGCACCCCTTGAATCTCATGCGCCATAATCATCGCTTCTAGTACGTCGTGCATCGTGAGCGGTGCTTTATTTTGGCTGACATTTTGCTGACTGATATAGTCCGCTACTGCCAAAATACCACCTAAATTATCCGAAGGATGACCCCATTCAGCCGCAAGCCACGTATCGTTATAATCAAGCCAGCGCACCATACAGCCAATATCAAAAGCGGCTTTAATAGGGTCGAGTCTATGGGGTGTACCGGGTACGCGCGCGCCGTTAGGGGTGATTTGATCAGCGCAATCGGCTCCTAGGTGCTTGGTACATTCAGGAAAGCGCAGTGCTAATAATCCGCACCCCAGCGTATCCATCAAACAGTAGCGGGCGGTATTCCAAGCATCAGCACTATTGGGCGAGTCTGCATCGATAGAGTAGTTAAGCACATAGTCGGCGATTTTTTGAATTTCATCGTCATACTCTGGGCGGACATTGCTTTCTACATTAGACATAGTCGTTACCTCTTCCTTGAGTCGAATATTTGAGTGATTAATAAAGTCGTCTTAGACATTTATTAATCAGCCATGTATCAAAAATAGCATACTCAATATCGAACAACAGTGAAGTCGTGTAAGGCTGTTTTATCGTTTAATAATTTAAACCATGAGATAAACCAAACCAACAATAAATAAAAGCGCCAGTATTAAGAGTAAAAAACTGAGAATACTACTCATCATCCCTGAGCTTTCTTTTTGTACTTTTACTTTCTTAATGACGGGTAAAACCATGATGACATGCTCGATACCGTCTTCAAGATAGCGTTCACCCTCAACGATAAACCCAAGTGATTCGTAAAAGTTTAGCAAATAAGTCTGTGCGGAGATAATAATGGTTTTTTTACCATACTTTTTGCGGCAGTACTTGATGGCCTCAAGCATTATTTGACGGGCAACACCATTGCCGCGGTGCTCTGCTAACACCAGAACCCTGCCAATCGCCGGTATCGGACCTGACGGATTAACCGAAGATTTTTTTTGATTAAATGACGGCGGGATAATGCGGCAATAGCCAATCAAGGCCTCGTTTTGATGGGCGACCAGATGTAAGCAGTCAAAGTCCACCTCGTCCATATCTTGATACGGGCAGTTTTGCTCCACCACAAATACTTGTGAGCGGGCTTTTAAGATATGATAAAGATCAACGGTGGTCAGCTCATCAAAGGTTTTTATAGAAAATTCACAGGTCATAGTCAAATAGCTTCTAACAATTTAAAGGGCTTATATAGGGTAACAACATAAATTATAAATATTCTAAATACAGAAATAATGCATCAAAGACTGAGCATTATAACGATTTCGCCCTGCATTAACTATTTAAGGTTTGACTGATTTTATCCAAATTTAAACTATCCGACATCGCACTGAATATCTCAAAGTATTTACCGCGCTGCTCATATAGTGCTTCGTGAGTACCTGTCTCAACCACGCGACCATTTTCTATCACCACTAAATCATCAGCATCGATGATTTGGGCGATATTGTGCGATACCATAATCACGGTACGATCTTTTTTAATCAAATCTAGGCTTTTCTTAACCTGTTGACTGGCAATGGCATCTAGGCTCGCCGTTGGTTCATCCAAAAACACAATCGGCGGATCCTTTAAAAACATCCTTGCCAGCGCAATACGTTGCTGCTGTCCGCCCGATAGAGATTTTGCGCTACTCTCATAGCCTTTTGCTAGTGATATGACTTGCTCATGAATCGAAGCTTTCTTAGCTGCAACCACAATATCATCCTCACTGGCACTCATATCCCCATAGCGGATATTTTCGCTAATCGTACCTGAGAATATATGGTTGCTTTGTAATACCAAGCCGATATTTTGCCGTAGCTCATGGGTATCGTAGTCGGCTAGATTCTGACCATCTAAGCATATCGTGCCGGCGTCAGGCTCATAAAATCTTACCAACAGATTGATAATCGTACTCTTGCCAGCACCACTTAAGCCCACCAACGCAGTAATACGATTGGGCTTGATGGTAAAACTGACATCCTTTAGCGCTTGGGTGCCATTAGGATAGGTAAAATCGACATGTTTAAGCTCAATATGACCTTTTAAGTTTTTGCTACTCAAACCAGAGATTTTTTCAACTTGATCATCGTCCTCTAAAATCTCAAAAAATCCTTCGGCATAGGTAAGCGCATTGTTAATTTGATCATATATGCGATGTAATTGACGGATAGGGGCCGCGACGTTTTGAAACAGCATGACGTGAAATAAAATCATCCCAATGGTCATCTGACCGTTTAGCACGAAATAAGAAGTCAGTAGTATGATAGCCACTACACCGATTTGTTCGATAAAGGTTTTTATCGCATCATAAATAAAACCAATACTACGGATACGTAGCTGATTATCAGTCATGTCTTTTTGAATGGTTAAATGCTTCTCCGCCTCGATAGACTCGCGCACAAAGGACTTTACGACACTGATTGAGTTAATCAGCGAGATAACAAGACCACTTTTGGCTTCTCTAAAGCCGCGCATCTGCCGGCGGAAACCTTGCAAACGCTTTGCTTGTTTTTGACTGATAAAAAAGTAAATCGGGATAATAATCAGACCAACCAAGCCGATCCAAAAGTTGGTCGAAAACATAATGATTAGCGATACAATGGCACTTGCAAATAGCGGTAGCATATCGATAAAGAAGTTCTGTACTAGGCTTGTAAGACTGCTAACACCATAATCGATACGGGTTTGCAGCTTGCCACTGTCGTTTTCACTACTGGTATAAAACGCCATACGGTAAGTTAAGATACGCTCAATGATTTTTTGCGATAAATTACGCGAGAGATTGATACGAATCTTTTCACCATAAAAGCGCTGTCCAAACGAGATGAATATCGACAATATCTCTTTAGTCAGCAATACCACACTGATAATAGTGAGCATGCGCACGCCAGCTTCCCAAGGCTCGGTAAGGGTGGCGATTTCGGTCAATGTATCAACAGCATAGCGCAATACAAAGGCGTTAACCTGAGCCGTAAAGGAGCCCAACACCGTCAATATTAAGGTAGCAATGATTATTAAGCGATAAGGCTGAGCAAAGACAGCAAGCTTTTTTAGGATATCCCACAACAAAGCCCGCCGCTCAGTTTTTTTGAGCGGTGGCTTCTTATCAAGTGGGGATTTATTGAGAGTAGGTGAAGTTGGCATTTTATTAGAGTAAAACAAACACAAGAAAAAAGCTATTCAGAGTATAAATATTAAAGAAATCGAACAAATAATAAACGTTTAAAACGCATCTGCTGGTACAAACACTTCTCCAACCATGATACGACGAGCAGAGCGGCTCATCGACACCTTTTTGGCTTGCCAGCGTCCATCAACTTGTTCTGTTTTACCGCCAACCAATAACGTCCCTGATGGATGCCCAAAACGAACTTCACCTAATTCGCCTGCACCTGCTGCCTCATTAACTAACGTTCCTTGCGTGGTCGCTGCTGCTGCTATCGCCACCGCTGCTGTGCCCATCATGGCATGATGCAGTTGTCCCATACTCATCGCACGTACAACGAGATCAATATCATCAGCATTAACTGCTTTACCACTTGATGCGCTATAACTTTGTGCAGGAGCAACCCAAGCAATTTTTGGAATATGCTGACTGGCTTGAGCTTCACTGACGTCTTTAAATAAGCCCATCGCAACACCGCCTTTGGCACGAATTTTTTCAAGCTTAGCCAAGGTTTCGCTATCGCTGTTGATATCACCTTGCAGCTCAGTACCGGTAAAGCCCAAATCTTCTGCTTTCATAAAGATGGTTGGGATACCCGCACTGATAAAGGTCGCCTTTACGTTATCGGTATTTAGGCCACAACCAGACACATCAAAATCGTCGACTAGATTGTTGGTCGGGAACATATCACTGGATGAATCTACTGGATCAATAAATTCAATCTTTACTTCGGCAGCAGGAAAGGTCACACCATCTAGCTCAAAGTCGCCCGTTTCTTGGACTTGTACCTTGCCTTGTGCGTCTAGATAGACAGGCACATGGGCAATAATGGTTTTACTGATATTCTCTTGCCAAATGCGTACTTCACAAATGCCGTCGTCCGTACTGCTCGCAACTTTATCCACATCGACCAAGCCCATATTAATCGCACAAGCACCAACGGCGGCGGTTAAGTTACCACAATTACCTGCCCAATCAATCATAGGCTTTGCGATATTAACTTGCCCAAACAGATAATTCACATCGTGATCTGCTTTATCGGATTTTGAAAGAATAACCGTCTTTGAAGTGCTAGAGCTGCCATTACCCAAGCCGTCGATTTGTTTTCCATAAGGATCAGGACTACCAATGACGCGTAATAAGAAATTATCACGCGACTCGCCAGCGGCTTGGCAGCGCTCCAGTAAATCAGAAAGTTTAAAAAACGTCCCTTTTGACGTACCGCCGCGCATATAGATGGCAGGGACAGAGATTTGTGGGGCGAAAGGGGTGTTTGGTTGTGTCATTTTTCATTCCTTTTATTGGTTTATCAGGATGATAGTCGTTAATACTTTATAGTTGTGGTAAAATACCACAAAGCTTAATGTTATCGAATAAGGAGAATCCTATGTCTACTGCAAGCATACGTCTTAATAAAGCGCTGGTTGATAAAGCCTATGCAATCTCAAAAGCACAACATCGTACCCCGCCAAAGCAAATAGAGCACTGGGCAACCATTGGCCAAATTATGGAAGACAATCCTGATCTATCCTATGAATTTGTTCGTCAGCTATTGATAGCACAAGCAGAAGTCGATGCCGGTATGGTCGAGCCTTACGAATTTGGATAGATGATGACTCAGCCTTTAAGTGTTATTCAATCACATAGCTTTAAGAAAGCCGTTAAAAAATTACATAAAAATCAGAAAGCCGATCTAGATGCTGCTGTACATACCATAATAGATAATCCTAATTTAGGGATACAGAAAGTAGGTGATTTATCCTCTGTACGTATCCATAAGTTTAAGATGTTAAAGCAGCTAACCTTATTAGCCTATCAAATTGATAATGGTCAGCTTGTCCTCAGCTTATTAATGATTGGCACACATGAGAATTTTTATCGTGATGTTAAATTAATACTTTGACTATCGTGATAAAGCGCTAAGATAATTATTCGTCATAGCTAAAGATTAAAAAACCGATGCCATATAGACACTCTATACAACATCGGCTCTTTGATTATTCAAAACTCATGATGATTACGCGATATCTAACGTGCCATCGATAAACTCTTTGGCAAAGCGCTGGAGCATACCGCCAGCGTTATACATTTTAACTTCATCAGCGGTATCTAAACGACATTTCACTAGGGCTTTATCGACAGTACCATCTGTGCGGTTAATAACCAATGTCATCTCACCACCAGCAGACACTTCGCCTTCGATATCGAATATTTCAGTACCATCGATATTTAGGGTGTTACGATTGACACCTTCTTTAAATTGCAAAGGTAGTGCGCCCATACCGACCAAGTTTTGACGATGGATACGCTCAAAATCTTCTGCGACGACGACTTCTACGCCAGCTAAACGCACACCTTTGGCAGCCCAGTCACGGCTTGAACCTTGACCATAGCCATCACCTGCGATGATGATAAGTGGCTGTTCACGGTTCATATAGGTTTCAATGGCTTCCCACATACGCATGACTTGACCTTCAGGCTCAACTCTAGCTAATGAGCCTTGTATTACTTCACCTTTCTCGTCACGTACCATCTCATTCAATAGCTTAGGATTGGCAAATGTCGCACGCTGCGCCGTTAAGTGGTCACCGCGATGGGTCGCATAAGAATTATAGTCTTCTGCCGGTAAACCCATAGTGTCAAGATACTCGCCAGCTGCTGAGTCACCCAAGATAGCATTAGATGGTGATAAATGGTCAGTGGTGATGTTATCACCAAGCACCGCTAACGGACGCATACCTTTTAGCTTATTCATGGCTGCCATTTTGCCTTCCCAATACGGCGGACGGCGGATATAAGTAGTCTGATCACGCCAGTTGTAGAGTGGACTAAGTGCTTTGCTGGTGTCTTTTTTGGCTTCATCAAACATCGGGATATAAACAGCGTTAAATTGCTCAGGTTTTACCGCTTTAGCCACGATGGCATCAACTTCATCATCATCGAACCAGATGTCCTTTAGATAAACGTCATTGCCGTCTTGGTCTTTGCCTAACGAGTCTTTTTCAATATCAAAGCGGATGTTACCGGCGATAGCATAGGCAATCACCAATGGCGGTGACGCTAAGAATGCTTGCTTGGCATATGGATGGATACGACCATCAAAGTTACGGTTACCGGATAGCACTGCGGTAGTGAATAAATCATTATCAATGATTTCTTTCTCGATGTCAGGATCAAGCGCGCCACTCATACCATTACAGGTGGTACAAGCAAAACCAACCACGTCAAAGCCGATTTCTTGGAGCTCAGACATCAGGCCAGCTTCTTCTAAGTACATTTTTACCGTTTTAGAACCAGGAGCTAATGATGATTTCACCCAGGGCTTACGTAATAAGCCTTTCTCATTAGCATTACGAGCAACTAAGCCCGCTGCAACCATGTTGCGAGGGTTAGAGGTGTTGGTACAGCTAGTGATGGCCGCGATAATAACAGCGCCATCAGGCATCAAGCCATCTTTTGGTTCTGGTAATTTATCTTCAGGAGCGTGAGCAATACCTTTGGCAACCAAATCCGTGGTTGAAACGCGAGCATGCGGACGTGAAGGACCTGCCATATTACGGACGACTGCAGACAAATCAAACTCAAGCACACGGTCATAAACCGCATTTTCCATGCCATCAGCCCATAGACCGGTTTGCTTGGCATACTGCTCAACCAATTTGATTTGAGCCTCAGAACGGCCAGTGAGACGTAAATAGTCGATGGTTTGCTCATCGATATAGAACATTGCCGCCGTCGCGCCATATTCTGGGGTCATATTGGAGATAGAAGCACGGTCACCAACGCTCAGTTGGCGCGCACCTTCACCGAAGAATTCAATATAGGTAGAGACTACGCCGGCATCACGCAAGAACTCGGTCATAGCAAGTACCAAATCGGTACCGGTAATGCCTTTTTGCAATTTGCCCGTCAGCTTAACACCAACGTAATCAGGCAGGCGCATATAAGATGGGTTACCCAACATCACGCTTTCAGCTTCTAAGCCACCAACACCGATAGAGATGACACCTAAGGCATCAACCATTGGCGTATGGCTATCCGTACCGACCAAGGTATCGGCAAACGCTACTTGTTCACCGGCTTTGTTTTTTACCACTTGCACAACAGGCGACATTTTCTCTAAGTTAATTTGGTGCATGATGCCGTTACCAGGCGGTACGACGTTGACGTTATCAAAGGCATACTGACACCAGTTGATAAAGTGGAAGCGGTCATCGTTACGACGCTCTTCAATGGCGCGGTTTTTCTCAAAAGCGTTTTCTTCAAAGCCTGCATGTTCAACCGCTAGTGAATGGTCAACGATTAATTGCGTTGGCACAATTGGATTTACTTTAGATGGGTCACCACCTTGCTCTGCGATGGCATCACGTAGACCTGCCAAATCAACAAACGCCGTCTGACCTAAAATATCATGACAAACGACACGGGCAGGGTACCAAGGAAAATCTAAATCTTGCTGACCATAGATATGCTGTTCTAACGCCGCCGTTAAGTCTTCTGGAGGGCAACGACGTACCAAGTTCTCACACAATACTTTTGAGCAGAACGGCAGTTTGTCATAGGCACCTGCTTCAATGCTTTCAATCGCTTCGCGGGTATCAAAGTAATACAAATCTGTGCCAGGTAATGGCTTTTTGAATTGTTCATTCATCGGTTGTACGAGGGCGTTGTCCATAAGTCACCTTTGGCTATTGGCTAGTTGCAATGAGGGCTATTTATAAAAGGATTGTTGATAATTTTTTATAAAAGGGCGGTTCTTTTAGCAAAGCATTATCTATGCGCTACCTAGCACTTATTATTAAACGCGAAAAACTTAGCTTTACTAAAAAAACAGGGTTTTACTAGAGTAAAAGTCAGTCTAAACTCATAAGAAGGTTTAGCGGTTAAGCCAGTCAACATAGCTGACTTAACCGTTAAATTCTCTATACTAAGTACGGTTTATCTGGCATAAGGACTTACGCCAGATAGTTAATCTATATAGGTTATATAGATTAACGCGCACTTATCTCTGGTACTGGGCGCAACTCTTCACCGATATATTCCGCACTTGGGCGAATGATACGGTTGTTAGCGCGTTGCTCAAACACATGTGCTGCCCAACCAGTTAGACGTGAGCAGACAAAGATAGGCGTGAACAGTTTGGTTGGAATACCCATGAAGTGATAGGCTGAAGCATGGAAAAAGTCGGCATTACAGAACAGTTTCTTTTCGCGCCACATCACTTCTTCACAGCGTACTGATACTGGGTATAACACCTCATCACCAACGTCAGCAGCAAGCTTTTCAGCCCAGCCTTTAATGACGACGTTGCGTGGGTCTGATTCACTATAGATAGCATGACCAAAGCCCATGATTTTGTCTTTACGCGCCAACATCGCCATCATCTCTTTTTCGGCTTCGTCAGGTGAGCTAAAGCCTTCAATCATATCCATCGCTGCTTCATTCGCGCCACCATGCAAGTGGCCACGTAATGAGCCAATCGCCCCAGTGATACAAGAATGAATGTCAGACAGGGTAGAGGCACAAACGCGAGCGGTAAAGGTTGAGGCGTTAAACTCATGCTCAGCATAAAGAATAAGTGATACGTTCATGACCTTGGTGTGTAGCTCGTTTGGCTTTTCACCTTTAAGCAGATGCAAGAAGTGACCACCAATCGTGTCATCATCCGTTTCTGTTTCAATACGGACATTGTCATGGCTAAAGCGGTACCAATAGTTAATGATTGATGGGAATGCCGCCAGCATACGATCTGCTTGGTCGTTTTCCTCATCAAAGCTCATTTCAGTTTCTAAGTTACCGAGCATTGAGCAACCGGTACGCAACACGTCCATTGGGTGCGCTGCAGCAGGTATACGTTCCAGCACTTCTTTTAATGGCTGTGGCAAACCACGTAAGCTTTTTAATTTGGTCTGATAAGCATCAAGCTCGCTTTGGGTTGGCAAGTTGCCATATAGCAATAAGTAAGCGACTTCTTCAAAAATACATTTGTCAGCAAGTTCTGATACGTCATAACCGCGATAAGTCAGACCAGAGCCTGATTTGCCAACGGTAGATAAAGCCGTCTTGCCTGCGACTTGACCGCGTAGACCTGCGCCTGACAATACTTTTGCTGATTGGTTTTGTGCTGCCATGATAAATTCCTTTTGTTGGTAGCTTTGGTTAGATAAGAAGTGTTGCACGGTATTGATAGTTTTTAAATAAAGCGCTGGTTGTAGTCATCTATGACAAAGCCAACGCTTTAAGCTTTAATTCTTTACTTGAACAACTGTTGTAAATATAGTGCTTTACTTGTTATCAGCAAATAGTTTATCTAGCGTTTGCTCAAACTCATGATAGTTTAAGAAGTCATAAAGCTCCATACGCGTTTGCATGGTATCGACGACTTTTTCTTGCGTGCCATCATCAAGCAGATGCTGATAAACGTTTAATGCCGCTTTGTTCATCGCCCGGAAGGCGGATAATGGATAAAGTACCATGTTAACCCCAACCGCATATAACTGCTCGGTGGTGTATAAATCAGTTTGACCAAACTCAGTCATATTTGCGAGGACTGGAATATCCAATACATCGGTAAACTTACGGTACATCTCGATATCGGTCAATGCTTCGGCAAAAATCATATCGGCACCTGCTTCTTGAAAAGCAACGGCACGTTCAACAGCCGCATCAAGACCTTCTACAGATAGGGCGTCCGTACGCGCCATCACCACAAAGTCTTTATCCGTCTTGGCATCAAGCGCTGCTTTTAAGCGATCAACCATCTCTGAGATGCTAACGATTTCTTTATTTGGGCGATGGCCACAGCGTTTTTGCGCCACTTGGTCTTCGATATGCACCGCTGCAACGCCGGCTTTTTCCATTTTCTTAATCGTTTGAGCGATGTTAAATGCACCACCAAAACCGGTGTCGATATCGACCAATAACGGCGTATCCACCGCATCGGTAATACGGCGCGCATCTTCTAAGACGTTATCAAGGCTTGTCATACCCAAGTCAGGCAGACCAAATGAGGCGTTGGCTACACCCGCACCAGAGAGGTACAAAGCTTGATGACCGACTTGGGTTGCCATCATAGCCGTATAAGCATTAATCGCACCGGCAATCTGTAGTGGTTGGTTATTATCGTTTTTTTGTTTCATTGCACTGCGAAAGCGAGCGCCAGCTGATGAGGTCATGTCGTAGTCCTTACGTGGAGGGATAATCTTATCGATATGATGAAGAAGGATGAGATTGTTGTGCTTGATTATACCCAATTATCCATGACTGCAAAGCGGTGTTTTACTGCTATTAATTAATAACACTTAATATATTTATTAATATTAATAAAATAATTCATATTATGAATAGTAATATCCATTTTCTAGAGATTTACTAAGATTACTATTCATATTGCTCAAGTTATGAAATCTTAGCCATATTATTATTTACATTTAGTTACAAATCGCTCTGTTTTAGTCTATTCCGCCTTCGTTAAGGCTGACCATAGCACTCAGCAATAAAAAGCCCTGATAGCTGAGCTAAAAGGGCTTTTATGATAAAAGGTTTTATAAAGAGATTTTAATCAAAATCAACCAAGGATACCAGCAAGGTTGGCTAGGAATAACAAGGTAAAGCCACCTAAAAATACAAGACTTGCGATTGAATACGCATTCATGCCGGCTGATAGTTTTTTATGGTTTTTCACGAGCGAGTAGTTTAACCAACCAAAGATAGGTGCGGATATAAATGCCGATATCATCGCGAACTTCAGCATAGCGCCTAACTGTCCGGCAAAGAAACTAATAATCACCAGTCCGCCACCGATAGCATAAGTGGTCCAAAAGGCGATTTGTTTCTTATTAATCTCGTCTTCACCTTTAATCAAACGCCAGCATTCAGCATTGGCACGCCCGTAACCATCCGCACAGGTAATGGTGGTGCCAAACATGCACATAAAGGCGACGAAGGCGACGAGTAGTCTTGACCATTCACCGATAGTGGCGGTATACATATTGATAAGCTGATCAATATAAGCGACACCTGCAGTCTGAATCTCTTGACCAGAGCCGTATTGTACGAAAACACCTAACGCTAAGAAAAACAGCGCTAAAATAGCAGAGACTAAGAAACCAACATTAAAATCCAACAAACCCTGACGATGCGTTGTGTTGTCAGCTTTTCTCTTGGCTGATGTCCACATCGAAGTAATTGCTGCAAACTCTAGAGGCGCTGGCATCCAACCCATCAATGCCACAATAAAGCCTAACGTCGCCAAGTTCCAAGGAGATGCCGGGACAAAATCAGCAACCATCACCGTCGGCTTGCCAGCAGCAATCATCACCGCCACCACAGTTGCGGATACGAGCGCAATCATAATCCACTTAGTCACACCATCAAGCAACTTATAATGGCCAGCAATCAGAAAAAACCAACATACAGCAACGATGATGATAGCTAAGGTAATACTTGATAATCCTACAGAAGCTGGCAGCATAAAGCCCAAGATTACGGCAGCAAGTAATGTCACGGCCCCAGTACTAATCACCGCCGATAAAATGGATAGAATAAAATATACCCATAGATAGGCTTTTGAGCGTTTGGCATAGCCTGCAATTAGACTCTCGCCAGTATCATAGACGTAATCAGTACCAAAGCGAAAAAACGGATACTTAAAAACGTTGGCCAGAATAATCATAATTGCCAACTGCCAGCCGTATAGTGCACCTGCTTGCGTAGACGAGATTAGATGTGAGCCGCCGATAGCAGCAGTCGCCATTAGAATACCGGGTCCAAAAATCCGCCAGCTAAATCCTTCTTGCTGCGGGACAGCATTAACGGTAGCGCCATCGTCTGTAGCGCTTGGGTTGTTAAGTGGTTGTGTGGTCATGAATACCTCGAAATGGTTAAAACGGCAAATTATCACTTACCTGTGTCAGCTTGCCAATGATCATGAGAGAAGTGAATTATAGAATGCTTAAAAGAAAACCATAAAACGATTCATCTTGTATCGACTTTATCATAATGCTGCTAGACAGGATAAGGATTATTCTAATTATTATTACTAATAGTTTGTATGACTATACCCGATAGTTAGCATAGTATTCTGTAAACATCAAGGGTTAGGGCTATGTGTTTTTTGCCGGTTCTTTATAACACAATCCGCCACCGATATCTGCCACTTGGCGCCATTTACAACGGTTTAATGCGCTTTAACGCTGTAAGGTAAAACTTTGCTTACGATAAGTGATACCGCGGCGCTCATATACTTGATAAATTGCGCCAAGCAAGTCAGGTATTTTAGGATGGACAAAGTCTTTAAGCGTATGCAGGTAAATAGGAGAGGTGGCATTTTCATGCAGCAGGCTTCGATAGACGATCTGCTCGGTGCGTACGGTTTTTAGGCTGGCAGGTACCAAGGTAATGCCTTCGCCAGCGGCAACCAAGCCGAGTGCCACTTGTAAATCACTGACGGTGGTGGTCATAAATGGTGAGATGCCATATTGGGCAAACAGATGCAGTAAAGGTTCGGTCACCGGCTCAAAAGATGGCTGCTCGTTAGACGACTCATTATGTCGGCTGCCGCTTTGATTATTAGCAGTAGCAGTAGCCATATTATTAATAGTGTTGTTAATAGGTTGGGATGTCGTCGATATAGGCAGGTGAGTTTGATGATATAAAATCAAGCGATTATTTGCCAAATCAATCAAGCGTTGTTCAGTGATATGGGCGAGCGCATGCGCTTTAGGAAGCGCCACCAAATACCGCTCATGACGCAATAATATTTGCTGAATCCAAGGATCTTGATGGGCAAAGCGCCCAAAGCCAACGTCAATTTCACCCGTTTTTAAGGCTTCAATTTGCTGATAGGAGCTGATGTCCTTTAAATTGACCTCAATATCAGGGTTAGACTGTTTTAGCTTAGCGATGACCTCAGGTAGTAAGCCGTAGAGCACCGATGGTACAAAACCAATATTTAAGGCGGCACTGGGCGCCGATAAGCGTTGGGTCATACTGGTGACGGTGTCAATCTCTGTCAGTATCGTACTGATTTTATCGTAAAAGAATACACCCGCTTCTGTCAGATGTAGCGGTCTATGATAACGATCAACCAACTCCACTCCCATATCGGTTTCAAGCTGCTTTAATAAACGGCTAAGCGTAGGCTGTGACAAGCCTGTTTTGGTGGCAGCCGCGCTAAAACTTTTGCAATCAGCGATAGCAATAAAAGCATTGAGCTGTTTTAAATCCATATTGTCATGCTCATCTGTCTATGACGCTTATTTAAGCTAATATTGTGGCTATTTTATATGAATAGGAGAAACAAGCGTAAAATTATACTTGAAGGAGAGGGGGCGACCCACTATATTGTGTGGTAACGATAGTGTTACAATTTAGCAAACAATTGATGTAAATTAGCCATGCTAAAAAAGCGTGCAAACAAGCTGCATTTACCCTCATTTTAGCAATTATCTATTTTTCGTGGCATTCACTGTTCTGGTATCACTTCATGAGCGATAAAAAAAGCAATAAAAGCAATGATCTAGAGGCAAATTTAGCGAAAATTGCTAATGCTAAGCCACGAAGACGCTCTCGTAAAGACAATATTTATGAGCGCTTTATCACGCGTGTCGAAAATGTAGATAGTGCTGATAGTGATGGCAATCGCGAACAAGCTAATGGCGAGGGCAGGCTGGCGCCATTAAAACCGCTAAAAAATGCTGATAAGCTGTCATCATACGAGCCGTTGAGCGCCGCAGAACTGGAATTATTTGCCAGCCAGAAAGATGATTGGCAACAAGAGGCTAATCTACAGGGAACAAACGCCTCAAGTACGAGCGTTCATTTAGATTTCTCCGATGAAAATGATGACTATGCAGATAAGGCTAACAACACTACAGCAAGAGATTCTGCGTCGTTTTCTCCTATAGAGTCCTTAGATAAGGCGCCTTTAAATAGTACGAAACAAAGCTATGACAACGTTGAAGATCTCGATCAAGAAAAGATTAACATCGATGATTTATCTGCACAAAGCCCAACCAAACTTATCCCAGCAAAAAATACTAAGCTGGCAAGTAGCAAAAAACTGCTTATCATTGGGATGGTTGTTGGTTCGGTATTGATTGCTGCAGTGGTATTGACGCTCATATTTGCTGGTGTACTTTCAACCACACCTAATGCTACTGATACAGATGTTAGTAATAATAGCGATAAAGTAAATACAGCAAATGAGACGCCTGTTGCTAATAATGGACAAGAAAACAAAAACCCTAATCAAGCTTCTGCTGATAGTAGCAATCAATCGACTGTAGACTCTAAAATCACTGCGCCAAGTACCAATAATAAAAACTCTAGCGATGAGGATAAGACTACCGCTGAGAATGAATCAAAGTCTGAACCTGCCATTACCTATGAAGATTTTAGAGAAGAGTCACAAAGTACATTATTTCGTGAGACCAATGATTAACCATGCCTAATTTACTAAAAATGCCCTAAATCAGTGTTTTGATACCGTTTATCCGGTAATCTTAACGCTCATACCAAAAACCGTTGCATCGTATCGAAGGTTACGTATCATCAGATATAGACGCGGATATATACTGCTAATAACATATATGGATACGGTACTGATGAGCCCTTCGAGTAATGACATGAATCCTGATATCGCTACAAAGCTGCCTAGTAGTAGCCTTAATAGTAATGACGTTATTTTAAATGTCGAGGGTCGTAAGCGTATGCGTCGCCCATACGAGCACTATATGCAGCAAATGATGCATCAAACCACGCAAAAGGCTGTAAACGACTCAAAACCTCAGATCTATATCGACGCCGCTCAAACTAATAAGAGTAGGTCGTTTAATAACGCCAAATTTCTCAGCGTGATCAGTATTTTTTGCGCTGTTTTCTTACTTGCTGTATTTGCCTTCGATTATTTACTCGCAAAAAATTCTAATATATCACTAGCAACTGATAGTGTATCAGCTACATTCGTCAAGGATAAGGTATCAGCCAATCAAGTGAACGCAACAGCCGCACCTAATGCTAAGTCCATTACTCAGTCTATTGAAACTCAAAATGAGACGCAAAATACTGATGGAGAAATAGGTATAATAAAGGTTAAAACAATGCTGAGCGAAGATGATTTTAAACGAGCGGCGCAGAATACGTTATTCCGTGATTCAGATACTCATGACTTAGAAATTAATAATAGTGCGCGCTTGGTATTAATAAGTCAGCCAACGATGGATCAACAGGACTTTAGAGTAGAAGCTAAAAATAGCTTATATCGAGAGGAAGATAAGTCAGAGTCATATAAGCTAAGCAAATGAGAGATTAGAATGGGCATCAATCATATAGCTGAAACTGGTAAACCTTAAACTTAAACACTTAATATTGGTGATCCATAATCATCATTTAACTTATGCGTACTTAAAATTATGTTCACAAGTTAAAAGAGATAATTATCTAGTAAAAACAATAATCTATAGTGAAGAGAGAAATAAATAGTTCATGAACCTTAATATGTGACATAGCCTGAGTACAACAGTCCTTATTTAAACTATTAGGAGCCTCAACTGAGATACTTATGAGCTATGCTGAAGGAACCGTAGAGATAAATTTGGTAAACTAACGATTCGATGAGGAGCTTACCATAACCAAGAAAATCAGAACTTATAACACAGAATTTAAAGCAGAAGCCGTTGAGAAGCTAGCTGACAATAATGGTAGTTTTTCAGCCACTGATAAGTAGCTTGGCATAGCGATGCAAACCTTATCAAACTGGCAGAACAAAACCGATCAAGGCAAGATTTTTGGTATAGAACAAGATGATCCTGAGCTTATGGCAGCTATACAGGAAATAAAATAGCTCAAGCGACAACTTAAAATTGTTAAAGAGGAACGAGAGATTCTAAATGAGGAGGGATAAAGCGAAGTACTGCTTTGCCTGATTGCAAGCCACTACGCTGGATTAATCGTGACATTAGTGAGCAGTAGATCCATCGCAATCGGGTTAAATTACTGTTTAGAGTAGCTCATGATGAGACCAGTCAGTGCTATGGCGAAGATTGATTGCATAGCCACTTAAGTGCGCAAGGGTACGTATCAGCCAATATATGGTCAGAAGTAACAAAGAAGAGTGCTGCATCAAATGCCGTCGTCGCAAGCGCTTTAAAATCATTATTAACTTCAACATCATTCCTATAAAGAGAATAACTATATATTTCAAATTAAATTAATTGAAGATTAAAATAGGTCAGTGTTTGATTGCGATCAAGCTTACCTCAAAATAAATGGTTATCTCTATATTCATAGTTAGTCCGATATTTTTACATGTTGCATGTATTAATTACAATAAATTCAATTGCTTATAAAATTGACCCGTAATTTTTTTAGGAGTTTTAGTACAAGCTATGAGTTAGCTTTGTGATAAAGGTCACATGGTTCTATGATACGCGCAATAGATGAGCTAGTTCAGGAGTTTGTTATAATTGGTTTCTGTGGGGTATACCCTAAAGAATCCAATCCATGATAACAAATCGCCGAGATTGTCGGGGATTCAGCATTCTGAGATTACGCATTAAATTTTTAGTCCATCTATCAGAATAAACGAGAAGCCCTATAATGAAAAAATCCGTTCAAACCCTTTTAAATCAAGTAGGACTTACCGCTTTAGTGACAGCATCATTACTATCTGGAACCGCACAGGCAGCAGGTAACAATGACCATCTAAAGAGCGCCGTTGATCAGCAAGCCAGATTATTAATGAATGAGCATGATATTTCAGGGATGGCTTTTGGCATTATTATTGATGGTAAATCACACTTCTATCATTATGGTTTGGCTGATAAAAAAGCTGGCAAACCTGTGTCAGAGGACACTATTTTTGAGCTAGGCTCAATCAGTAAGACGTTTGCGGCTACCTTAGCCAGTTATTCAGAATTAAAGGGCACACTTACATTAGAAGATACCGCTGACAAATATATTCCCTACCTAAAAAACAGCCCCATTGGCAATACTAAGCTTATGAACCTAGCCACCTATTCAGCTGGTGGTCTGCCGCTACAAGTACCTGATGACGTTAAAAATAATAAACAGTTGCTTCGTTATTATAAATCTTGGCAGCCAGTCTTTCCTGTCAACTCAAAGCGTTTATATTCCAATGCCAGCATAGGGTTGTTTGGTTATATATCGGCATTGAGCATGGATGCTGATTACACACAATTGATGGAAGAAAAGATACTGCCGTCACTTAATATGCCCAACACCTTTATCAATGTGCCTAATGACAAAATGGCGGATTATGCGTTTGGCTATAATGCTGCTGGCGATGCTATCCGAGTCAATCCCGGCATGTTAGACGCTGAAGCCTATGGCATTAAATCCACCATTAAAGATATGACACATTTTATGGCGGCTAATATGGGTCTGGTGCCGTTGGATAAAGATATTCAGCAAGCGTTAGACAATAATAGAAAGGGTTACTATCAGGCGAGCACTTTTACACAAGGGTTAGGATGGGAGATGTACCCTTATCCTACTCAGCTAGATACCTTACTCGAAGGTAACTCAATGGACGTGGTGCTAAAGCCTCAAGCCATTACAACAGATAATCATCCAACGCCTATTTTAAACAACGTCTGGGTCAACAAAACAGGTGCTACTAATGGGTTTGGTGGCTATATCGCTTATATTCCTGCCGAAAAATCAGGCATTGTCATTCTGGCAAATAAAAACTATCCCAATGCAGATAGGGTCAAAGCAGCGTATACGATTTTAGAGAGTGCGATAACTCATTGATTGAGCATGAGTCACAAAGCGACCTTTCACTAATAACCCAGCTAGATGCTGGGTTATTATATTCAACTTTTAAGAGCAGCCTTCCACCAAATAAATTGCTTCTGGTATACCAATATCGATGCTTTCTACCTCCCCTTTTAATAGGTTTTTATTGTCTGCTGTCCACTCAGTCGCCTTAATCATAGAATCACTCAGCTTTTGACCACCCTTGATATGATATTCAATTTGTAGGGGCAACTTATCCTGTTTATTATTAATCTCAATATTGTCGTCTTTTAAGAATTCTCCAAGTGGGCTTTCTTTTATCACCTTAAAATTGACGTTAGCAATCAGGCTATAGTAGTCACTATCAACTGCATATTTATCGACCTCGTAGCTAAGCTCGTCATTATGTACTTTCATAACGTCTGAGGCTAAATTGCCAACGTTGATGTCTTTATAAAACGAGATGCTTGGATCCTGAATACTAATCAGAGCAACTTTACCATCTATGATTTGATATAGCACAGAAGCACGTTCACCGTACTCTTTATCGATATAGCTCAGTTTCGGATTACTGACGTAGTAGCACTGTTCGTTATCGCTCTTAGCTTTGCTCATTCCTAGGCTACTTAGCAGTTCAGGTGTAATAACTTGACCGAAGCTTAGTTTCTGATACCCTGATGGGCTGACGATTTGCTCATCAGCTATATTTGCTGCGTCGTTAGTTTGTGTTTCATCCTTAGCGCTAGAATCTGTAGGCGCTAGATTAACAGACATCTCATCATTCTTAGCCATGTCTTTATCTATATTATTCGTTTGTGCAGTGCCGTCATTATTTGAAGATGAGGGCTGTGAGTCACAGCCTGTCATCAGTTGTACAGTACCAATTAATAAGGCAGAAGCCATTGCCGTTTCAAATATAGGCAATGATGATTTTAAATGAAAAAATAACATGGCTTAATTCCTGAATTTGGATCATTGATATTAATATATACCTCAATGAACCCTGTATAAATTGTCTTTCTTATGCTCAAATTCATTTAAGATAACGTTTGATCGTTGCGTGTATAAGAAATTAAAGCCAATTAAGGTACCTTAATAATTATTACCTCATTCAGTGATTTAGGTTCCTTAGGGAAAACTTGAATATTCAACTATGCACTATATACACCAGTAGATACAGTGTGACCTTTACCGTCAAATCCATAAATATTCACTTGGAAGATTATAATTTTAAAAAATTTTGATCTGCTGTTTATTTTTATTAAGGCATGCTTAAAAAAATCGGAGCATAGTCTGGTAATTCAAACAATATCCTGATTTTTCAACAATGAATGAGCTGTTTAGAAATACCTCTGAATGGGTGTAATGACATCTTTGTATTGCACCCTGTTCTCATAAAACCTATGAATACTTATTAACTTTAAACTATCACTTTTTAATTGAGTTGCCAATAAAGGGGCGAGCCATAAACCTTGGCAAAATAATCAATGAGTGCTCTAACATTTAGAGAAACATGGCGGGTATTAGGATAAATAGCCGCAACATGCTGAGGTGTGGTTTTCACGGCTGCATTATAATCAGGTAGTAGCTTAATAAGCGCACCGCTCTTTAAATACTCACCGATGAGCCAATCTGGAAAAAGTACAATTCCCATGCCTTTAAGTGCAGATACCAACAAAGATTCCGCATTATTGGACATTAATAAAGTAGGCGCTAAGAATGGCGTCCAATCTTCACTTCCTGTTTTAAAAAACCAACGATTGGGTCCTGTTGAGCCCTTATACACTAGGCATTTATGATGCGTCAGATCTGCTGGCACTTGCAATTTACCATGTGTGCTTATATACGCCGGAGAAGCGGCAAGATGATAAGTTTGCTCACCAAAGATACGCGCATGAAAGGCTGAGTCATTTAAAGTACCGATTCTAAAAATAACATCTGTTGCGTAATGATGAGGATCAATAAAGTCATCCGTTAACGTCAAATCTATCTTTAATTTAGGATATTGAGCACTAAGCTGCGGCAGCCAAGGTGCGATATGGCGTTGTCCAAAAAAAATAGGGGCGTTGATTCTGATTAAACCACCTGGTTCTAAAGTCCTGTCTTGAAGTTCCTGTTGTGCCGCATTCATGCTTTCAGTCATGGATTTTGCATAGCGCATAAACACATGTCCCGCTTCAGTCGGAATGACGGCACGTGTATTGCGATGAAAAAGCTGTTGCCCTAAAGAGTCTTCTAGCTGTTTGATAATACGAGACACTTTAGAAGCTGACACACCTTCTTTTCGCGCCACTACAGAAAAACTCTGAGCGTCAAAAACCTCTATAAAAAATAATAGAGTTTTTATGTTGATGCTATCCACTGTATTCATTTGTGCAACTTATGCAAAGGTTATTTCTATATTATAGCGTTTTTTAATGGGTATAGGCTGCGGTACACTATGCCGCATTGCTCATTGAGGATTATTACATGCAAATTTTATTAATACTTATTGTTGTTTTAGGGGGCATGGGATTATCTGTTGAAGCGGGATTACTTGGACCTTTAGGAAATGAGGTAGGCGAGCTGTGGGCAACGTTGAGTATTTTTGGCGTTGGCGCTGCTCTGACATTCTTTTTGATGTTGTTTTTTAGTCCGCGAGATAGCCCTTCCTTTTTCTCACAGCCCCCTTTACTGCTGGTTGGCGGTATTTTAGGTCCTGTTTATGTGGTGGTATTAACCGTGGTGACACCGGTCATTGGTATTGCGTTGACGATGATTGGCATACTGGCTAGGCAAGTGTTTCAGAGTTTACTCATAGACCATTATGGTTTGTTTGAGACTATGGAGCGAAAAATAGACAGCAAACGCATTATCGCTTTATTTTTTATTATTGCTGCACTTATCTTTATGGCACAGGGGTAAAAAACAATGCTTATTTTAATGATTGTATTGTCGATAATTGGCGGCGCGGCTTTGAGCGTACAAGCGGCATTGAATGGCCGTCTTGGCGGCAATATTGGGGTGTTTAAAAGTGCTTTTTTAACCTTTTCTGTGGGTGCGGTAGTAACTGCATTGCTTATTTTCTTTTTTGAACCAAGTCATACGGTCACTTTGATGGATGTGCCTAAATGGCAACTACTTGGCGCTTTGTGCGGTGTTCCTTATATTGTCATTATGGTGGTTGCGGTCCAGCGTATTGGAACTGCTGTGGCAACGGTAGCCGTTATTTTTGGTCAGCTGAGCATGAGCGTACTGATCGATAATTTTGGCTGGTTGGGTAACGAGGCGATTAGCCTTTCGGTCAGTAGAATGGCGGCTTTGGTTTGCTTAGCTATCGCACTTTGTTTTATTTATGCCAGTAGTAAGTCTGAGCCTAAAGAGGCTCAGTAGCTCGTAAATTTTTCCATAATGATAGTCGCACACTGTTCAGGTGCTTCCATTGGCAGCAGATGTCCATTGTCAGAAAGCTCAATGATGCGTTCAACAGGGACGATATCTTCCCAAACTTTACGAACCTCATCGCTAATAAACATAGAAGGTTTGCCAACGATAATGGTATAGGGTACATCAAGCGCATTTAGGTCTTTTAAGGCATCATTGACGAAAGGGGTGTCAAAGTAGCTTGCTAATTCTTGCTCAGGTGTGAATAGCAGGCTGTATTGGCCTTGATCATTTTCGACAAGACTGTTCTTTGCAAAGATATAAAGATGATCGTCATTAATGCGCTTAAAGGCGCGATGTGCTCGTAGATGATGGTAGTACGACTCAACACCTTCCCAATCTACTTGCTTGGCTTGTGTGCTTTTAAAGGGCTCTTGACCTATCTTCAATTCATCAGGTGCTGAGTTCATCATGAGGGTCTGTGACTTGGTAAAAGTAACAGGCTCTATTAAATACAGCTGTGAGAATAGTTCTGGCTGCTTGGCCGCGGCAATGGCGGTGGCAGTTGCACCTTGAGAATGCCCTATACCAACCACTGGCTTATCTTGTGTTTTCTCTAAAAAATCAATCAGAATATCGGCATCTTCTTCACGGGTTAGTCTTTTTACGGTGGGTAAGTCATGCCAATAGCCGCGCATGGCAAGACTGGTGAAGGTAAATTGCTCACTAAGCTTGGTTAATAATGGCAGATAAACACCAGTCGTAAAGCCATTACCTCCATAAAAATGCGCATCAGGCAGCTTGGTGTTTTTATTATTATTAATCAAAGCAGACAGGTCATAATAGCGTGCTTTTTTGCCCTCTAAAGTCATCGTACGTTCGAATGTTTGCATGGTATTGTTCTTATTGTTAGCTAATGATTAAAACTATTTGTAGTAAAATTAGTTACTACTCTCACTACTCCATATCGAATATTAAACAAGTCGTGGTGGCATGAGCATACAGTTTGCCATCAGGACCAACAATGCGACCTTCAGCAGTGGCGGTTTGTCTGCCGACATGAATGATGTTAGCCTCAGCGCGTACCAATGGAATTGCCTTGGTCAAGGCACGAATCATATTTACCTTGATCTCTAACGTGGTATAGCCTTTGCCAGCAGGTAAGGTTGAGTGAATAGCGCAGCCGACAGCAGAGTCGAGAATGGTACAAAACCAACCACCATGCACGCTGCCTAGTGGATTGTAATGTTGCTGACCTGGTCGACCCTGAAAGAGAGCACGACCGCTTTCTATATGAATAGGAATAAAATCAAGCGTCTCGCCAATCGGTGGCGATGGCAACTCTCCAGCAAACATGGCATCAAAGAGCGCTTTACCACTCATACTGACCATTTTAGCAGGCGATGTGATCCCTGCAGGGCCTAATTTAGCGCGTATTCGTAAATCGTCAGCTTCCCAAGTAGCCATCACATCCGCAGCATCCATCTTTGTAACATCCATTTTACAATCCTGTTTTATACGAGTTATTTTTACGTTCAATCTTTTTAAGCTTACTTTTACGCAAGTAAAGAGTAGGGGGTCATATCTTATCCAATAATAAGATAATAATAAGTGAGTTACTACTAAAAAAATAGTAACTATAAGTTTTTTAGCACGGTTAGGATAAGTTCAGTGGCGATTTGCTGGTAAGAAGCATTTCGCTAACTCACTATAGATAGTGGATAAGCTATGATTTTCTTCGCTGTATAGCACGTTTGCCAATTTCGATCCCAGTATTCTTATCAATGACGATGGGCTCAATCTCCACACCTGTCTCTGAATCTATAAAGACGGGTATCTGTACGCCTTCCTCACTCGGTTTATGAGCGCGGGCCCAGGTTGCTAGTACAAATAATACAGGTAATATGTCTTGCCCAGATTGAGTGAGTAGATATTCTTCACGCGGTGGAAGCTCTGAGTAGCGTCTTTTTTCAAATAAGCCCTCATCTACTAATGTTGCCAAGCGTTTGGTGAGCATTGAGGGTGAAATACCCAAACTACTGCGAAATTCATCGAAGCGAGTAAGACCCATATGGGCATCACGTAAAATGAGCATGCACCAAGTATCGCCGTATATCGACAGACTACGGGCAATAGGACAGTTAGCAAGGCTGGGCTTATCTAAAGAAACTTTAGCCATAATAGTCACTATCAATTTCTGGTTTTTGGAGTTCTATTATACCTAAAAGTGCGCTGATTTTTATGGGGTGTCTTAACACACCTGAATCAGTATTTCGGTTGGTATAGCAAAATCTAATATCGAGTCAATCTCTTATGAAAATTTTCTCAATGTACAGTACCAAATACACCGTGATTCCCTAAATTACTCAAGCTATGTCGCGAGTAATAACAGCCTCTTATTAGCTTTTTGATTTCACTCATCCTCTTATGTATAGTTAGTCCAGTATAAAAACGATACAGCGGAACTGAAATTGATTTTTCGCAGCCTCTGTCTGCGCAGGCACAGCAAGCCAGAAAAATTTATTCCAGTTTCGCGTAAAAACCTCATGTATCTATTTTATTTAGAATTGACTATACATCGGAAACAGGCTTACTATTACTTAGCAATAATAAGCCTGTTTCCGATGTAATGAGTCTCGCAAATGTGCAACGAGCAGTTTTAACTTTTGATCTGGTTGCCTAGCCTTAGGATAAACCGCATACATGCCCAGTTTTTTTCGGGTAAACCGTTGCAAAATCTGCGTAAGTGTATTTTGCTGTATCTCCTCATAGACCAGCGCTTGGGGCAAAAAAGCGACACCTAAATCGCTAAGCGTTGCTTGTTTAATCGCACTCAGATGATTGCTATAAAACCGGCCTTGGACAGGCATTAATTGCTCTGTACCGTCTATATATAAGGGCCATATGTTATTCGAGGTATTATCAAACTTATAGACCAAACACTCATGATACTGTAATTCTTCAGGGGTTTGAGGGATGCCATATTGCTTTAAATAGTCTGGCGTCGCACATATCACCCATTGGCTATCTATCAGGCGCCTTGCAATGAGCGATGAGTCTTCAAGCTCAGCGGTCCTTATTGCCAGATCAAAGCCTTCTTCTATTAAGTCAACCAAGCGATTGGTAATTTGTAAATCTACTGAGATTTCAGGATGCTGTTTACAGAATTCGGCAATCGATTCGCTCAATATCAAATTCGCAGAGACCACAGGCATGGTTATACGTATAGTGCCTCTCATATCCTCACCGTAACCCGTCACCGCATCTTCTGCTTCTTGAAAGGCAAGTTTAGCAATTTTAGCTTTGTCATACAGCGTCCTCCCTGCATCGGTTAAGCTCAACTTTCTAGTGCTTCTATAAAGTAGCTGAGTATTTAAGTTTTTTTCTAATCTTGCAATGCGCTTGCTCACTACTGAATTGGTTAATGACATCTTTTCAGCGACCTTAGAAAACGACCCTTCATCAACAACTTGGACGAATAAAACCATATCGTCAGCTTTGACCATACTTGTGCTCCAATTGGCGTAATACGGGTTAGATTATAGCAAAAAAAGAAAATAACATTGTCCATTGATGCAATATATCAATTAATTAATAAGGCGTAGACTGTTTTAGGGCGTTTTGAACATTGGGCCATAAACTGTCGCAAGTCGTGCTCGGCTTTTTCTGCAAGACAGCTTTAGCAAATTAACAGTCCCTGTTTGTGAATGTTTAATACAACTTAGTCATCATGGAGCTGTCCAAATAAAGGCTTTGATGACTTTGTTCAAGGAAGATTAAACAATAGAAAAGGATATTATGATTTTGAATCAAACAATATATGGTCTACTGGCATTACTGCCAATCGTTCTCTCTGGTATTTTTTTGATAGGCTTGCAATGGTCAGCCAAAAAAACAATGCCGATAGTTTTAGCCGTTACCGCGGCGCTCGCTATTTTTATATGGGATATGACGCTCACTAGAGTGTCCTCATCCATCATTCAAGGTTTGGTCATTACGGTTTCGGTATTGTGGATAGTCTTTGGGGCTATTTTTTTATTGAATACCTTAAAGCATACGGGTGCCATTGCCGTTATTCGTGCTGGATTTACCAACGTATCGCCAGATAGACGTGTTCAGGCCATTATTATTGCCTGGTGCTTTGGCACCTTTCTTGAAGGCGCCTCTGGTTTTGGTACACCTGCCGCTATTGCCGCCCCTTTACTGGTGGCGATAGGCTTTCCGGCCCTGGGCGCAGTATTAATGGGAATGATGATACAAAGTACACCAGTATCCTTTGGTGCAGTCGGTACGCCTATTGTGATAGGGGTAAGTAAGGGCTTAGATACCGCGGCCATTAGCGCTCGGCTTGCACAAGAAGGGCTACAGTGGGATAACTTTTTGCAGCTTATAACCAGTCAGGTCGCTATGATTCACGGTGTCATTGGGACGTTTATGCCCCTTTTTATGGTGATGATGCTCACACGCTTTTTTGGCAAAAATAAAAGCTGGAAAGAAGGCTTCGCTATTTGGCCATTTGCTATATTTGCCGGTTTGGCCTTTACGATTCCTTATACTTTAACAGGTGTCTTTTTAGGGCCTGAGTTTCCCTCACTGGTCGGGGGTTTAGTGAGTATCGCCATTGTTGTAAACGCTGCCAAAAGAGGGTTTTTAGTGCCAAAAACGACATGGGACTTTGAACCTCAAAAAAACTGGCCAAGCGAATGGATGGGTAAGTTGGTGGTCAGTAAGGAAGATGTGACGCTGGATTCAACCAGTAAAAAGATGTCTGCGGTTATGGCGTGGTTCCCTTATTTGCTCGTTGCGCTTTTGTTGGTTTGTTCAAGAGTGTTTGCTGGATTTGAATCCTTACTAACCAGTGCGACGTTAGATTTTACGTCTGTTTTAGGTGAGGCAGATATAAGCGCTAGCTTTAGTCCTTTGTACTTACCTGGAGGCTTGTTAATAATAAGCGCCTTAGTTGCCGCTGCTCTGCAAACTAAACAACCAGGTAGTGCACTAAATAATGCCTTTAAAGAATCAACCAAAACGGTCTTAGCGGCTGGGTTTGTACTGGTCTTTACGATTCCGATGGTCAGAATCTTTATTAATTCAGGGATAAACTTATCAGATGTAGCAAGTATGCCAGTCGCAAGTGCCGAGTTGTTTGCGGGTACTTTTGGCAGCGCTTTTCCGTTAATCAGCTCGACCATTGGTGCATTAGGGGCCTTTATCGCGGGTTCTAATACCGTCTCTAACATGATGTTTAGTCAATTTCAGTATGAAGCGGCGATGAGCCTACGTATTTCACCTTCTTTAATCATAGCGGCTCAAGCCGTTGGTGCGGCAGCGGGTAATATGATTGCCATACACAACGTAGTAGCTGCATCCGCAACGGTGGGTTTACTTGGAATGGAGGGCGCGACGCTTCGGCGTACTATTTTACCTACCCTGTATTATGTGTTGTTCTGTGGCATCATCGTCATGGCTGCAATTTACATTTTCGGTTTTCAGGGCCCTTTAGTATCGTGAATAATACACCATCACATGATAAGGAGTATCGTATCTCTTCATTGAATCTTTTATCAGCAAACATGACTTCTCAAGACCTACTTAGTCCTAATCAAGTTTTAGATAAACTCACAGACGTGCTAGGCGCTCGCAATGTACAGGCTGATCCAGAGAAAAACGAATACTATAGAATGGGATGGCGCTCTGGTGGCGGCAACGCGTTGGCAGTTTTGTTTCCGCAAACCTTGCTGGAGATTTGGCGTAGCCTACAAGTGTGCGTTGAAGGTAACTGCATTATTATTATGCAAGCGGCAAAAACAGGCCTAACCGAAGGTTCAACGCCAAGCGGTAATGACTATGATAGACCTGTGGTGGTCATTAATACGCTGGCAATAGACCGATTGTATTTGATAAATGATAATGAGCAAGTAATCAGTTTGGCTGGGGCGACGCTACACCAATTACAAAGTCAGCTGAATGCGGTAAATAGAGCGCCGCATTCGGTCATTGGTTCCTCGACTTTAGGGGCGTCTATTATTGGTGGGATTTCGAATAACTCGGGAGGGTCCTTGGTGAAAAGAGGCCCTGCTTACACTGAGCTGGCTTTGTTTGCGCAGATTAACGAACAAGGTCAATTGGTGTTGGTCAACCACCTAGATATAGTGCTAGGGGATACTCCAGAAGAAATACTGACGAGATTGCAAAATGGTGATTTTGATAAGAGGAAGCTACCTGACAGTGGCAAGATGGCATCAGACAAAGAATATATCGCCAGAGTAAAAGATATTGATGCAAGTACGCCAAGCCGCTTTAATGCTGATAAGCGCCGACTGTATGAAGCCAGTGGCTGTGCAGGCAAGTTGGCGGTATTTGCAGTACGCCTAGATACTTATCCAACCGCTACAAAAGAGAAAGCTTTCTATATAGGCAGTAATAGTGTCAGTGAGCTTGCCCAGTTAAGAAGGCAGATATTATCAACTTTCAAAAATACCCCCGAAGTTGGCGAATATATGCATCGCGATATATTTGATGTATCCGCTAAATACGGTAAAGACACTTTTTTAAGTATCAAGCATCTCGGCACAGATGTCTTACCTAGATTGTTTTCTATCAAAGGCGCTATTGACGCTAAATTTCATAAGTGGTCGTGGATGCCAAAGCATTTCACCGATAAAGTCATGCAGTTTATAGCTAACTTATTTCCAAAGCATTTACCTGAGCGCATGCTGGCGTACCGTGATAAGTACGAGCATCACCTCATAATAAAAATGAGCGATGATGGGATAGTGGAAGCACAAGAATTTTTGCAGTCGTTTTTTGCGGCATCAAAGACCGGTAGCTATTTTGAATGTAGTAAAGAAGAGTCAGAAAGTGCCTTTTTGAACCGTTTCGCCGCCGCCGGTGCAGCATTAAGGTATGAGGTCATCCATGAAAAAGAAGTAGGCGAGATATTAGCGCTCGATATTGCTATACCACGTAATGAATTAGAGTGGCTTGAAACCCTACCTGAAGCAATTACACAGCATTTAGAAATGAAGTTATATTACGGACACTTCTTTTGTTATGTGTTTCATCAAGACTATATTTTGAAAAAGGGTAGTGATGCTCAATATGTGAAAACGATGATGCTAGAGCTGTTGAATCAACGCGGCGCAAAATATCCTGCTGAACATAATGTCGGGCACTTATATGAAGCAGAACCTGATTTGCAGAACTTCTATAAAAGTTTAGACCCAACCAATACCTTTAATCCTGGCATTGGTAAAACATCAAAAAATAAACGCAACTGCTCGTGCTGTGTGTAATAGTTAGTGTGGGCTGAGCTTTATGCTTCAAGAGCAAGTCAGCTCTATCTATTATGATTGAGCATTCTATCGCTGATCTTTATGCTGAAGCACGAGTACAAAGTTAGAATAAAAAAAGTTATATCATTTGGCACTAGTCAATACACCATTAGAGATTCAAAAATATTATATAGATATCTAACAGCATAAAAAGGGTAAGCATATGATTATTTCATCTCCAAACGATTACAGGGCTGCTGCCAAGCGCAGACTGCCACCATTTCTATTTCATTATATAGATGGCGGTGCTTATGAGGAATATACCTTAAAGCGTAATGTTGAAGATTTATCAAAAATTGCTCTTAGGCAACGTGTACTGAATGATATGTCACAGCTCAGTCTCGAGACGCAATTATTTAACGAAACCCTATCCATGCCTGTCGCATTGTCACCTGTCGGTCTCACAGGTATGTATGCACGTCGCGGGGAGGTGCAAGCCGCTATGGCAGCCGATCAAAAAGGCATTCCGTTTACCATGTCGACGGTTTCAGTTTGTCCGATTGAAGAAGTGGCGCCTAAAATCATCCGTCCAATGTGGTTTCAGCTTTATGTATTAAAGGACCGAGGTTTTATGAAAAATGCCTTGGAGCGTGCCAAAGAGGCGGGGTGTTCGACCTTAGTTTTTACGGTCGATATGCCGGTACCAGGGGCACGCTACCGAGATATGCACTCTGGCATGAGCGGTAAAAATGCCACTATGCGCCGTTACTTCCAGTCTGTGACGCATCCGCAATGGGCATGGGATGTAGGACTAAATGGCCGTCCGCACGATCTGGGCAATATCTCTACTTATTTAGGTAAGCCAACAGGGCTAGAAGATTATATAGGCTGGCTAGGTAATAACTTTGATCCCTCTATTTCTTGGAAAGATTTAGATTGGATTCGTGAGTACTGGGATGGACCTATGGTCATCAAAGGTATTTTGGACCCAGAAGATGCCAAAGATGCGGTGCGTTTTGGGGCAGACGGTATAGTCGTATCCAATCATGGTGGACGACAACTAGACGGTGTTTTATCCAGTGCACGGGCGCTGCCTCCTATTGCTGATGCGGTGAAAGGAGAGATTAAAATCTTAGCCGACTCTGGAATACGCAATGGCTTAGATATTGTGCGCATGTTAGCTTTAGGCGCTGATATTTGCATGCTAGGGCGCGCCTTTATCTATGCTTTAGCAGCGGATGGCGGTGCAGGGGTAAGCAATTTGCTAGATCTGCTAGATAAAGAAATACGCGTTGCAATGACCTTGACTGGCGCCAAAACGATTGCTGATATTAATTCTGACTGTTTGGTAAAACTGGATAATTAAACTTGAAGCCGTTAGTTTAGTCATCAAGCATAAGAGTGAAACTCATAATATTGTTGACTTACTAGGGATAGACGGATATACCTTAGAGAATTGGCTGACCCAGTATCATCAAAAAATAAATGATTAATACCTAAAGCTGGCAACGTCTTGGCTGATGAGCAATAAGAGCTTCAAAATCTACATAAACAGTTTAAGTGGCTTACACCATAGAGAATCTACATTTAACACGGCACGACTATATTTTAATGAATTTGATCAGGAGATCAAGGATGACTATTGATAACGACGTATTACGCGAACGCATCAGCTTATTAGGATCCTTTCTAGGGGACGCGATTTCTCGCCAGACTGGTGAACAAACGCTTAATACGATTGAAACCCTGCGCAAAGGCTTTATCCAACAACGACGCGCGCCTAACGAAGCGAACAAGCAACAACTCATCGACTTCATAGCCTCGTTAGACAATCAAACATTAAAAAATGTTATTCGCAGCTTTTCTATCTATTTCTTCTTAGCCAATCTAAGTGAAGAAAATTACTTACGCGAGCAGCGTCAAGCCATGCGCATGCAATCGGAACACAGCTGGGAAGGATCATTTCGTCGTACGCTCCTTGAGTGTCGTGAACGCAATATTGAACCTGCCCAAATGCAAGAGCTCATTGAGCAACTGAAATTTATACCTGTCTTTACCGCCCATCCTACCGAAGCGCGCCGCCGTACGACCATGAATCTATTGCAGAGTCTCTTTACTCATAGCGATGCCTTAAACAACTTTACTGAAAACAGCTTTGCTTATGAGCAAGCGAAAGAACAAACGGCACAAACGATTGATTTATTATGGTCATCGGATGAAGTGCGGACCCGTAAGCCGTTGGTCTATGACGAGATCAATAATGGTTTACACTATTTCAATGCCAGTTTATTTAACGCTATTCCCAAGGTTTATCGCAATATTAAAGACGCCATTGTTGATATTTATCCAGAGCTAACAGATTATCCATTACCGGCGTTCATGAGCTTTGGCTCTTGGATCGGTGGCGACAGAGATGGAAATCCCTTTGTCACTCATGACACCACAGAAATGGCTGTATTGATGCATGCCAATGCCGTTTTGCGCCATTACCAAGTATTGATCAAGAAATTGCGCCGTGAACTGATTCATAGCGATACGATTGTTACTCTCGAACCTGAAGTGTATGCAAAGATTGAAAGTTACGTTGAGCTCGACAGACGAGTCTTTGATTACAATCTCAATGATTACAACAATGAGCCATACCGAAGATTGTTATCGATTATCCTTGCCAAAATAAAAGCGACCAATCGTCACATTCAAAGTAAAGGGACAGACCTTGAAGCCGCACAAGATGCTTACGCCAACCCACAAGAGTTATTAGAAGATTTACGCATCATCCGAAAAAGCGTGAATACTCATGACAAAGCACATAGCGAAGGCTTATTGCTCGACATGATTCGTCTGGTCAAAACCTGTGGTTTTCATTTAGCAGCGCTCGATATTCGTCAAGAGTCGTCTTATCATAGTGAGGTGATAGCCGATATTTTTGCCAATGCCTCTAATTTGCCAGACTATCAAACCCTGAGTGAAACCGAGCGCCAAGAATGGCTAACGCGCTTACTTGAAAAGTCGGGCACACCGCTTATTTATACAGATAACTTGAGTGATAAAACACGCGAACAGTTGGCTTTGATGAACTCTGTGGCCACATTACGTAAACTGGTCGGACAAGACACGTTCGGCAGTTATGTTATTTCGATGACCAATAATGCCAGTCAATTATTAGAAGTGTTGCTACTCATGCGCTTTGCAGGCTTATGCAAGATTAATGATAAGGGCCAGTTATCTGCTGACTTACCCGTTGCGCCGTTGTTTGAAACCATCGAAGATCTTAAAAATATCGATAAGATTTTACCCGCCGTGTTGGATAATCCGCTCTATCGCGGACTGCTTCAGCATTCAGATAACACCCAAGAAATCATGTTAGGTTATTCAGATTCATCAAAAGATGGCGGCATCATTACTTCTGCATGGCAGCTTTATAGCGCGCAGCAAACCATTAACCGTATTGCTGCTGAATATGGTATTAAAACGCGCCTGTTTCATGGTCGTGGCGGTTCTGTCAGTCGTGGTGGTGGATCAACGCATAAGGCGATCGCTGCGCAGCCCGCTGGTACACTGCATGGGCAAATTAAAGTCACTGAGCAGGGCGAAGTTCTTTATGCCAAATATGCCAACACTGATACGGCGGTATTTGAGCTGACCATGGGCATCACTGGTACGCTTAAAGCTTGCTCATCAAGGTTTGTGGTGCAACCGCCTGAATTGCCAAATTATGAAGCGCTCTTTGCACGCTTAGCAGACGCCGGTGAGCAGCGTTATCGTCAGCTGACTGACCATACCGAAGGGTTTTATCAGTTCTACTCCCAAGCAACGCCAGTAGCAGAAATCTCTCTATTAAATATCGGCTCACGCCCAGCGCACCGTAATAAGGGTTTACCAAGTAAGACGACCTTGCGCGCGATTCCTTGGGTATTTGGTTGGTCACTAGCGCGCTTTACACTGCCAGCTTGGTATGGCGTCGGTAGTGCCCTACATAGCGTCATCGATGATGAAGCTTTGATGAAGGAGATGAATAACTGCTGGCCATTCTTTAACGTGTTTATTAGCAATATTGAAATGGCGTTTACCAAATCTGATATGAGTATTGCTCAGGCTTATAGCCAGTTATGTGACGATGAGGTTTTACGTGAACAGATTATGAAAGCGGTGACTGACGAGCACGAGCTGACCTATTCAGGTTTAAACGCTTTGCTTAATCAAACATCATTATTGGCGCATCAACAGAATCTTTCAGCTTCCCTTGAATGGCGAAATGCGTATTTAGATCCAACCAACTATATCCAAATCGAGCTGTTAAAGCGTGCCAGACAAAAAGATGCGACAGGTGATGTTAACCATGGTGATCTTAATGTTGAAGACCCATTAATACGTAGTATCAATGCCTTGGCAGCAGGTCTGCGTAATACGGGGTGATCGTTGGTGAAGCGCTCCGACTATGTAGGAGCTAAATTTACTCAAGTCAGCAGTAATATTAGAGTCAGTCATTCTATCAGTGTAGCTAATGGATAAGTGTCGAACAAATTTGGAAGGTATCAACTCAATGCTTTAGATTAAGGTATCTCAGGAAGAGCGAGAGATGTGAGAAAAGACCAATGAATGTCGAACAAATTTGGAATGGATCGCCCCGTGATTGTCGGAGACCTAACTTTCTGAGAGAATACGACAATGAAAAGACAAACCTACACTCCTGAGATT
>NZ_CAJHAD010000018.1 GCF_904846285.1 Psychrobacter immobilis | reverse complement strand
CATAGGATTCTCCTGCTAGTATATTTTAGCAGTTAATCTCTATTTCTAAGTGTTCTTATTTATTGGGGGGATTACCATAAGTTTGTAAATAATTTTTCATAACCTCTAGCAGTATCTTCTGTATAAATATCAATTTCATTTATTTCTTGAAACAGTACACTTATAGCACTTCTAGCTTCCAGGCTTCTAGTTGGAATGTCAACTTCTATCATTTTATCTACACCCCACAGCTTTATTCTTGTTACCAGCGATAATTTCTGGAGAATGTGTAGCTAAAATAAACTGAGACCCTGTATTAGCTAGGAAGATAGTATCTGCCAGCTTTTCTTGCCATCCTAAGTGTAAAGATAATTCAGGCTCATCTATAATAAAAATATTATTTTGATTGAAATAAGAATGTGCGAAAATAACAAGTAGCTGCCTTTCACCTGAAGATAAACCTTCAATAGTACATTCGTTACCGTCAGGTCTTTTTACCACTAATTGACCAACTGTATCAATTTCTAAACGCTTACCAGAATCTTGGTAAAAATTATTAACAGTATTAAGAAAATCATTGATTGGCTTGTAATAACCATCATTTCTAGATTTATGCTCATCTATTATATCCACTATCTTATACATTCTTTCAATTTGAGCTTTATTCAATAAAAACTCAATTTTATATTTATTTTCTGAAGATATGCCATCAAACATACTATTCAGCTTTTTAAAAAATAGATCAACCTCCTCATTTACTGAAGAATCAAAATCAATAATATTTATAAGAGCACTTTTTATCTCACTCTCTCTTTTTAGTAACTTTTTTCTCTCATTTCTACCTACACTAATATTAAATAATTCATTTTCGTCAAAATTTAAATACTTAAAAGAAGAGACAAGGATTTGATTTCTAAGAACCTGTGTTTGCTCCACCTCCAAATCTCTTATATATTTATAAGCATTTTTTACAAGAAACTCTATTTCCATAAGACCAGAACCTATAGTTCCTTCTACAAATCTTTTCTCTCTTACAATATTATGCTTTCTAATATAGTCAATTCTAAATAAAATAGATACATGAGGTTTTTACGCGAAACTGGAATAAATTTTTCTGGCTTGCTGTGCCTGCGCAGACAGAGGCTGCGAAAAATCAATTTCAGTTCCGCTGTATCGTTTTTATACTGGACTAACTATATTTAACCAAGCTTCACGTTCTAAGAAATAATCACTATTCGGTTTTTCACAATCAGTACGTCTATCTAGTCCTAGAAAAACTGGTGAAGATATTTTCGAAATAGATTCAATAACAGGATGCGAGCTATATCTATAGTTTATCTCTTCCAAAAACTCTTCAAACCTATTATCTTTCCTACGTTTCGTTTCAGAAACGATATCAGGCCTATAGTTTATTTCCAATATATCTTCGACATTATTTATTCCAAAAAACAATGTATCTTCCCTTTTATAAGAATATATACAAAGTTCTTCTCTATCAATATGTAGTGTTAAATAGCATTCATCAAAGGGTGTTTTAAGAAGCTCTCTAAAATCTGGCATTATCAAAGAATTGATTAATTTTAAAGCTGTTGTTTTTCCTGAGCCATTCCTCCCAACAAGAAAGTTTTTATCTTTATGGAACTCTATTTTAAAATCTAAGTAACCGAAAACACCTGTAGCTTCAAATCCTTTTATTACCATTGATAACCTCTATAAATCTATTCATATTTTATTTTATAACGCTTTCAAGCCTTAGGCTTGTGCCATTATCGACGGCAAGCTATACTTCTCACTAATTTTCTCTATCAAATTAAATATCAACTATCTTCGCAAAACCTCTACCATTAAAAATGAATGTTTACCACAAAGTACGATAGATAATAGCACACAAATATTCAGTTAAATGGCAATATTAATGGTACCCTAGAGAACTAACCAGTAGACAATAAAAAACGCCATCACAATTGTGACAGCGTTTTTTATTACTATAGATACTTACGCTTTATTTACAACGCTTTCAACTGCTCCATCTGCGCCGTCATCGCCGTCAACTGCCCTTCTAGCTCAGCCAGTTTCGCTTTTTCCGCATCGACTACTTCTACAGGTGCTTTACTGACAAAGCCTTCATTACCGAGCTTACGTGCGATACCTTCGGATTGACCTTTCAACTTATCATATGACTTACCTAAGCGTGCCAGCTCAGCCGTTGGATCAATCAGCCCTTTCATCGGTACGAGTACCCGTAGCTGACCGACCATACTTGATGATGATAGTGGCACCTCATCGCCCTCTTTCAGTATCTCTAGGCTCTCGACTTTGGCAAGCGCTTTGAACTGGTTTTTGATACGTGATAGACGCGCATCTTCATCAGCAGAGATATTTTGTAGTAGCACTGGCAGACGTACCGCATTGCCCAGCTTCATCTCGCCGCGGATATTACGGACGCTGGCGATAAGCTCCTGTAGCCACGCCATATCCGCCTCAGTTTGCTCACTGATTTGGGCAGTATCGGTTTGTGGATAGTCAGCAACGACGATACTGTCGGTATTTTTGCGACCCAATAGCGGCGCAACCGTCTGCCAAATTTGCTCGGTCAGATAAGGCATGATTGGATGGCTAAAGCGTAGCGCCGTCTCAAGCACATGCAGCAATACATAGCGGATTTGCGCTTTGCGCTCGTCCGATACCGAGTCATCATTGAGGCTGGCTTTGGCAAGCTCAACATACCAATCACAGTACTCATTCCAGATAAACTCATAGATATCATGGCTGACCATATCGAGGCGATACTGGGTAAAATGCTGATGAATATTGCTAATGGTCGAGTTTAGACGGCTCATGATCCACTTTTCTGGTAATTCCCAAACATCCATGTTGGCCGCTTGGTCAATCGCTTGCGCATTACCTTCTTTATCCACACAATTCATCAATACAAAGCGGCTGGCATTCCAGATTTTATTACAGAAGTTACGATAACCTTCGACACGTTTTAGATCAAAGTTGATATCGCGACCGGTACTGGCCAAGGACGTAAAGGTAAAACGTAGCGCATCGGTGCCAAAGGCTGGAATGCCTTCAGGGAACTCTTTACGCGTTTGCTTTTCAATTTTCGCCGCGTCTTTTGGATTCATCATATTACTGGTGCGTTTTTCTACCAGCGCTTCGAGATCAATACCATCGATCAAATCGATTGGGTCTAAGACATTACCTTTCGATTTGGACATCTTCTGACCATTGCCATCACGCACTAGACCATGAACATAGACGGTCTTAAACGGTACTTGCGGCGTACCATCTTCGTTTTTGACGAAGTGCATGGTCATCATGATCATGCGAGCTACCCAAAAGAAGATAATATCAAAGCCGGTGACCAAGACGCTGGTCGGGTGAAAGGTTTTAAGGACGCGTGGATCAGCATTGACGTCTGCCCAATCAAGCGTACTAAACGTCCAAAGTCCCGAGCTAAACCACGTATCAAGCACGTCATCATCTTGGCGTAATTTTACGTCGTCGCTTAGATTGTATTTAGTGCGGACTTCCGCTTCATCACGCGCCACATAAATCTCGCCAGTCGCATCGTCATACCACGCTGGGATACGATGTCCCCACCACAACTGACGGCTGATACACCAGTCTTGTAGATTATTCATCCACGCCATATACATGTTTTTGTACTGCGCAGGGACGAACTCGATGCTGCCATCTTCGACCGCGTCAATCGCAGGGCCAGCCAGCTTATTGACAGCGACGTACCATTGATCGGTCAACCATGGCTCAACAATCGTACCGCCACGCTCAGCGCGCGGGGCTTTAAGGGCGTAGTCTTCGATGTCTTCTAGCCAGCCTTGCTCGCTTGCTTGCTCAACAAGGAATTTACGCGCCGCAAAACGTTCAAGTCCAGCGTATTCACTTGGTGTGGTTTCTAACGTTGGCTCACGGACTTGCAAGTCAGCGTAAACCTCCATTGCTGGCAAAATGTTAGCGCGCTCATCAAGGATATTAATCAACGGCAAGTTATGACGACGACCGAGTTCATAATCGTTAAAATCATGCGCTGGGGTAATTTTTACACAGCCGGTACCAAAATCGATATCAACATAATCATCGGCAACGATAGGCACAATGCGACCAGTAATCGGCAAAGTAATGGTTTTGCCAATCAAATGCGCGTAACGTTCGTCCTTTGGATTGACCGCAACAGCGGTATCACCCAGTAAAGTTTCAGGGCGCGTGGTCGCTACAACTAAGTAGTTTTTACCATCTTGAGTAATTAAGTCTTTATCAGTGAAATGATAGCGGAAATGCCACAAACTGCCTTTTTCGTCGACGTTTTCTACTTCTAAATCCGATAGCGCGGTTTGGAATTTAGGATCCCAATTCACCAAACGCTTACCACGATAAATTAAGCCATCATCAAACAAACGCACAAACACTTCTTTTACCGCATTGGATAAACCATCGTCCATGGTAAAGCGCTCACGCGACCAATCGACCGAGCTGCCCAAACGGCGAATCTGACGGGTGATATTGTCACCCGACTCTTCTTTCCACTCCCACACTTTATCGATAAAGTCTTCACGCGTCATATCACGGCGCTTGATACCTTGTGCTTCTAGACGACGCTCAACCACCATTTGGGTCGCAATACCCGCATGATCCGTACCCGGTTGCCAAAGCGTATTGTCACCATCCATGCGGTGATAACGCGTTAGCGCATCCATGATGGCATTGTTAAAGCCATGGCCCATATGCAGCGAACCAGTGACGTTCGGTGGTGGCAGCGCGATAGAAAACGACTCGTCTTTATCAAAGCTTGGCTTAAAGTAGCCGCTATCTTCCCAGCCTTGATACATGCCCGCTTCGACCTCGGCAGGGTTGTAGGCGTTTTCTAATTGGCTTAAGGCGGCTTGAATAGATTCGGTTAGGTTGGTTTTAGTGTTTGTCGTAGTATTGATATTAGGAGTACTCATAATAGAATGGTCTTTTATTAAAAATGAATGTGGTCAAACAAATACGTTGAGAATAAGGAAAATAATTAATAGAGTGATTTTAACGCAGATAGCCATATTTTGTTAGATGCTAAGGTAATTTATCAGGCTTGTAACGTGTCATTGCCCTGTTAATAACCTTAAATATCAATAAATAACCGCAATCAGCTGAACTTCCCACAAAAGGAATCCTAGTCGTGTTATAAAATATGGGTGATGCGAGAACTTATATAGTTATCGTATAGCATAATAAATGGCGTCTTTATCCTAAAATAATAATCTGATAAATAGCGAGCTGACCGTGTCCCAAGATACCGAGCACACCTATAACAATAGCAGCCACTCTGAAGCTGATAAAATAGACGATAAGCACTCGACTGATGATAGTGCTCATCAACAATCTAGTGCTGGAGATAAAGACGTTAACGATGCTGATATGGCAGAAGACAATGATGTTAGAGAAAGCTTAAAGGACGAAGATTTCTCTGAGGATATTAGCGAGGCAGACAAAGAAACCATCAAAAAAGTCGCTAACGATGACAATTTAAGTCAAGCAAAAAGCTATGCCAGTATCTTGGTTGAGCAAGTTATGGATGCCAGAGAAACCTTTGAGCGTTCGCTTGGCTCGCTATTTACCAGCGCTTTTACCGCTGGACTTGAGATTGGTATCAGCTTCTTTATGATTTTATCGGCTTTTGCACTATTGAGTGGCGTATTACCCAGCCATTACGCTATCGTACTCGCCTCCCTACTTTACCCGATTGGCTTTATCATCGTGGTCATCGGTCAGTCGCTGTTATTTACCGAACAAACCTCGCTGTTAAGCCTACCTGTGCTCAATAAAATCGAACCCTTACACAAGCTGCTACGCCTTTGGGGCATTGTCATCGCAGGTAACGTCGTTGGCGGCTGCTTATTTGCGGCATTGATGATAGGTTTGGGTTTAAATATGCAGCTGTTTAGTGTCAGCGACATTGACGCGTATGCCGAGCATGTTTTAGGGTTTAGATGGTGGGTAATATTTGGCAGTGCCATCTTGGCAGGCTGGATGATGGGCGTCACCGCGTGGCTCGTGACTTCAGCGCGCGATACCCTTAGCCGCATTGTCTTGGTGACGCTTATTACTGGCAGTATTGGGTTTTTAGGATTGCATCACAGTATCGTGGGCAATATCGAAATATTCTCAGCCTTGATTTATGGCAATACCGTCAGTTTGGGGCGCTACTTGCTATTTTTGACGGTGATATTGCTGGGCAATACCGTCGGCGGCGTGGTGTTTGTGGCGGTACTTAAAAACCGTACTTTCTTATTTCAAATCGAAAAAGTGAAAGAACAAACCGCTAAAGACAAGTTAGAGACAAGCAAAAAAACCCGCCGACCTTGATTGGTATTGGTTAATACTATAAATAGATAAGTTGCCTATTACCCCTAACAAGGTTCAAACCTGTTATGGGGTTTCATGATTAAGCAATAACGATAGTCTGTTCAATATAATGTGGATACGTCTATATTCAATCATTCCTGCCTACAGCATACGTGCTGCCAACACACTACTTTCTATCTCAGACTTTCTCAATTTATTGTGCCGAGCGCTAAATATACGCACCAAAATGCCTGCCGTTAGGAACATTACCAAGGTATAAATGGCGGGCATCATCGACATATCGTAGTTAGATAATAGCGTTAATGCCATAAATATCGATAAAGTACTGTTTTGTAAACCGACCTCTAGCGTCACCGAAGTTCTTTGCGCTAAGTTAAGGCCGAACCATTTGCTACTATAATAACCGAGCGCCATGGTTGAGACGTTTAATAATACTGATACAGGGCCGGTCGCGATAAAGGCATCGACAATGATATCGCGTTGCACATAACCCAAAAACAGCACTAAAAACGTTAAAAAAATTACCCCAAATCTAGACACATATAGTTGTGAGCGATCGGCGACTTTTGGCGCATAACTTTTAATCAACATCCCGATACTAATAGGCACAATCGTCAGCAATACCAAGGTAAGCACGGTTTTTAATACTGGCAATTCAAACTCGCTACCGCTGCCCATAAAATAAATCAATGAAAAGCTCAGCACAATAGGAATGGTAAATACAGTAATAACGCTGGCAATCGCCGTCATTGTTACCGACAGTGCCACATCGCCTTTGGCCAAATAGGTAAACAAGTTTGAGGTGGTGCCGCCCGGACACAATACCAGCAGCATAACTCCGACAGCATACTCTGGGCGTAATGGCATGATATTGGCTAAGGCAAAGCCAATGATTGGCAACAGTATCAACTGATTGGTCAAGCCTATACCGACGGCTTTGGGGTACTTCAACACTCGTTTAAAGTCATTGGTAACAAGGGTCAGACCCATACCCATCATGATTAAAAACAAGCAAATAGGAATAACAACTGAATTTACTAAAGTGACTAGCGCCAAACTTTCCATAACTACATCCCTGTAGATAAGACCTATCGCTAGGTCAGTTTATAGTGATTAAATGCGGTTTGATTAGCGATCCTTGCTAATGCTTTTTCATACTTATTAATGGCTATTTATCGTTAATAACACTTATAAATGACGTTCATCGCTCGTTTTAAACAAGGCTCATTTTAAATAAGGGCCGCTTTCAACAATTTGTTATAGCATATTTCACATCATGCTACTGCTAATTATCGACAATAATTAACAAGTGACAAGTTATAATCGATAAAGCGAGTATATAGCGCAGAAGTGCTATACATTTGCTTTATTCAACGACTCATCAGTCAAAGTCGAAATATGGGGATTTTGTAAGAATAAAGGGGAGTTTAGCGAGATTAAATGAGAGTGTTAGCCACGATCTTTTAGATAATTTGGGTTGTGATAATTTAGATACTGAATAACTTATTCGTTAAGTAAAGATCATTAAATAGCTATTACAGTATAAATATTTATTTTTTAAAATTATTGGTATTGACTCTGATTGGAGCTTTAGTAGGATTTTCAGTACTAAGTACGGCGGTACCATAGGCAATGGCTTCAACCATGCTGCCCAATTGATTGATATTACTGACCTCAAAGCGTAAACCGTAGATATAATTATAGCCTTTCGCCTGCGCTTGGCTGCGCATACGCACCGCAGCTTCACGGCGGGCGCGATCGAGCAAGGTTTCATAAGTGGTCAGGTTTTTACCAAAGATACTTAAAACGCGAGCAATGACCATTTTAAAATAATCTTGTGCAATCACCACGCTGCCCATGACCAGCTCACCCTCAGTGTTGGCGGCAAGCTTCGGCACATAAAAGCGCTCCGTCGATACGATAATATGGCTGAGCTCTTTTTCTGCAATTTTTAAGCGTACCAAGTGCTGACGCTCATGCCGTGAGCCAAAAAACCACCCGAGCACAAACAGTACGATAAGCGGCGCGTAGTTCATTAGCATTTGGGTCAGGGAGTTATTCATCAGACGTCTCGTAGCAGCAAAAAGCGTCGCCGCGCTTTTTATAGTTCATTAACCAAAAGGGTTGAAACGTGGTAAATCGTCATCAGCCTTTGGTGCTTGAGGCGCTGCTTGACTGTGACCTTGATTATTATTGTGACTCTGATCGTAATTATGATTATTAAAATCATCATGACCCGAGTGATTGTTTGGTGGTTGCTGCGATTGATGAGAAGTGGACTGCTGCGGCATCGGTACGGCTTTCACCGCTGTCCCATAAACAAACAGCTCAGCGGCACCTTGCGCAATGCTAGAAGTCGAAAACCGCAAGCCCACGACTGCATCAGCGCCTAAGGCTTCTGCCTTAATAACCATCCGATCGATCGCTTCTTGACGTGATTCGTCTAACAGCTCGGTATAAGCGGTTAGCTCGCCGCCGACGATGTTTTTGAGACCAGCAAACAAGTCTTTACCAACATGCTTTGAGCGCACGGTACTCCCGTATACGACGTCTAAACGCTCGGTAATATGATAGTTGGGCAAGTGCTCAAGATTGGAGAGTTGCACAGTCATGGTACAGCCTTATCGGTAACTTATAGAGGGTTCAATGAATATTTAGGGGTTCAGCGAATATTAATAAAAGATGCTTATAGACAGCATTTATTAATAGACCGCGTTTATTGGATTAATGTACCCAAAAACGCCATCTATCTACCTATTTATTATCTGTTTATAAACAATTCTAGTCATTGGTATGGAACAATAAAAACAGCTCCGTTAAATTACCTTCAATACTATTAGCCATTTGTACCATTTTATCTTCGTCGGCACGCATTTGCGCCAGCTCTGGATCCTCATCATCGATGCCACTTAGCACAATCATCGGCAAGGTTAAGACCGCTACATCTTCTGCGGTTTCTTCATCTTCAAACCAATCACTGGCTTCATCACCATACATCGCATCGACAAAGCCAATCGACCAAGCAACGATATCAGAGTCGTCTGAAAAATCAACCGCCACTTCTTCATTACCTGCGTCTTCACCAAATGGTAGCTCAATTGGCGTCTCGTTTTTCAGCTCAGCCATAATCGATTCGCGCCAGCGCTGGATACCGTCAATCACGTTTTCAGGGATTTCACTGACATGACCTTCAAACAGCGCCTCTATCCAATTTGGCAATGGACGTCCAATGACAGTCGCGGTCAAAAAACCATGGGTAGCGACACTATCAAGCACAAACGCGCTTTCTTCATTGTCCAAATAGTCTAATAATTCATCGAAACTGAGTGGGTTATTCATAGTGTGGTGGTCCTTGGAGGATAGATTACGTCAGGCGCAATAAATAGGTTATGAAATATAAAAGGGCGAGAAATCTAAGGATTAAATTAAAAAAGATAAAAACTGTTTGAACTCATAAAACCAGCCCCAAACACTTTTATAAAACGCTGTTATAAAATATGTCTATTGATGAGAGCTGATTACAGCATAATTTTTAATAACCCAATAGCATTGAGAACAGTATTAAAAATACCTGACAACCAGCTTAGCACAATGCATGCGACATCAGGATGTCATGCTTGCTTATCAGGCTGATTACTTAACAACTTTCGGCTAAAAATCAGTGAGCAAGCGGTTTTGCTTTGTCATTAAACTGCAAACTGATGAGGGTAATGACGACTTAGAGATCGTCATCATCCCAGTCATCACCATCTTCATCAAAATTATCGATGTCATCAAGATCGTCTTTTAGCTCTTTAGCCAAACGTTTCTCTTCTAGCAAATTATCGATCAAGCGGCGTTTTTCAAGGCTACTTAAGCGTGTACGCACACTGGTCTCAGCCTCTTCCACCATCTTTGCATCGTCATCATCAACAAAGTCATCATCAAAATCGTCATCAATATCAGCGTCACTCATGACAAACTCCTATTATTTTTCGGCAAAAGTATTAAAAATACATGAATATATATATGCCTTATAAAGTCTCTATTGAGCGTTGTCAATCCTTTTTATTTCTATGACCTCGTTATGCGCAAAATTAAAGCGTGTACTGACGATTATTGCGCAGGCAATTGTAGAGGCTCATCTGTATCTAACGCTGCGGTTTACTCCTGCTCTTCAGTCTCTTCCGCCTCTTCAATCATTAGGACCGCATTACGCACATCTGCTAGGCGTTGTATCATGGCGTCATTACCGCCATCGAATATTGCACATTCGCGCTCATAAACGGTTGTTGGACGCATAATGCTTTGTACTTGTACATGATGACTGATTTGTTTAAGACCGGCATTAGGTAACAAAATAAGCATTTGCTCTTTTTTACCTACGCTATCCAATAGATGACTCATCGCTTCGACTTGGGCATTGTCACTTACCCCAGCTTTTGCTGGTAGGGCAAATCGTGATAGCTCGATATGCTTATCATGAATGATTTTATTCAGCATCAGATACAGTTTGCCGAGCATCACGCCTGCCAATGCGACTTTGGCGTGGCTATTATCTGCTTTTAGCATCACATAAGTACCGCTTTCATCAAAGTGGGGCTCATTGAGCGCGCTGACCCCAAGCAACAATGGCTGTTTAAGTAATTCGGTCACTGCTTGATTCAATAGCTGGGTACATAATGCCAAATAAGGCAGACGCTGCGACGGTGCTAAGCGCTCAAGCATATTGAACTCATCATGAAAGACAATCTGGACGCTGACACTGTCGAACGGGCGGGTCGCAGACAGTCTGGCAGCAGTACTCGCTTTGTGGCTGCTACTATTAGTAGCCGTCACTTCGTCTTGTATACTGTCCGTTTCATTACTGACGACACTATCTAGCGGATGGTTATTGTTATGGTCTTCAGCTTCATTGTCATCATTGTTCAGTGCTGCATCCTGACCCTGTTGCCCTCTAACATACTGATTTACGGCACTATGGATGTCTAATTTTCGAGTATTTGTTTTTTTACCACTGGTATCATGAGCTGTTTCTTTAACTACGCTATCAAAACCAGTTGAGTCAGATTTAAGGCTAGGGTCAGAGTTATACTCTGATTCACTGTCACGCTCAAAATTTCGTTCATAACCACGCTCAAATTCACGTTGATCGAGTTGTCTATACTGCTCGCGATGCAAATCTTGAATATCACGGCTCAGCGCATTGATTTGCTCTCTGGATGGACGCGCAATATAGCCATAGATCAGCCATAGCAATAAATGTAGCAACATCGAGCCAATAACAAACGGCCATTGCATGGCGATAATCTCACCCTTGCTAATGTCTTTTAGCGTCAAGGCCACACTACCGATGACCGCATCGCCTTTGGTCGCGATTTGACTAATGGTATCACCTTGCTGCATCGGCGCATTACCAACCGGTACCAATATATCGCCATTATTGTCTTTAATCAGTATGCGGGTCACGTCCTGCTCACTGGTATAGCGATTGGCAATGACGCTTAGACTGACGCGGTCTTTATTTTCTAAAGATAAGCGTGCTTCATCGATGAGCTGGGCGACCATTTGCTCGCCCTTTTGGGCACGGCTGTTGGTCAGCTGCTGATCGATACTGATGACCAATAATAGGGTCTGCAAACAAAAACTAACCAGAAGAATAATGGCAAACAACCCTTGCCGCGGCGCTAAATACATCATGATATGTTAAACTTTTTTGGATAAATGGAATTAAAAAACGAGGCTATGGCTCATTTTCTGGAAGAATATGCAGCTATCTTTGTTTAATATACTTTTGCTCAATCTACTTTGGCTCTGTATAACCACGCCGCCTCTAAGCGACGGACACGTCATAAAAAGCTATTTCATAAGAAGTTATTCAATAAAGCGCTATTTCATAAGCATCAAATAATTATTCAATAAAACTCAATCCATGAGACCTTGCCATCGTACAGGAGATTTGTTGTGCAAGTATGTTTGGCTCAGGCGTAAATCAAAAAACCTCCCGCTCATTTCTCCTACTATATCACCATAGTAAGGGTTATGGCGTCAGCTAATATCATAAATTTATTGTAAGAATTTTCTTTTATTCCAAGGCGCTTTTTGGTGATGATAAGCATTTTTATCTGACTGTGAGACTTTGTACCTCATCTATAGGCGCTGCCGAGTAAAACTGTTATTATTCCTAATCTTATATCAGCATACAAGGGACAATTGAGCGATGCAAAAAAATACATCTTACTCGTTACCAAAAGACAGCAAAGCCTGGCAACAAGCCGTTGATTCTGTAGCATCATTATTGCCTGAGGGCACTAATCTGCAAGATTTTGATGCGCTGCAATCCTTGCCCGTATTTGCGTTGATTGTGGTATTGCCTACGCATGTATCCTCGCTCGACATTCATCAATATGTGCAATCATGGGTAGATGAGCAGCCTAACTGGCATTTGGTCACCGTGGCAGAAGATGCTGATGCCAATTTTGTTAATGTTGAGATTGCTGATATAGACACCACACAGCCATTCGCTAAGCGCTCGTTTGTCGATGTGCAAGTTTTCCGCTATTTACTGGTGCCGGTCACAGATACTCTGATGCATCCTGCTAAGAAGACGGCTGCAGCGCACATTATTGATGACCAATTGACCACGCGTTTGCGTCATGACTTAGCGGAAGACTATAAAAACTCGCAAAGCGCAAGCAGTGGCGACCACTTAGACGTTGTCGATTGTCACATCTTATCGGTCGGTCATATGTTACGCACTCATAAGCTGGCTTGCTTTGATATGGACTCTACTTTGATTGAGCAGGAAGTCATCGTTGAGCTGGCAAAAACCGCTGGGATTGGCGAGCAAGTAGAAGCCATTACCGAAGCAGCAATGCGCGGTGAAGTGGATTTTGATGAATCTTTTGCTCAGCGTGTGGCATTATTAAAAGGCATTCCAACGAGCGTGCTGGATGATATTTGCACGCGTTTGACCTTGTCAACAGGCGCGCGCACCACGATCAGTGCTCTTAAAGCCTTGGGGTATCATACAGTTCTAGTCTCAGGCGGCTTTACCTATTTTGCCCGCTATATCGCTGAGCAGTTAGGCATCGATGAAGTGCATGCCAATGCGCTAGATATCGACGAAGGCGAAGTCACCGGTCATGTGCAACTGCCTATTATTAATGGTGCTAAAAAAGCGGCGATTGCTGAGCATACCGCTGAGCGCATGGGCATTGATATGTCACAGGTAGTCTGCGTCGGTGATGGGGCCAATGATTTGCCGATGATGACTTTGGCTGATTTGGGCGTAGCGTTTAATGCTAAGCCCATCGTCCAAGCGCGTGCAGATGCTGCGGTCAATGTCACGGGGCTTGAAGGCGTCCTTTATGCGCTTGGCTATCCAGCCTTTTCCCGACCTAAATAATGATTAAACATGCTAAACCATGAGCTAGGTTAAGGGTTTATCTTTAGCCTAGCTCATGGTTGAAGCATATTTATACCTATATCTCTTTTACCCTATTTATCTCACCTTTAACTTGTTAAATAAGAAAGGAATGTCCATGACGGCATCACAATCCCCACGGCCAGATGCGCCGTCATCTTCCCATCATCTAGATAATGAGCATTTGATTAAAGAAAGCACACCTATTTATCACGATAATCCAAAACAGCTATTGGGTGTTTATGTCAAAGGTATTGCGATGGGTGCGGCGGACATAGTGCCCGGTGTTTCTGGCGGCACCATTGCCTTGATTGCGGGGATTTACGAGCGCTTGATTAATGCCTTAAGTAGCGTAGGTCCCAATCTTTGGCAGATATTTCGTCAAGAAGGCGGGCTTAAAGGCTTAATAGCGGTCTGGCGACAGGTCGATGCTACTTTTTTAGTGTGCTTATTACTCGGTATCGCCACCAGTTTTGCTACTTTAGCCGGACTTCTTAAGCATTTGTTGGACAATCAGCCTTTACTGATTTGGTCATTCTTTTTTGGTTTAGTGGTAGCCACTGTCTTTATCTTATTAACTGAGATTACACGCTGGAATATAGGACGGGTCGCATTATTTTTGCTGGGCGCTAGTAGCGCCATTGTGATTAGTAGCTTGCCGTTATTGACTACCGCACCGAGCCTACCCTATTTATTCCTTGCTGGCGCAATTGCCATTTGTGCGATGATATTACCCGGTATTTCGGGGTCATTTATTCTATTATTAATGGGCGCTTATGATTCGGTACTCGAAGCGGTGCATACGCTAAACTTTAGCATTATATTCACAGTCATTGCGGGTATGGCAACGGGGTTATTATTATTTACCCGCATGCTCAAGTGGTTGCTATCACGCTATTATCAAGCAACTCTTGCCTTGCTGACAGGCTTTATCGCCGGTTCGCTTGTGAAAGTATGGCCATGGAAAACTGATGCGCTAGGTACACTAAGTAGCGATGCCATCAACAATGTCATGCCGTGGCAATATCCTACTGGCGCTCATTGGCTGACTACTTTAGGTTTGATGCTGTTAGGAGCAGTGTTGGTAACTGCTTTATCGTGGTGGGGACGCCGCGGCGTTCGTCCTTAAAGCTAAATCTACGTTAAAAAGATATATTAAGTCCAAAAAGTGCCCATGATTGTGGCGCTTTTTTTGTTGGTCATAATGGCAGAATTTGCACAGTGTTTTCTTAATATGGTTTGAAAAAATCAAACGTCAGCTGTTGTCGCAAAGTCGTCACTAGCCTCTTTAGCTTTAGGTCGCAAACTTCCATAATGACGGTGTTGGAATTCACCTGATAAAGAGCGAGATGAACAATGTTATTAACCATATTTTCTATTTTTGCGAGTATGACATGGAGCGCTGGTGCCATATTGGGTACTGGTCTGCTAATGGGTTTGTTACTGGCGCTTGCCTTATCGTCGCAGCGTTGGTTGCTATGGTATCTGTTTGGCGGTATGGCATATTGGTTGGCGGTTGAAGCCATTCACAGTTTATTAACCTATTGGTTGGTGTTGTCAGAATGGCACAATTATGTGGTCGCTATGGGTATCAGCTGGTTGCCTTTGATTGCTTGGGTACTCTATAGAGCATTGCGTTACGAAGACGTCAGTCGCACCGTACATGAGCAACGTGAGCTACAAGCGGCGCGCTATATTGAACATACGCCTGTCTATGATGATGACTATCAGCCGCGCTTTCAGTAACTCAATAATTTATTAAGTTTGCCCCATTCATACTGCTGTCATTGAATGTTACAAGATACTTAAGACGCTCTACGTAACTCCTAAAGAATTGGAACCTATCATTCGTTCAATCGTTTATAATCTAATTATATATTTGTCGCCACAATTGTTATAAAGTACGCATTATTTTGCGTCTTATTTCTCATTCTTTAGGTTCTTTAGGAGTTCCATTATGTTTACTGTTCCTGTATTAGATATTAAGTCTGATCCATTAGATGTTTTATTGGCAATGATTGGTTATCGTTTATCAATGTTGGCTGATAGCGAAGATGGAGACGTTAAAGCGCTGTTTGCTGACCGTAAAGTCACCATCGAGCTTGCCAGCACTGAAGCTGATATCGCGCGCTATTATAGTTTTGATAATGGTACATTCAGCCAACATAGTGGTCATGCCAAAGAAGCGGATTTGACGATTAATTTTAAAGACTCAATGACAGGCGTTAAACTATTGACCAAAGGCAGTCTTCCTGCGTTTATGACCGCTGTGCAAGAAGGTAACTTGAGCATCGAGGGCGACTATAGCCTAATGATGTGGTTCAATAAGCTTGCCAAACATATCGTGCCAGCCGTTCCAGAACAATGCAAACCTTACATCAAGCAAGCCAAGCCTTATGCTTATAAAGCACAAAAATTTGCCAACCATTGGGTCGGTGTTGCTAAGCACAAGTTGGGTAAATAATTGAGTCACCTAGTTAAGTCGCTGACTTAACCTCTAACAAGCCACTTAGCACTATTCTGATTTTCTAAAAAGGTTGCGGTATACTATACGGCAACCTTTTTTATTGCCTAGATTTTATCGTCTTAACTTCATAAAAGGTAAAAACCCAAAGTTACTTAATTGTTCTTAATTTAAATAATAGCTATTAAATTATCTAACACTTCTAAATACCGTTATAAAAGGATTTATCTCATGGCAGGATTGCTTAATATCTCAGAACCGAATGCCAATAATCATACTGATATGACAATTAATAATAAAAACGCGTCCCATGATTCTTTAGCGACATTAGCAACAGACGCAACTAAAACCAAAATTAAGCAGCAAACACCTGATAAGCACAGCCGTGAACAGATTGCTCAGTTGTTCGACTTGCCGTTGATGGATTTGTTATTACAAGCTCAAACCATACATCGTCAGAACTTCATTGCCAATGAAGTACAAATTAGTACTTTGCTGTCTATTAAGACCGGTAACTGCCCTGAAGATTGCGGTTATTGCTCCCAGTCTGGTCATCACCGCGATACCACTAAGCTACAGGCAGAAAAACGTATTGAGGTCGATAAGGTCATTGCCGCTGCCAAACGCGCCAAAGCCACAGGCTCATCGCGTTTTTGTATGGGTGCAGCGTGGAAGCACCCGAGCGCCAAAGACATGCCTTATGTGGTCGAGTTAGTCAAAGAGGTGAAAGCCTTGGGGCTTGAAACCTGTATGACCCTTGGGATGCTAGATACAGATCAGGCTGCACAGTTGGCGGATGCAGGTTTAGACTATTACAATCATAATCTGGATACCTCAAGAAGCTACTACGAGCAAGTCGTCAGCACCCGCAGCTATGATGAGCGTCTAGATACCATTGCAAACGTACGCAACTCAGGTATTAACGTTTGCAGCGGTAATATCGTTGGCATGGGCGAAAGCCGTGATGATCGCATTGACTGGGTACATGAGCTGCTCAAAATGCCCAAAGCGCCCGAGTCGATTCCGGTCAATTTATTGGTGCCTATTCAAGGTACGCCGATTGGCGACAAGGTTTTAGCAGAAGGTCAGCTGCCCGTCCTTGAATGGATACGGACGATTGCTGTCACACGCATTTGCTGCCCAAGTAGCTATGTCCGTCTATCTGCTGGGCGCGAAAGCTTATCTGACTCTGAGCAAGCATTGGCATTTATGGCAGGGGCCAATTCATTCTTTTATGGTGATATGCTTCTGACCACAGGCAATGCCAGTCAATCAGGTGACGATAGACTGATGCGCGAGCTTGGTTTAACCAAGCAATTCGCCGCGCCACGAGCACCAAAGCATGTACCGGTTCTCGACGCCATGAGCGGTCATCAATCGCAAGTTGTCTTAGTAGAGTAAATGCCAAGTATGCCGCTACCATTATCGCGTCATCTGCGCTAAGCTTGCCGACATTATTGATCACGAAATTGCGCATAAAATATTAAAACGTAAGAGAGAGTATGATGGCAGATTATTTTAATTGGATTAAGGCGGCACACATTATCTCTATGGTGTGCTGGTTTGCGGCGATATTTTATTTGCCGCGCCTGTTCGTTTATCATGCGATGAGTGACGATAGCATCAGCCACGAGCGTTTTGCCATTATGGAGCGCAAGCTCTATCGCGGCATCATGACGCCGTCGATGATAGCCACTTGGTTCTTTGGTTTATGGATGTTGGGAATGGGCTGGGATGTTTATAAAACTCAGGGCTGGCTACACGTCAAGCTATTATTGGTGGTGCTACTTTCTGGCTATCATGGCGCCTGCGGATTTTATCGTAAAAAGCTCATTGATAACCCGCATTATAAATCACATAAATTTTGGCGTTGGTTTAACGAAGTACCCGTATTTGCGTTAATCTTTATTGTGATTTTGGTGGTGGTAAAACCCTTTTAAAAACACCTAACAGTAAAGCTTATTTACCTTAGAAGTATTTTTATTTTAAACATCTACAAAAAAGCGTCCATTACTGTAATAAGTGATGGACGATTTTTTAGGTCTCAATAAGCTGATTAAATGCTTTTAAACGTTTGGTCGCATGATTTGATAGACATTGCTTAAATCATAAACACGGTAGCGCGCAGGTTCACGGCGATTTTCACCGGCATAGCTAAGTATCAATGCTTGTTTGGCGCGCTCATCGACCCAGCCAACAAACAGTCCGCTATGCTCGACACCATTGTAGCCGTGATTGATATAATAGAGCCAATCACCGACTTCGATCTCGTTGCTATTGGCATAAGGACCTTGACCGTAAGTGCCTTTATGGATGGTATCGCGGCTCACCCCTGCTCGATTAAACACCGCATTTAGATAGTCCCAGCAGCCACCTTTAATAATCGTACGCTCATTTAATGCCATCTTGCGCGCGGTGCTGATGACTTCACTCGCCGCCCGACTGCTCTGGGTTTCAGCATTGCTGAGCAGGGGTAAATATTCACTATCGACATTGTCATAATTGCCAGATAAAAATGCGGGTATAACCGACGGTGCTTGGCGTTGTACTTCCGGATAACGGTAATTACTTTGGGCATTGCCGATATAAGCATTTTGGCTAGAATATGAGTTATTGGAATAGCTGTTATTAAAAGAGTTGCTATTGGAGTAAGCGTTATTAGAGGCGCTATTGGTAGAATAACTTGGTTGTACATTACCTACATTTGAGCGATAGCTAGCAGCATTGCCAGGGCGTTGAATGGTAGAGCGTGTGCTGATTTTGGCAGGAGGAACCACCGAGTACTCTGGGTTATAACGGACGCTATAATCAGGTTGGCTAGATTTTTGCGCAATCAGGGCGCTCATGCTATCGGCGTTTGCTTGACTGACCTGAAAAATTGCACCAAAGGTAAATAATAATGTACTGCACGACGTTGTGATTGACCAAATGGACAAACGCGACATGACCAACTCCTTGTCACCATATTATGGATATTGATATAGCCGATTCAATTTAATTTAATAAACCGCTATCAAGGCTAAGTATCAATAACCGTATGAACGATCAGTAAGATAAGATTTTTCAATCCTACTTATAAACCATTTGTACAGGAATCTGCAAGTATTATTGCTTTAAGGTAAGCGATAAAAGGTATTATATCAAGGATAAGCGGTAAAACGAGATAGGAATTTTAGAAGTGTGAGCGGAGATTTAGGAAGGATAATCAGTCATAAGTTTGAATATTGTTCATAGAAAAATAGACTAAAACATTCAAGCCTATCAATACCTTAATAATCCAATACGTTAATCGTCGCTCATTTTGATATTGGCATGACGTTTGCTCAGCGATTGCCCTTGTAAAATGGCTTTGGCCGCGTTTGCTTCTTGGATATTATCAAAACCGCCAATTAGGTATTTACGAATATCATCACAATCGACAATCTGTAGCTGCTCGCCAATTAATGTGATTTTGTCGCCATCAGTCAGATGAATATGCTCACGTTTGCCATGATTATCATGCACCAGCTCACCATCACGCACCCACAAGATGCCACTACTAATAACGCCGCTCATGGCTTGTTTACGTTGCAGGCGCTTACGATTGAAAATAAAACTACCCACAATCAGCAGTGCCAAAGCGCCAATAGCCAAGCGCTCAGGCAGCAGGCTCATTGCCAAAGCAACCGCCACTGCCCCAACCAATAATGCGGAGCCAAACCAAAACAGCCCATTGTCAGCCGCTGGCGACTGGCCTTGTAAGGTGATTTTAGCGCCGTCATCAGTCAGCTTTAGCATGCATAATTACCTGTTCAAAAGCAGTGAATGGTTAAAAGTTTAAATAAAAAGTCATAAAAGAACGTTTAGAGATTTACCAGCCTAGGGCTGTTTTTTGCATAGCAATCAGCTCAGCGATGCCTTTTTCGGCAAGAATCAGCATATCGTCTGCTTGCGCGCGGGTAAATGGCTTCTCTTCTGCCGTCCCTTGCAGCTCGATAAATTCGCCTTTTTGAGTCATGACCACATTTAAATCGGTATCACAGCTGGCGTCTTCTTCGTAGTTCAAATCGAGATACGCTTCGCCATCTTTCATACCAACAGACACTGCAGCCACCAAACCAATCAATGGATCAGCTTTCAATTTTTTGGTTTTTTGTAGGCTTTCTAACGCATCAATAAGGGCAATAGCGGCGCCCGTCACACTAGCAGTACGCGTGCCGCCATCTGCTTGCAAGACATCACAATCAAGATAAATGGTATTTTCGCCAAGCTTACTTAAATCAATCATCGCTCGTAAGCTACGACCGATTAAACGCTGAATTTCTTGCGTACGACCAGATTGCTTGCCGCGTGCCGCTTCACGTTGGTTACGGGTATTGGTCGCACGTGGCAACATACCGTATTCTGCGGTAATCCAACCTTTGCCTTTACCTTTGAGCCAGCGCGGTACGCCCGACTCAACGCTCGCGGTACACAATACTTTGGTATCGCCAAAGCTGACCAATACTGAGCCTTCGGCATGCTTAGTGTAATGGCGCTCAAAGCTAATTGAGCGAAGTTGGTTAAGCTCACGGTTGTCAATACGCATAATATTTCCTAGGACGATGTTGTAAAAGCAGAGTTATGGTTATATAGAGTTATAAAATAATGGATTGGTCATTACGTCAACAGAGGTGCGGGCAGACGTAAATATGACGATATCCTAACGTGGCAGCGGCGCAATAGCAAGATTCACCCAAGCTATTACGCCGCTGCTTTAGCAGGATTTAGCGTTAACGTTATTCTAACCCTTCCATCTTACGCAATTCTTTACGGAGGATTTTACCGACGTTTGATTTTGGTAATTCATCAACAAACTGGATGTGACGTGGACGTTTATAGCCAGTCAATTGCTTTCTGCCAAAATCAAGCAGCTCTTGCTCGGTCACATCACCCTTTTTGACCACAAACAGCTTTGGATCTTCGCCGCGCTCATCATTTGGAATACCAATAGCGCCGCATTCTAACACAGCAGGATGCTCGCTCATGACTTCTTCGATTTCATTTGGATACACGTTAAAACCAGAAACCAAAATCATGTCTTTTTTGCGATCGACAATTTTGATAAAACCTTTTTCGTCCATAATACCGATGTCACCTGTTTTAAAGTGACCACTGGCCGTAAAGGCTTCAGCCGTTTCTTCAGGGCGATTTCGATAACCAATCATCACTTGCGGACCTTTAACACAAATTTCACCGCGATCGCCTAGTGCAACTTCATTATCCTCTTCATCAATCAAAATTACGTCGGTGCTAGAGGCAGGAATACCAATTTTACCAGTGAATTCAGAGATAGTCATCGGGTTAAAAGCAACCACTGGCGAGGTCTCAGACAAACCATAACCTTCAACGATAGGTAGACCAGTGATTTTATGCCACTCTTTTGCCACGCTTGGCAAAACTGACATACCGCCGCCAATCGATGCTTTTAGGTTAGAGAAATCTAGGTCAGCAAAGCCTTCTTTATGAACCAAACCGTTAAACAAGGTGTTTACCGCAGGGATGTAAGCAGGTTTATATTTGCCCATCTCTTTAATGAGACCATCCAAATCACGTGGGTTCGGGATAAGCAAGCCTGCGCAACCTTGGTACATACTATACATCCCACAAACCATAAATGAGAACACATGGTATAGCGGTAGGGCGGTCAAAAGAACATCTGTAGCGTCGATATCATCTTCGAAAGCACTGTCCATGAGCGCACTAATCTGCAGCATATTGGCGACTAAATTGCCGTGCGAGAGCATCGCGCCCTTGGCAACACCAGTCGTACCACCCGTATATTGCAACAATGCCACATCGCTTAGGTTTAAATCAGGACGTTTATATTTGCTGGCTGAGACAGCATTTAGCGCATACTTAAAGCTGGTGCTCTCAGGCAAACGGTAAGCGGGAATCATTTTTTTAACATGGCGCGCGACTAGGTTGACGATAGACCCTTTAATCAGCCCCAACATATCACCAAGCTTACAGACGATAACGTGCTTCACTTGACCTTTGTCTTCGGCATCTTGATAAGTTTTGGCAAAGTTTTCGACGATAAATAAGGCTTTAGCGCCACTATCATGCAGCTGATGCGACAGCTCGCGGCTGGTATATAAAGGGTTAACGTTGACCAAAATCATACCGGCACGGATGATACCAAGCATTACGATAGGATACTGCAAGATATTGGGCATCATCACCCCAACTTTATCGCCTTTCACCAATCCTAACGACTGTAAGTAGCTGGCAATTTGACGGCTGTATAAGTCTAATTGCTTAAAGGTGATTGACGCGCCCATACAAATATATGCCGGCTTGTGCCCATAACGGCTAAAGTTACGCTCGAACACTTCAAGTAAAGACGTACTATCATCGGGCATATCGATGGTCGGCTCGATGCCATAACGCTCATAAGTACTCAGCCACGGACTGTCACTATCAATGGTCGGCATGGTAGGAAATGTATTTTCAACTATGGATTGAGCGTTGCCCGCAGCTTTATGGTTGCTGGTTTCTTTATTGATACTGTCCGTCATAATCTTCCCTAAATGTTGCTGTTAAAATATAGAGTATAGGTGCTGCCCTTAGCGTGGTCGCCAACCACGTATTTATAAAATTAAAAACTTGTGAATAAGAAACTGCTCAATATCTGAGCGTTAAGCATAATTACTATTCACAAACTTTTAAACATATAAGCAGTATGTTTAATTTTACTGTCGCTATTATAAATAGTGCTTATATGCAAATGCTGAAAACCTATTGTATAACCAGTTGCAAAGGCAATAACGCCAAAAGCTATTATTTAAAGACATCGTGATCGAAGCTTTTATCATAATATTAACTGCTTAAACATGCACTTTTATCGTGCAATACAAAAATATAATCGGCAGGAACTATAGCAGTTTTGCGCGCCATTCTCTATAAATAGTACCAAACCCTCATAGAAAAATAAAAAAAATGATAAGGTCATTTGCATAGACCTTATCATTTTTATCATTGCGCCATCGAGTGCTTAAGGTTATTCATACCACCTTAGCACGCATTAATACTCATAAATATGAATAAAAATGCCACACTCGGGATAAATCATTTAACCGTGATTCTTTTCTTCTAAAGCACGCAAGTCTTTGTGTAGAATCTTACCGACGTTAGATTTTGGTAGCTCGTCAATGAATTCGACATAACGAGGACGCTTGTAACCGGTTAGATTTTCTTTGCTATAAGCCAGCACTTCTTCTTTAGTCAAGCTATTATCACTACGCACCACAAAAATCTTCGGCACTTCGCCGCTCTTTTCATCATCGACACCGATGACGCCGCATTCCAAAATCTTTGGATGAGCTGACATCACATCTTCCACTTCGTTTGGATAAACGTTAAAGCCTGATACCAGAATCATATTCTTTTTGCGATCAACAATCTTAAAGTAACCCTCTTCATCCATCACGCCGATATCACCGGTACGGAAATAACCGTCAGACGTCATCACTTCAGCTGTCGCATCTTCGCGCTTCCAGTAACCTTTCATTACCTGCGGACCACGAACACAGATCTCGCCACGCTCACCCAGTGCGACTTCATTACCTTCTTCATCCAAGATGGCCATGTCCGTTCCAGGCATCGGTAGACCGATATTACCTGAGAACTCACCGGTACCTTGCGGGTTTGCGGAAGCAACGGGAGAGGTTTCCGACAAACCATAACCTTGCACAATGATGTTGCCGGTTATTTTTTCCCACTTAGCCGCCGTGTCTTTTAATACTGCCATCCCGCCGCCCATAGACATCTCAAGCTTGCTATGGTCTAGGGCTTTAAATGCATCGCTATTAGCGAGCGCATTAAATAGCGTGTTTACCGCTGGGAAAAACGCCGGTGGATAATCTTTATAAGCTTTGATTAAGCTTGCGCCATCACGTGGGTTTGGCACCAATAGTCCGATACAGCCACGATATAAGCCGAACATACCACAAACCGTGAATGAGAAAATATGATACAGCGGCAAGGCAGTCATAATAACAGGCTGCTCATTAAGCCCTTCAAACTTATCAAAAGCATCACCAAGATACGTGTCACACTGAATTAAGTTGGCGACCAAGTTGCCGTGCGTGAGCATTGCGCCTTTTGCGACACCTGTTGTACCACCGGTATACTGTAGTACTGCCACATCTTCAAGCCCGATATTGGTTGGACGTTTATACTTTTTAGCCGATAATTTATTGAGTGCTTTTTTAAAGTTTACGCTATTTTTAAGCGTATAATCAGGGACCAGTTTTTTGACATGGCGCACGACCGCATTAACGATAAAGCCTTTTAAGGGGCTCATCAAATCACCCATCGAGGTGACCACCACGTGATCCACCAAGTCTTTGCCAATATCTTCATAGGTTTTGGCAAAGTTTTCTAAGATAAACAGCACTTTGGTCTCAGAATCTTCCAACTGGTGCTGAAGCTCTTTGGTCGTATAAAGTGGATTGACGTTAACCAAGGTCATGCCAGCACGTAGGACACCTAATACAGCAACCGGTAGCTGCAAGATATTGGGCATCATCACCCCTACTTTATCGCCTTTTTTTAGTCCGAGCGACTGTAAATACGCGGCAATCTGTTTGCTATAACGGTCTAAATCTTCGTAGGAGAGCTTTACATCCATGCACACAAAGGCAGTACGACCAGCATGTTTAACAAAATTCCGTTCAAATATATCAATTAAAGAGGTATTGGCGGCTGGCATATCAATATGATATCGAATACCAAGCTTTTCATAGGTTTTGAGCCACGCTTTGTCATCACGACGAATTAAGTTACCTTGATTTTCCATAATCTTCCTGCTCCTAATAATAGTGTGCTGCTGCCAAACCATCTTTATCACCGAGTGATAAACATACTAAACATCGCCTTATCAGCTCACCCTCTATATAACTCTATTGACGGCAGGCGACAGACGATATAAACGTATAGCAATGGGTCAACAATATAGCGGTAAATAGCCCTTTGTTGATTAACATACACACTTTATACAAACTACTCAATATAAAAGATTGATACTTCAGTTCTTAGAATGGCTTGACGACATCTATTAATATTAATATCAACTACTTAAGCAGATATACCATCTAAATGACTCACGATATATTGATAAACATTAATCTATCAATACGTTTTCTGTGGTTTTCTAGTGAACTATTTGCGCTATTTACTGTCAAAGACGTGCGTATAACTTTTAAAATATGCGAAGTTACAGCGCCTAACCTTTTTATGCTTATGTAGCACGTCATGACCTGTCGTCTATTGTGACTTATGCCTTTTTAATTCTGCCAATATCCTTTACGATAGCAATATCCTATTTGCACACTTGCACCAATTATTTATAGCTATTAAAACTGATAAGTGAACCCTATTATATGTCCGATGTTATTGATCATACGATTGACGCTATTATTCCCAACGAACCGATGGATACCCGCTCCGTGGCGGAATTCACTGAACAAGCCTATCTCAACTATGCGATGTACGTCATCATGGATCGGGCGCTACCCAATATCGCTGACGGTCTAAAACCTGTGCAACGTCGTATCGTCTATGCCATGAGCGAGCTGGGACTAAAATCGACGGCAAAGGCGAAAAAGTCGGCGCGTACGGTCGGTGACGTGCTGGGTAAATATCATCCACATGGTGATAGCGCGTGTTATGAAGCGATGGTGTTGATGGCGCAGCCGTTTAGTTATCGCTATCCGCTCATTACCGGTCAAGGTAACTGGGGTAGCCCTGATGATCCTAAGTCCTTTGCTGCTATGCGCTATACCGAAGCCAAAATGTCCGCTTATGCCAATACTTTGCTTGCAGAACTCGGACAAGGTACGGTCGATTGGCAAGATAACTTCGATGGCACCATGCAGGAGCCAACTACCCTGCCCGCCCGCCTGCCCAATATTTTATTAAATGGTACAACAGGTATTGCCGTCGGTATGGCAACCGATATCCCACCGCATAACCTTAATGAAGTGGTACGCGCCGCGATTCGGCTGCTAAAAAACCCTGAGTTATCGGTTAAGCAATTAACGCAGTCGATACCAGCGCCTGACTTGCCGACCCCAGCTGAGATCATCACCAGTAAAAAAGACTTGCAGGCGATGTATGAGACTGGACGTGGCAGCTATAAAATGCGCGCGACCTTTCATATTGATCCTAAAGAAAAAAATCTCGTTATTATCGACGCGTTACCTTATCAAGTATCCGGTAATAAAATTCAAGAGCAAATCGCTAAGCTAATGATCGATAAAAAGCTGCCGTGGATTACTGACATTCATGACGAATCAGATCACGAAAACGCCTGTCGTATCGTCTTAGAGCTAAAATCTACCCGCGTCGATGTGCAGCGCGTCATGAGCCATTTATTTGCAAGTACTGACCTCGAGAGCAATTACCGCGTTAATATGAATATGATTGGCTTAAATGGTAAGCCACAAGTCAAAAACCTTAAAGAAATCCTAGAAGAATGGCTCGTCTGTCGCCGTTCAGTGGTCACGCGCCGCTTGCAATATCGCCTTGATAAAATCGATAAACGCTTGCATATCCTCGCAGGTTTGTTGATTGCCTATCTAAATATTGATGAAGTCATTCGCATCATTCGCGAAGAAGACGATCCAAAATTATCGTTAATGCAAGATTATGACCTCACTGAGATACAAGCCAATGCTATCTTGGATATTCGTCTGCGTCAGTTGGCAAAGTTAGAAGAGATCGAGCTGCGCCGCGAGCAAGATGAGCTCGCTGCCGAACGCGCTATCATTCAAGAATACTTGGACAATCCTGACAGCTTGACCAATCTGATGATTGACGAGCTTACCGCTGATATGAAGGAACACGGCAATGAGCGCGTATCGCAATTGGCAGAACGCGAGGAAGCTCAAGCGTTAAAAGAGTCGGATCTCGTACCAAGCGAGCCTGTCACTGCTATCCTATCGAAAGCGGGATGGATACGCGCTGCCAAAGGCCATGACGTCGATGCCGCTGGCATGACCTATCGCTCAGGTGATAGCTATCAAGCACACGTCCGTGGCAAATCTAACGAAAAAATCTACATCCTCGATAGCACAGGACGCAGCTATAGTATCGACGCCCATAGCCTCGCCTCAGCACGCGGTCAAGGCGATCCGCTGACCAGCGTACTCAAACCACCCGCAGGCGCGAGCTTTGAGCAGCTATTAATCGGCGCGGAAGATCAACGTATTATCCTTGCAAGCTCGGCAGGTTATGGTTTTATCAATACTATTGGCAATCTCGATAGCAATCAAAAAGCGGGCAAAAACATTATCAATCTAGCGGCTGACAGTCGCTTACTGCCTGTAGCACGTATCGATACGCCAGCAGATATGACTGCCAATGCTAATAACGAAAATGCAGAAGGTGAAAACAGCACTGTAAGCGCGACGCCTGACCATCTCGCTGTCGTGACCAATGCCGGATATCTATTGATATTTGCTCTTGATGATTTGCCTGAACAGGCTCGTGGTAAGGGTAATAAGATGATTAAATTAAAAGACGGTGAAGAGGTGCTTGCTATCACGCCACTCAGTCAGCAAGACAGCCTGATCATTACCGCTGGCAAACGCCATGTGACGCTAAAACCAAATGATTTAGCCAATTATACGAGCACTCGCGGTAATCGCGGCGGTCAGTTACCAAGAGGCTTTCAGAATGTGACGAGTGTTGAGGTTGCAGTCTAAACTCGTAAATTTAATTCAGTAAAGTGGGTGGAGCAATAGCGAAACCCATTATTTTAGGCAAATTAAGGAATGTTTAATGTATCGTAAAGTTTTCATCAGTCACGCTTCCGAAGATACAGATGATGCTGAATTTATCTATGAACTCCTCAAATCTAATCACTATGAGCCTTGGCTGGATTTTAAAGCGTTGAAAGTAGGCATGCAATGGGATTACGAAATTGAAGAAGCTCTAAGAGAGTCAGATTTTGTTATTATCCTTTTATCAAAAGTAGCAACTAATAAAAGAGGATACATTCAAAGAGAAATTAAGCGTATGGATAGATATTCTGAGGAAAAGCTTTCAGATGATATTTATATCTTACCTATACTAATTGACGACTGTGAAGTCCCAAAAAACCTATCTAAATATCATTATATGAAAACCATTCAAACAGACTTTAATAAAAACCTGATAGAATCATTAAATTTTCAAAGAGAGAAATATTTAGCTTCAGTCGATAAACATGACATCTTACTTGAAGACTGTGTCAAAAAATCAGACTTTTATAAGCTTAAAATTAATACCCCATATGATTGCCATATCGACTATTACCTATGTAGAGATAATACATTTTTTGATGCAAACTATATCAACTCTTTTATTGAAAGAGAGGTCTACGATCTCATTGATACCTTTCGGAATGATGAAAAAAAATATGGTTTGAATTTATCACCTCAAATGGAACATGCTTACATTGAAATTGGTAATTCGATAATCATATATTCATCAGAAATTTTATCGGTATCAACTGGCATAAGTGAGTATTCAGGTGGTGCTCATCCAAATCATTATTTAAGTCACAAGCATTTTGCTTTAAATCATGAAAGAACCTTACGATTTGAAGATTTTATTAGATATGATTATCTAACGAAATGGTTAACGGATAAAGTTAATAAATATGCAAAAGAAGATCAGGATTTCCTACTAGACTATGTTGATTCGATCGATGAAGATAACATTGATTTCCACTGGGATGATGAGTATTTTACAATAAATTTTATGAGCGTTACTCCTCACGCTCTAACAGCAGTAAGTTATTTAGAAATACCAAAGAGTGAACTAAATTTAAAAATTAAAATATAACGCTTATTTTAATGCAGTTGTACACATTGATAATATCAATAACTTATAAAGCTGCTCAGTAAAATGCACCCTACTCTCCTAACCCTGCCTTAACCCCAAAATAGGAATGACCAAGTCTTCCTCATCGGTCAGGTGTTGCGAGAGTAAATCGGTTGCGTCTACCAATGTTTGATGTAATTGCACTGCCAGCGCTTTATCTTCGACCTCACTTCTCGCCAGCCTATCGTTTTCCACTTGCAGCTTATCGAGTAGCGCATCCAAACGCACATGGTCGCGACCCAATATCTCAAACCCTGCCTGTAACTGCGGATACATCTTAATAAACTCAGGGAAAAAGCCCTCATCCTCTACGCCATGATGCTGATGCAACTTAAGAATGTGCATATTGATGCGCTTGAGTAGCTGCGAGCGATACTCTGCCCAGTCATACTCGCCAGATTGATAGCCTGCACTTATCTGTGTCAAGATACGCTGACGCTTGCGTATGTTAGTATGTACTTTTAGCCAGCCCGAGGTTTTATAAGCATAATCTGCGCTAAACCATTGATCTGGCGGTAGCTTATTAAATAAGAACAACCAATCCGCCTCTAGCCGACTGTCAGGATGACGCGGCGACAGAGTAAACAAATCCTCGTCTAAGGCTTTTTGGCTAACAGTGTTATCAGTAGATTCAGGCATTTTAGTGTCCTTATACGAAATTTCCCCAATAGAATTTACTTACAAACTTATTAACAATACTAAATTTATAGGACTCTATGTTTAGATAATATATAAAGTCAAAAAGCAGAAAATCAACTGCTTGCTGGCAAGTGTATTCAGAATGTGAAAGGCGATTATCATTATAAAAGCGATACATAAATGAGTCACAATCACCCTATTGCTGTATTTTTAGCACTATAAAATAGATAATTACTCATAAATCCAAATGATATTATTAGTAGTAACACTTAAAATTATTAAGCAAATTTCAACGACTTTACACAATTTATTGAATACTTACATAGTCGTTTTTCAAATCTAAAGGATAGTCATGTTTATTGTAGATAAGGCGGCGACAGCCAATATGAATCAGGCGTTACCGGTGCCGAAAGTGATATTTTTTGACATTGACGACACGCTCAGCCGTAACGGTATTATCGCCGCGCACAACCAAGCGACCCTTGAAGCGCTCGCTAAGACTGATATTAAATTGGTGATTTCGACGGGACGCTCTAAAGCGATATTGCCGGCGGATATTTTAGCTTTGCTCGAAGCAGATATTTTAGATGCCATTATTTGTATGAATGGCCAATATAGTTTTGATAATAAAGGCCTGATTAGCCATTATCCATTGTCTTCTGAGCAAGCGGACAAAATCGTGCAGTTATGCCAGACAAGTCAGCTGATTCATAAGTTTGACTCGGCGACGCACATTGCTTGGTCAGGCGAAAATGCGCGTTTGCGTGAATATAACGCCATAACACCCAACTCTATCGTTGACCCAGTCTATTACCAATCGAATGCTGTCTATCAATGCTCAGTATTTTTTAACAATCAACAAGAGAAGATGCAAGATATCGACTTTGCAGAGGACGATTTAAAGCTGGTACATTGGCATCATATTGGCGCAGATATTCTGCCAGCAAACGCCTCTAAAGCACGCGGTATCAAAGACGTCTGTCAGTATTATGGCGTAGATGCACGTGAATGCATGGCGTTCGGTGATGGCATGAATGATTTAGAGATGTTTGATTTAGTCGGCTATGCGGTAGCGATGGGCGATGCTCAGCCCGCACTAATCGAGCGCGCAGATTTCGTCACTGGCACGATTGAAGAGTACGGAATACAAGCAGTGCTTGAACAATTTAAGATAGCATCATAAGTATAAGAATGTTAAGAGAAAGTAGTCATAGCGTTTATCTTTATAACCAATAAAAAACCCCCTTGCCAATCGCTGACAAGGGTTTTTGTTTTTCTAGTTATTGCTAATTTTTACGTCATCACTCAGATCTGGTCGACTTAACAAGGTAGCGAGGTACCAAGACTAATGCCGCATATAACTATCTCAATAATTAAATATAGAGTAAAAAAGCACTTAACGCTTCCTGGTCATCAGACTATAAACCCAGCCACCAATTTTATAAAAGCCGACGACCATCAGGATAAGCACCAACGCTGCTAGCAGATAAGCCAGCCAATTGGGTACATGGCTGAGCCAGCCAATGGTAAATGCCAAACCCATATAAGTTTCAACCGGCCAATCAACGATAGCGGTCGGAGAGCCTGAATTAAATATCATCATAAAACCTATGATGCCAATCAAAGCCATCACTATGCCAGCGCGTACACGATTATTCATTGTATTCCTCTTTTAATTCAATCAATTTGGTTAAAATCGTCTTATTTTTATTTTGCTTAAAGTCTCAGGCGGCAGCTATGTTGACATAAGACTGGCTTATCATGTTGCCTTTCTCGTTATTATGCTATGGTAAATCTGTTTATTCTAAAAAACCATCTTGTTAAACGATGTGTAAGAAAGCCACGCTCATTATCATTTACCGTCACTTAGCAGCACTTAGCCCCCTTCACATAGTATGGTTATTTGCACTGACTGTAACGATACTATCAAAAATGCTATGCATGATTGCCCTTTAAATTATGCACAATCATAGCCATAATAGTTTATATAGCTGTAAATATTTAGCATCGCGCCTGTTTTACGGATTTTTTTGCTTTGCATCATTCTTACTTTAGGAGAGATATTTTGACTCATTTATCATCGTCCCACTCTGCTGCTCGTAGCGCTCGTATACTACCAAAAGCGCTATTAGCCGTGGCGATTGGGCTCGCGCTTGCTAGCTGTAGCAAGTCAGATAACACCGCTACCGACGGTGCTGCTACCAGTGCAGAAACGTTGAACCTGTATAACTGGTCTGAATATATGCCGCAGGAAATCTTGGATGGCTTTACCAAAGAAACGGGCATTCGGGTCAATTACACCACCTTTGATTCTAACGAGGCCATGTACGCCAAGCTCAAACTGCTCGACGACTCTAGCCAATATGACTTAGCGATTCCATCGACGTATTATGTCGAAAAAATGGCAAAAGAGGGACTGCTACAAGAGCTCGACAAATCCAAATTAAGCAACTTTAAAAATCTTGATACCTCCTTTACTAATACTAAGGTTGACCCAGAAAACAAATACTCGATTCCTTATATGTGGGGCAGTACCGGTCTGGCCATCAATGGCGAAGCGGTCGATCCTGCCACCGTAAATAGCTGGAATGATTTATGGCGTCCTGAGTATAAAGGTCAAGTGATGCTGATGAACGATATGCGCGAAGTATTTGGCATGGCGCTATTGACCCTTGGACATTCAGGTAATAGTAAAAATCCTGAGGAAATCAAAGCTGCTTATGAAAAGCTGACAACCTTGATGCCAAATGTGAAGACCTTTAACTCGGACGCCTCACGCATGCCGTATATGGAAGGCGAAACCACGGTTGGCATGAGTTGGAATGGTGAAGCTATCATCGCCAATAACGAAGGTTTGACCAGTTTGGTGTATAAATACCCAACTGAGGGCGCTATCTTGTGGATGGATAACTTTGTCATTCCAAAAAACGCCAAACAAGTCGATGCGGCGCACAAATTTATTGATTACTTACTCCGTCCTGAGAACTCTAAAATCGTCAGCGAAGAGATTGGTTACGCCTCGCCTAATATCGCCGCCCGTGAGCTGATGCCAGAAGAAGTACGCAACAATCCAACCATTTATCCTAGCAAAGCCATACTAGCAAAAGCGGAATTCCAAGAAGATGTCGGCGATGAAGCCTTGCGAGTTTATCAGCAATATTGGGATAAACTAAAAACTGGTCGTTAGTCATTGCTGTATTTTAGTAAACATGACCGTGAAAAACGCTGACTCTATCAAGTCAGTGTTTTTTATTTGTTTTTTTATTTAGCTTTAATTTATAAGTGCAAATCGGTTTCGCTACCTTTATGCTCGATACGGCGCTGCTCGCGGCGCTGATAGCGCAGACCAGAGGCGGCAAACCATTGCGGCTTAGTCGTTTGCAATAAATCACTGAGCCGCTGCAACTGTACTTGTAAGGTTTGCGTGAGCCAAAAATAGCCTTGCCATTCAAAGCCTAAGTTTTCTACACTTGGATATTCTGATACCGCGATACGCGTAATCGGTCGAAATACTTCATCATTTGGGCTACGTAATACCGCTGCCATATGCTGCATCGCTTGCGTCAATTCGTGCTGATAATGGATAAGTAAAATGTGGTTTTCATCATCAATCTCGATGTTTGCCAAGCGCGGCGCGGCGCTTAACAGCAAATCAATGGTTCCAATGATATTACGATGGGTACGCTGAATAGTCTCTAGCGTTTCTTTTTCAATTCCCGATTCGCTAGCTGTCGCCGCGATATGCGGACGTACGGCAAGCAAACGCTTATTGATTTTTTGTAGCGCCTTGACCAAAGATTTATTGACTGGTGTATCAGGTACAGAACTGCTCTTTGGGTAAATAATACTGGCTGAGCTGGTCGCTTTACTATATTTAAACGGCTTAGGCACCAAAACATCCGCATCGATATGATTGCCAACCCCAGCGTACAAATTGCTACAGGTTTCAAGATTACTGGCCAATAAAAACCGCCACATTAACGTCGATTTAAGCGGTAAAATCAACGTCGCTGCGACCGCCACCCCTGCGCCAAGTAAAATATTAAACGCTCGATATAAGCCATCTTGGGCAATATTGCTATGGTCAGGGCTTGAAACAATCATCAGCATGGTAATCCCTGTTAGCAGCCCGATATAACCTAATTGCTTAACCGCCACGTAACCAATAATGCCGCTGATAATACCAATCAGCCCGTAATATAGCCACAGCCAACCGCCCGTATCTTGAATCAACCATAAAAAGCTCAGCCCGACCACCACACCTAATAAGGTGCCGAGTATCCGCTCTTTGGCCTTGGTATAAATCGCCCCTTGATATTGCAACAAACCCAATATCACAAACACAGTAATGGTCGTCCACTCGCCGTGCGGCAAGTGCGTAAACTCATTTAACAACAGTGCGATAAGCACAGCAATACCTAAACGTATGGCATGCAAAATATCCGCATGCTGATAACGGGCGTAAGGCTCCACAAACGGTGCAGTAAATCGTTGCCAAAAAGTCGGTTTCACGCAGGCTATCTCTTATAATAAATGAATAAAATGCGGTTAAATGATAACTGCTAGCTTAACCACTGAGAAAGCGATAATAAAGCAAGGATCAAAAAATAACGCCTTTTACCTATTAAAAGATAAAAGACGTTAAAGGTCAAAACATGCTAGCACATAACAACAAAAAAGCACTCCAAGATATTATTTGGCTAGAGCTGAATGCTACACCTCTAAAAAGTCTAGAATGCCTTCCGCCGCTTCACGACCTTCCCAAATCGCTGTCACGACCAAATCAGACCCACGCACCATATCGCCACCAGCAAAGATTTTGGGGTTACTGGTTTGAAATTTAAAGGTTTGTTTTTCGGCGGCTACTACTCGACCAGAGCTGTCCATTGTTATTTGCTGACCTGTAAACCAATCGGCAGGGCTAGGACGAAAACCAAAGGCCATAATGACCGCATCACACGGAATAATTTCTTCTGAATTGGGAATGGGCTCAGGGTGGCGGCGACCATGACTATCAGGAGCGCCCAAGTGCGTGGTAATCACTTTGACCGCATTCACCTTGCCATTTAAACCAATGATTTCGGTCGGTTGACGATTGAATAAAAACTCAACGCCTTCTTCGCGGGCATTGACCACTTCTCGGCGGGAGCCAGGCATATTTTCTTCATCACGGCGATAAGCACAAACCACTTGCTGCGCCCCTTGACGAATACTGCTACGGTTACAGTCCATTGCCGTATCACCACCGCCTAATACCACTACTTTTTTACCTTTTAAATCGATATATTCTTCTGGATTTTTTTCCCAGTCGTTACAGCGATTGACGTTGGCAATCAAGTAATCTAGCGCATCATAGACGCCTTCTAATTCTTCACCAGCAAAGCCGCCACGCATATAATTATAAGTACCCATACCCATAAATACCGCATCATACTCGCCTAACAGCTCATCAATACTGACATCGGTACCGATTTCGGTCTCTAAACGAAACTCCATGCCCATGCCTTCAAAGATGACACGGCGATTGCGCATGATGTCTTTTTCCATTTTAAACTCTGGAATACCAAAGGTTAATAAGCCGCCAATTTCTGGGCGCTTATCAAAGATAACGGGTTTGACGCCATTTCTTACTAAGATATCCGCACAGCCCAAACCTGCTGGACCAGCCCCGATGATGGCAACTTTTTTGTCCGTCCATATCACATCCGACATATCAGGACGCCATCCAAGGGCGAAAGCGGTATCGTTGATATACTTCTCGACATTGCCAATCGTTACGGCACCAAAGCCGTCGTTTAGCGTACAAGCGCCTTCACATAAACGATCTTGTGGACAAACGCGCCCACAGACTTCAGGCAAAGTATTGGTTTGATGACACAATTCTGCTGCCTGAAATATTTGACCTTCTGCCGCCAATTTAAGCCAATTAGGAATGTAGTTATGTACCGGACATTTCCACTCACAGTACGGGTTGCCGCACTCAAGGCAGCGATGCGATTGCTGCGCCACTGACTCACTCTCAAACGGCTGATAAATTTCAACAAACTCAGTTGAACGCGTCGCGATGTCTTTTTTGGTGGGCTCAAGGCGTGGAACATCTAAAAACTGAAAACTATTTTCTAAGCGTTTTGCCATGGTGTTGTCTCTTTTATAGTGGGTGACGACAGCCAATATCTGTAGCCTCACTGAGGCAAATTTACGGATACGGACTGTCATTTACCTGCTTAAAACCTATGCATTAAAAACTGCTCGTAAACTCTATTGCTGACTCATCTCGTTTATTGCGGATCAGCCGTCGTGGTCTTAAGCAAGGTCGTAACGTTCGCTGCTTTGGGCTTCACCAAATAGAACTTACGCGCATAATGCTCAAAGTCCGCCAATATCGTCTGTCCCCACGCACTGCGGGTTTTATCGACATGGGTTTCAAGCACTTGTTGCAAGTAAATACGATGACCTTCCATTTGCTCACTTGAGATACGATTTAAGTCAATCAGCTCATGATTACAGCGATCAAAAAAGTCGCCATCCATATCAAGCACATAAGCAAAACCACCCGTCATGCCCGCGCCAAAATTTAGACCAGTACGTCCAAGAATAGTAATGATGCCGCCCGTCATATACTCACAGCAATGATCGCCCGTGCCTTCAATGACCGCATGCGCGCCAGAGTTACGTACCCCAAAGCGCTCGCCTGCCGTGCCCGCAGCATACAATTTACCACCCGTTGCACCATAGAGACAGGTATTACCGATGATAGCGGTTTCTTGCGCACTAAAGCTTGAATCTTTCGGTGGATAAATCACAATCTCACCGCCTGCCATGCCTTTACCGACATAGTCATTGGCATCGCCTTCAAGCTCAATATGTAAGCCGCCAGCATTCCATACACCCAAACTTTGCCCTGCGGTTCCGTTTAGATGCAGCTTAATGGGCATGTCACTCATGCCAAGGTTGCCCCATACCTGCGCAATCTCACCCGAGATACGTGCGCCGATTGAGCGATCACAGTTACCAACTGCGTAGCTATAATCGCCGCCGTTACCTTGACGGATACTGAGCAGCATATCACTAATCATCTGCTCAGCAAGCAAGCCTTTATCAAACGGCTCATTACGCGCAACCTGACAGGTTTGCGCTTTACCGCTACTGGCTGGATGACTAAACAATAATGGCGTTAAATCCAAATGACGCTGCTTATCGGTATTGCCTTCTAACACTTCAAGCAAGTCAGTACGCCCGACCAGCTCTTCCATAGTGCGCACACCTAATGCTGCAAGCCATTCACGCGTTTCAGTCGCCACAAATTTAAAGAAGTTGATCAACATCTCTGCTTCACCGATGAAATGCTCATCGCGTAGCTGGGCTTTTTGCGTCGCAACCCCTGTCGGACAGTTATTAAGATGGCAGATACGCAAGTATTTACAACCAACCGCAATCATTGGCGTGGTGCCAAAACCAAAGCTTTCAGCACCTAGAATCGCGGCTTTGACCACATCAAGACCTGTTTTTAGACCACCATCGGTTTGAATGCGAACCTTATGGCGCAAACCGTTGACGCGTAGTGATTGATGCGTTTCAGCAAGCCCTAGCTCCCAAGGCGAGCCTGCATGATGGATAGATGACAGTGGCGACGCTGCTGTGCCACCATCATAGCCTGAGATGGTGATTAAATCGGCGTAGGCTTTTGCTACGCCCGTTGCAATGGTACCAACACCGGGACGCGAAACCAATTTAACCGAAACCAAGGCATCTGGATTGACTTGTTTTAAATCAAAAATCAGCTGCGCCAAATCTTCAATCGAATAAATATCATGATGCGGTGGCGGCGATATGAGCGTAACCCCCGGTACCGAATAGCGTAGACGCGCAATTAGCGCATTGACCTTACCACCCGGCAGCTGCCCGCCCTCACCTGGTTTTGCCCCTTGAGCAACTTTAATTTGCAAGACTTCTGCTGAACGTAGATAAGCAGGTGTGACCCCAAATCGACCAGAGGCAATTTGCTTAATTTTTGAATTACGCAGCGTGCCATAACGTACCGGATCTTCGCCGCCCTCACCAGAGTTTGAGCGCCCGCCTATGGTATTCATCGCCATGGCAATCGCTTCATGAGCTTCGGGTGATAATGCCCCTAATGACATCCCAGCGGAGTCAAAGCGCGTCAAGATTGCTGAAATATCTTCAACCTCATTAACATCGATAGCGTTGTCAGTCTTTAATTGCAATAAATCACGCAAGGTCGCAACAGGACGACTATTGACCAAATCGGCATAATTACGATAATTATCATAATCGCCTGTCCGTACTGCGGTATGTAGGCTATTAATGACGTCAGGATTAAAGGCATGGTATTCTTTATTAAAGACAAACTTCAGCAAACCACCTTGATCAAGTGGCGCACGACGTTTAAAAGCATTAGCCACCAACTGTGCTTGGTCGGCAGCTAAGTCAGCAAAGGTTGCGCCTTTAATCCGGCTTTGCACGCCTTTAAAGCATAAGCTCACCACTTCTTCAGAGAGCCCAACCGCCTCAAATAACTGCGCGCCACGATAAGACACAATGGTCGAGATGCCCATTTTTGATAAGATTTTTAGCAAACCTTTATCTAAGCCTTTGCGGAAATTTACCCGCGCTTGGATTGGATCGCCGAGCAGCTCACCGGTCGCCACCAAATCATCAATGACGTCATAAGCTAAGTAGGGATAAACGCAGGTCGCGCCAAAGCCAATCAATACCGCCACTTGATGCGAGTCGCGTGCCAGTCCAGTCTCGACGATTAAATTAGCATCGGTACGAATACCTTGGGCAATCAGATAATGATGCACCGCACCCGTGACCATAATGGCATTGGCCGGCACTTTATCGGCAGCAATGTTTTTATCAGATAAAACAATTAAAGTCTGACCAGCACGGATGCTATTAGCCACTTGCTCGCAGATAGCTTTAATAGCTGCTGATAGCTCAAGATTGGCATCATAGTTTAAATCGATACGCGCCAGCTGGAATGCTGGATCGTCCAAAGTCTCAAGCTGCTGCATTTTACTGGCTGATAAAACCGGCGACGATAAGATAATACGATGTGCGTCGCGTGCTGACGGTGCAAACACATTGGTTTCAGCTCCCAAGCAAGTCTGTAGCGACATCACGATTGATTCACGCAATGGATCAATGGGTGGATTGGTCACCTGTGCAAACTGCTGGCGGAAGAAGTCACCGACATGGCGTATTTGCTGCGATAGCACGGCCATCGGCGTATCATCGCCCATCGAACCGACTGGCTCTTGCGCATTTTCAGCATTAGGGCGAATGATTTCGGTACGCTCTTCGTTGGTAATATGATACATTTTTTGCAAAGCTTTTAGCGGCTCACCGCGGCAGGCTTGGGCGGCAAGCGTTTCTTCTAAGCGCTCATCATCACGGATACGGGTCGCTTCATCACGTAGCCACTTACGATACGGATGCGCCTTCTTGAGTAACGTCGCAATCGCTTTAGTATCCATAATTTGACCAGTCATGGTATCGATAACCAGCATCTGACCGGGACCGACCCGACCTTTTGCAAGCACATCTTTTGGCGCATAATCCCAAACACCGACCTCAGACGCCATAGTGATATAACCGTTTTTGGTCGTGACCCAACGTGACGGGCGCAGACCATTACGGTCAAGCATGCAGACAGCATAGCGACCGTCTTGAATCACCAGACCTGCTGGCCCATCCCACGCTTCCATATGCTGTGAGTAAAATTCATAAAACGCGCGCAGATCCATATCCATGCTGTCGACATTTTGCCAAGCGGGTGGCACCAAAATCGACATCGAATGGAATAAACTCATGCCACCTGACATCAGTACTTCAAGCATATTATCTAAGCTTGATGAATCCGAGCCCGTGCTATTCACCAAAGGCGTTAGCTCATTCAAATTGGGCAATTTATCGGACTTTAATTTTGGCGTACGGGCTTCAGACCAGCTACGGTTGCCAGTGATGGTATTAAGCTCGCCATTGTGTGCCAAATAGCGAAACGGCTGCGCCAGTGGCCAACGTGGTAGCGTATTGGTCGAGAAACGCTGATGAAAGACCACAATATGTGATGCCAAACGCGTATCTTGTAAGTCTAAAAAGAAGGCTGGCAGGTCTGATGGCATGACCAAACCTTTATAAATAATCGTCTGACAGTTTAATGAACAAACATAAAACAGCTCATCATCAACCAAGCGTTGTTCAGCTTTTTTACGTGCGACAAATAATTTGCGGTTAAAATCATCGGCAGCTATCTCGTCTGGCGCATTGACAAATATTTGCTGAAAACCGGGTAATGTCTGACGACCAATCTCACCAACGATACTTAAATCAAGCGGCACATCGCGCCAGCCAGCCACTGCTAAGCCTTGGGCGCTAAGCTCTTCATTGAGCACCTGTTGGCTATATTGCGCTTTTGTCTCATCTACATTGACAAAAACCATGCCAACAGCAAAATTAGCGGTAATAGTAAAGCTCTGCTCAGCCGCGATATGCTTAAAAAATGTCGTCGGCGTCGCCAGTAATAAACCGCAGCCATCACCGGTCTTACCATCAGCAGCAACGCCGCCGCGATGCGTCATACAACTTAGACTATGAATAGCTGTTTTCACCAAATCGTGACTGGCTTGTCCCTCAATATGAGCAATCAAACCAAAGCCGCAGTTATCAGAGAAGTCATCTGGCGTCGCCAAATGCGTAGAGGAGGAAATCATTGACATAGCTTGTCCTTTTAAGTGAGCGGACGGCCTATACTTCCAATATGAGGTATCAACCAAACTCCGCAGGCAGAACGGGCTAAATATATTCACATAAGCGGATTAATAAAGCGCAAGCAGAGAAAATAATGCAAGCGTTTTGAGGCTGATAAAAATACTTATCACGACTCTATTTATTCTATAGTCATCAAAGCTATTGATTTAACGTTACTAACTAAAAGGAATTTAATGATGATATAAGGTGATATAAATGGCTACCACCCTACCGATCCTTTCAGGATTTATACGTTATTCTCTATCAGTTGCTGTCAGCCTTTGCCTACCTTCTATCTGTTGTATACTCAATGCGAGTCGTACAATCATTATTAAGCGAGGATACGCGTTAAAAACTTCGATAGAAAATGAGCAAAGTAGTGAAAAAACCGGCTAATAAAGTAGCAAATATTACTATGGTATACCGTCAAATTTAAATATCAGACGCTCTGTATTCAAGCGCCTTAACAACCCCTTAGCAGGATAATAATGAGGAGTTGCGCCACTTGCGATATGCTTAAATAGAGGTACAAGTAGCAGCGCTTGAGACGACGACATTGTTGTAAGGGCTCATCTTTATCAAGCTTACTTACTCCATGTAGAGGTGTTAAATAGAGGTTTACGATAACTATACAGAACGTCGCCCTTAGTTATCTTAGTTAATGATTGATAAAAAATCTAGTCTTTTTTATAAACTCATACTATAGATTTTGTAAAAACTTATGTTATCCATCAATCATTGATAACTAACTCTCTAGAATGAATCCTATTAAAACCGCCCATCTAAACGTTTTTAAGTATTTTAGCGGTAGTCAAAATTGCTAACAGAAAAAAAGCCCACGACATAAAATATGGCATGGACTTTATAAATGAAATACTTAGGGCATGTCTTCAATTCAATCAATGAACACAATCCACGAACAGCTAAATGGGCTAGTCAAATTAATTACCTTTTTCTTCAATAAGCTCTTTTATACTGTCATTATTGTTTTTCGAAGCATTGTTTTTTGAAGCATTATTACTAGCACTGGCGTTGGAATTTTTACTAGCCGCATTGGCATTCTTATTAGCGGCGTTGTTATTTGCATTCGCACTAGGCGGTTTAGGCGCTTCAACCACGGGTGGTTTTTTCGGTTCATTATTGTTACTTGCTTCAGGTTTGCGGCTATTATCGGCATTTTTAGGCGTCGCGGCGATCGCGGTCTGCTCTTCGATACCGACCGTGCGCTCTTCATTAACCGATAAGGTATCAGAGGTATCGACTGACTGACGAATACTTTCAGCAGCACTATTATTCGCCCCTTCTTGAGCTGCGCGGTTGGCATTACTTGCTGCTTGCTCGCTGGCACTATCGTTAGTTGGCGCTTTCTGACGCACGGGTACTTCGCGTTTGGTTGGGCGCAAATTCACAGCGCGCGTGCGTTTAGCACTCAAATCTTTGACGGGGTCAGGGCGTTCATAATTATCGATAATACTGACATAACGATTGATCTCTTCTGGCAACACACGCACATTCGTAGGCAGTTTAAAGTCTATCAGCTTAGCCGCGCCAACCGCTTCTTGTGGACTGCTCATCAACCCATAAGTCAGCATATAACGCACTTGATTGTTTTCATCAAGGTAACGAAAATAAGCAAACTTCTCGCGATCTTCGCGGCCTTCTAAATAACTAACGATCACATCATTTTCACCGACATTCATCACCTGCACTGTCCATCTGCCTTTATTAGCCAGTAGATAACGCTTGTCTTTAAACTCATCAGGATAACTGCGCAAGTCTTTTACCGTGGTATCAAAACTGATTGGCTGCACATCGGTGTCAAGCTCATGTAAGGATTCAATCTTTAGTGGCTGCTCAAGCTCTGCGCTCAGAGTTTTTGGTGCAGATATCGGCGCATTTTCGATTTTCGCGCCCATCGCTGGCGTTTGGCTAAACATCCAAACCAAAGCGGTAAACACGCCCAATAGCAGTGTCGCTATCAGCCAAATCAGTGCTTGACGGCGATATTTTTGCCCAGCTGTGCGAGTCGTCGAGCGTGATGCTGCCATGGGTATATCCTTGGGAGAAAAAGTCTTATAAAAATAGTCTTATAAAGAGTTATTTATAACGCAATACTTATAAAGATAGACTCAAAAAATGAGATATTTAAAAATAAGGCTATAAATTAAAGTATTAACCTTTAATCGCCTTTATTAATGATGCTGTGCCAATACCTCGGTTAACAGCGCAGCATCAAAATCATTGGTCAAAACTGCCTTACCTAATGATTTTAACAAAATAAGGCGGATTTGTCCGTGTTTGACTTTTTTATCATGCCCCATCAAACCAAGCGCCGTTTGTACGTCAATCGCTGGCGGCGTAATGGGTAGATTTGCCAATACTAATACGCGCTTAAGACGAGCAACGTCATTACTCGTTAACCAGCCAAGCTTTTGTGAAAGCTCAGCCGCTTGCACCATCCCAGCCGCGACCGCCTCACCATGTAGCCAATTACCATAGCCTTCATGGGTTTCAATCACATGACCAAAGGTATGGCCGAAGTTTAATAGGGCACGCACACCGGACTCTCTTTCATCTAGTGCGACGATATCGGCTTTATACTGGCAACAGCGTTTCACCGCTTCGCCAAGTACGGCTAAGTCTAACGCTATCATCGCTGGTAGATTGTGCTCAAGCCAAGTTAAAAAGTCTGCATCCATAATCAGTGCATATTTGATGACTTCCGCCAATCCTGCTGATAGTTCGCGTGCGGGCAAGGTTTTAAGCGTGCTCATATCGGCTAAAACCATTTGCGGCTGCCAAAAAGCACCAATCATATTTTTACCTTGGGCATGATTGATGCCCGTCTTACCCCCAACGCTTGAATCTACTTGTGACAACAAGGTCGTTGGAATTTGAATAAAATTGACCCCGCGCATAAAACTTGCGGCAGCAAAGCCTGTCATATCGCCGATAACGCCGCCACCAAGCGCGATTAGGGTCACATCACGATTAAAGTGCTCCGCCATGAGCGCATCATAAATCTGATTGATACTGGTTTGATTTTTATATTGCTCACCATCTGGCAGCACACAGACCTTGACGGTAAACTGCGCTTCAAGTTCTCCTTGTAAAGGCTTTAAATATAAAGGCGCAACCGTCTCATTGGTAACAATAAGGACTTGGCGACCCGCAATATAAGGAGCAATTTGGCTTGCCATGCTGTTTTTTTCAGCGCTGTTATTAGCAGCGTTTTCAACGCCATTTTCAGACACGTTTTCAGCAGTGTTACTGACAATGTTTTTAGGGCTGTTTGCAGTGCTATTTTCAGTAATGACAATAGGATAATCATGACTTTGCGTTTGTACTGTTAGGTTGGCATGAAACAGTGGCGTTGCCATGAAAATCTCCTTAAGTATGAGGATTGAATTAAATTGAGCGGCGTTATTTATTAAACTTTATCTAATTTATCTAATTTATCTAATAAAATTGATTTGTTATTATTCATCTTCTTGAGGTGCTGAGCTGATAGAAGTGGATTCACAAAATGAGTCTAATTGCTGCAATAACTGATTGACCATATGTCGAGGATAGGTATGACCGGTCGGCATGATAATATGCGCCACTTGCCGATATAAGGGGTCGCGGGCGCTATATAAATTTTGTAATATCTTTCTAGGATTCGGTTGTTGTAATAATGGTCTCGACTTGTCTTTGGCAGTACGCGCCATTTGCACGTCAACGGGAGCATTAAGATAGACGACGATGCCGCGCTCTTTAAGAAAGGCACGATTTTCAGCTGCCATCACTGCACCGCCGCCGGTCGCTAAGACAATTTGTGATTGCTGCGTTAGCTCATCGATGGCGCGTGTCTCTCGTTCGCGAAAGCCCGCCTCGCCTTCTTTAGCGAATATCCAAGCAATATCCGCACCAGTTTGTGACTCAATATACCAATCACTGTCTACAAACGAGCGCCCTAATTGCTTAGCCAGTAACCTGCCAATGGTGGTCTTCCCCGCTCCCATCGGCCCTACTAAAAATACCGACGGTAATTCCTCAACCATAATACGCACTCAGCTAAATTAGCTATGATACAACGTCATGGTTATTCTGGCTAGTAAGGCGCGTTGATTATTGTCAGTAAAATCTAAGCAAGCTCAAAAATTTGCCATAAAAAAAGCAAGCGCTGATGCTTGCTTTTTTCTATTATAAATAATTCAACACTGATTAATTTAAACGGCTAATACCATCATTAATCAATTTTGGCGTAACAAATATCAATAGCTCTTCTTTAGAGTTATTACGCACATCACGGCGGAAGGCACGACCGATATAAGGTAAGTCACCTAAGAAAGGTACTTTATCGACTCCATTGCTTTTACTATTCTTAAAGACGCCGCCCAAAACAATGGTCTGACCATCTTCAACAATCACATTGGTTGAGACAGAATCTTCAGCAATAGCAACCTGCCCATCAAGTGATCTAATTGGGGTACCGTTTGTGATGTTCAGCTGCAAAGCGATTTTGCCATCTGGGGTAATATTTGGCGTCGCTTCCAAACTTAATGCCGCTTCTTTAAAGCTGGTAGTGGTCGCGCCACTGGCCGATGCTTCTTGATAAGGAATTTGCGTGCCAGAAGATACTTTTGCTGTCTGTTTATCAGCGGTCAAAATCTTTGGTGTTGAAATAACTTCACCGCGGTTATCCGCTTGCATAGCTGACAGCTCAAGATCTAACATAAAATCAGATATACCGAGCAAACCAAAAGCAATACTACCGGCTGGGTTGGCAACTCCTAAGTCTACGTTTAAGTTATCAGGACGGCTAATGTCGTACTTAGGATAAGAAACGGTTTGACCGTTGACTGTTGTAGTTTGGACGTCAAAATCTTTTAAATCCCATAATGTCTGATTACTACCACCGACCAACAAGTTACGATTGGTAGCAGCGCCGTTCGACAATATGCCCCAACGCACGCCAATCTCTTTACTAAAGCTATCGGTAGCGCTAACAATGCGCGCTTCAATCATTACCTGACGGACTGGAATATCAATTTTGCCAATCAGCTTATGGATATTTTCAATGCTTGCAGCCACGTCTTTGACAATCAAGGTATTGGTACGCTCATCGACGGTTACCGTACCACGGTTAGACAATAAGGTATTGTTATCGACAGAATTGGCGCCACCTGTACCGCTGCTACCACCTGACGAACCGCTGCCTTGAGAAATAAGGGTCAAGACATCAGCGGCTTTAGCATAGCTTAAGCGAATGTATTCAGTGCGTAGTGGCGCATAGGATTCAACTGCTTGCTGTGCTGCAAGATCGCGTGCTTCTTGTTCAGCAAGCTCAGTTGATGGCGCAACCAAAATCACATTACCATTTTCACGCTTACCAAGATTTTTACTTTTTAGAATAATATCCAGCGCTTGATCCCAAGGCACATTAATCAGGCGCAAAGTGATGTTGCCCGCGACCGAATCACTAGCCACGATATTCATATCAGTAAACTGTGCCAAGATATCTAATACACTACGGATTTCGACGTCTTGAAATTCCATGGATAGTGCTTCACCACTATAAACTTTCTCTTCAAGCGTTGGTTCGCGCAGTAGCTCAGGCTTTCTGATATTGATATTTAATTGATTACCTGATTGATAAGCTTGATACTCATAATCTTCTTTGACATTGATAGTGATGACGCCATTTTGACCTTGATTTTTCGTATCAATACTATCAACCAGACCACTATTAACATTTAAGCGACGTAATAAATTTCTAGGCACGGTGCTGCCGGTTAAACGTACCACCAGTTTATTGCCTTGGCGCTGTACGTCAACAGGAATGGCTTCATTGGCAAGCGCAATACTGACGTTACCGCCACCGTCATTGCCTGCGGTAAAATTAACCGCGGTTAAACCATCATAACTATACTGCTTGCTCACTTGTGAAGCCGCAAGTTGTGGACTTAGCAAGGGGTTGACACGTACCACCATGGTATCGGCAGGTACTTGTGTTTTAGATGCTGGTATTTTAGACGCTTGAGTGTTCATTACTTTGGTCTTAATCGGCGCAACCGCTACGCTATTGCTCTCAACTATCGGCGTGACAACCGCAGTGGTAGTAATACCCGCATTATTGTTAAGAACATCTCGCACAGGGTCATTGGTGATGACTGAACGACTCGGGTCGCTAATCGTTAGCAACAAATCATTACCCTCAATAGCAGTGGTATAACTACCCGCTTGTTTCAGTCCAACAATCAGACGGGTGGTATTGTCGCTATTTAACGTCGTAACATCGTTGATCATGCCAACGTTGTATTCATTAAATCGATTAGCAAGCCCGTTTTGAACTTTTTCAAAATCCAATACCAAACGGCTTGGATTATCAAGCTGATAAGCGGCAGGCAATACTGGCTTGCCAGCAAAACCCAAACGCATTTGGGTAACGGCTGGTGCCGTTTGTACCACAGAGACGTTATTAATGCGCTGCTCAGCATGAGCACTGCTACTAATTGCTACCATACTCATTGCCAATGCAGAGATGGCAAAAGTAGAAGATACGCGGTTGTTCATCGTCATTACCTTGTTATTGCGTACTGTCATTATATATTCCTCAAAAAATCTGCCGACTTAGCTTATAGGGGAGACCAGCGACTGGGGTTTTTCTACAAACCCAGCGCGGCTGTCTGGCACAATTTCAATCAAGTTAATCTGGGTCGGCGTGATTTCAACAATACGGCCGTCATTTAAGCCAAGATAATTACCGACTCTAACGCTCGCAACTGAACCATCAGGACGCTGCACTAAGGCATATTGCTGACCTTCAGGGGAAATAACGACACCGCGAAAGACGAGTTGTGATAGCTCATATTGTTCAAGTGGTTCTTTCACTCGGGTTATGTCAGGACGCACGCCATCTATAGAGGTGACAGGACCTTGAACATTCACTAAGCTTGGTGGCAAAAATGGGCTACGCTGCGCACTGGCACTATAGACAAAATCTTCTACGAGTTCCGCTTTAGGCGGCGGCTCTATCGGCTGCGCTGGCTGGTTACGAATATCAGCCATCGACTGCTCTGCCATACCGATGCGGTCAGTACAGCCCGTCATCGATAAAACAATGGCACTTGAAATCAGCAGCATGGGCAGTTTTTGGATACTCATTAGTTGCCTCCTGCAGTATCAGTTGTAGCGGCAGCATCAGTCGCGACGGCTTCATCACCTTCAGGAGCCGCTTCTTTTGAGCGATACGTTTTGGTTTGTAGCACCAGATTGAGCTCTGGCAACACATCTAAAGTTGGCTGTGGATTACTGACTTCAAAATCATGCATCGTAATAATACGCGGCAAAGCAGCAAGTCCACTGATGAAGCTACCGAACTGATGGTAATCTCCTAAGGCTGCAATACGAATAGGCTGCTCAATAAAGAATTCATTTTCAATCTCAGGCTCTACGGAGATGTCTTGAAAACGAATATTACTGCCAACGCCAGTCATGTTGATACCTTCGACCAATTCTGATACGCGGGTGTCTTTTGGTAGCTGGTCGAGTAAAGTATTAAACTCCGTTTCCATTTGAATTACTTGAGCTTGATAGGCTTTTAAATGGCGCGCCCGTGATTCTTTCTCACGGTAGCTATCAAGCAAAGTCTGTTGTTGACTTTCAGCGGCAGTAATCTCATCAATTTTACTGCTAATCGGCAGTGCCCATGACAATGCAGCAATTAAAGCAATAATAAATCCAATCACGGTGACTTTGACGGGAAGTGGCCAACTGCCATAGTTCTCCGCATCCAAGGACTCAAAGCTACGGCGAAACTCATTCAGATCAAATTGCTTTTTAGCACTTACCGCAGTCTTCTTGGTCTTAACAAGGCTTTTTTTACGGCTCAGTTTCATAACTCACCTCCAAGCGCAGTATTAGCATCAGCATCTTCAACCTTTTCCGACTGTACTTTGGTCGTCACGACAAACTGAACATAACTGTCTTCAGGATAAACAGGACGCGGCTGTTCACCTGTGGTCACCGTATTTTCTAAAGCAGGCGCAGCTTCATAGGCAGTAATATTTTGCTGTATATTACTAACAGCTGAGTTACCCATCCATTTGCTACTATCCAGGTTACGAATCAAGCTAGAGACAATATTTGGATTGTCGGCAAGACCTGTCAATGTAAGTACATCACCTTCGCGTTTTAAATTGTTTAAATAAAGCGCTGGCGGCATCGCTTTGGCAAGATCATCCCATAAGCGCACAGGAACAGGGCGTCGACCCTGCAAATCTTGGATAACCTGCATACGTGAGATGATATCTTCACGGCGCTGCTCTAAGCTATCAATCTCTACCAAAGCTTTATCTAGGCGAGCATTTTCCTGTTCAATCAGTGTATTGGCATCTAATTGTTCATCAAGTTCATTATTAAAATAACTCCATGAAGCGAATGCCGCTAATAGAGCAAGCAAAGTAACGGCCACCACTAAAGTGATAAATTCTTTATTGCGACGTTCGCGCTCTTCTTGCCGCCAGGGCAATAAGTTAATACGAGCCATTAGTCAAAGCTCCTTAACGCAAGACCGCAAGCGGCCATTAAGCTTGGTGCATCAACTGCCAATTGCTCATTATCGATATGCGGAGCAATGGTCATGTTGATAAAGGGATTAGCAATACTTACAGGAACGCCCAATCTTTGTTGTGCCATACCGGCAAGTCCTGCAATAGAACTACTGCCACCAGCAAGTACCACATGGTCAATACTATTGTATTGGCTCGATGAGAAGTAGAACTGCAGTGAGCGTGTAATCTGTTGGATGGTGTTTTCTATAAAGGGGGTCAACACATCAGGATAGTAATCGTCTGGTAAAGTACGTTCGCGTTTGCTGATGGTTGCTTCTTCAGCGGATAATCCGTAACGATTTTGTATCGCTTCAGTAAGCTGTACGCCGCCAAATAATTGTTCGCGACTATATATAAACTCACCATTTTTAGCAACATATAAAGTAGTTTGGTTATGACCGATATCAACGATTGCCACTAAATCTGGTACATTTGGCAGGCTATCTGCCATCAAACCAAAGGCACGCTCAATAGCATGCGACTCGATATCCATCACTTTGGTTTGCAAACCACCAAAGGTTAGAGCATCCACTCTTTGGTCAACATTTTCCGACCTAGAAGCTGCTAATAAAACTTGCACCATGTTGTCATTAACAAGCGAAGGACCCAATACCTCAAAATCTAAATTAACGTCTTCTAATGGATAAGGGACGTATTGATCGGCATCCAAACGAATCTGAGCTTCGCGCTCAACATCATTAAGCACCATATCCATATCTATGATTTTGGTAATCACGGCAGAGCCTGAAACTGAAGTAGCAGCACTACTACCCGCAACTTGGCAACGACGTGCTAAGCTTGCTATGGTATTACCGACAGCTTCAGTGTCTACAATAAGTTTGTCAACGACTACGCCTTCCGGTAATCTTTCAATACCGTAAGATTTTAAATGAAATATGCCTTGTTGACGCTGGATGTCAACCAGCTTTACTGAAGTGGTGCAAATATCCACGCCAATCAAATGCCGACTTTTAGAAGTAAATAGCCTCACAAACTCTATACCTTATGTTAAGTGTACAATCTGATAGTTATTTGTAATAATTTAGTACAATACTTTACTTAACAGATAGATTCAAGCATTTAAATTACTTATTAAGGCTAACTTACACATTTATTATTACTTGCCTATTTTGTTCAAGGTATAATCTCCTACCTGTTGCAAATTTTAATTGATAAGTCTGATTATGACCAAAAAAAATGCTACCGCTCGTCTCATTCACTTTTTGGTGGGGCTTTTCATCGCCTGCTTAGCATTGGCGCTCATTTTAGCCCTTGCTGTACCGATTGGGTTTTATGGCATGGCGATGTATTTATCGCCAACCTTACCAAGCATTCAAGAAATTAAAACCGCAAGTTTAGAGATGCCATTACAGATTTATAGTAGTGATGACAAGCTCATTGGTCAGTATGGCAATCGTCTGTCGTTACCGGTTACTTTTGAAGAAATCCCTAAAGGTTTAACCAATGCTTTTTTAGCAGCAGAAGACTCGTCGTTTTTTCAACATAGCGGTATTAGTATTAAAGGTCTTGGTCGCGCTGTCACCGAAGTTGTGACCGACGACGATAGTCAAACCGGTGGCTCTACCATTACTATGCAGGTTGCCAAAAACTATTTTTTAAGCTCAGAGCGTACTTTAAATCGTAAGCTCACAGAGCTGTTTTTAGCGCGTAAAATTGAAGACGAGTTGAGCAAAAATGAGATTCTTACCTTATATGTCAATAAAATCTATTTAGGTGAAGGCGCTTATGGTATCCGAGCTGCGGCCAAAAAATACTACAGTAAATCTCTAGAGAACCTGACCGTTGCTGAAATGGCCATGCTAGCAGGCCTGCCAAAAGCCCCTTCTAAATACAATCCTGTTGCTAATCCTAGCCGCGCCCTCACCCGCCGTAACTGGATTATTGGACGCATGCATGAGCTTGGTTATATCGATAAAGCTCAACACGACGAAGCCATTAACGCCCCTATTGGCATTAATCTTTATCAAGAAAAACTTGATATGAATATGCCTTATCTAGCAGAAATGACACGTTCAGCCTTGGTTGACCGTTATGGTGAGCAGGTGATGCATGGCGGGTGGCGGGTGCGTTTGACTGTTGATAGTGAAGCGCAAAAAGCGGCAGAATCAGCGGTACTAGCAGGTTTGGTTGCTTATGAACACCGTCATGGCTGGCGCGGGGCAGAAGCCAATGGCGAACCGCTTGAGAACTTTAGTCGCTATAGCAATATGTCTCCGGCCAAAGTGACCAAGGTAAATTCTCGCAGCTTTGAAGCGACCATGCCCTCTGGTGAGAATGTAACGGTTAACTGGTCTGATATGAGCTGGGCGCGCAAATACATTTCTGCCGATCGAATCGGATATTTTCCAAGTAACGCCAGTCAGATTGTGAGCAAAAATGATATCGTACGCCTGATGCCTACTACTAACGGTGGTTGGCAGTTGGGTCAAATCCCTAAAGTGCAAGGCAGCTTGGTTTCTCTAAATCCTGAAACGGGCGCGGTTCGAGCCTTAGTGGGTGGTTTTGACTTTAATCACAGTAAGTTTAATCGCGCGCTGCAAGGCTGGCGTCAACCCGGCTCGACGATTAAACCGCTTGTTTATACCGCTGCATTAGAAAAAGGCTATCGTCCAGACAGTATTGTCTCAGACCGCCCTATTCAAGTAGGTGACTGGAAACCAAAGAATTCTGATGGGCGTTTTTTGGGTGATATCACCTTGCGCCGCGGGCTTTATTTATCTCGTAACCTAGTGTCTATTCGTTTGTTGCAATCCATTGGTATCTCCGATGCACGCAATTTATTAGATGAGTTTGGTCTTGATAAAGAAAAGCTACCTACAACTTTATCATTGGCATTAGGCGCTGGGCAAGCAACGCCATTACAAATGGCAACAGCTTATTCAACCTTTGCTAACGGTGGGCACCGTATCCAGCCTTACTTCATCGATCAAATTTATAACTATAATAATAAACTGTTATTTCAGGCCAATCCGCAGCAGGCTTGTGCCTTATGCTTCAATGAGCAGCTTGAAGATGTTAACAAAAAGCTGATTAAAGATTATGAGGCAAAAATAGAAGCAGAAAATAAAGCTGCTGCTAAAGATAAAAAGGTTAGCCCTAAAGATAAAGCAGTAGACAAAGAGCTTGATGCTGATATCGATGCAAAGAACAGTGATACTGAAGCAAAAGATGATAAAGCGCTTAATTTGAATATTTATGATGCAAGCCCAGATTCAGATCGCCTAAAAGCCCCAGTCATACAGTACGTCCGTGCTGAGCAAGCGCCGCGTATTTTAAAGCCCAGAGTGGCTTTCGAGATGGCAGATATTTTACGCGATGTCATCCAGCGCGGTACGGCTTTTAAAGCCAGAGCCCTAGGGCGTGATGATATTGGTGGTAAAACGGGGACGACGAATGAGGCGAAAGATGCCTGGTTTGCAGGTTTTCATCCTACCAATGCCACGGTCGTCTGGATGGGGTTTGATCAGCCATCAACGCTGGGTCGCCGTGAGTATGGTGGCGTAGCAGCGCTGCCGGTATGGATGGACTTTATGAAAGCACAGCTTAAGGATACCCCTAGCCAATGGGTTTCTATTAATAACCGTGCTAAATCAAAAAAACAAAAACAGACTATTATAGAGATGATGGATGAAGGGGCTGCTGAGCTTGAAGACGACACTGCCGATGACGGCAAATCAGAAAAACCGGTAAAGACCACAACCCAGCAACGTAAGCCACCGACGCCTAAACCGGCTGAAGAACAAATTCAAAATCGTCCAGCCGCTGAAAAACCCAAGCCAAACCGTAATAACGATAGCAATTCTCAAAATAAGCCCTTAGCAGCAACACCAGTTGAGCGTATGCCGCCAATGCCAGAATAAATTAACTGGGGTTTTGCCTAATACTTCAATAAAAAATGTCCTACTCAGTCTACTGCGTAGGATATTTCTATGCGCTCTTAAAGCTCATTTATGTAGTGAAAGCCTATTAATTATAACGGCTGCTAATCTGCTAATCTGCTAATCTGCTAATGATATTAAAACTCTACCATACCCGCACGCAGCTGTTCAATCAGCTCCCTAAACTGCTGACGCCATTCACGGATGGTTGCCTCATCTGGCAACCACTGATTTGATAACGTTACCACATTCACAATCAGGTCAGGCGCTTCTTTAGTCTCACCATCTGCCTTGTCACTTATTACAGTATCAGGCAATACCGCATAGAGACAACGCTGATAAGCATGCTCTATATTGGCTAAAAAACCTTGTTGCTGTAGCTGTTGTAAGCGCTGCACTTCGGGCGATACTTGGGTACGTGTGCTAAGTGCTTCTTCTATATATGTCAATGTCGGCGCCGTCATATTCAAGCCATAAAAGTGCCCAAGCTCTTGCACAAAAGCAAGATATGTCCCATATAAATGAAAAATAGCTGTTTCACAATGGGCTTGATATAACTGTTTATCGCTGGTATTACTTGCCGCCTGACAAGCCAAACGACAAAAATATAGCTTTTGATTGGTACGATCAGCTTGGTATTTGGCAACGCGAGTCTTACCTGCCATGCGTCTTTCCTTGTTAATTGTTAATGATGATGAGCTGTTATTCAAACAGCTATGACTGTTTTATAAAGCTACTTTATTGCAGTGTACTATTTTCTTAAGTAACTTCCTAAGAAAATAACCCGTTATGCTTCATTTTCTTAAAGGCACAAAAAAGCCAGCAACTTAGGCTGGCTTTTTTATTAAGGAAAAAACTAAGCTTGACTCAGATTAATGATTGCCTTGATTAAGCTCTTGGGCAAACGCTTCATCGAAGCTTGCAAAATCTGTGCTATCAGTACTTGCTGTCATATCAAACGCTGCATTCAAATCTTTATCTTGCAGTTTTTGCTCCGCTTTTTCTTTACGGGCTTTATGATAAGCCAGACCAGTACCGGCAGGAATCAAGCGACCAACAACGACGTTTTCTTTCAGACCACGTAGCTCATCCACTTTACCAGTCACGGCAGCTGCGGTTAGGACACGCGTTGTTTCCTGGAATGACGCTGCTGAGATAAAGCTTTCTGTTGCCAGACTTGCTTTGGTAATACCCAGTAGTTGACGCTCATACTTAACTGGGAATTTATCTTCCGCTTCCAGTTTAGCATTCAACGCTTTGATATCAGCATATTCAACCTGATCGCCTTTAAAGTGACTTGAATCGCCGCCATCTGTTACTTCAACTTTGCGCAGCATCTGACGAATGATAACTTCGATGTGCTTATCGTTGATTTTCACGCCTTGCAGACGATAAACGTCCTGTACTTCGTTAACGATATAGTCAGCAAGCGCAGTTTGTCCTTTCAGACGTAGGATATCGTGCGGGTTTTGTGGACCATCAGCGATAACCTCACCACGAGCAACGGTCTCGTTTTCGAAGACGTTGATTTGACGCCATTTTGGGATCAGCTCTTCATGAATCTCGCCATCTTCATTGGTAATGATGAAGCGGTTTTTGCCTTTGGTCTCTTTACCAAAGCTCACGACACCTGACATCTCTGCCATGATAGCGTGATCTTTTGGACGACGTGCTTCAAACAAATCAGCAACACGTGGTAGACCACCGGTAATATCTTTGGTACCTGAAGACGCTTGTGGTACACGGCCTAAGATCGAACCGGCTGCTACTTTTTCACCGTCACTAACGCGAATGATGGTTTCAGCTGGCAAGAAGTAAACCACTTCTTTACCTTCGTCAGTGTTCAAGATAATCGCCGGACGTAAGTCTTTGGCTGAACTTGAACGGTCACGAGTCGCTAGAATCTCAAACGAGCTCATACCGGTCGCATCATCAACTTTTACCGTTGCCGTTAAACCATCAGTAATATCACTGAAGCGTGCGGTACCAGCGAACTCGGTAATAATTGGATGCGTGTGCGGATCCCATTTAGCAATGGTTTGACCGCCTTCAACTTGCTCTTCGTTTTTCACAAGCACGCTTGAACCATAAGGAACTTTATAGCGCTCACGCTCACGACCAAGCTCATCAGTCAATGCCAGTTCAGCTGAACGCGACACGATAACCAAATGACCATCGGTATGTTGCACCGTTTTCATGTTTTCAAAGTGCACTTGACCAGCATTACGTGCTGAGATGCTATTGTCCACAGACGCAGAGCTCGCCGCTCCACCAACGTGGAAAGTACGCATCGTTAACTGAGTACCAGGCTCACCGATAGACTGCGCTGCCATAACACCGACTGACTCGCCGATATTAACTTGATGACCACGTGCAAGGTCACGACCATAACACTGTGAACAAACGCCATGCTCGATATCACAGGTAATCACTGAACGTACCCAGATATCATCAATCGCATTACTATCAAGCACATTTACCCAATGCTCATCGATCAAGGTACCTGCTGGAATCAATACTTTATCAGCATCATCGTTATAGGTTACATCACGAGCGGTTACACGACCAAGTACTAGCTCACCGAGCTTCTCAATGATCTCACCACCTTGAATATGTGGCTTCATGAGCAAACCTTGCTCAGTACCACAGTCTTCACTAGTAATAACCAAATCCTGTGCCACGTCAACTAAACGACGAGTCAAGTAACCCGAGTTAGCGGTTTTCAGTGCCGTATCCGCAAGACCCTTACGGGCACCATGCGTTGAGATAAAGTACTGAAGTACGGTCAAACCTTCACGGAAGTTGGCTTTAATCGGCGTTTCGATAATTGAGCCATCCGGTTTTGCCATCAAACCACGCATACCTGCCAACTGACGAATCTGGGCCGCACTACCACGAGCACCAGAATCTGACATGATAAAGATAGAGTTGAATGACTTCTGCTCTTCTTCCTCACCTTTAGCATTCATGATTTTGTCAGTGGCTAAGTTGTCCATCATCGCTTTGGCGACTTTGTCATTGGTACGTGACCAGATATCAACCACTTTATTATAACGCTCACCGGCAGTCACAAAACCTTGCTCGAATTGATCTTCGATCTCGCGAACTTCGCCTTCTGCGGTTTCAATGATTTGCTTTTTCAATGGTGGAATGACCATGTCATCGATACCGATAGACACGCCAGATAGTGTTGCTTGGGCAAAACCAAGATACATCAATTGGTCAGCAAACATAACACTTTCTTTCACGCCAACTTTACGGTAGCAAGAGTTAATCAATTTAGAGATGTTTTTCTTCGTCATCTCTTCGTTACACTCATCGAACGACATACCTTTAGGCATGATGTTCCAGATAAGTAGGCGACCAGCGACGGTATCTTGTAACTTGACTTCTTTAGTCTCATTACCTTCTTCGTCGATATGCGTTTCAGTCACACGTACTTTAATCTTAGCGTTTACATGCAAATCGTTTGAACCAATCGCGCGCAATGCTTCATTAACGGTGGCAAAAATCATGCCCTCGCCTTTAGAATTGATTGACGATCGGCTGATATAGTACAAACCCAATACCACATCTTGTGATGGGACGATAATTGGCTCACCGTTGGCAGGCGACAAGATGTTGTTAGTCGACATCATCAATACACGTGATTCAAGCTGTGCTTCTAGGGTCAATGGCACGTGAACGGCCATTTGGTCACCATCAAAGTCAGCGTTAAACGCGGTACAAACCAAAGGATGCAATTGGATTGCTTTACCTTCGATTAATACTGGCTCAAATGCTTGCAAGCCCAATCTATGAAGCGTTGGCGCACGGTTCAACAGTACTGGATGCTCACGGATAACCATGGCCAGCATATCCCACACTTGTGGCTCTTCACGTTCTACCATCTTTTTAGCAGCTTTAATCGTCGTTGCTAAACCGTGTGATAATAATTTGTTATAAGTAAATGGCTTGAATAGCTCAAGTGCCATTTTCTTCGGTAGACCACACTGATGTAGACGTAGGGTTGGACCAACAACGATTACCGAACGACCAGAGTAATCAACACGTTTACCAAGTAAGTTTTGACGGAAACGACCTTGCTTACCTTTGATCATATCTGCCAAGGATTTCAATGGACGCTTGTTACTACCTGTAATCGCACGACCGCGACGACCGTTATCAAGCAAAGCATCGACTGATTCTTGCAACATACGTTTTTCGTTACGTACGATGATATCAGGGGCACTTAGCTCTAACAGACGCTTTAGGCGGTTGTTACGGTTAATCACGCGGCGATATAAATCATTTAGATCTGATGTCGCAAAGCGACCGCCTTCTAGTGGTACTAGCGGACGCAAATCTGGTGGTAGTACTGGCAAGATGGTCATGACCATCCATTCAGGCTTATTATTAGAATCACGGAACGCTTCTAATAATTTAAGACGCTTAGACATCTTTTTAAGCTTGGTTTCAGAACCAGTTTGCGGAATCGCTTCACGCAACTCATCAATTTCGATATCTAAATCGATGTCTTTTAATAAGTCTTGGATGGCTTCTGCACCCATCTTGGCAACGAATTCATCACCAAACTCTTCAAGCGCTTTATAATAATCTTCATCATCAAGCAACTGGTACTTCTCTAAAGAAGTTAAACCAGGCTCAGTCACGATATAGCTTTCAAAATATAGGACGCGTTCGATATCACGAAGCGTCATATCAAGTAACAAACCAATGCGGCTTGGTAATGATTTTAGGAACCAAATGTGCGCAACAGGGCTAGCTAGGTCAATATGACCCATGCGATCGCGACGAACTTTAGCAGTCGTGACTTCAACGCCACATTTTTCACAAATAACACCTTGGAACTTACGGCGTTTGTATTTACCACATAAACACTCAAAGTCTTTTACTGGACCAAAGATTTTGGCACAGAATAGACCATCACGCTCAGGCTTAAACGTACGATAGTTAATCGTTTCTGGTTTTTTAACTTCACCATGTGACCATGATTTAATCACATCAGGTGAGGCTAAGGTAATTTGAATACTATCAAACTCTTGGTTACCGTTGCCGGTAGGGCTTTGCATGATATCGAGTAAATCTTTCAAGTTGCTTCTCCGTTATCTTTATAATCATCTGATGGCGTGCTATTAACGCGAATAAGATGAATGAAGGCAATGAATAGGGTTGAGACAAATCACTAAAAGCAGCAGCGATGCGCGTACTGCTTCTAGATTGACCACTAAGGATAATAATTAACTAAAGCTATGTTAAAGGTAGCTTCAGTCAGCCGTGCTTAATGGGTTTGCTTTAACTCAATATTGATACCCAGTGATTTGATTTCTTTGGTCAACACGTTAAACGATTCAGGCATACCTGGATCCATATATTGCTCACCATCGACGATGTTTTTGTACATACGGGTACGGCCTTCAACGTCATCCGACTTCACCGTTAACATTTCTTGCAAGGTATAAGTCGCGCCATATGCTTCTAGTGCCCAGACTTCCATCTCACCAAAGCGCTGACCACCAAACTGAGCTTTACCACCAAGCGGCTGCTGCGTGACTAGTGAGTAAGAACCGGTAGAACGCGCATGCATTTTGTCATCAACCAAGTGGTTAAGTTTTAGCATATACATATAACCAACAGTTACTTTACGGTCAAACTTCTGACCAGTACGACCGTCATACAAGGTCTGCTGACCATCACGCGCCATACCAGCAAGCTCTAGCAAGTCTTTGACTTGATGCTCATGTGCACCATCAAATACTGCCGTGCCCATCGGTACACCGCCGCGTAAGTTATCAGATAGCGCCATGATGTCATCATCACTTAAGCTATCAAGATCTACTTGCTCGCCGCCCACTTTGTTATAGATTTGGTCTAAGAAATCACGCAAATCTTTAATCGCTGCTTGTGCTTTGAGCATACCATCGATTTTTTCGCCCAAGCCCTTCGCTGCCATACCTAAATGCGTCTCGAGAACCTGACCGATGTTCATACGCGATGGTACACCCAGCGGGTTCAAGACGATATCAACGGTATTACCATGTTCGTCATAAGGCATGTCTTCAACCGGCATAATGCGCGATACCACACCTTTGTTACCATGACGACCCGCCATTTTATCACCAGGCTGAATACGACGCTTAACCGCTAGATAGACCTTCACGATTTTTTGTACGCCATGCTGCAAGTCATCACCAGCGGTCAATTTGCGTTTTTTCTCAGCAAATTTCACATCGATGTCTTTTTGTTTATCGACTAAGTACTCGGCGATTTGCGTGAGACGCTCAGATATTTCTTCTTCAACCGGTTGAATATCAAGCAAGGTCTCAAGGCTCATGTCTTTCATATCAGCCAATGCCATAACCGTACCAGCTTTTAGACCAGAACCGCCACTGACTTTTTGACCATCTAACAGATTACCAATACGACCACGAGCAGCTTCTTCAAAGATGCGTAGTTCTTCTTTTAAATCTTTGCGATAGCTATCGAGTTGTGATTTTTCAATCGCTTTTGCACGCGCATCTTTTTCAACGCCGTCACGGGTAAAGACTTGCACGTCAATAACCGTGCCTTTACTTGATGTTGGAACACGTAGTGACGTGTCTTTAACATCAGCTGCTTTTTCACCAAAGATAGCCCGTAGGAGTTTTTCTTCTGGCGTTAGTTGGGTCTCACCTTTTGGCGTGACTTTACCAACTAAGATATCGCCAGCATCCACTTCAGCACCGATATAAACGATACCTGCTTCGTCAAGGCTTGATAGAGCGGCTTCACCAACGTTTGGAATATCCGCAGTAATCTCTTCGGTTCCAAGCTTAGTATCACGTGCCACACAAGTCAATTCTTGAATATGAATGGTCGTGAAACGATCTTCTTTTACCACTTTTTCAGATAGCAAGATAGAATCTTCGAAGTTGTAACCATTCCACGGCATAAATGCGATGCGAATGTTTTGACCTAGTGCCAACTCGCCAAGATCCGTTGATGGACCATCAGCCAAGATATCACCTACAGCAATAGCATCGCCTTGGTTTACGATAATACGTTGGTTGATACAAGTGTTTTGGTTAGAACGCGTATATTTAACTAAGTTATAGATATCAATACCCGCTTCACCAGCGACCATTTCATCTTCATTTACACGAACGACAACACGTGAGGCATCAACGTCTTCGATCACACCGCCACGCTTAGCGATGACACAAACACCAGAGTCACGCGCAACGTGACGCTCCATACCGGTACCTACTAACGGCTTATCAGCACGTAGCGTAGGAACCGCCTGACGTTGCATGTTCGAGCCCATTAAGGCACGGTTAGCATCATCATGCTCAAGGAACGGAATCAAACCTGCTGCTACCGATACTACCTGACTTGGTGACACATCCATATGCGTCACTTTTTCTGGCGGCATACGGACAAATTCACCATAGCTACGCACACTGACCATTTCATCAGATAACGCGCCTTCTGCGGTCACTGGCGAATCAGCCTGTGCAATAACCGTACCGACTTCTTCGATCGCTGACAGATATTCAATAACGTCGGTTACTTTACCGTCAACCACACGGCGATATGGCGTTTCTAAGAAGCCAAAGCTGTTGGTTTTAGCAAAGGTTGCTAGTGAGTTAATCAAACCAATGTTTGGACCTTCAGGCGTTTCAATCGGACATACACGGCCATAATGGGTATCATGGACGTCACGTACTTCAAAGCCTGCACGTTCACGGGTCAGACCACCGGGTCCTAATGCTGATACACGGCGTTTATGCGTCACTTCAGACAATGGATTATTCTGATCCATAAACTGCGATAACTGGCTTGAACCAAAGAATTCTTTAACCGCAGCGGCAACAGGTTTTGAGTTAATCAAATCTTGTGGCGATAAGTTATCAGATTCCGCTGAAGACAAACGCTCTTTAACGGCACGCTCAACGCGTACTAGACCAACACGGAATTGGTTTTCAGCCATCTCGCCAACCGAACGAATACGGCGGTTACCTAAATGGTCAATATCATCGACTTCACCGCGACCGTTACGAATCTCGATCAGCTCTTTTAGGACGTTGACGATATCGGCATTGGTCAATACGCTACGTTCGCGCTGAATATCAGCATCATCGGTATCTACAAACTCAAGACCTAAACGGCGGTTAAATTTCATACGACCAACGTTAGACAAGTCATAACGATCGGCGTTAAAGAACATGCTGTCAAACAGCTTCTCAGCGGTTTCAACCGTTGGTGGCTCACCTGGGCGCATGACTTTATAAATTTCAATCAAGGCTTCTTCGCGGCTTGAGGTGCTATCTGCGCGTAGTGTATCGGCAATATAACTACCTTGGTCGATATCGTTGGTGAACAGAATGCTGAATTCTTTGATAGACTCACTGGCTTCAAATGCACTTAATTTGACCAACAACTCATGGTCAATCAGCGTGTTGGCTTTAGCGATAACTTCGTCATTAACGACGATATCTTCCGCTAAAATACGCTCGTATAAGTATTCATCAGGGATAGAGATTTTGGTCATACCCGCTTCTTCAAGCTGACGGATACGGCGGGCATTAATACGTTTACCTTGCTCGACAACCACTTCGCCTTCAGGCGTTACGATATCAAACTGTGCCATCTCGCCACGTAAGCGGTCAGCAACCAGATCAATTTCGAACTGCTCTTCGCCTTTATAAACAGTCACTTTATCAAAGAATAAATCTAAAATCTCAGATGTGCTTAAACCTAACGCGCGTAGAATGATAGATGCAAGAAGCTTACGACGACGGTCAATACGAGCAAAAACCAAATCTTTGGCATCAAACTCAAAATCTAACCACGAACCACGGTAAGGAATGATACGGGCGTTATATAGCACCTTACCACTTGAATGCGACTTACCTTTATCATGGTCAAAGAATACACCCGGTGAACGATGCAGCTGCGATACGATCACTCGCTCAGTACCATTGATAATAAAGGTGCCGTTGGCAGTCATCAATGGCATCTCGCCCATATAGACGCTCTGCTCACGGATATCTTTGATTGCCGCTTTGCTGTCTTTATCTTTGCTGTCTTTGTCTTTGATGATAAGGCGAATTTTGACACGCATCGGCGCAGCAAAGGTCGAGCCACGTAAGATACACTCACGCTCATCAAATTCAGGCGTACCTAAATAATATTCAACGAATTGTAACTCAGCATTACCAGAGTGACTCTCAATTGGGAAAATAGAGGAATACGCAGCTTGCAAACCAGTATTCTCACGAGCTTTTGGCTTTTTATGCTCTTGCAAAAATTGCTCATAAGAATCTACTTGGATAGACAACAAATAGGGAATGTCCATCACAGTAGGCAATTCAGCAAAACTTTTGCGAATACGCTTTTTTTCAGTATAAGAATATGCCATCGAGAGTCCTTACAGTAAACGTGGAAACAAATTGAAAGCGTGGCCAGCGTGCATCAATATTAGTTGATATTAATATTATGCAAACTTGGCGACGTAAACGATAATATAAAACGGTTATTCCTGCTCATTTAATGACTGATGATTAATTCACGCGTATAGTGCATGATTAACCCAGCTTATTTAAGCGTAAAATCGGCATCTAAACATGCCTATATGGGTGCTGACATTGCAAATTTCAATGTCGTACACCCTATAATACTTACAACCAAGCACTGGTATTTAAATACTATTGATTCTGTTGATAAATTCACTTAAAGTGTGGGTAATACCTTTAAAGCGTTGTTGATATCTTAAACAAGGGTGTTGCCTATAAAATTCAATTCTTACACTATCTAGCACTAAACAGCAAACTACTCACTATCTACCATCATAAGTAATATCGTCGCTGATATCTACCGTCTACGAGCCTACCTACTGACAGTAAAACCATGCTAAATAAATAACCTAAGATTTATAACGTTTCAGAATTAATGCTAATTGGAGTAACTATAAATTTTAGAGCAATGACTGTTAAAATCAATACAAACTATAGTGTTAATAGGAAAGCATGCGGACACAAAAAAACGCCAAACATCGATCGACGTTTAGCTTATATTAACTGACTTCAAAAATTACTAAGTGTGCTTGCGCTGTGTTTACTTGCATAGCTATCGTCTGTCCTTTTGATGGGTATCCACCGTGATGTTGCATGCGACTGTTGGCAGACACAAAAGGTCAAGCTACGAATTATAATAAAAAAAAGCTAGCAATGCAAGGCATTACCAGCTTTTTTTGTACAACACTAAGATAAGCGAGGCTTATTTTAGTTCAACAGTTGCACCAGCTTCTTCAAGTTTCTTTTTCAACTCGTCAGCTTCAGCTTTGTTTACGCCTTCTTTGATTGGAGCTGGAGCGCTTTCAACCAAATCTTTCGCTTCTTTCAAGCCAAGCCCAGTAGCTTCACGTACGGCTTTAATTACGCCAACTTTCTTCTCGCCAAAGCTGGCAAGAACTACGTCAAACTCTGATTGCTCTTCAGCAGCAGCAGCAGGACCGGCAGCAGCAGGTGCAGCAGCGGCAACAGCAGCAGTTACGCCGAATTTTTCTTCCATAGCGCTGATTAATTCAACGATATCCATTACTGACATTTCAGCGATTGCGTTTAACACGTCATCTTTAGATAGTGCCATGAGAACTCTCCGTTATCTGATAAAAATTAATTGATTTTAATATCGCTTGGATTGCTTGCTAAATTTTCAAATAGGGTTAGCAATAAAGTGCAATCTGCGATGTCAAAGTTACGTTAAAACAAGCAATTATGCCGCTTCTTTTGCGTCTTTGATTGCTGCTACCGTGCGAACAAGCTTGCTAGGAACAGCGTTCATAGTTTGAACAAGCTTGGTAACTGGTGCATTCATAGTAGCCATCAAGATAGATAGTGCTTCGTCGCGAGTTGGTAGCTTCGATACACGCTCTAGCTCTTCTGGACCATAAACAACACCACCGACTGATACCAATTTGGTCTCTAAAGCTTTGTTATCTTTGCTAAAGTCGAAAACGACTCGAGCAGCAGATCCCAAATCTTCCATAGAGAAAGCCAAAAGTAATGGACCAGTCATACGGTCTGACATGCTCTCAAACTTAGTGCCTTCAAACGCGCGTTTTGCTAGGGTATTTTTTACCACTTTCAAAACGACGCCTTTTTCACGGGCTTGTTCGCGTAGCTTAGTAAGCTTTGCAACACCAATACCATGATATTCGGCAGCTACTGCTGAGTAAGCATTAGCAGCAACTTCAGACACTTCAGCCACAACTTGTTGTTTTTGCTCTAGCGTTAATGCCATAAGTTGACTCCTTTAATCTAATCAATCTGCTAATTATTCAATATTTTAAAACCGAGGTTTTAAACAATTTGAACAACTTAATAAGACTGACTTGATACGACACGTTATTTATAAACTCTATAAAGAGTTTACTCATAACGACTGATTACGGCACCGTTATCAGAATGACGTTGAGTAATAGGTTGCCCTACTCGCTCTAGTCTTAAACTGGGTGGGCCACCGTCTGCGTAGGACAACTAAGATTTTCATCTGTCGTCGATTAACAAAAGCAGCTCGTTGTTATTACAAAATAATCCGAAGATTATCAATGATAGCGCAAAACCGCTTTCTACCTACGGTCTTAGACAGCATAGCGTTTGCTACGCTGACCTAATTCTTTAAAATATTTTTATACCTCTATTTGAAATCGTCAAATAAAGGCATCTATTTAATTATTTCGCTGTGCGATATGGAACTGGATCAATACTTAGACCAGGACCCATCGTGCTAGACAAGGTGATTTTCTTCAGGAAAGTACCTTTAGAAGTAGCAGGCTTAGCACGTCTCAAATCTGAAATCAGTGCTTCAGCATTCTGTATTACTTGCTCAGCAGTAAAGCCAACTTGACCGATAGTCGTGTGGATAATACCCGCTTTATCAACACGATACTGTGCTTGACCAGCTTTAGCGTTAAGAACCGCTTCAGCAACGTTAGGAGTTACCGTACCGACTTTTGGGTTAGGCATTAAGCCACGTGGACCTAGGATAGTACCTAATTGACCAACCACACGCATGGCATCAGGAGCAGCAATAACGACATCAAAGTCCATGTTACCGGCTTTGATTTGATCTGCTAAATCATCCATACCAACGATGTCAGCACCAGCTTCTTTGGCGGCTTCAGCAGCAGCGCCTTGAGCAAATACCGCAACGCGTTTGGTTTTACCAGTACCAGCAGGTAGATTGGTAGCGCCACGAACGACTTGGTCAGATTTACGTGGGTCAACGCCCAAGTTTACTGCGATATCGATAGACTCTTTGAATTTAAGAGCTGGTAAATCGTTTAGGATTTGAACCGCTTCTTCAATAGTATATAGCTTTTCGCTTTCTACACGCTCAGCGATTAATTTTTGACGCTTAGTAAGTTTACTCATTTACACACCCTCCACGGTAATACCCATTGAACGTGCAGTACCAGCGATGGTACGGACAGCAGCATCGAGACCAGCAGCAGTTAAGTCTGCATCTTTAGTCTTAACGATCTCTTCTAGCTGAGCACGGTCAACTTTACCGACTTTAGCGGTGTTTGGTGTACCAGAACCTTTAGCGATACCAGCAGCCTTACGTAGTAAGTATGCAGCTGGTGGTGACTTCATGATGAAGGTAAAAGACTTATCGCTGTATACAGTGATCTCAGTAGGAATCGGTAAACCCGGCTCTTGGTTTGAGGTCGCAGCGTTAAATTCTTTACAGAACGCCATGATGTTCACGCCTTTTTGACCCAATGCTGGACCAATCGGTGGTGAAGGATTTGCTTTGCCTGCAGGCACTTGCAGTTTGATGTAACCATCAATCTTCTTAGCCATGAGATACTCTCCTAAATGGGTAATAGCGCCAAATCAACGTGGTATAAACCTTATTGACTAACAGCTCCCCGGTTGATGAATTTGTTACGGGTTTAGTCTAGCTTCTCAACTTTACTAAACTCAAGCTCGACCTGAGTCGGACGATTAAATACGTTTACGGTTAAATGTAGTTTAGACTTCTCGTAATCCACTTTTTCAACCAACCCTTTAAAGTCAGTAAATGGACCATCGATAACCAACAACTCTTCGCCGGGCTCAAATAGAGTCTTAGGACGTGGGTCGGTTTCAGTCTGATTTAAACGGTTTAAAATACGATCAGCTTCTACTTCGGTAATCGGCGCTGGTGTTTCTGGCGTACCGCCAACGAAACCCATAATACGTGGGCAATCTTTTACGATGTGCCAAGTATTGTCGTTCATTTCCATCTGGATCAATACATAACCCGGAAAGAATTTACGCTCACTCTTACGTTTTTTGCCATCTTTCATTTCGACGACTTCTTCAGTAGGTACCAATACATCGCCGAAAAATTCAGCGAATTCACTACGATTAATACGATCAGTTAATGAACGCTGTACTTGCTTTTCATATCCTGAAAATGCTTGGACAATATACCAACGCATATCACGCTCCTGATCATTAAATTTAAGTCGTTATCAATACATCTTGGAAAATCATGCCAATACGCGTGATTAGCCAATAAATATGCCAACGAACCAATTAAAAAAGTTGTCTAGTAGCCAAACAAGGAAACCAACAATCGCAATCATGACAATCGTTTGCCACGTGTACTGAAAAGTTTCGTCTTTACCAGGCCATGTCACACGGCGTAATTCGACAGCAGCATCTTTTAATAGGGTTTTAAAAGCAGTACCCTGATGCGTCATTGCCAAACAAACCAATGCCAACACAAAAAGCGCAACAATAATACCAATACGTACCCAGAGGTCATTAGCAGGTTGCCAATAGCCAGGTAGATATTGATTAACTAAAGTTGCACTAATTAAAACAGCTGCGGCAAGTAGCCACAAGATCACATCTTTTATTGAACCTGTCTTAGCAACTTCAACAGCAGTCGTTTGATTGCCCGCTGAGATATGCTTATCTTTAGACAGTATTCCACCATCAAGTGCCTTGGCATCAGATAACTTATTGTCGAGGTTATCTTGACTATTGCTCATAAAGAACTCACTTCGGAGATGATGGGGTATGACAAAGATGTGATAAAAAGATGGCAGGCGATGTAGGACTCGAACCTACAACCCTCGGTTTTGGAGACCGATGCTCTACCAATTGAGCCAATCGCCTATGGGTGTAAAGGACAGCATTATACAATATTGAGCATAGAATGCAAGCATTTAGGAATAAAATTCTTCTATCACTCTCATGTTGCTGCTCTTAAAGCTTATTATTTAAACACTTTGTATGCATCATAATCTTAAAAATTTAACATAAAAGGTGCTTATAAGCTGCAGCGTTAATATAGCAAGCTCGCTTAAAAATTACAATAGATAGTAAGCTCCTTTCAAAGCGTATTTTATAAATACATTTGAGTTAGTATTGCTTTACTGTCTGTCCTACTCTACAAAAATTTATTTTAATCATTTATCGAAATAAATCATCCAAAAAAAAGCCACCCTCTAAGAGGATGGCTTTTTACTTGCTAACTAACACTGTCAGATTGCTCCGATAGTATTAATGC
>NZ_CAJHAD010000017.1 GCF_904846285.1 Psychrobacter immobilis | reverse complement strand
AATCCTTCCTTTGGTCGTGAGGTGTTTTTTCATCCTAAGGGTTACACCGATGAATCTTACGTTGGTATACCGCTTAATAAAGCAGCGGTAGATGGCTTAAAGCTAAGTCGTTTGACGCCAAATGTGCCTCATAGTGTCAAGGAAGGTGCTGATCTGCGTGAGGCCGTACAAATTGGGTTGAGAGTGTGTGATGAGCAAGAGGATGAGCTTGCGAATTATTAAGTTCGGTACCCTAGTGAGGACTTGAATCTTTGGCTGTGGGCTAATGGCATCAAGGTTTTAACTCAATAAGATAGGCGCGGTGTACTTCATGGTGTACCTACCATACATATTCTATTCGTGATAGGTATGCTATACAGGCATCGAGGTACTAGTTTTGAGTATAAAAAGAGATCAGTGTGATGCCACCATCTCACAGTACAACTATATAACTAAAATCTCTAAGTTTAGTTGTACGAGTTTGACGGTAAGAGCCATAAAAGAGTTTAGGCTATAAATCGCCAAGATAGGTGTGGTTTGACTATTATCGTCAAGCTGCGTAATTAATTCTCTCAAGTTTAACTGTACGAATTTGACGATAGGGATTATATGATAGAGCAATTATATTTTGTTAAATACAAGTCTGGTGAAAAAGGTTGTCCTATATATATAGGTGGTAAACATTTGAAAGATGGTGAATGGACTGGAGATCACGAATGGGACTACTATAATCCTGACCCATTTCAGTCTGAAGTTAAATCTGAATATACCTTAAAAATGAATGAATCGTTTATTGACCTAGATTATAGTAAAGATTTTGTATCTGAAAAATTTCTTGAGCTACTAGATGAATTAAAAATTAAATATCGTTCAATACGATTAGAAATAATTCTGAGAGCCAATAAAAATCCTGAAAAAAAATATTATATTCTTTTATTAGTAGGTAGGGTTTTTCTTCTAGACGAAGGTAAATCTAAATATCAAATAGCTCGTAATTTAAATACTCAAGAGATAATTTATTCAAAGGTAGACTCTAGTGCTCCCGTTTATTCTTTAATAGATGAGTTTTATATTAAAGACATCGTAACACCTCATTTCTTTATAGCTGAAGAGATGGGCGCAGTCATTTGTACTGCTAATTTTCGAAATTTGGCAAAAGATAAAAATATTCGTGGTATTGATTTTGAAAAAGTTGAAGATGGCTTTAAGTATGATCCATGGGATACGCCGTCGGGAATATTTAAAATATAAATAAAGTTTTGTATTTTAAATATATACATCTATGACAAGTACGGATGCGTGCTGCTTAAAACCTGACCCCTACCGTCAAGTTCGTACAGTTAAACTTGGGAGAATTAGTTACGCAGCCTGACGATAAAAATCAAACTGCAAAAACCATGATTGTTTTCCTGATAAAAGATGCTTTTTTTATTTTTATTAGGGTATACCCCAAGGGAACCACCTATTTCACCCTTCAAACCTGTTAACAGACCACTTAAAACAGACTGGTATAATGGAACCACTTATAACAGACTATTTTAGGTGTTTATGTTTATTAGAGCGTATCTACGAGCGTCTACCAAAGAACAAGATGCTAAGCGTGCCAAAAGCGAGCTCATAGCATTTGCCAACGATCATGGCCACAAAATTGCTGCCTTCTATGTTGAAAACGAATCAGGCGCTATCTTGGCGCGACCAAAGCTGATGCAGCTGATTGAAGACGCTCATAAGGGCGATGTGATCTTAGTTGAGCAGATTGATCGCTTGGCGCGTTTGAACCAAGCTGATTGGGATACGCTAAAAAGAATGCTATCAGAGAAAAAGCTCTCTATCGTATCAAAAGAGCTGCCGACCTCATATATGGCGCTTCAATCTGAAAGCAGTACAGAATTTATGAGCAGTGTATTGCAGGCCATTAACTCGATGATGCTGGATATGCTCGCAGCCATTGCTCGAAAAGATTATGAGGATCGCCGTAACCGTCAGATGCAAGGTATTGCTCGTGCTAAGGCAGAAGGTAAGTATTCAGGACGTAGGAAAGATACGGAAAAGCGCAAGATCATCGCTAGTCTGCTCAAATCAGGTCATAGCTATTCTGATATTCAAAAAATGACCAGGTGCTCACGGCATCTGATCGCTGATGTAGCCAAGGAAAGACCGAAGATGCTCAGTACTCATTAAGTGGTTCCACTACAGCAGTCTACTATGAGTAGTCTATTAATTGATTAATGAGCCTTTTCAGATGGTTCCGCTGGGATATAGCTTTATATATTCTTATTGATTGGGTAAATTACCTTTAAAGTTTAACCAATAAGTGTGAGTAAAAAATATGAAATCAATTGATCAGGCCTATGAATACCTTACAGAATATAGTTTAGCATTCGCAGACGGAAGGCCTTGGGATCTTATCCATGTCGATTTTAGTATTTATTTTAAAATGGCAACTGCTGACCACTTCTTAATTTTTGAAGGAAATAAGATAAACGTAGGAGGGTTCGAGAATAATTCAGATGCTATTTGGACAGGGCTGGACGCTACTATATTCATTAGAGACTATATGGTAAAGGTAACAGGGGATAGAATATGGGGTTTAAAATTCACACTATATCCTAATGGTAAATTTGAAATTGAATACGACTATAATAAACCTAAAGATTATGAAGAGACGAGTGAAGTAATTACTGGAGATGAGATAAGTCAGGCTTTTTTAAGATGATTATTTCCTTGGCGGTAGAAGTCAGTTCGGTGCCTGTATAGGGAACCGAACCCATTTAATGAAGTAGTATCACTTAACTGATGCAATAAGCTTAGATTCTACAATAAAAAACTAGCCCAGCTGTGAAAGCTTAAGTAAGGCAAATAAAATGAATATCCATGTTTTAGATAGGTTTGATGAGATTTATTACGACTTAAATCAAGTAACCATTGAAGATGTATATATTAAAAATAGAGATCAAACAAGGATTGAGTTTAATTCTATCAATTTTAAGAATTCTAAACCTAGAGATATGAGCTTTCATGAGTATTTTTTTGAACCTTTTAAAAACACTCAACCTGAGACTTATAAGGTCTTATCTAAGGTTACAGAAGAATTTTTCTATGCTATTAAAAGATCAGATATACCAGAAATATTCTCTGATATTACAGCATTTGGTATCAACATAAATGGCGTTATCGTTTATCTGCGGTATACGCCTTATATTGCTGATGATGCTCAGGAAAACGAATTTAACTTACCCCTAGAGATTATGCAGTCGTGGCTATGGCACAGTGCTGGTTGGTATATCCCTGAGAACACTGTTTACGGGCCACTGGCTCCAAGTGGGTTGCCATCGAGTAACAATCGGCCTATCGGATCAATTTGTCCAGATATTGAAGGAAAGAGTAAAAAAGCTCGTGAAAAAGTAGCTTTTTTAGAAGATAAGTTTAAACAACCTTTTTTAGTGGATTATGAAGATGATGACAGTTATGACACTCATTTTCAGCTTCGTGCCTTAATCGATACTAGATTTAATGGTCTAGAGCAAGAGAAGAATTTCCAGATATTTTCTGTCACTAACCATATCCAAAAAGACATGTATTTGATACAAGATCAGGATATCTATAGTATCCAAAAGCTAATGAAATCAGCAGAAGCAATTGATCATTATGCTGCTCACTTACTGTCAAGACAGGCTGGAGTGAACCGCCCCGAGATTGTCGGAGACTTAACTCTCCGAGAGAATACGACAATGAAAACACGAAACTATACTTCTGAAATGAAAGATCGAGCCGTCCGTAGCTAATTGAAGCTAAAGACGACTACACATCCACATGGTCAGCCATCAAAGCCATAGCGTCAAACTTTGTGTAACTGCTATTTGTTAACAGGGCATAAGCAGTTACACAGAATCTGGGATGGTCTCGCAAATATCTCAACTATAAGATACTTATCCAATAGAATTAAGCTGCATTATTTAACAGTTAATGTCTAATTTTAAGCATTCTGATTTATTAACGGAATTATCATTAAAGTTTATGCCAATCTTCAATCGCTTTGTACCCAGTTTCTAGTCCTACATCATAGCTATAACGAATTTTAGCTTTATCTTTAGATAATCGACCCGCCATATTTTTCAAGTCGGGTGGGCAAACTTCTAAAAACTTCTGTGGTGATGCAGAATGTAAAAATTGCACCGCATCATTATAACGTTGGGTTCGTGTTAATAAGCTTTGGGCAAAACCATATCGTTGCTTAGAAAAATATTTAGCCAACAGCTGATCGCCCTTGCGACCTGCTTTATAGTAATTGTGAGGACGAGTACGGATCACCATTAGCTTAGCAACACGATCTTGTTGAGCGGCCCAATGCACAGGCAAAGCATCAGCTACACCACCATCGAAATAAGGTTCGCCAAATATCTCGACCGCTTGACGAGTCAGCACTGGTATAGAACTTGATGCTCTTAATCCATCCAAAATATTGTCTTTACAGGCTTTAATATAGTTAGCTTCACCTGAAATAGCGTGTGTTAGCACCATGTAAAACTCAGCATGACTGGCAAATAATTGTGCCTGATTTAGTGGATGCTCTTGTTCCACCACGTCCCACATCCACTTTAGATCCAGTAAGTCCCCACCTTTAAGGAAACGACCATAATGGATAAATTCAGGTCGAAGTGAATGATCTAAGTAAATCTGCAGGGTGCGACCTTGTTGCGCAGCTAAATAGTTAGCAACGTTCGTTGAGCCTGAGGACACCCCCACACAAAGATCAAAAGGATTAAATTGTTGTTGTAAAAATGCGTCTAAGACACCACTGGTAAATGCGCCACGCATTCCACCACCTTCAACTACAAGTGCTTGTCGATGTTGTTTAAGCATTGAAAACCTCGAATTCTTGTAAATACTACCTTTTTAACTTAACCATTACATAGAGTAATTAAGTGAAGCGCCTCGAGTATATCGGAGGCTGATACTTTTCCAAAGAACCATCTTAAACTACCTAGCTCCAAATTTTACTCATTCAAGTAAAGCTCAGCCATCCCGTCGAGCCTAGCTTTCACCTCTTTCCAATGCGGCATGACTTGAGTTAATAAGCGCCAAAAATGCTCACTATGATTGTGCTCAGCGATATGACACAGCTCATGCAATATCACATAATCAATGCATTCTTTTGGTGCTTTGACTAAGTGCGGATTGAGGATTAAATTACCTTTATTTGAGCAGCTTCCCCATTGTTTTTTCATTACTATTAACTTCAATGAAGGATTATTTTTTACCCATGAGGCCTTATGTATCAAGGCCTCAAGCCTCTCTCTAGAGACCGACGTAAATTTATCTTTATACCATTTATCAATCAAGCTTTTCACGAGAATCGCTCGTTTTTCAGCGTCTAATTCAGAATCATTTTGAGACAATTCTACATGTAACTTACCGCGACTGAGCTTCACCGTACTGTTTATCACATCGTTAGTTTTTGCATCGGTTATCACTTTTAACACATAACGACGACCCAGATAAAACTGGGTCTCACCACTGATATAACGTTTAGGCAATACGTGATCTTGTTGCTTTGCAAATTCTTGTAGGCTTTGCCATATCCAGCGAGCACGCTTCATCATGGCGTCATGTATTATCTCGTCACTGGCATCAACAGGCGCTGTGGCGACTACACGCTGATCAGGATGTACCTTGATGACCACTTTGCGAGGTTTGCTCTTTTCGTTAATAAGCGTATCGCTTCTAGACTTATTTTTTGTGTTTTTACGCACGACTTCATAATGGATCTTATCTTCACCATAATAAAAGTTGCCTGTCTCAGTCATTGCCTACTACCCTCTTGCTGCTCGTGGGCTACTTGTCTCTCTCGACAGCCCAAGTCGGGTAATCTTTAGCACCTCTTCAATGAGCTGTTGCGCTTTATCAATACCCAAGTCAGCAAACAGCATTGGCAATAATCGTCTATTAATCGCATTTTCAATTTCACTGGCATTGATGGAATATTCCGCCACATTCGTTTTGACTACTTCATCAATCTCAAAGGCGTAAGCGACCAGCTTGTCATTATCTAGCTCTTTATCCGCTAAGAAATCAGCGTCAAATAAATGCTTAAACAAACCAAAATAAGCCTGAGCATGTTTATTTAATTTGCCATTGTCATCGATAAATTCATTCGGTACATCAGCAACATCGCGGTCTTTGACGGCCTGCTCAAAGTCAGCAAACATCATGTACTGCTTCACGGGTGCATCGAACATCGCTTTAGCTTCTTCAATGGCTTTTTTTAGGAGCTTAGAGAAGTACTCTTGCGCATACGGATCATCAGCCAAATCTTGCTCAATCATCTTAGTAACACGACCTGTAATTTTATCGGTTTGGTTACGGGCTTCATCATCACTTAATTCTTCAGGCTTAACATCCTTGCCTAAATTGCCGACCAAGTAAGCCCCTTTCGCCTCTTTAACCTCAAGCCCCGCAATATGCTTGTCGAGTAAGCTGCGAATATCTGCTTCGTACTCATCATAATCAATGGTCTCATCAGCATCTTCGCGCACTTGCTTGCGTAGATTAATAAAGGCTTTTAGATCGGCCTTGTAGCGATCACGCTTGCTATCAAAAGATTTATCTGCAAAGAAAGATGCCGATTGCAACGCAATCTTCATGGCGTTAGAAAACTCGGTCAAGGCAGCATAAAAGTCGTCACGCGCTTTAAGCTTGGTATCGACTACTCTCCCGTCTACTTCCTGCATCTTTGGCGCTAGCACTTGTCTTAGCGCTTGACCGTCTTGCTTGTTTTTTACTGATGAGAAGATCGCCCACAGCTCATTATGTAGCCTTGGTAGTTGCTTGTACTCAGTGTCCATAGCGTTATACAGACCTTTAAGGTCTTCGATATCAAAGCCGCCTTGCGTACGTTCCGCTAAATCTTGGTACTTCTCAATAGTAATATCCAGCTCTTTTAAGATGCCCCGATAATCAATTAGATAACCAAAACGTTTTTTCTCGTGCAAGCGGTTCACCCGCGCAATCGCTTGAATCAGGTTATGCTGCTTTAGTGGCTTATCGATATAAAGAACGGTGTTCTTTGGTTCATCAAAACCAGTCAAGAGCTTATCAACGACGATCATAATATCGGGGCCATCATCAGTACTAAAGGCTTCTATAATGGCTTTGGTGTACGCTTTTTCATCACCGCCATACTGACTGGCGACATTATCTTGCCACCAGTTTTGGACGATGTCTTTTGATTCGCCATCGACGGTGTCATGCCCCTCACGGGTATCAGGTGGTGACATAGCAACCACAGAGGTCACTTTGCCAATCTTATCTAAAGCGATCTTATAGCGAATAGCGGAGGCTTTAGAATCACAAGCCAATTGACCCTTTAGATGCTGCTGTTTAAAGTTTTGAAAATGATCAGAGATATCATGAGCAATCAGCTCGATACGACCCTCAACCTGATAGATTTGACCTTTCTGAGAAAACTTACGTTTAAGATCAGATTTTTGATCATCGGTGAGCTTTTGGGTAATACGGTCAAACCACGCATCAATGGCTTGGTCATTGGTATTGAGCTCAGGGATACGCTCTTCATATAACAGTGGCGTAACGGTTTTGTCTTTGACCGCTTGCTGCATGGTGTAAGAGTGAATGATGCTACCGAATTTGTTTTCAGTCTTATCGTCTTTTAGGAGTGGCGTACCAGTAAAGGCAATAAAGGCAGCATTTGGCAGAGCCTGGCTCATGCGGATATTATTCTCACCGTTTTGGCTGCGGTGACCTTCATCGACCATGACGATGATATTTGGGCTGTCGTTATAGCATTCCTCATACTTAACGGCTGAGCCAAACTTGTTAATAATGGAGAATATAACCCGCTCATTACCATGACCTATTTGCTGCGCTAAGCGGCGACCAGAGGTTGCCATCGCCTCCGTTTTATCACGATCACTAAGTACGCCGCCTGACGCAAAGGTTTGACTAAGCTGAGTTTCAAGATCAACACGGTCGGTGACGACAATAACACGGCACTTTGCGAGCTCCTCTAACCAAATAAGCGCCTTAGAGAAAAACACCATCGTGAAAGATTTACCACTGCCGGTGGTATGCCAAATCACTCCACCCTCACGACCGCCCTTCTCGTCAAAGGTACTGATTCGTTCAATCAGAGCTTTGATACCAAAGACTTGCTGATAACGGGCAACGATTTTGCCCGCCTTTTTATCAAACAAGGTAAACATGCGCGTCATCTCAAGCAAACGCTCAGGCTGCAATAAGCTAATGATAAGGCGGTCTTGATCGGTAACGACCAGCTCGCCTGAACTAATGAGCGACAGGTATTCTTTTTTAGCAGAGGTAGGACGATGAGCAAACAGATTCTCAATCTGCTCAGGACTGAGTGCTTGATTTTTTAGACGATTAAACTCAGGCTCAGAGATCTCTTCTTCGACCCATTTTGCCCAAAACTTTTCAGGCGTACCGCAGGTGCCATACAGACCGTCATGCCCATTCACCGCAAGCAATAACTGGCTATAGGCAAATAGATGCGGGATTTGTTTTTGACCTTGGTTACGAATGTGCTGAGAGACGGCTTGCACGTTGGTTGACTGCCACTCTCTACTCGAATCAGGACGTTTGGCTTCAATCACTGCTAGCGGTAGACCGTTTACAAAGCAGACGATATCAGGAATGATATTACCTGTCCCTTCAGCATTCTGTACTACCAGCTCTTCGGTAAAGTGGAAGCTATTATTATCGATATGATTCCAATCTATCAAGCTGATGGTTTGGGAAGTTCTTTTGCCATCGATAAACTCGGTCACCGTCACGCCATAGAGCATAGCGTTATAGAGGGTTTCATTGGCAAGTTGCAAGCCTAAGTTCATCGCTGGGTTGAGCTCGTGCATGATCTTATCAAAGGCGCTATCTGATAAATGATGTGGCTTGCCTTCAAACGTAAAGGTTTGCTTGGCTAAAAACGCACGCATGATAGGTAATAACACCACTTGGTTGGTGGCTTTGTTAGCATTCGCTTGATTCGCTAGCAACTTACTGCTACGCATGGTGTTGCATTCACTTGGTGGAATAAACTGATAGCCTAGCGTAGTAAGCAGTGTTAAGGCAGGGATTTTTGAGGCAAATTCTTCTTGGAAGTTCAGCGTTGAATAGTTATTTTCAGACATTAAGCTACCCATTGACTCAAAACATTTATTGCAATTGGTGCAAACGCTTCAAGTTTGCCATTTTTTGGTTTTGATAAATCATCAATGACCATTTGAATTAAATCGCTATCATCTATGACATCGTCAGGGTCAATACCATCGCCTAACAATAAGGCTTGTACAAACTGTCTTCTTTGCTCGACCAAAGATTTATTGTTATTACCTAAATTCAAAACACGGATAGTTTCTTTGGCATCGGCAGTTTTACCTTCTACTCTACCGCTCAACTTAAAGGTTAAGTCTGTCTCACATTCAATGTCAAAAGGCGTAAGCGGTAATGGCTGCGAACCATGTGCGCTATCACATTGATTAGGCGTTATACAGCTTGCTACTATATTATCGAAATCAAGGCTTCTATTAGGAGCTATATCTCTAGCAACAACATGCTCATTCATACAATCTTTAATTGCTCCAGAGATTGGCTTACAACAATAAGCACATAAATAAAACTGTTCCATTGCACAAGCGGAGCGAATATCATCTTTTTCAGTGCTAGTTAAACCAAGATAGTCCTTGTCTTTATTATTTATTCTCTTTTTCCAACTCGTCAAACTTTGTGGTTCGAAACCTACTTGCTTAGTTATTTTTCGCAAGTTGTAACTCCTTTTTACGAAGTAGCAATCTTGCTTTGGCAAGCTCCATATTTCCTGACGGCAACTCATTTTCTAACTTTTTCAGCAGGATCTTAGCAGTGACAATATCAGCATCCTGTATGGCATCTAATAGATTGCCAAGCTTTTCGGTAATATCATGATCACGAATGTCGGTATCCATTGCTTCTAGTAAGACAGTATTAACGTCTTCACCATATAAAGGTGGCAATGCGGTGATATCTCCATCATTTAACAAGTAGACTAAAATGTCCTTTTGGTCGCTAATGACTAAAGGCGAATGGGTACTTAGGACGATTTGGCAGTTAGGAAAGGTATCGGTAAAACGTTGCACCAGATTGCGCTGCCAACTAGGATGCAAGTGCATATCCACTTCATCTATCAAGATAATGCCATCGCCATGTAGAGGACTATCTAGCGCAGGATTCATCATAGCTAAACGTCTGGCGATATCGCCTACTAAGGCCATTAAAGACTTCTCACCTTGCGACAGTTGTAGAACATTTAGTGATCGACCATTTTTATCAACAGCCATATGTAGACGAGGTTTGCGTTGTACTCTGATATTGCTTAAATCTGGCATAAAAGCTGTTATCGCGGTTCGAACCGCGTTTAGTTGTTTGTCTTGAAGACGAAACTCCGAACTTTTAATACGTTCTATTTCATCAAATACATGTTTTACGTTTATTGTTATAGATTCTACGCCACTATCTTTTATAACCTCTACACCGTCCTGCTTTCTTTTATTATCATTACTGGCATAATCATCAAGTAACATTTTCATTTTATCCAGGATATTTGAGTCATTATCTAGAAAAAACTCCATTCTTCTACTTTGTTCCTCATTCTCAATATCTTCACGCTCACGAAACCATTCAAAGAAGCGTCGAAAGTCTACGCCTTGATTCAAAGCACTCTCGTAGCCCTCTATCTGAGTAAAGCTGTGTTTGCCCATAATTTTTAAAGGAATATCAAGGACTGAACGCTCGACAGGATAATAAGCAATCAGAGGTAAGCTTGTGTTAGCATCATCTGTTAATAATTGGCGATAGTTATCTGCAAGTTTAGTTAATTCACTAAGATTACTAGGCTTGTCACTCTTGCGACCCTTCCGTGCTTTAACTAACGTCCATTGATACGATAAAAGCGCGACTTCGCTATCGGTTTTAATATCATCAGATAACTTCAAAGTGATACTGGCAGCTGGCGCATCATCAATAACAGCTAGTTCATTGATAGCATGACCGTTGCCCTTTTCGCTACGCACACGCGCGACGAACCAACTTAAGGAAGTCGCTAATGCTTCTAGTATTGACGTCTTACCTGCGCCGTTATTACCAATAAACACGGTAACATTCGACTGGTTATCCTCACTCGGGGCAAAGTCTACTTCAAGGTTCTCAAAACGTCCTAAATTACTTAGCGTTAACTTTTTTATTTCCATTTTTATGTCCAAGATTTACGCTTTACATTTGCAGGATTTATCGATAAAGGGTCAAACTATATTGAGTCAGTATAGCAGTGAGTCGTTAGCAATCGCTATAGATAGTCGCATTTCGTCTGATACCACTATTCAGCTGAAAATAAAACTGTTATATAGGTTTAAATACCCTACTGGTATAACAACTTTGAAGTGTATCGACTATATAAAAAAGGTAACAAAAAACCGCCACCGTTGCACGTTACCCAAAGGACGTAGCCGTTATGCTCGTTAATATCTATTTGTATAGGCTGGATTTTTAACGCTTTTCAGATTTAAAAGCCGAGCCTACGCTCTGTATAATGAATTTTTAATAGCTCTACTAAGCTTAGGATAATTATGTTGAAATTATGGTTAGGGTTTACCCTATTGTTTTCGAGTAGTTTTGCTTTGGCGGCCATAGAGGGTACGGCTCATAGCCAAAACAAAGCCCACTCAGCCGTTGGTGATGACGTTGCGTCAATCAGCAAAGCTGATAAAAGCGCGATAGCAAAAGGTCAATACCCTGTGGCATCAGTGCTGATTAAATTAATGGAAGACGTGGACTTTACCTTCGTGTCCGTAAATCCGGAGGACGCTCATGAACTGCGACTTAAAACAGTGAAAACCGGAGATACTGAGCTCGACGGCAAAGCGGTTAAATCTGCTAAGATTCAAAATATCTACAAATTAGGGGATGCACCGAATATTTATTTCCCAAAGGAGCATTATTATTCCTCAAATCCTCTACAGATCTACTTATACCTTATCAATGAAGACTATGAGATAGATACCATAGTCAGCAAATCTAAACCGATACCAAAATATGCCAAGCTTGGCGCATCGCAAAACTATATCCCAAAAGCTACTTATAACAATATTTTTGATAACATCAAATCGTCATGGTCATTGACCAAAGCCACGTCCGACACGGCTTGGCTGTGCGATACCTTTGAATATTCGGACCAGTCAGCAGGAGAAGAGACTGTCGTGAAGACTTGTTATGAGATTAATCAAGCAGGCGACATCTTAGATGGCAAAATGAATATGCCTTCTATGTTAGAAGATAAGAATATAGACCTTATCTTAAAGAAGCAGACGAATTAATTTGTCGCTATTAAAAAGGTACTGGTTGAAACTCCAGCTGTGCTGTAGAGCATCCTATGCGCTTTATACATTCTGATGCTCTAATTTTTTGCTAAATATAACGATCTAAATCTCTTATCCAAATAGTAATAGCAAGCCGCACACATCGCGCCGCTGATGGCGATAACGACCACTATCAAAATTGACTCTAGGCTTTTATGGTCAAATAGAAGTGGTATCAGTCCGTAAATAAAACCACTGACCATCACGATTACTAAGCTAAGTTTCTTTATTTTTTCCAAAACAATCAGATATAAGAAGAATACGAGGTAAGCCAATACATAATAAACGTAAAAGGTAACTATAGTGCCTACTAATAGTATTATAGATATTCTTATGTTCTCAAGTAACGTCGCATAGCCCCAAAGTACGGTATCAAAAGTCGATATATAATTAATTACCGCCAAAAATATAGCGCCTACCAAAGGTGGTACAAAGAATTTTAATAGCCAGAGCAGTAATACTTTTAAGATTTTATATTTAGTGTGCAAGAATATTTATTCCTAATTATGGCTTGATGTTAAAGGCTCAGAAGTGGTTGAAATATTGATATCCCAGCGTTTTTGCTACTTAAGCCATCAAAACCAAACAGGCGAACCGACAAATGATAAGCTTCTGGAATAGTATCAAAGCAAGGCTTAATGAGCGAAAAAAACAAGACATGCCTTTGGAAGCCGTTAAAGTCATTGAAGCCGTTAAAGATAAAAAATACTTATTACAAAACAGTGAGAATATACACAATAACTTATTCTTTAAAAACTACCCTATCGATTTTGAGCGAGTGGGCGCTTTTGGTATACCGATCAAGGATGGTATAGCGTCCGTAAAAATAAAGGAACCGTTTTACATCTGTCGCATAAACGAGCACGCGGTCAGTAAAATCTCTACTTATACGAGTGGATTTTTCTTACTACAAATTTTTCTTGACCATTTTCGAGATAATGAACAGCCCTTACCTGAATTAGGCGTTTCAGATATTTATCATGATCGTCAATATGAAACCGCTACGCAAATAAACTTGGCAATGCAAATCATGATAATGCCGTTAAATAGCTTTGAAGCGTTTATAAATAGGGTAAGGCTCATTGAAAGCACCTTTGATAAAACAATCCTATATCCTTACATGGATACTTCAAGTATAAATACATGGTCATGGGGCGATCCAAAAACGGCTAATGATTGCGAAACGGTGCAACAAGTAAACCCTAATGAATGGCAAATACTATACTGGGAAAGAGGCGGCTCTAGAGTAGTTATGACATTGTTCGAAGAAAAGTATGTCTATGAGTATTTTATTGACGCTTATCTACACGTCGTTTAGCTTTATCGATTCACGCATCACACCTCTATCACTCTTCCCCATCAACCACCACCCGAACCTTACCCGTCAATAAAACCTGCATCAACGCCTTTTTCTCTTGCTACAAATCAGCCCCCTGTTGCTCAAGTAACTCCATTTCCTTACAAGCTAGTAAGTTATTAGCTAGTCGTAAGTAACGTTGAAATTCTTATCAATTCTAAAACCCTTATCCAACGTGACGATTAACAATTTTTGGTTTTTGAGCAAGACCAATACATTCTCTTGATCGACATAGGCGCCGTCAGGATTGTCTTCGGTGACATAGGCGTCGCCTTCATCTTCGTATAAGCCAAACGATACAAATGCTTGATAGCCCCCTCCTGCCTGTAGTTGAAAAAAACCACTATCCGAGGCCCCTTGCTGCAGTGTGGCAAGCTGCTCTAGAAGTTTGGGATCGGTGATAGGCAGTTGGTCGATATCGATTGAGTCGTCATACTGACGGAAGTCCTTGTCAGTGAGCGGTAGCTGATAGTAAGGATAAACCCGAGTCGTGGTTTGATCCTGATAGTCATCGGCATCTTCACTATACTCAGTGGCTGCTGCATAGCCCGCAGATACGATCAGAAGTGAGCTTAGAAATAGGCGACGTAAGACAGTCATAGTGTTTGGGCACTCTCTATAAAGGTTCTTTCAATATGTCAATATATCAATATGCGATTGGCAATGTTAGCAATGTTGGCAGTGTCGTAGGCTGGGTTTTTAACCCAGCCTACTCAAGATCCAGCAACCGCCCCATCAATTACCACCCGCTTTTTACCCGTCAATAACTGCTGCGTCAGCGCCTTTTTCTCTTGCTGTAAATCCGCCAATTGCTGCTCAAGCAACTCAATTTCTTTATCAGCATTGGTTAATACGGTGGCGATTTTTTGTTGTTCTTTATAGTTTGGAATAGAAAGATTTAACGATTTAATATCATCGCTATTTACCGCTTCAAAAGTACTACCTTGCGAATAGCGTTCCCACTTCAGCTCAAAAGATAAAAGCCACTGATATAAGTAATCTTGAGAGTGGTTTTTCTTAGCTTTTATGGCAGCAATACCACGTCCAATACAAGCATTATGATTGGATAGTGCAACTGTACCAACTGGTGCTCTTACACTAAATAAAATATCATCAACGTGACATTCTTTAGTTATTTGTGACGTATAGATTCTTGGTGCTGATTTTCTATTTTTAATATCTGCATTACCTTGGAGCAAAGGCAGACCGTCCCCCATATCATTATAGGCATCAGATTTTGGAGAAGAACCCATTGTGATTTGGGCTATTTCTGATAACTTAACCTCTTCCCACTCACCCTCAAACCTTTTCCCCGACTCATCAAGCAAACGCTTTTTACCCGTCAGCAATTGCTGCATCAACGCCTTTTTCTGCTGGGTACTATTGTCAATCAAACGCTCAGTGGTGCTAATCGCTTTATCCCAAGTCGATAGGATTTTGGCGATTTTTTTTTGTTCTGGGAGAGGTGGAATAGCAATTTTAAGGCTAAGGAATTCACCTTTAGTAATGTTTTTCATTGAGCCACTTGTACCAGTGGCTAAATTCGATAACGTATATCTAACTGGTTCAGATGACAATACGTAGCTTAACCATTTCATATTGGCATCAGGTTTTGGAATAGTCTGCCATAATTTATCGGGTAAAAATAATTCAGGATAATCAAAGTTTATATAAGCACTAGCTCCTACTAAACTTTCTGTGTTGCTTCTACTAATTATAATTTGAGATTTTTTAGGATTAATTTTTGCTCTATCAAGCTCATCTTGTCTTTCAATGACTTTAACGGCACTTGGGTCAAATGTTCCGTAAGTAACTGCGCTAACTCTTAAAACACCTTTCTCACCATCTAGTAATTGTCGATCTTCACCGTTTACACTTACACCAGATTCTAAACCATTTAATAAGTCTTCTACTCGACCATCCTTCCAACCCTTAGGCACCATAACCCAACTCCTGTAAAAACCCTGCCATCTCATCCTCTAACAGGTTTAACTCGGCTTTAAGCGCCAAACGCTCAGCACGAACCGCCTCTAAATCGATCTCCACCTCTTCTTCAAAGGTATCGACATAGCGTGGAATGTTTAGGTTAAAGTCGTTTTCTTTAATTTCATCAAAGCTCGCTAGATACGCATATTTATCGACGCTTTCTCGTGTTTTATAAGTCTCAATGACTTTAGCGATATTGCTATCGGTGAGCTGGTTTTGGTTTTTACCTGATTTAAACTCATTGCTAGCGTCAATAAACAGAACTTTGTCATCGGTTTTATTCTTTTTAAACAGCAAAATAGCGGCTGGTATTCCCGTTCCAAAGAATAAGTTAGCTGGTAAGCCAATCACCGTATCGAGCAAGTTTTCTTCGATGAGTTGCTGACGGATTTTGCCTTCACTTGACGCACGGAATAGCACGCCATGCGGTACGACCACACCCATTCTGCCAGTGCTAGGTTTGAGCGTTTCGACCATATGACTGATAAAGGCATAGTCGCCCTTGGTCTTGGGCGGGACACCGCGATGGAAGCGCCCATAGGGATCGCTACTGGCATCTTCATGACCCCATTTATCCAATGAAAACGGCGGGTTGGCGGTCACCACATCGAACTGTAATAATTGCTTGCCGTCCTTATCAAGTAGCAGCGGATTACGGATGGTATCGCCCCACTCGATACGGTGGTTATCCTCACCGTGTAGGAACATATTCATTTTGGCCAGTGCCCATGTCGAGCCAATGGCTTCTTGACCGTATAGCGCATACTTTTTAGAGTTTGAGTTTTTGCGTACCATCGCCCCGCACTTAATGAGCAGCGACCCTGAACCGCAGGCTGGATCACAGATTTCATCGCCCTCAACAGGCTCAAGGATAGTCGCTAGTAAATTCGATACCTCAGGCGGCGTATAGAACTCACCTGCTTTTGCGCCAGCATTGGCAGCAAAGTGTTTAATTAAATACTCGTAAGCATTACCAATCACATCCAAGCTACCCACGCGCTCAGCACTTAGATTGAGGATGTCTTTGCCAAAGTCTTCTAATAAATGGCGTAGTAGCTCGTTTTTTTGCTTTTCTGGACCCAATCTATCGGTGTTATAGCTGATATCTTGGAAGACGTTTTTGAGCTTAGTACCGTTAGCTTCTTCAATAGCATGAAGCGCTTCATCAATACGTTGACCGTTACCCGGCTGATGACGCTGCTCGTACAAGTCCCAAAAGCTTGCGCCATCAGGCAATACAAAACGCTGCTTCGACATCATCGCGGTGATTAGTTCAGGATTCTCATTGCCAGAGCCGCCAAACTGCTCAACCAGCTTGTTGTACTCATCGCGATAGACATCAGACAAATACTTGAGAAATAGCATGGTTAAGATAAAGTCTTTATAAGTATCTGGACTGATGACCCCGTTAAAAGTATCACAGGCGTTCCAGACCGCTTTATTGATATCGTCTTGATTGATTTGGTTAATACTATTAGGTGCGCTGGTTGGCATTTATGGTTCCTGAATACTTTGAAAGATATAAGTTTTATAAGGGTCGATTATGGTGTCATGCATTCGCTTTGCTTAGAAGTATAGCGCACATTGTCGTTTCTAATAAGACTCACTACACTCCAATTTTGGCTTGTGAAAATGCTACTAATTTAGATATAAGTAACAGTTAGAAGCACTAAGTCATCGTAGCAATAATGTTATTACTAAATTTTTGTTTTGCAATTTAAAATAGCTTTAACTACTATTAAGTTTCTTACTGAAATATAACGACAGGTAACAACATGAAAATAAATAAGCTATATACAGGTATCGTATTGGCAGGCGCATTAATGGTGTCAGGCTGTGGAAGTGACGATGATGGTGAGTATGTAGGAGGCGGCAGTGGCAATGGTGGGCCTATCGTCAACAATGAGCTGAAATATGCAACGTTTGACCCTTTCAGCGACGTGGTCGACGGAGAGTACAAAACAGGATGGGGCAAGTTTGCTTCCACATTAAGTAATAAAGGTTTAACACAAATTATCTCTACCCTTGTTGGAAGCTCGCCTACCGCTTATCAAGACAGCAGAAGCGACAATCTTGGGTTAGAATACTATGTTGGTAATAGTCTATTTGTCGCTGTTCCTGAAAGTTATGATAGTAAGTTCTATAAAATTAACTTCGTCGATAGCGATACGTTCAAGCTAAAAATTCAGTCAGGTAGCAGCATCGTTAATTCGACTTATGACATCATTACTCTTGACCTCACTGGCGTCGGCAAGCAGCCAGGAAATGCTCAGACTGGGATAGAGACAGATTTAGATTATTTTCCTGATAGCTTTAACGCTACTTTCCCTAGTGGCTCGCAGTGTTACATATTTTTAGAAACACCTGATCAAGACTACTATACTTTTTCTGATTATGATGAAGAAGGTAATATGACAATAGATCAGTGGATTGCTAAAGAGAAAAAATACAATACTGTCAGCAATCTTGTCAAAGAAAATGTCGGAAGCAAAAATGAATTGCAAGCGGTAAGATATACTGATGAAGATGGCGATATTAATGCTGCTGTGGTATACAAAGGCTTAATTTATGAAGCTTATTATTACCAAAAAGGTATTCAAGAGAAAGAAGATATCGACCCTAATATCGCAGAGGTCTACTGTAATCAATACAATAGCGTTGCCACCAAGTTCTTAGAAACACAAATTAAAGCTGTTTATCAGAATTAATCGAGTATAGCTAAGGTTTAAATTTAAGGTTTGGTAGCTTTTAATAGTGAGTGGTTACTATTTTTCTTACAAGCAGCGAAACAACAAATAGCGCCTAATATGGGCGCTATTTTATTATGCCACTATAGCCATCTTGCAGTGCTCTATTTAGAATGGTGGCAAGTAGCATTAAGCGGTAATGGTAGGAAACGTAATCCTAACTACTAGAAATAGTTTTTTAGTGATAGTATATGTTTGAAATCAAATAATGTCGTAGAAATATTTAGTTACATTTTATTGTGAGATAAATCCCATTATTTGCCTTGCCTCCAATACTGTTGCGCTGTTGGTCTATTTGATGGTCTAACGTGCATATCTATTATTACAATGATAATTAAATCAAATACTTATATATATAGTTAGACTTCCTCCTTCACCGCCAATCTTATTCTACTCAATCAAAGCCTTCAGTTTCTCTGCCTTGTCCTAAACACCTATAAAATACAAACCTTAAATCTTATATTTAACTTTTTAAAACCTTTTCTTAAACGCTAGGAAATGTAGGCAACCAAAACACCAATGCCAATAGTGTGGCTAATAACACCGGCGGCGTTAGCAGCAGTCCGACCTTCATATATTGTCCCCAGCTTATCTTATAATCCTTTTCTGCCAATACGTGTAACCACAATAACGTCGCCAAACTACCAATAGGCGTGAATTTTGGTCCCAAGTCATTGCCAATAACATTGGCATAAATCATCAACTCTCGAGTAGCAGTGGGCACTTGGGCGCTATCAATTGCCAGCGCGCCTATCAGCGTCGACGGCATATTGTTCATCACAGACGCTACGATAGCGGATAAGAATCCTGTGCCAACCGTCGCAACGAGCGCGCCTTGTTGACCTAACCAGTTAAGTATTTGCGCACCATAGGCAGTAAGTCCTGCATTGCCCAAACCATAAACCACCAAATACATACCAATTGAAAACAACACAATTTGCCACGGTGCTTTCTTAAGAATATTAGTCATAGAAAACTTGGCATCACGTCCGCCTTGCCACCAGCGTCCAGCAATCGCCATTAGTATAAGCGCCGCGGCACTCGTCACTACGGAGATAACCAGCCCGAGCGATTCAGTCGCGAAATAAGCGATTAATAATAATGCCAGCAGTGGAAAAGCCGCTCGAAACACCAGCGGGTCTTTGATAGCGGATTGTGGTGAGCTAAGATTTGCCGTTGAGTAGTGTGTAGGAATATGCCGCGCATAAGCAATCCACAATACCAATAGCGTCGCTAGGACAGAGACGATATTTACCGGTACCATCACCGCCGCATAGCGACCAAAACCAATATCAAAATAATTGGCACTGACGATATTGACCAGATTAGATGTCACCAATGGCAAACTTGCGGTATCAGCAATAAAACCAGTGGCAATAATAAAGGCTAAAGCGGATTTGGGAGCAAAATCAAGGCGCAGTAGAATAGCAATCACAATTGGCGTCAGTAGTAAGGCCGCGCCATCATTGGCAAAGAAAGCGGAGATAAACGCTCCTAACAGCACAATCATCGGAAACAACAAACGCCCGCGCCCATTGCCAAGCCGAGCGACGTGTAATGCCGCCCAGCCAAAAAATCCCGCTTCATCTAAAATAAGGGAGATAATAATCAGGGCGACAAAGGTAAAAGTGGCATCCCAAACGATATCCCAAACGAGACCAACGTCAGACCATTGCACCACACCAAATACCAAGGCGACCAAAGCGCCGCCCATCGCACTCCAACCAATGCCAAGCCCTTTAGGCTGCCAGATGACTAAGGCCAAAGTTACGATAAAAATAGCGAATGCGAGCATGAAGTAACCTTAATGGGGCAATTGAAGCAATAATAAAACAATGAAAATCTAATCAGGGCAATAATAAAACCAATAATAAAACAACAACGTTAGAGCGATTTTTGATTGACGCGTTGCGATACTTCTGCAGCGCTTTCGACCCGTTCTGAATAGCGATCGGTCAGATACGCCGAGCGCCCACGGGTAAGCCACGTAAATTTGACCAACTCTTCGCAGACATCGACGACTCGCAAATATAATGGTGACATTTTCATGCGATCATTATCATCGAATTCCAAAAACGCTTTTGGGATAGAAGATTGATTAGGGATGGTAATCATGCGCATCCAGCGCCCAAGAATACGCAATTGATTGACGGTATTAAAACTTTGGCTGCCGCCACTGACTTGCATAATAGCCAGCGTTTTACCTTGGGTCGGACGTACGCCGCCTAGCGCCAACGGAATCCAGTCAATTTGCGCCTTCATAATACTGGTAATGCTGCCATGGCGTTCTGGACTGACCCATAGCATGCCCTCCGACCACTGTGCCAGCTCGCGTAACTCTTGTACCTTTGGGTGGTCGCTATCGGCGTCATCTGGCAGTGGCAAGCCTGATGGATTAAACATTCGCACCTCGCAGCCGTACCAACGCAATAGACGGCTTGCTTCTTCTGCCGCCAATCTGGAAAATGAGCGCGCACGTAAAGAGCCATATAACACCAATATTCTTGGTGCATGGCGTGGGTCATCTTTACCTATCAAAGACTCAATATCAATAGCTTGTATTTGACTGAAATCAATATTGGGCAAATCGTTTTTAAGTAAATCAGCAGCGGGTAAATCAGTAGCGCCAATATTGCTATCACTTTTATTATTAAGACCGTCTTCTTCTACTGCTAGCGTTGCGGTATCTTTAACCTTTGACATGTTTGACGATTTCCCCATCTTCTTTGGTAAAACTACTGACTGGATTTTCCAGTAATTCAAACACTCGCTCTGACGGTCGGCACAGCGCCACGCCTTTATTGGTAACAACAATAGGACGATTGATTAAAATAGGGTGCGCTATCATGGCATCAATCAATTGCGCATCGGTCAATGTTGGATTGTCTAAGCCAATCTCGCTATAGACGTTTTCTTTACTGCGTATTAGCTCGCGCGGCGTGATGTGCATCAATGCCAATAGCTCAACTAAGTACTCACGAGACGGCGGTGTTTTTAGGTATTCCACCACGTCTGGTGTTTCACCTGAAGCTTGCATAATGGCCAGTGTATTACGAGAGGTGCCGCACTTTGGATTATGAAAAATCATTGGCGTCATAAGGTTTTCCTCTTAACGTTAAAGGGATTGGATTTGGTATATATTGAATCCAATATAAAAGAAGTATGTTAAGAATAGTGTTTTGCTGGTATAAATTTTCCTCGCTTGCTGTGTGCTTCGCACTCCATAGGCTTCGAAAAATTTATCCCAGCAGTACTGTCTTCTTTTTAAATTGGATTTGATATATATGAATATTACCAAACAGCCAGGTAATTAAAACAACGTTTTATGAAATAAACAAAGCAACATTTGATTCATTAAAAATTAAACTAAAGAGAAGTATCTTTACCTAATAAAAGCAAAACTATGGCAAAAAAATTACTCATTATAGCGCGAGTTGGATTGGTGGCTATCGGTGCCGTTATCATGGTTGATTGTGCCGTGTTAATGACGGTCGGCAAAATTAACTTTGGCACTGTCGTGCCATTCTTATTGGGCAGCGTCTTTGTCACCCATGGGATATTTTGGCATGCCATCCGCAAATTTACTAGGCAAAACCCTTTCCGCAATCGTCTTTGGTATGCGCTATGGCTGCTGTTTTTTATCTGGCTTATTAGCTTCGGGTTATTTATTTTCTCGTTGCAGCAGCAGATTAAACGCAGCGCACAGCCTGTACCTGAGGTCGCGGCGATTATTGTATTAGGTTCAGGTACTATCGCAGGCAAGCCAACGCCGACGCTTGCTCAGCGTTTAGATACAGCAGCCCCGCTGATTAAATCACAGCCAGAGGCGCTAGCGCTGACCAGTGGCGGTATAGGTATGGGGCAGACGCGCAGTGAAGCCAGTATTATGGCGACTTATTTACATGAGACACATGGCATTGCCTTTGAGCACATTTTACAAGAGGGCAAAAGCACCAGTACCGCCGAAAACTTAATCTATAGCCAAGTAATTTTGGCGGCAAAAGGTATCTCTATTACCGCGCCTATTGCCATTGTGACCAGTGATTTCCATACCATTCGCGCCGCTGCCATTGCCAAGCATCAAGGCTACCAGCAGCCTATTTTACTCGCCAGCCCAACACCGTTATCCATTCGCTACAATGCGTGGTTTCGCGAGTATTTTGCCTTTGTCAGTGGTTGGCTACTTGGGGAATATTGATAGAATTTAATAAAGCGGTTCATAAATTAGCCCGATAAATAAAACCGTTTTTAAATAAAAATAATAACCATAATTAACCAGAATAATAATGGACGGCAGCCCTATGCTCATCGACATCTTATTAACCATTCACTTTATCCTACTGGTACTAATATCCTTGCGCGTCCTATCGCGTGATGACTTAACCGCGCCAGCACGCTTGGCTTGGATGGTTATCTTATTCGTCTTACCTTATTTTGGCGTATTGGTTTATTGGATGTTCGGTGAGGTGCATTTAGGGCGCAACTTCGCGCGTGAACGTGAAGAAATTATCAATAAATTACGTCAACACCGTCCTGCAGTGCTCGGTAGCGATGTGGCGTTAACACTGGCCGTCAAGCCTGAATACCAAGCAGCCTTTGCTTATTCAGCAAAAGCCACCGGTTTTCAGACCACGGTGGGCAATCGCGCCGAGCTGATGGCTGATGCCGCTGAAACCCGCAGACGTATGATTGCCGATTTTGATGCGGCAACCGATCATATCCATGTGCTGTATTATATTTGGCTGGTCGATGGTATGGGCACTGCTACCGCCCAAGCACTGATTCGGGCCGCAAAGCGCGGCGTTACCTGCCGAGCAATGGTCGATGGTATGGGCTCGCGCAAGATGGTCGGCTCAAAACTATGGCAAGAAATGAAGGACGCGGGTGTACAACTCAGTGTCGCCCTACCCTTGACCAATATATTCAAAGTGCTGCTATTCAGCCGTATTGACTTGCGTAATCACCGTAAAATTACCGTGATTGATGGCAAGATTGGCTACGCTGGCAGCCGAAATTGTGCCGACCCTGAGTTTATGGTAAAACCCAAATACGCCCCTTGGGTCGATATTATGCTGCGCATCGAAGGTCCCATCGTTGCGCAAACTCAGATGCTATTTGCCAGTGATTGGCTGACTGAAAACCCTGATACGCCGCTCGATAGCTTTCCGTATGCGACGGATTTGCAGCCAAATTTGCCGACCAATGATTTTGCTGCGCAAGTTTTCTCTGATGGACCGACCCAGCGCCATGGCACCACGCCGCAGTTTTTGGGCGCTTTGATTAGCCAAGCTCAGCACACGCTAATGATTTCTACGCCTTATTTCGTACCCGATTATTCACTGGTGAGCACTCTATGTGCGACCGCCTATCGCGGGGTTGAGGTGACGATGGTTTTCCCGAAGAAAAACGACTCCTTTATCGTCGCTGCAACCAGTCATAGCTACTATTGGCAATTGCTAGAAGCAGGGGTGAAAATCTATGAATATAAGCCTGGGCTGCTACACGCCAAAACTCTGACCGTCGATGGTCAAATCAGCTTGATTGGCTCAACCAATTTAGATTTACGCAGCTTTGATTTAAATTATGAAAACAACATTCTCTTTAGTGATAAAGCTCTCACCGCGGATATTATGGAGCGCCAATATCAGTATATCGCTGACTCTGATGAAGTGACGCGCGAAGAAGTGAAAAACTGGCCGCTGTCTTATCGGATTTGGAATAATATCGTTGCCACTATGGGACCTGTTTTATAAATGAGTACTTATTAATGAGTCCTTGTTAAAGAGAAAGTATTAACATGAAATAATTTGTCATTAAATATGATTTGTTAATTCTATTGAGTAGCTGTTTTTTGCAAAATATAGATGACAAACTTGGCTTCTGTCGTAAAAGGTTTCGCTGCCACTTCTGCTAGTAGCGCCTGCCTCTTGTCGCTACGCGCACGATACGCATAAGGGGTCATGGTCATTAAATCCGCCAATTCCTCTGCCGATAAATTTAAACTACTGCTGATATGATGGGTTTCTAAAAGTTGAAAATAAGGCGCTAATTCCTGTAAAAACTTCTCAGAATCATGCTCACGGACGTCATCAAATAACGCCTCACGCATCGTCGCCAAATGCCCCATATCGGGCTTGGCAATGATTAGATAGCCCTCATCGCTTAATACCTCATTAAACGCTTCTGGCAAGATTGGGCTAAAAATACTGCTAATGCCATTGATGCTATGCGCCCGTAATGGCAAATGCGCCGCGCTAGTGACCAGTGGATAGATGGCTGCCGCTTTAATTACCTCTGTGGCAGAATCGTCTTTAACTGGCTGATACCAAAGACGACCTAAAGCCTTACTGGTTTTTGCCAGCTCTACGACGGCAGGTTTACTGATATCCGCCGCAATCAGTACATCCATTCCGGTCTGTGCCATTGCCTGCGTGTAATAGCCTTCACCACAGCCAATATCCAGCCAGTTGATAGGCTTATCTTTTTGGTTAATACTGGCTTTTTTTGCCGTCAATAATGCCACCATCTTTTGGCAAATTAAGTCATTTAAGGGCTGATAATGTCCGGCATTTAAAAACCGTTTGCGCGCATCAATTGATTGCTGACTGTCGCCCGGTGCTTTGGATTTTTTTTGTTGTACCGGTAATAGATTGACATAACCCTGACGCGCAACATCAAACGGATGAGACGTTTGTTTTGGGTGCAAGCTGCCATCACAGCGCCACGTATCGTCAGCTGGCTGCAGAGGTGATTGGCAAAGGGGACAAATAAATAAGCTCACAAGTATCTCAACGTCATCGCAATATGGCTATCATTTTAACAAAGTTCAGGCTTCGTAAGGGATAAAAGGCATAGCAAAAGAGAAGATAGTGTAGGACATAAAAAAGCCATCTCAGATTTTAAGATGGCTTTTGATTTGAAACTGTTTGATGACTTAACGCAGTTTTAAGGTCATCAGCCCAAGAATCACAAGGATAATGGCAATAATCCAAAACCTTGCCACCACTTGCGTCTCTTTCCAGCCAATCTCTTCAAAGTGATGATGCAATGGTGCCATGCGAAAGACGCGCTTTTTACGCAGTTTATACGAGCCAACTTGTAGCATGACCGACAATGCTTCAGCGACAAATAAACCACCCATAATGGCAAAGGCAATCTCTTGACGGGTCATAACGGCAATCGTACCGAGCATCGCGCCCAATGCTAACGCCCCAACATCACCCATAAATACTTGCGCTGGATGAGCGTTAAACCATAGGAAACCAAGCCCCGCGCCAATCATCGAGCCACAGACAATAATCACTTCCGAGTTATAGGCAATATAAGGTACATGCAAGTAATTCGCAAAGCGCACGTCACCTGACACATAAGCCATCGCGCCTAAACCTGCTGCAACCAAGACTACTGGCAAAATTGCCAAACCATCCAAGCCATCGGTTAAGTTGACAGAGTTAGAAGCACCATTAATCACAAAGTAGGTAAAGATAATAAATCCAATACCAAACGGCACTGCTGAGAATGGAATAATCCAATCTTTAAAAATCGGTAGCAGCAAATCCTGCATTTCACGCGTGGTCGCCATATCCGGCTGTAAAGTAGCAATATAATATAGAGATATACCAACGAATAACGCACCCATCGATAGCCAAAAGTATTTTTTGCGAGCGATTAAGCCTTTGGGGTCTTTATACTTAATTTTAAGCCAATCATCTGCCCAACCGACCGCGCCAAAGATAATCATGACAATGAGCAAAATCCATATATAGGGATTGTTCAATCGCGCCCACAATAAGGTTGAAACCCCAATCGCGCTCAAAATCAGCACCCCACCCATCGTAGGGGTACCAGTTTTAGCCAAATGCGACTGCGGACCATCATTGCGAATCGCCTGACCGTACTTCAGCGCACGCAGACGGCGAATGACACGTCCACCAAAAATCATGCTAAAGGCAAGCGCGGTAATGACCGCCAGTAACGCGCGCAGCGTCAACGAAGAAACCGCAGAAAACGGCGTATAATACTGACCAAGCCAGCCAAACAACCAAACTAACACCGCCTACTCCTCGACTAGCGCATTGATAAGGGTTTCCATTTCCATGGAACGTGAGCCTTTAAACAGCACCGTACAAGGCTGCGCCTGCTGTGCTTGTAAATAAGACTGTAAATACGCCAATAAACTGTCTTTATCAGCAAAGGCATGGGCGCTGATAGCAGAAATCTCTTGCGCACCTGCCACGGTATGAGGCGCATATTCACCGACACATAGCAGCACATTGATGCCGGTGGTCGCAATCGTACGACCCAAGCTTTGATGCTCGCTGACCGCCGCTTCTCCAAGCTCTGCAATATCGCCAAGTACCATCACTTGCGTACCCGTTTGCGCCGCAAGCACCTTAGCTGCCGCCCGCACCGAATGCGGATTGGCGTTATAAGTATCATCAATCAAACGATGCATACCCAATAGCTGGCTGTTCAAGCGCCCCTTAGCAGGGCGAGCGTTTTCAAGTCCGATGACGATGTCGCTGATATCAATATTTAGCGCATGAGCACAAGCAGCAGCAGCCAAGGCATTATTAACATTATGCTCACCAGCTAAAGGTAGACTGATATCATGAACTTGGCTGTCGATATGCAGCTTAAACTCACTGCGCTCAGGCTCAACATCTAAATGGCTGGCACTGACATCGGTATTACCAAAACCGATAACATTGGAAGTATGTTGTTCGGCAATACGGCGCAGCTTATTGGTAAAATCATCTTTGTCAGGAACGATAGCGTACTGCGTCTCATTCAAAGTATGGTAAATCTCAGCCTTGGTTTGGCAAATGCCTTCACGGCTGCCAAATTCTCCTAAATGCGCGGTACCAATATTGAGAACACAGGCGACATCCGGCTTTACAATCTCGGTAGTATAAGCAATCTCACCAATATGGTTTGCGCCAAGCTCTAGGATGGCATAACGATGATGATCGGATAATTCGAGCAACATCATCGGCACACCCAAGTCATTATTTAGGTTGCCACGGGTAATCAGCGTCGGCGCCAAGCGTCCAAAGATACTACCGAGCATCTCTTTACAGGTGGTCTTACCACTAGAGCCAGTAATAGCAATGACGTTTAAGTTTTTATGCTGCTGACGACGATACGCTGCCAATTGTCCTAACGCCAAACGTGTGTCATTAACGATTAGCTGAGGAATACTATTGATATCAGACGGTGAAATGGGGCGTGAAACGATAGCCGCAACCGCACCTTGTTTGATGGCAGTAGCGATATAATCGTGACCGTCAAAATTATCTCCGCTGAGCGCTAAAAAAATATCACCGGGCTTTATGGTACGAGTATCGGTAGCGATACGAGTGCTGCTAATGGGTTTGCTTGCGTTTGTGCTGTTTGTGTCCGTGCTGTTATTGCTTGATGTTGCTTGCGCTTCAGCAAATTGCCAATGCCCATCCAGTGTTGCGGTCGCCGCAAGTAGATTGTCTACTTGCCAAACATACAGCCCTTGCGACTGAGTGCTGTTATCGTTGTCGGCTGTCATAATGATTACCTTATATATGATGACTACTTATCTTTGATATTTAATGATATCTGTTGTTTAAAAAAGCTCAAAAAAATGAGCGGCAAGCGCTATTATTTGTCTCTAAAGGCTATACGCGCCCTGCTTGCTTTAAAGCGTTTTGCAAAATAACGCTGTCGTCAAAATCATAACGAACATGGTTAATTTCTTGATAGGTTTCATGACCCTTGCCCGCGATAACAACGATATCATCAGGCGCAGCTTGATTAACTGCATATTCGATGGCCGTTTGGCGCGCCGGTTCAATATGGGCACGTTGATATTGCTCGCTCGTCATGCCCGCTTGCATATCTTGCAAGATCATATTTGGGTCTTCGGTACGTGGATTGTCTGCCGTCAATACGACTTTATCGGCACCTGCCAATCCTACTTGCGCCATCAATGGGCGCTTACCCGCATCACGGTCGCCGCCACAACCAAATACTGCCCACAGCTGACCTTTACAATGGGTTTTTAGGCTGGCAAGTACTTGGCTTAATGCATCAGGCGTATGGGCATAATCAACGATAAAGCAGCCGTCATTAGAGGGCACACGCTGCATACGCCCAACCGCACCTTGTAGCTGCGGTATCACTGTCGCAATGCGCTCCAGACTAATCCCTAAAGCGACGGCGGCGGCGATAGCAGCAAGTAAATTGGCAACGTTAAAGCGCCCGAGTAACGGGCTGACAATATTGATATGATTGGTTTCTTTATTTTTAAAATCCGTACGCAGCGCAATCTCAACACCTTGCAGACTTGGCTTGATTTCAGCGGCAACAAAGGTCGCCATTTTTGCTGGGTCTAAACTATAGGTCCAAACCGTTAATTGGCTGGCATGCGCCGTATCAAGCATAATCTGTGCATGCTCGTCATCGATATTGATAATGGCGTGGGTTAACTCTGGGAAATGTGCTTTATCAAACAGCTTAGCTTTTGCCGCGGCATACTCAGCCATATCAGCATGATAATCTAGGTGATCGCGGCTTAAATTGGTATAAATTGCTACTGATACAGGCATACCTTGTAAGCGCTGCTGATCGAGACCGTGCGAGCTCGCTTCTAATGCCAATAGCTCAGCATTCTCTGTGCCCATTTGATATAAAAACTGCTGTACTGCTAAGGCATCACCGGTGGTATGGCTGGCTTGCACCAAAGCGCCTAATCTACCGTTACCCGCTGTTCCCATCACGGCGCTGCTCATGCCGGTCAGCTGTGTTAACTGCGCCACCAATTGGCTGATGGTTGTTTTGCCATTGGTGCCCGTTACTGCAACGACCGTTGGCAAGGTTACGGACTGCTGATATTGCAAACGTGCTTGAATCAAGTCACCTAAAAAATCACGGATATTGGGTACATATAATACTGGGCAAGGCAAGGCATCTAATTGCTGCTGCGCCATAGCTTCTGCATTATCATCAGTCAAAGCAAGATTGGCATGCGGCGGTATAGTAGACTTAGACAGTAAAACAAGAGGGTCAATTTCTGCTAGGATAAAAGCCGCCTGCTCAGCGGCTTGATAGAGGTGGTCACGACTTTTTTGACAGTTTGGTATATGACTTTTTAATAAGACAAATACATCGTTGGCTGCCAATTGACGGCTGTCTAAGCAGAACTGCTCAAATGCGATATTGGCAACCGAAGTTTTCAGATTAGATAATTGGCTGCTAGATACTGCTAGCATCGTTGTCAATGCCTGCGCTAGACTGCATTTATCTTTACCGCTTGATTTATCACTTTTGCTATCGTTGCCACTAGCTTCAATCAGCTGTTGCAAGGTGACTGTGGTGCTGCTTAGCGGCGAGGTAGACAGAGTCATTGGCAAATCCTAAACGGTTAAAACGCATCAAATGGTTAAGAGCTGAGTATCGAAAAAAACTTACTTTTTTGCCTACTGGTCTTCGGTTTTTAATGGCTTATCTAACGGCACATTATACAAACGCAGCGCCTCTTTCATGACGTTATGAAAGACAGGAGCGACTGTTAAGCCGGCATAAATCTGACCACGTGGGTCTTCGATTAACATCACGCCAACCAGCTTAGGATTAGACGCGGGCGCCATACCGGCAAAGACGTTACGATACTGGTCAGTATAGTAGCCACCTTTTGGATTGATACGGCGCGACGTCCCTGTTTTACCAGCGACGCGATAACCGTCGATAGCAGCACCCTTAGCTGTACCGCCTGGTTCGGTGACACTTTCCATCATTTGCACGATAGACATGGCTTGCTCATGTGCCATGATACGTTTACTGGGCGGACGCGCGCCATCTTTAGTCAGCGTTAAGGGATGCATCACCCCGCCTGCCGCCAGCGCCGAGTACGCTTGCGCAATCTGCGCCAACGTCACTTGGATACCATAGCCATAACTGACCGTTGCCCGTCTTGAAGTTTCTTTTTCTTCCGGTGTGACCACAAGACCACTACCTTCACCTGGAAATTGTAACGGTGTTTTTGAGCCAAAACCAAACTGTTTTTGCATACTGGTAATACCGTCAGCCGGTAACGACAAAGCAATTTTGGTTGAGGCCACGTTACTCGATTTCTGTAGTAGCGTTGCCAACGTAATCCGACCCAAATTATTATGGTCACGAATGGTATAGCCACGGACACGAATAGAGCCAGGATTGGTATCGATCAATGATGTCGCCGTATATTTACCTGAATCTAAAGCAGCAGCAACGGTAAACGGTTTCATGACTGAGCCGGGCTCAAAGACGTCAAGCAGCGCACGGTTACGCTGGTTTTCACCGGTCATCTCATTAAGATTATTGGAGTTAAACGAAGGCCACGTCGACAAGGCGAGTACTTCACCGGTTTGCACATCGACAATCATGCCCGTTGACCAGCGCGCTTTTTGTAAGCGACCGGCTTTTTCAAGCTCTTTATAAAGCAGATACTGCAAGCGTGAATCAATCGTTAACGCGACATCTTTACCCGGTACTTCCGGCTTAACTTGCTTAATTTCTTTTAAGCTATTTTGCTTAGCATCTTTTAGTACTAATACCTTACCATCTTCACCGGCCAGCTCGGTTTCGTACTGACGTTCGATACCGGCACGCCCTTCATAACCACCTTCAGGGTCATTGGCATTTTGTCCCATAAAACCTAACAGTTGCGAGTTCGGTTGCGGCTGTGGATAGTAGCGCTGGAAAAAGTTTTTCTCATTCACACCCGGGAAATCAAGCGAGCTGACACTTTGAGCAATCTCAGGCGTGACTTTATTAAGTAGCGGCAGATAATGCGAGCCTGCACCCGATGGCAACGCCGCTTTGACCGCTTCCTCATCTGTCACATCGATACTAGGGTCGATAGCAGTCACTCGTTTCAGCTCATCTACCGAAATATTGGCAGCAGCAGCAAGCGTGGTCAAATCCATATTATCTAGGCGCTTTTGCATACGCGCGACCAGCTTTGGACTATCAGGATTGGTGAGGATAATACGCTTAAGCTCGTAATATTCGCGTGCATAATCATGCGGGCTAAACGACACGGTCGCTAATGGCGCACTAACGGCTAATGGCAAATCATTGCGATCGGTAATCATACCTCGATAGGATTTTTGCGTACGCACGCTGGTAATCAGCTCGTTACCTTTATCTTGGTAAAACTGAGCATTGGCTACCTGTAAATAATAGGCACGACCGATAAGCCCTACTAAAATCAGCAGCGCCAGTCCCCAAATCGTACGAAAGCGGTTTTTATCCTGCTCGACACCGCCACGCGACGACGCCCCAGAGGCTTTACCCAAAAAAGATCTTTTACTTTTTTGGGTTTTAACACTGGTATAAGCGCCCTGCTCTTCGTTCTTTTTTAGGCGACTAAATAGCTTGGCTTTACGGTTATCGGCCGCTTTATTGTCAGGTTTGCTGCTGGTTTGCCCAGATTTGGCAGCACTGGCACGGCGTAATGGCTTAGTGACTTTGCCACTGGCAGGTTTTTTGCTGTTATTCTTAGCGGCATCTTTAGCACTATTGGCATTGGATTTTTTATCAGTCATCGTCCTGCCTCCGCTACATCAGCATCCGCTTCAAAAAAATCTGTTTCATTGACAGCTGCGGCATCTGAGCCATCAGCTTCGACGACTGGTGCTACTGCAACCGCCGCACCCGGTTGAATAATCAGCTTGTCTTTAAGGGTTGGCGAAAACATACCCAATTCGGCGACGGCGCGACTGGCAATTTGGGGGGTGGCACTAAAGGTTTGCTGCTCGATAAGCAAACGCTGATGTTCTACCTGCAGCTTGCGCTCTTGTTTTTTCATGTCTTGCAAGGTTTTATAATCCTGATGATATTGCTGCACACCCTCGGCAGTTTTGATGCCGCTCCAGATAATTGCTGCCGCCAATATTAATAATATGGCCACATAAATATTGACCACATTAAATCGGCGCACGAATAATTCGCCAACATCAGTATCAGCAGGCATTGCGGTGCGACGGTTGACAGGTTTGTCAGATATTGCCATGACGATCTCAAAAAAAGTGAACTTCAAATATAAAAAGCGCTAACCATTTGCGAGTGATCACACCCTCATGAGCCATCAGCACCATCAATAAAAACAAATAGGATTAGAAGTAAAACCAAGCAAAAAGTAACTGCTGAGCCTAGCAGAGAATGTTTACAGCTTTTTAACAGCCGCGTAATCATTAAAACATTCAGTCATATTTTAACCACATAACTTAATAGCAGTCTTTAGGGTATTCTTCTATGGCTTAGTTTATGAATTTTCATCTGCTACATAATCCGTATCGGTACGAGTTGCCATGCGTAACCATGCGCTACGCGAGCGTGGGTTTTGACTGACTTCTGTCTTACTTGGACCCACACGTTTAGGCTTACTAAAGTAGCGCGGACGCTTCGGCGGCATCGGCAAATTCTCATCTTCCGGATATTGCCCTTTACTATGACGCTGCAAAAATTGTTTAATACGGCGATCTTCTAAGGAATGAAAACTAATCACTGCCAACTGCCCACCTGACTTTAAAACAGGAATACTTTGTTCTAAAAAGTCGTCAACATCGCCAAGCTCATTATTAATAAAAATGCGCATGGCTTGAAAACTTTGCGTGGCTGGATGCTTGCCACGTTGCCAATTTGGATGCGCGACTTTAATCACTTCAGCCAATGCTAAAGTAGAGTCAAAACTGTCCATCTGCTTAATCGCACGGGCAATACGGCGGCTATGGCGCTCTTCGCCAAACTCATAAAGCACGTTGGCTAAGGTTTCATCATCGACCGTCTCAAGCCACCGGGCAACCGACTGCCCACGACTGGTATCCATACGCATATCGACTGCGCCATCACGCATAAAGCTAAAACCACGGCTGCCATCGTCAATTTGCGGTGAGGAAATACCCAAATCCGCCATTAAACCATCAACTTGCTTGATGCTCATAGCTGCTAGACTGTCAGTCAATGTCGCAAAACTGTCATGAACCACTTTTACACGGCTATCAGTATTTGCCAACGCTTGCGCCACACTAATGGCGGTTGGGTCTTTATCGAAGACAATTAAAGTTGCATCATCGGCAAGTTGGCTTAATAGCAATCGACTATGACCACCACGCCCGAAGGTTGCATCGACGTAGATGCCACTCATTTTTAAGCCGTTTTGGCTTTCACTACTTTGTTCAGTATTGTCTGTTTGCTTTGGTAGCGATTTGACGCCCAAAACCGCAGCGACTGTTTCTTCTAACAGCACCGCATCATGAACAAAACTTAATTCATCAGAAGTAGCTTGTTCTGTTGCAGATTCTTGAGCAAGCTGATTAGCAGAATCATTTTCAACAATAGACGAATTGACCTCTGATTCAGAGCTATCAATGGCTGAAGAAGGGGTTTCTTTAGAATTTGGCGTATTTTTTGGCTTACTATTCGATATGGACACAAACAACTCAGTAAATGACGGTCATTTTGACCGGTAATAGTAAAAAATCAGATGAAAATAAACAAGTTATGGCTTACGTGACATTATTATCGCAAGGATACACTGGTAGTCAAGCGCTAGACGGGCTTTTCGTTAAAAATATCCCATCTCTCTGTTATACTAGGGCTATATTTTACGCTATTTTTCTACATTGACGGCTATTGTTTGTGCCGTATTTTTTGTTCAAAGTTGTCATTCACATTTATTATTAGCATTTTTAATTGCTATTTTTTTGCCATTTTTCACTGCCATATTCATTAACTACCCTATTTTGAGATTTTTATGATGCAATCATCGACTTTAACTAACAGCACTCGCCCTATCCGTACCCGTATCGCACCCTCACCGACCGGTTTTCCGCACGTTGGCACTGCTTATATCGCGCTATTTAACTTAGCTTTTGCTAAAGCCCATGGCGGCGAGTTTATTTTACGTATCGAAGACACGGATCAAACGCGCTCAACCGAGCAGTCTGAAAAATTGATTCTGGATGCGCTCCGTTGGGTGGGTCTTGATTGGGCAGAAGGTCCAGATATCGGTGGACCGCACGCGCCTTACCGTCAAAGCGAGCGCAGTGATATTTACAAAAAACACGCTGAGGAGCTTATAGATAGCGACCACGCCTTTCGTTGTTTTTGTACTAGCGAAGAATTGGATACGATGCGCGCTGAGCAAATGGCCAATGGCGAAACCCCACGTTATGATGGTCGCTGTGCCCATTTAGCACCTGAAAAAACCGAGCAATTGGTCGCTGAGGGTAAACCGCACGTGATTCGCATGCGCGTGCCAACCGAAGGCATTTGTCAGGTACAAGACATGCTACGCGGTACGGTTGAGATTCCTTGGACGCAAGTCGATATGCAAGTACTGCTAAAAACTGATGGTATGCCAACCTATCATTTAGCCAACGTCGTTGATGACCATTTAATGGATATCAGTCACGTATTGCGCGGTGAAGAATGGCTCAACTCTGCGCCGAAACATCAGCTGCTTTATGAGTATTTTGGATGGGAGATGCCCGTTCTTTGCCATATGCCACTGCTACGTAACCCTGATAAATCAAAGCTGTCTAAACGTAAAAACCCAACCTCTATCACCTACTACCGTGATGCCGGCGTGCTACCTGAAGCGCTGCTCAATTATCTTGGTCGTATGGGCTACTCTATGCCTGACGAAGCGGAGAAATTTACCTTAGAGGAAATGATTGCCAGCTTTGATATTCAGCGTGTGTCCCTTGGTGGCCCTATTTTCGATATCGAAAAGCTCAATTGGCTTAACGCCGAATGGCTACGTGCGCTAACCCCTGAAGAGTTAAAGAATAAAATCCTTGACTGGGCAAGTAACAGCGATAAATTAACCGCTATCGCCGCTGCTATTCAGCCACGTATTGAATTATTGTCTGATGCGATCAATTGGGGCGGTTTCTATTTCCAAAACTTACCTGATATCAATGCTGAGAGCTTTACCCATAAATCTCTGACGCCCGAGCAAATTACAGAGATGCTGCAACTGGCGCTTTGGCAGCTAGAAACCTTGCCAACGTGGTCAGAAGAAAATATCTACGCCACCCTAAAAGGTCTTGCGGCTCACCTTGATATTAAGATGCGTGACTTTATGGCGCCATTCTTTATCGCTATCGCTGGTAGCACCTCATCGACGCCAGTTATGAATTCTATGGCAATTATCGGCGCTGATATGACGCTGACGCGCTTGCGCCATGCGGTTGATGTACTGGGTGGCTTGGGTAAAAAGAAACTAAAAAAACTTGAGAAACAAGCAGAAGAATTGCCAGACTTCTTAGCTGATAAATAGTTGGGCAGCTGAATAGTTTTTTCAATTTTTAATTAAAAATAGGATTAATAAATAACAAAAAGGGGTCAGGCTGAACTGATCCCTTTTTACGTTAATCTCAGCATTTAAAATTCAACACCTTCATTGGATATAAATATGGCCGCCAAGACCGTCACCATCGAAAGCAAAGATTATGTTTTTAACACGCTCAAAGAAGCGCAAAGATACTATGATGCAATCGTAAAAGAGTTATACGATGCCAAGCTAACTCTCACGACTGGGCAAGATTTTGAAGACCTAAAGTGGATATATAGCTCTTATTGCAATTACACTAATCATAATTTAGATAAATTAGGCAGTTCTGATATCGTTGGTTTTAAAGGTATCAGCACAGTACAACAAAAAGGGGGGCAATATGTCCCCACAGAATGTGCTGCCATTATTTTTTCAGATGGTACACAAGAGGAATTCTTTACCGATAAAGCCATTAAAGAGCTAGCTAGTCAGCAAAACCCACGCTAATTTAGGTTTATTAAGTAGCTAAATTCGCTTTAAACGCTTTTTTTCGCATATTTATGCATTATTTTTCAAATAGCAGTTGACAAGACTGCCGGTCTTACATAAAATACGCACACTCTTAGCGAGGGGCTATAGCTCAGTTGGTAGAGCACTTGCATGGCATGCAAGGGGTCAACGGTTCGACTCCGTTTAGCTCCACCATACTATTTATCGCAACGCTCAGTATTACTGAAACTTGATATAAATACTCGCTAGTAGGACGATATCAGCACCTAGGCACAGCTTTCTCTGTTATTAATAGATAAGCTCTCTGATATTGTGAAGTACCGTTGTAACCATTGGTTATAACACTCTATGCGTCCCCATCGTCTAGAGGCCTAGGACACCGCCCTTTCACGGCGGTAACGGGGGTTCGAATCCCCCTGGGGACGCCACTATTCGGCGTCACTTATTAGCACTTTTGCTTAGCACCTTTTAAGCATCAGGTTAGACTAATAAGCGAACAATAAAAAAGCCCAGTCATCATATGGTGACTGGGCTTTTTTATGTCTGTGGTTTTTAAAAATGGCTATCAAGGCTGTATAAGTCCTTGGGAATATTGATAGAATGCAAGGTAAAGGCGCTCTATAAACTATAGATATTTGAAGCTATCACAAGGATGTATTGGCTATGTTTGGTATTGAGAATTATCTAGGGTTTGTCATGGCAGCCATTTTGCTAAACCTAGCCCCTGGCAGTGATAGCATGTATATCATCACCCGTAGCATTTCACAGGGTAGCCAAGCAGGGTTTTATTCTGTGTTAGGTATCATCTCAGGCATTCTGGTGCATACGCTACTGGCTTCGCTAGGATTGTCCGTGTTGCTGGCTAACTCCCCTACGGCATTTTTGCTCGTAAAATATATTGGTGCCAGCTATTTGTGCTATCTAGGCGTCAAAATGCTCATAAGTAAACAACCGCCTTTGATAGCCGCGAGTTTGCAGGATGACCAGAAGCCAAAGCCCGTTCAGCCTTTAGATCACTGGCAAATATATAAGCAAGGTGTGCTCACCAATACCTTTAATCCAAAAGTTGCATTATTCTTTTTGGCGTTCTTCCCTCAATTTATCGATGCCAGTTATGCTTATAGTATGGTGTCGTTCGTCATTTTAGGACTGACCTTTGCTGTCACTGGCTTTATATGGTGCTTATGCTTAGCATTATTGGCGTCAAAATTCAGTGAAAACCTGAGAAAAAACCCCTCTATCGAAGCCATTTTAAACAAGATAAGCGGTGTGGTATTTATTGGCTTAGGAATTAGGCTGTTGACTGAGAAGGGTTGAGTAAATGCGAATCAGAGTATCTAAAGATAGATTTATAAAGCTATACTAACTTCATCGCGGATTAGTTAGGAGAAATGATGAGCATTATTCAGAATGCAATCGATTCAATTCAAATTGGAGTTGAAGATTTTGGAAGTGATGATGGTAGACGTAGTGTGTCTGCTGTAAGAAACATTGCAGCTGGGATTTTATTACTTTACAAAGAAAAGCTTTGTCGATTATCTCCATCTGATAATAAAGAATTGCTGATAAAGCAGAATATTAGGCCTGTGCAAAATGCGAAAGGTGAAATATCTTTTGAAGGCAAAGGTACTAAGACAGTTGATGTCCAGTCCATAAAAGAAAGATTCAAAAGTTTAAACATTACAACAGTAGATTGGGATAGGTTTGATGAAATCAGTAGACTAAGAAACGATTTAGAGCATTATTATACATCCAAATCTCCTGATGCTATCAGAGAAATTATAGCCAAGTCCTTTTTGCTGATTAGAGACTTCCTATCAGAGCATTTGCAAGAAGATCCTCAAGAAATTCTGGGCGATGATTGCTGGACAACTTTACTTGAGGTAAATGATGTTTACTCAGCAGAAGAAAATTCTTGTAAAGCAAGTCTTGATGCAGTCGATTGGAAATATCATTCAGTTGAAATAGCTCTTAAAAACCTTCGTTGTGATAATTGTCACTCTTCATTAATACAAGCTCCACATGCTGAAGATGTTTATCCACTGATTGACCTGCATTGTAAATCATGCGGGGAGGACTTCAGCTTTTATGACGTACTTGAAGAATATATTACAGACTCTTTAGCTGGAGAAGCACATCTAAATATAAAGGATGGCGGCGAATCTCCTTATGACGACTGCCACGAATGCGGAAAAGGCACCTTTATTCACGAAGAGGACTGTTGCGTGGCATGTGGCTATGAAATGGAATACACTGAATGTGAAGTATGCGGAGATGGCCTAAGCTTAGAGGATCAATACAATGAAGGTAAATGTAGTTACTGCCAATATAAATGGGAAAAGTTCATGGCAGAATAAGCTTCCTCAGCCTAAAAAAATCATTCAAAAACCAGACACGAAAAAGCCCAGTCATTACGACTGGGCTTTTTTATTCTAAATCCAATCAATTATTACGCAGCGTCTTTGCTCTCAGCTGCCAGTTGACGTAGCACATAGTGCAATACACCGCCGTGGCGCACATACTCGCGCTCTTTTGGCGTCTGTAGCATGACATTGACATCAAAGCTCTCAGTTGAGCCATCGGCACGTGTGGCCGTAACCTTGGCGGTTTTGCTTTCGCCATTATTAAGACCTGTGATGCTAAGCACCTCAGAACCGTCTAAATTATAGGTCGCAGCATTTTCACCGTCTTTAAAGGTTAATGGCAACACACCCATACCTACTAGGTTTGAGCGGTGAATACGCTCAAATGAGCTGGTCAATACCGCTTTTACGCCGAGCAAAATCGTACCCTTCGCGGCCCAGTCACGACTAGAGCCAGAACCATATTCTGCCCCGCCAAGTACCACGAGCGGACGCTTGTCTTCTTTATACTTCATCGCCGCATCATAGATGGCCATTTCTTGACCGTCTTGTAGCGTCGCGCTATCGCCGTTGAAGTAATAAGTGTAGCCGCCCTCTTTACCGCCCATCATAGTGTTTTTGATACGGATATTGGCAAACGTACCGCGCGTCATGACCGCATCATTACCACGGCGTGAGCCATAGCTGTTGAAGTCAGCTTCCATTACACCGCGCTCTTGCAGGTACTTACCCGCAGGAGAATTGGCATCGATATTACCGGCTGGTGAGATATGGTCAGTGGTGATTGAATCACCGAATAGACCCAAGATACGCGCGCCTTCGATATCGAGGATACCCTCTGGCTCCATGGTCATACCATCAAAGAACGGTGGGTTTTTAATGTAAGTAGACTCTTCGCTCCATGGGTACAGCTGGCTATCAGCTGAGCTAATGGCGTTCCATGCGGCACTACCGTCAAACACTTCACCATAGTTTTTACGGAACATATCAGCGTCGATATTATTGGCAATCAGCTCATTAATTTCTTCTGACGTTGGCCAGATGTCTTTTAGGAAGACATCATTACCGTCGTTATCCTGACCTAGTGGATGGGTGGTTAAGTCAATATCGACAGTACCTGCCAGCGCATACGCAACAACGAGCGGTGGTGACGCCAAATAACTGGCTTTGACGTGTGAGTGAATACGACCTTCAAAGTTACGGTTACCTGAGAGTACAGCTGCGGCAACCAAATCGCCTTCTTCGATAGCCTCTTCAATCGCCCCTAATAGCGGACCTGAGTTACCGATACAAGTGGTACAACCATAACCAACTAGGTAGAAGCCGATTTTCTCGAGCTCATCCATTAGCTGAGACTTTTCAAGGTAATCAGTCACCACTTTTGAGCCAGGAGCCAGTGAAGTCTTAACCCATGGCTTAGCCGTTAGACCTTTTGCAGCGGCTTTTTTCGCAACCAGACCTGCACCTATCATAACTGCTGGGTTTGAGGTATTGGTACAAGAAGTAATCGCTGCGATAACGACAGAGCCATCACGCAATCTATACTCTTCGTCTTCGATTTTGACCGTGCAATAAGTACTGCCTTCCGCGCAGAAAGGATTGGGTTTTGCCGCGAGCGTTTTTGCTTGATCTTGCTTACCGCCTTCTTCATCAAAGCGTACCTTAGCTTCAACTTCTTTTTTACGGTCTTTGGTCATCGCCGTCAAGGTTTCGCCAAATTTTTCATGCATATCAGAGAGGTTAATACGCTGCTGTGGCAAGTTCGGACCGGCAAGTGCTGGCTGTACGGATGATAAATCCAACTCTAACTTACTTGAGTAAGTCGCTGCTGGCGTATCGGCATCGTGCCATAAGCCTTGCGCTTTGGCATATTTTTCAACCAGCTCAATCTGGCTTTCTTCACGACCTGACAGACGTAGATAATCAATCGCCATTTGGTCAATCGGGAAAATACCACAAGTCGCGCCATACTCTGGTGCCATGTTGGCAATCGTTGCACGATCAGCAAGTGGCATACTATGTAAACCTTCGCCGTAGAACTCGACGAACTTACCAACCACGCCATGCGCACGTAGCATTTCAACCACACGTAATACCAAATCCGTCGCGGTGACGCCTTCGGTTAATTTACCCGTCAGCTCAAAGCCAACGACTTGTGGAATCAGCATCGATGATGGTTGACCAAGCATTGCCGCTTCCGCTTCAATACCGCCAACACCCCAACCAAGGACGCCAATACCATTAATCATCGTGGTGTGACTGTCCGTACCAAACACGGTATCAGGATACGCAGTCAGCTCACCGTCGACATCAGCAGCCATTACCACGCGAGCTAGATATTCAAGGTTAACCTGATGCACAATACCTGTTGCTGGTGGCACGACCACAAAGTTTTTAAAGGCATTTTTGCCCCAATGTAAAAACTCATAACGCTCATTATTACGTTTAAACTCAATTTTCTCGTTTAAATCCAGTGCATCTTCGCGGCCATAGGCATCGACCTGTACAGAGTGGTCAACGACCAATTCACTTGGGATAAACGGGTTAATTTGCTCAGCGTTACCGCCAAGCTCAACCACCGCATCACGCATCGCTGCCAAATCGACCACCGATGGTACACCAGTAAAATCTTGCAGGACAACACGCGCTGGCATAAAGGCAATTTCTTTTGACGCTTCTGCACCTGCGTCCCAATTGGCAACCGCTTCGATGTGATTTTTACCGACAGATTGGCCATCATCTTCATTACGTAATAGGTTCTCTAAGACGATTTTCATACAAAATGGCAGCTTACTGATGTTCTCGTAAGTGTTGGTCAGCTTTGGCAGGCTGTAATAAGCATGCTCCTTGCCATCGACCGAAATGGTGTCTTTTACATTAAAAATATCACTCATGGTAGCTTCCTTATCGTTGTTATAGATCCTGAACATAAATGACTCTTGAACTAATATGACTATCAATCAATAAGCATTTATGCTGATAACTGGTGGCTAAATAGATGGTGGTTTAGTTGTTCTTAAATTAAATGGCTTTGTTAAATTGAATGGCTATACTTAGTTTCTAACAAGCGCTAAATGTTTCACAATAGCTAAGTGCCCTAGCCAAAGGTGCTTTTACTCTAACAAACCCTGTGTTAATAACGGTTTTACTAATACAGCGACGTTAACAAAAGTTATAAGCATCTGTTTAGCGTTTAACAGTAACGCTCTTTTACCATAACAAATAACCCGCCCTTTGTTAACGTCTAGATGGTGTTGAATCGTGGCACAATCGTAAACGCGGCAATGCTTTAGCGGATAAGGTTTAACAGTTAACTGGCAAGGTATGAACTTATCTTTTATTTTTGACGGCGACGACCGCTACGAAAGACTTGGCTATCCTCATAAAAGCTCGAATGGGCATTTTCTGCCCAATAGTGCGGCACACCCAAAATGGGTAATGGAGACAGTTTGCGCGGTGTCACATCCGGCTGTGATAATAACGCCTCCATATAATCAGCTACTCTTTTATCCAAATGACTAATGCGCTCAGATAGCGATAAGGCAAAAAAATCTGGCGTCACATAAATAACAATACTATGGGCGCATAATGCCTTGCGCGGCTGAAGTAGCTTCTCTAATAGTGCATGACCAAAAATATAAACCGCAGCTCGAGAGTCGCTATTTAGCGCTTGTGGTTTATCCCATTTGTCACGCGGTGCAACCAAACTTGCCTGCCAATCGAAATCAATCAACGCCTCACCAATACTAGGCTCTGCTGTCACTAAAATCGCGCCATTTTCATCAAATACGGTAATGGTATCGCGAACACGCCCGCGACTGGCACCAATACCTTGCTGCTCAATCTCAAGCATATGATAATAATTCAGCAATGCTTTGGTCTTGGGAAAGGTTAGCCAAATACTACCGTTAAATAAATCATGCAAGTTATCGCGGGTTGGAATATTACCAGTCGTGCCGATAAAACTCTCGTACGCTTCACCTTCTGGCAACGCATTTTGTGAGACAAACTGTAAGGTTTGGGCTTGATTGTTTAGTGCAGGTTTGGTTTTCGGTAATGGCTGTTGTAAATCATCAGCCTGTTGCTGCAACGCTGTATTCAAAACCTTGGCGATAATATCAGGCGTATTTTCAATTCTATCTGTCTGAGCAGGCTCATTTTTTAAGCCACTTAGCTTTGTGATGGCTTTACTTATATAGCCTAACTGGTTTAAGTGACAGAGCCACGGTGCTTGCCAATCAATAGCAGCAAAAGTGTCATCAAGCGTGCTATTACATGCAGACGGCTTATTGGTAGAAGCATCAAAAGAAGTAGTTTGATAAGGCTTAGCAGGTAAATCAGTGGTGGTCATATTGACTATCTCTATTAGACGACTGGCATGTCTATGGTATCATGGAGCGCTTTTTTACGGCTAGACGAGCCGCTCGAAATGACGTTTTCGAGCGCTATTTATTGATGAGTTTTTATGGCTAATTTTAACACCCACTTAAATGTCGCATTCATGGTCAGTGGTACGATGAGTTTGGCTGTTTACAAAGCGGGATTGATTGATGATTCCGGGTTTTTAATGTGCGTGGCGCTTGGTACCACTGGGGGATTATTACCTGATTTGGATTCTGATAACTCAACGCCGATTAAGCTTGGGTTTAACATTACCTCATTTATTTTTGCCTTTGGTCTCGTGATGCATTGGCGTAGTGAGCTGAGTTTGCTGGCACTGATAGCGTTATGGCTAGCAGGATACGGCTTTATGCGTTATGTCGTATTCTCTATTTTTACCAACATGACCGTCCATCGCGGTGTCATTCATTCCGTACCCTATATGGCGATACTGGGGCTTGGAATGACCTATCTAAGCTATGATATTTTAAACTTACCGTTAACGGTTAGTTGGTTCTACGGCTTGTTTTTATTCGGTGGCGCGATGGTGCATTTGGCATTAGATGAGTTATATAGCGTCAATTTGATGGGCATGAAAATGAAGCGCTCATCGGGTACGGCGATGAAGTTCTATCAACATAAAGACAAATGGTGGTACTTGCTCTTGTACGTCATCCTTGCGCTCTTGATATATTTTGCGCCACCGTTTGATGGGTTTTGGCAGCAGCTACGTGACCCAGCGCCTTGGGCAAAGCTTAAAATCGGTCTATGGCCAGAAATGATCGAAAATTGGCTGCAATAAAATTTGTAACGCTACTAAAAAACAAATAATAACTTGAGTAAATAATGTCGATAGCCATACAAACCTGCCCTTGCCAGATTAACCCGTCATCAGATGATATAGGCTCAGCACTACTTTATAAGGAGTGCTGCCAGCCTTACCACGACGGGCTTTTTGATAAAGACTTTGGTAAGTTAGACGGCATAAAAGCGGACACTGCTGAACGTCTAATGCGGTCGCGCTATAGCGCCTTTGTCTTGGTCAAGCCAGAGTACATCGTCAAAACCACCTTGCCGGCGCAGCAAAACTTGCTAGATATTCAGGCTATTGAGTCTTGGGCAAAGGAGACGGTTTGGGCGGGACTCCAAATCATCGCGCATACGCCAAAGCTAGGCAAACGCCATGCGCAAGTTGAGTTTAAAGCTTACTTCAAGACGCCTGAAGGATTACACGCGCATCATGAATTATCTGCTTTTGTAAAAACAAAAAACAAAGCTGATAATGATGCGAGTTGGTACTTTTTGGATCCGACCGTTTCTATGTCTGTCACACAGAAACAGCCGTGTATTTGCGGTTCGGGTGAGAAGTTTAAGCGCTGTTGTGGCGCTTATATCTAACTGATATTTAACCAATATTAACTATTTTCCAACTCTAAACACTCGCCCCAACTGCTCTTGCTACCGCGATGCCTTCCTCAATCGTCAAAAATTTACGCTGGCTTGGACTGTCTTTATAAATGACATCGCCATCTTGGAATATCAAGCATTCATTAACGGCTAATTGTTGCCATTTTTCATTTTCAGTGAGTGGAACAGTCACTAGAATCGTAACTTTATCTGTGTCTGTGGTCACATCGCTAAAGTTAATCGCCAAATCATCATCTGCTAATTTCGCTTCACCAAATGGTGCTTTTCGCGTGAGATAAAACAGTAAGCTACCAGCATAAGCCAATTGCCATTGACCATTTGATATTAAGCAATTAAACAAACCGTTGGCAGAAAGGTAGCGACATTGGGTAGTCAAAAAATTAAACAGCGTTTGGTCATCGGGGCGAGTTTTAAAGCTGCTTTTCAGGCGATTAACAAGGTAGCAAAACGCCATTTCAGAATCGGTATTACCGACTGGCTGACAATGTGAGGCATTACCATTGTCTTGTAAGCGCTGACAGCGTTTAATAAATTCGCTATTCATCTGTCCGTTATGGGCAAAAACCCACTGCTCGCCCCACACTTCACGGACAAAAGGATGGGTGTTTGCCAAGCAATTCTGCCCTTGGGTGGCTTTACGAATATGAGCAATGACGTTCATGGCTTTAATCGGATAATTATTAACCAAATCAGCAACAGGTGATAAGTGGCTTGGTTTATTATCATGAAACAGACGCAGGCCAGTCGAAGCATTACCCGAATCGCATTCACTACGCTCAAAGAACGCAATACCAAAGCCATCTTCATGGCTGTCGGTCATGCCGCCGCGACGCCGAAACCCTGCAAAGCTAAAACCAATATCCGTTGGGGTATTACAGTTCATTCCTAAGAGTTGACACATTTATTGATTACCACCGTTATTGTCGTCTGGTTCAGGATTTAAATCGCTGCTTGAGACAGTCTCTGTTGATTCATCAAATATCTCGTAAGGCGTTACTCCCTCTGTATCGATGCTATCCAAGATGCGTTTGGCATGTTCCACATCGGTATCTTGCACCCACAGCACAATCCCAGAATTCATACCAGGCATCGCACTCAGCGGTTGCAGAGACACCGTAATGCCGTTATTACGCAGCAGATTGGCATGTAACTCACCTTGCATATTGGTATCGTAACGCGCCAGTTTGTGCCAGTTATCAACTTGATCGGTCATGGTGGAATTCCTTGTAAGTATTTATAAATATGACACGTTGCTATACTTCTAGTTATTCTGTTTCTAGTTGCAACCGAATCCTGATGACCAGTTAATTTGATTTAACGGATAAGCATCAATATGGAAGCCGTTTGGATAATCTTTAAAACCCGGCTGTAATTTCAATTGATTTATAGCGGCTTGCGCTTGTTGCTCAGTAGCAAATACACCGATTAATTTAAAATCTTCGACATCGTTGTTTTCATCATCGTCTTTACAGCGTGCGTGTTCAAGTACAAATACCGTATTTTGCTCTTTTTCAACATGTGACCAATGGTAAGCGGCTAGACGCTTCATCAAGTCAGGATTTTTGACCATAATGTTATCGCCAGTCCGCCCTTCGGTACGGTTATAATGAATAACGTTTAAACGTAATAGCCAAAAAATCACCGCCGCTTTTGCGAGCATCACTGGTAAGGCGCGTTTTTCATCTTCACCAAGCGCGCGTTTCGACTCATAGCCTTGCAAAAAAGCCGCCATTTTACTGCGGTCAAAATTGACGGTTTCGCCTTGCTCGGCATCGCCCCAAGTCGTACAAAAATCATTAATGGTAATAGCAATATCCATCACATAATGCTCAACACTGACTTCGGTAAAGTCTAGCAATCCCGTTAAGCGCTCTTCGCCTTTTTGGCTATTATTTAACGATAAGTTCCATAAGGTATTATCAGCGAACATGTCTAAATGACATAAGCCTTTTGGCAAAGTCGCAAGCGGCAAATCTGAGTAAGCGCGCCAAATATCGCTCATCAATTTGGCTTCGTCACCGGGCATAAACTGCATTTCACGGTCGCGTACTTCCGCCCATGGATATAAAGGCACACCATATTCTTCCGCAGGTTGTAATGCTTGCAAAGTCTCATGTAGCATGGCTAAAGCGGCGCCAATCTCATAACACATTGCTTGCGTGGTTTGTTGTGGGTGCGAGCCTGCTAGGCATGGCACTAGCGTAATTGCTTTATTATCGTATTGAATGACATAACATTTTTCTTCACTATCAACCAACGATAACGGCGCAGCGACCGGTAATTTACCATCTAATTGATTTAAAATGACCGCCATTTTTTCGATGTCTTCTGGTGGACGCTCTTCAAATAACGTAAATACATAAGAGTGCGCACCATCCACATCATCAGTCGTCTGAATAAACCAGTTAGAGTTTTTAATGCCTTGGGTAATCGGAATGGCGCGCGCAAATGACACGCCAAAACGCTGGCAAAAATCGGCAAACTGGTCATCGGTTAACTGGGTATAGACGGACATGACATCTCACTTATGGCAATAGAATAAAAAGGTAAATAGTTACGGTAATGACAGTGATTGTACCGCGCATGAGCAAACTTTGGTTAACAGCATAATAATCTTGCGAAAATCTGCCTGATATGGCGGTGATTTTGCTAGACTAGCGCTTATAGAATGAATTGATTATAAGGCGAAAGTCCCTATGTTAGCAAAGCGTATCATTCCTTGTTTGGACGTTGATAATGGCCGTGTGGTCAAAGGCGTACAATTTGTCGATATTAAAGACGCAGGCGACCCTGTTGAAGTCGCTAAGCGCTACAATGAACAAGGTGCCGATGAGATTACTTTTTTAGACATTACCGCAACCAATGATGAGCGTGATACCACCTATCATACCGTTGAGCGTATGGCAGAAACGGTATTTGTTCCGCTTACAGTCGGCGGCGGTGTGCGTAAGATTGCGGATATCCGCAACTTACTCAATGCAGGTGCGGATAAAGTAGCGATTAATTCAGCAGCGGTATTTACCCCTGAGTTCGTCGGCGAAGCGGCACAAAAATTTGGTAATCAATGTATCGTCGTGGCTATCGATGCCAAACGCGTTGCAGATGTTACGGTCGATGGCGTTATTATGCCGCGTTGGGAGATTTTTACCCACGGTGGTCGTAAGCCAACCGGTATTGATGCCGTTGCTTGGGCAAGCAAAATGGCTGAGCTTGGTGCCGGTGAATTATTGGTGACTTCGATGGATGGTGATGGTACCAAAAAAGGCTATGATTTAGCACTCATGAAGCAAATTACCAGTCGCGTCACTGTGCCGGTTATCGCTTCAGGCGGCGTCGGCAATTTACAACATTTAGCCGAAGGCGTATTAGAAGGCGGCGTCGATGCCGTGCTCGCTGCCAGTATTTTTCACTTTGGCGAATATACGGTGCAAGAAGCGAAAGAATATATGGCAGCACAAGGCATAGCAATGCGCTTATAACGCCTTTGTAAAATACAAATGCAGCGGTAAAAAATGTTATCATAGCGCTAACTACTTATTATCATTTGATTTTCGTTCATTTAACGGATAATTAACCGCTTAAATAGACTATTTGAACCCAACGTTATATTTAGATTCCTATATTTTATTAAAAGCCCATTCAGCAAAGGATATTTTTATGTCGAATTTACAACAGCAGCGCAATGATGTGACCCACATCGATGGTAATTTACATCAAAATGAAGATGCGCGTATCGGTATCGTCGTTGGTCGTTTTAACGGTTTTGTCGTTGAATCATTGGTAGATGGCGCAATCGATGCGCTACTGCGTCATGGCGTTTTGGGTAGCAACATTACCGTGATTCGTGTTCCTGGTGCCTTTGAGTTGCCATTGGTTGCCCAGCGCGCTGCTGAGTCTGATCGCTTTGACGCCATCATTGCGTTAGGCGCGATTATTCGTGGTAGCACGCCGCATTTTGACTTTGTGGCTAGCGAATCTGCCAAAGGTTTAAGCAGTGTTGCTATCGATTATAATATTCCTGTTGCCAATGGTGTATTGACCACTGACAGCATCGAGCAAGCGATTGAGCGCTCTGGTACGAAAGCCGGTAATAAAGGCTCAGAAGCGGCGATGGTGGTACTAGAGATGATTGCGGTATTATCACAGTTAGATATTAATGATGACTATGATAGTAGCGACGATGCTTAGATAATAGTAACGATGCTTAAGGATGGCGCTTAATTAAACCGTCATTTTATAGATCGTTTTTGCTTATTTAATCAGCTTAATAGGTACTGTGGTTTGTTATAAGCTATTGTTTATTATAAAAAAACCACAGTGTCATTGCTATAAAGAATAATAATACTACAAAAAACATTGTAAACGGCGCTAGCAAGCGTCGATGTAACACTTGAATGTCATAGCTGTCAGCCGACTACTATTTAACATCTTATTTTTAAACTTATTATCTTAAAACCTAGGTACAAACCCCTTATGACTGACCAACTCAAGCGCGCTATTAGCGCTGCGCAAACCGCACAACTCATTGATGGACAAGCTGAAGCGACGCGTATCGCAAGCAGTAGTGCGGGCGATCAAACCTTCGATATGAGTGAAACCACTTATAAGACCAGCCACACTGCTGTGCGTAAGGCTCGTCGCTTTGCTATGCAAGGTCTATACGAATGGCTCGTCACCGACCGCCGTTTTGATATCGATGGCAAGCTTGGCTGGAAAGCCAATGCCCCGCATGATATCGCTGCCCGTACCCGTGCGACCAATGCCATGCATACCGTACATATCGGTTATTACCATGAAATGATGCGTGATATTCCAGAGCAGATTGACGCTCTCGATGTGCTAATCAGTCAGCATCTTGATCGTGAAATCGATAAGCTTGATACCGTCGAGCACGCTATTTTATTAATTGGCGCGTATGAGCTACAAAACCGCTTAGAGATTCCTTATAAAGTGGTGCTTGATGAGGCGATGAAGCTAAATAATCATTTTGGCGCTACAGATGCGCATAAATTGATTAATGCCGTCCTTGATAAAATGGCGGTTGAATTGCGTGCGCTTGAAGTAGAAGCAGATAGCAAAGCCAATCTACGCACGTCACAAAAAGCGGCGACTCAATCTAAGACTAAGCAGGCTGAAGCTCAATCTGCTAATGTTGAAGAAGCTACTGAAACCCCTGCCGAATCTGATATCGACAGCACGGTAACTGGCTCAAACAAACCACGTATCAGTGCGAATAATGCCAGTGTTAAACGCAATAGCGCGAGTAAAGCATTAGCAAATATCATTGATTATAAGATAGGCAAGCAAAACGAAGCGGCAAAAGATGTCGTTGCTGCCGACTCTATCGTTAATGAACAGCTTGTCGAAGAAAATACTGCGGCCAATACTGACATTGATGAAGACAGTAATTTAGATAGTAGCGCAGATAGCAATGATGCTAGCAACGAGAACAATAGCGCCGCCGATATTGCGCTACAAGACTCTAATATTGTTAGTACTGACCAAGAAGTCGCTGACCAAGAAGATGCTGCCGCAGATAGCAGCTCGTTAGATAATACTGAGCTAGACGATACTATGTCAGACAACTTAGATAACATTGTGTCAGATGATACTGATGCAAAAAGTAAAGACTAGTCATGAATGAGTTTGAGCTGATTGAGCGTATATTTTCCCAAATCCAAGCTGCACAGTCATCGTCTAGCATTGTCGATAAAGGCAATGTCGAAAAAGGCATTGGTGATGATGCCGCGGTAATGAGCTTGCCTGCAGGCGCGCGCTTGGTCAGCTGTATTGATACCCTCGTTCAAGGTCGTCACTTTAGCGCTGATTGGGAGCAAGTGAATAAGCTTGCCTTTTCTATCGGCTATAAAGCCGTTGCGGTAAATGTCTCAGATATTGCCGCGATGGGCGCCACCCCGCACAGTATTTTATTGGCATTAGCCTTACCTGAGCGTTTGGCGAATGAGCAATGGCTGACTGAGTTTGCCAACGGTTTATTTCATGCTTGCCAGCTATTTGGTGTGACGCTTATTGGCGGTGATACCACGCGCAGTGATAGCTTGATACTCAGTGTCAGCGCGCAAGGATTGCTTGATGCCAACACACCAGCTGTTTACCGCTCAGGCGCGCAAGTTGGTGATAAAGTCTATGTCTCAGGCACGCTTGGCGATGCCGCTTATGCGCTACAACATCCTGATAATGCTGTCGGTATTGAGCTTGCACATCGATTGCATATGCCAACGCCTCGTATTACCTTAGGTACCGCACTAGCGAAAGTTGGTGCAACTTCTATGATAGATATCTCTGATGGTTTGTATCAAGACCTTGGGCATATCTGCCAGCAAAGCGGTATCGCTATGCGACTTAATTTGGAAAATCTGCCTACTAGCAAACCATTAGTCAGCATCGATTTATCTGAGCGTTTATTGTGTCAATTGGCAGGTGGCGATGATTATGAACTGGCTTTTACCTTGCCTGCTCATATCGAACCGCCTAATAGTAAGGACGCTAATACGCCTGTTACCTGTATAGGTGAAGTAATAGCCATAAACCAGGCAAATGCTACTACGAATTTACGACCAGCGCTTTTTTATCAAGGTCAGCCAGTCACACCGACTCATCCAACCCCATTTCCTACTTGGCCCAATCTGATGGGTTACCAACATTTTGCAGGTTAACCCATGATTGATCACGACCTTATTAAGCCTGACATCCGTAAAGCCAATGATTGCCCGCCTCTTCCCGCCAATGCCAGTGCGCTTGACCGTTTAATTTATTGGCTTGGTATTGGTTTAGGCAGTGGTCTGCCTCGCCGTGCCCCCGGTACTTGGGGCACAGTTGGCGGTTTAATCGTTGCGATACCTTTATTAAGTTTAGGCTTTGTGCCGTTTTTGATTATGACCATTTTAGCTTGTTTGCTTGGTAATGCGATATGCGGTCGTACCTCAGAGCTGATGGGCGGTCACGATAATCCGCACATTGTTTGGGATGAATGGGCAGGTATGTGGCTTACATTACTGCCGCTATCTTATATGGGTATTGCTGACGGCAATTTTTGGCAAAATATCGCCCAAATATCTACTATCGTAGCAATCATTATCGCCTTTATATTATTCCGCTTTTTTGACATTATTAAGCCACCGCCGATTAGCTGGGCGGATAAAAAAGTCGCGGGCGGTCTGGGTATTATGCTCGATGATATTATCGCTGGCATCATGGCGGCAGCTATTTGGGTGATTGTTTATACTTTTATTTTTACCCTTGCTGATTAACAATCATCATTATCTAATTTTTAGTTAGACTACCTTTATGCTTTCACGTCTTTCATTTCTTAACATCTTTTATCGTCTCCCTAATTTTATGCGCTAGAATTTTTGGTGCTAGCTGGATAAAACAATATTAAGATTACAAAGATGTCACGACATAGCATTTTGGTTAAATGACGATTTACGTTATAATTCAAACTTATATTTTGTTACATTTGTAGGCTATTATGACATCTTCTCTTTCGGTAATTATCCTCGCTGCTGGCAAAGGCACGCGTATGCAGTCAGCCAAGCCAAAAGTGCTGCAGACACTGGCTGGCAAGTCACTATTGGGTCATGTGCTTGATACCTGTCATCAATTGATCGTTGATGACACTATTATTGTTCATGGTTTTGGCGGCGAGCAAGTCCAAGCAGACATTAGTGAGCAATATGCGCACCTGCCTATTACTTGGGTCGCCCAGACTGAGCAGTTAGGGACAGGACATGCGGTAAAAGTGACGCTGTCTGATTTACCAAAAGAAGGTCAAAGTCTGATTCTTTATGGTGATGTGCCATTGGTCAGCTGCCAGACGTTAACGGCATTAAAGTCTGCCAATACTGACGGTATGTCGATGTTGACCTTGACGGTTGAAAACCCTTTTGGTCTCGGTCGTATCAAACGTGATAAAGATGGCAATATTGAAGCGATCGTCGAGCAAAAAGATGCCAGCGCCGATGAGCAAAAAATTCAAGAGATTAATAGCGGTATTTATTGCGTTGATAATGCACTATTGCATAAATATCTGCCAAAACTGTCTAATAATAATGCGCAGCAAGAATATTATCTAACTGATATTGTTAAAATGGCGGTCGCTGAAGGCATTAATATCGTTGCGATTGAGCCTGAGCATACCTTTGAGATTGAAGGCGTCAATAACCGCCAACAGCTTGCCAATTTAGAGCGCACGTGGCAAGGAAAATTGGTTGCAGACCTGCAAGAAGCCGGTGTGCAGTTTGCCGACCCAAATCGTGTTGATATTCGTGGTACCTTAACTACCGGTCAAGATGTGTTCGTTGATGTGGGAGTGGTATTTGAGGGCGATTGCGTCTTAGGCGATAACGTTTATATCGAAGCGGGCTGTGTGATTAAAAACGCTCGTATTGGCAACGCTTGTCATATCAAACCTTATTGCGTGATTGATCGTGCTGAGATTGGTGCAGGTGTTGATGTTGGTCCTTTTGCCCATTTGCGTCCTGAGACCGTCTTGGCTGACAACAGTAAAGTTGGAAATTTTGTCGAAATTAAAAAATCAACCGTTGGTCATGGCAGCAAAGTAAATCATCTGAGTTATATTGGTGACGCCATCATCGGTACGAACGTCAATATTGGTGCGGGCACGATTACTTGTAATTATGATGGCGTCAATAAATCGCAAACCATCATTAACGACAATGCCTTCATTGGTTCAAACACTAGCTTAGTTGCTCCCGTAACGATTGGTGATACCGCAACGGTTGCTGCAGGTTCTGTGATCACCAAAGACGTTGATGATAAAGCATTAGCCTTTGGTCGCGCTCGTCAAACACAAAAAGATGATTTCCAACGTCCGACCAAAAAATAACGGATGAACTGGTACTTAAATCAAGGATAAGGGTTTTTAACTAAGCTTAAGCAGTACGAAAACCCTTGTAGCACTGCTCTTCCTAATCTAGCTTGACTTAAGGGTAAATGTTATGAAAAATATATTATCCGTTACTTTAGTACTAATCATGATGCCATTTTCAATAGCGTCAGCGAGTACGACGCTAGAATATGATGCCGAGTGCAAATACTTTGATGCTAAGACAGTACTGAAATACTCAGGTAGGTGCCATTTCAATTGGGGCGTTGGCATGGAATCCCCGGATGACCAAGGTCATATTAAGACCTATCAGCGTTATATCATGACCTACCCTAATAGCAATGAAGTTTGGATATATATCAATGATGATGACTCTGCTACTGTAAATGATATTCCAGCCAAGTCATTAAAATCAAAAAAAGGTTTTGAAAAAGTCATCACGAATCAAGGCGAAGTTTTTGAATTTACTAAAGGATCAGAATAAGTCTGAAACTAGATACGCCTAATAATGTTAAAAAGTAAGCAAAATTAAGCAGTACGGCAATGATTTGTGGTGCTGCTTATTCATATTTATAGCTTAATTAAATATCATCATGTATGAAAATATTAAAAAATCGAATTTAAGGAATAGTTATGTGTGGAATCGTTGGAGCAGTCGCTGAGCGTAATATCGCCAATATCTTACTTGAAGGTCTTAAGCGCCTAGAATACCGTGGTTATGACTCTGCCGGTCTGACTGTCATTCGTGATGGCGAGCTACATCGCGAGCGTCAAGTAGGTAAAGTGCAAGCGCTGGTCGATGCCGTTGCAACGAATCCTGAATTTTTCGATGGTCATATCGGTATTGCTCATACACGTTGGGCAACGCATGGCGAACCTGCTCAGCGTAACGCGCACCCGCACATATCAGGTAAAATCGCTGTCGTCCACAACGGTATCGTTGAGAACTATGCCGAATTAAAAGAAGATCTGATTGCCAAAGGCTACGAGTTTACCTCGCAAACCGATACCGAAGTTGTCGCCCATTTAATAAATGATATCTACAAAAGCACGCCTGATTTATTAGAAGCCGTTCGTGCGGTTATTCCTTTATTACATGGCGCTTTTGCCCTTGGTATTTTGCATATCGATTGCCCAGATGAGCTTATTACCGTCCGCTTAGGTTCTCCTTTGGTCATCGGTGTTGGGATTGGCGAGAACTTTATTGCCTCTGATCAATTAGCCCTATTACCGGTCACCAATCGCTTTATGTATCTAGAAGAAGGCGATATTGCCAGAATGACTCGCGACAGTATTACCGTTTATGCCGATGGCGTTGAAGTAAAACGTCAGATACATGAAATTGACGCGACCCAGCATAATGCCGATAAAGGTGAGTTTAAGCATTATATGCTTAAAGAAATCTATGAGCAGCCAGATGCTGTCAGAAGAACTGTTGAGATGGCAGTTGATAACGGTACAACTTTTAAATTGCGCGACGACTTTTTACAACGTCATGAAGCGCAATTAAAAGGCATTAAGCACGTCCAAGTCATCGCTTGTGGCACCAGTTATCACTCAGGTTTGGTGGCAAAATATTGGTTTGAGAGCCTAATTCGTGTGCCTTGTTCCGTTGAAGTTGCTAGTGAGTTCCGCTACCGCAATCCGGTCGTCGTCGACAACACATTGGTCATTTGTATTTCGCAATCTGGTGAAACAGCGGATACCTTATCCGCGCTTCGTGATACCCAAAAGCAAGCGCCAATAGGTCTGGTAAGCTTGGCCTTATGTAATGTACCGACATCATCTTTGGTCCGTGAGACAGACATTTTTTTACCAACGCTTGCTGGCCCTGAGATTGGTGTTGCTTCTACCAAAGCCTTTACGACTCAGCTAGCTGCTTTGATGCTACTGGTGTTAAAAGTGGGTGTCCTGCAAGAGCGTATGACGGGCGAAAACTTGACCATTCTGCTTGGTCAATTACAACAATTACCCGGTCAACTACATGCCAGCTTGAACCTTGATGCGCCTATCAAAGCCATGAGTGAGCACTTTGAATATAAGAAAAGCTGCTTATTCTTAGGTCGCGGTTTACAGTTCCCTATTGCTCTAGAAGGTGCCCTAAAGCTAAAAGAAATCTCTTATATTCACGCAGAAGGCTATGCCGCAGGTGAGCTAAAACATGGCCCATTGGCATTGGTTGATAAAGATATGCCTATCGTGGTGCTAGCACCAAAAGACAGTATGTTTGATAAGCTAAAAGCCAACATGCAAGAGGTACATGCGCGCCACGGTGAGTTGTTTGTATTTGCCAGTGAAGAAAGTAAGATGGTCGCAGAAGATAGAATGCACGTGGTCTATGTACCTGAGGTTTGCGAGACGCTTGCCCCTATCGTTTATAGTGTGCCAGTACAATTACTTTCGTATCATGTAGCGGTAATGCGCGGTACAGATGTCGATCAGCCACGTAACCTCGCAAAATCAGTGACGGTTGAGTAGCTTAAGTATTTGATTTTAAAGTATTTTTAATCATAAATTACTTATCATAGTATTGTATAATACTGAATCCTTTGCTGTCTAGTATTAACTAGATAGCAAAGGATTTTTTGTGTAATGAACATGGAAAATTTCATTAACTTGGATATATGTCTGTATAAGTATTATATTGAGCAGCAAAGCAAACCGGAATTGATTATGTTCCTATTTCAGACTCAGCCTTATTTAGGTTGTCGCAAATGTCTTTTGTGACATCAAAACTACCCACTTTAATATCATCTAAATCGTAATAGCTATACTGATAATCAAATCCCATATTTATACCTTGAATAACCTCTGCTTCTGCACAGGCTAACTCAGTATGTTCATTGCGCATTACCGTTTCAATCTCTTTTCTTTCAGATGCATTATAACCAGATACCTTCAGCCTATAACCGAAAGTGACCGTTGTTCCATCAAAATCAATCTTTTCTAAAGTGGTGACTTCATCAAGTACGCTTGGCAACTCTCTTGTCAACATATCGATATTACGATACATCTCCTGTACATCACGCTCGTGATTGCTAGCCTTAGTAACGCTTTCATCAGGAGCTAAATTAGAGTTGTCATCCGAACAGGCGATAAGTATTAGAAAAGCTGAAAGTACAGCCAATGCTTTAAGTTTATTAAACATAATTATCCAAAATAATATGATTAGGGCGTGTCCTCATTCTAAAGAGAACACGCCCTATTATACAAATATGAATATTTAAACCAGCCCTTTATAAAGAAAATAGCACCCAACCACCGTTAATAACACCGCAAAGCATTTCTTTAATAGTTCTGGCGATAGTATATGAGCGACTTTTGCACCTAACTTCGCGGTGAAAAAACTCATGATACTAATGCCTAAAAAGGCATAAATATGGACAAAGCCAATGGTATTTGGTACATCGACTTGCTGCTGCATCCCAAAGAGCATAAACCCTAACGCACCGGCAATGGCAATCGGCAAGCCACATGCCGCTGACGTACCAACTGCTTTTTGCATAACCACGCCATAACGCGTGAGGTAAGGGACGGTTAAGCTGCCACCGCCAATACCAAAGATAGCAGAAGCGATACCGATAACGCCGCCTGACGCTAGTTGCTTAGGTTTTGACGGCAGTGCTGTATTGGCATGGTTCACTCCCCTGATATTACTAGCGCCATTGGCATCATTAGTATGGCTAGAAACTGGTTTTTTGCCACCAAAAAACATCTTATAAGCGACCCACAGTAAAAACACCCCAACAATCAGCTGAAGATACAATCCAGATATCTGTCCCGCAATTCCTGCGCCAAAAAAGCAACCAATGGCTAAACCTGGTGCCAAGTTTTTAAACACCGGCCACATAACAGCGCCTTTCTTATTATGCGCCATGAGCGAACTGATAGAGGTGACAATGATGGTCGCCAGTGACGTCCCTAACGCCAGATGCATTATATTGTCAGGGCTGTAGCCCATTTGGGTAAAGACGATAAATAACAACGGTACGATGATGGTGCCACCACCCACGCCAAACAGCCCCGCAGCAAATCCTGCTAGCGCGCCTATTATTAAGAAAATGAGTATTTCCACAGGATAGTTACTTCTCGGTTAAATGATTGAAGGGTTATGTGAGTGAAATGCTCATCGATTCGAGGGCCGACTTAAAAACTAACTTGAACGCTAATTTAAGCGATTTCTATTTGAGCGACTTGACCTACTTGATGGTATGAGCGATTAAAATATACCAAACTTTCATCGCTCTCACTTTGTTTGATAGCAACAACTCGGCACATAAAGATACTATGTGTACCCACTTGTTGAATGTCTTCAATCTCACAATCGAAACTGACCAATGCGTCTTCTAAAATAGGCGCACCTGTGGCTAATGTCGTCCAAGCGCCATGCTCAAATCGCTCTTCTGAGCATAGTTTGGAGGCAAAGGCATTGGATATAGACTCATGCTGGGTGCCTAACACATTGACACTTAACGTTTTATTTTCAAGAAAATGGGCGTGTGAGCGAGAGGTCTGATTCATACAGACAAGCAAGGTTGGCGGTGTGTCAGTCACGCTACATACCGCAGAAGCGGTAAACCCATGACAACCAGAGTTGCCTTTTGTGGTGATCACATTGACCGCCGTCGGTAATAGAGACATGCCCTCTCTAAAATCAGTTGCTTCAATCATGACTTAACTCCTAAATTTTAATCTTTAAGTACATTGATAACTGAGGTCACTCATAGGTTTAAACAAGCTAGCGTTTGTTAAGAAATGCTAAACGCTTAGCTCTTGGCGTACGATTTCTGCGCCCGCGCTCAAAGCATACAATTTGTCGCGTGCAACTTGGCGAGATAACGGTGCCATGCCGCAGTTAGTCGAAGGGTAAAGCTTATCCGCATCAACAAACTGCAGCGCTTTGCGTAAGGTATCTGCCACTTCTTCTGGGGTTTCAATGCTATTGGTTGCCACATCAATGGCGCCAACCATCACCTTTTTACCGCGGATTAACTCAATCAAATCCATCGGCACATGCGAGTTTTGACACTCTAAAGAGACAATATCAATATTTGACTGCTGCAATTTTGGAAAGGCTTGTTCATATTGACGCCACTCTGTACCTAAGGTTTTCTTCCAATCGGTATTGGCTTTGATGCCGTAGCCATAGCAAATATGCACCGCTGTTTCACACTTTAAACCTTCGATAGCACGCTCTAAAGTGGCGATACCCCAATCGTTGACATCATCGAAGAAAACATTAAAAGCCGGTTCATCAAATTGGATAATATCGACACCAGCCGCTTCTAAGTCTTTCGCTTCTTGATTGAGGATTTTAGCAAATTCCCAAGCCAATTTTTCGCGGCTTTTATAATGACCATCATATAAGGTATCAATCATCGTCATCGGGCCGGGCAACGCCCATTTGATTAGCTGATCGGTTTGCGAGCGTAAAAATTTGGCATCGTCAACAAACACAGGTTTTTGACGGCTCACATCCCCAACCACTGACGGCACACTGGCCTCATAGCGATTACGAATTTTAACGGTTTCACGCTTTTCGAAATCGACACCATCGAGATGTTCAATAAAGGTGGTGACAAAATGCTGACGCGTCTGCTCGCCATCACTGACGATATCAATCCCTGCCTGTAGTTGCTCTTGTAATGACACCCGTAGCGCATCTTGTTTGGCTTCAAGCAGTTGCTCGCCTTCTAAAGCCCAAGGTGACCAAATTTTTTCAGGTTCAGCTAGCCAAGAAGGTTTTGGCAAGCTGCCCGCGGTTGATGTCGGTAATAATTTTTGTTTCGGTAATAATAGTGTCATAGGATTTATCTTCTTATTTATTCGTATTCTCATTTCAGCTAGATTGAACGTATCTAAATTGAACGTATTTAGGCGGCGTATTCTTTATCTGCACACTCTTCTACCACGCGCTCATTCACATCATAGCTTGCTGCCCATTCTTCAAGAATAGCTTGATAGGGCTGAATAAATTGCGCTTCCGTAAACTTGCCTTGCTTCACCGCCATTTGGCTACGCTCTTCGCGGTCATAGACAATTTGCGTTAGGGAATAATCCTGATACTTTAAGCTGGGTTGATACACCTGACCTGCTGTCGAGTTGGCATTATAAATTTCGGGACGATAAATCTTTTGGAAAGTTTCCATGGTAGCAATCGCACTGATGAGCTCAAGGTCGGTGTAATCGCTCAGCAAGTCACCGGCAAAATAAAACGCTAAAGGCGCCACACTACCAGCAGGCATAAAGTAGCGCACGGTTAAACCCATTTTGGAAAAGTACTCATCAGTCAACGACCCCTTGTTCGAAGAGCAGCCATCTTGTCTATACTCCACCCCTAATACCGGATGCTGATTAATCGTACGATGATAGGTTTTACTGGTTGATACACTCAGGCAAATCACCGGCTGTTTATTAAACTCAGCTTGATAGGCTTCTGAATTCAATAAATACTGAAACAGTTTTCCGTGCAAATCACCAAAATCTGCTGGCGGTGGTAAAGTTGGGTTCTTGTCAAAATGCTCTAATAGGACGATGCTAAAGTCATAATCGCGCACATAAGAGGAGAAGCTATTGCCAATCATACCGTCGATACGGGTGTTGTTTTTATGGTCGACAATCGTTGTTTTAAGCGTTTCAATGATAGGAAAGGTATGCCCATGACCTTCGATATCCAAATCTGCTGAAATAATATCAACTTCAACAGAATAACGGTCGGCAGTTGGGTTATCCCAATGCGCCAAGGCATTAAAACGATTATTGATCATTCTTAACGTTTTACGCAGATTTTCTTCGCGATGTTCACCGCGTGCCAAATTGGCAAAGTTAGTCGTTAGACGCGTGCTATCTGCAGGATGATAGTTTTCATCAAAACGAATGCTCGAGATGGAATATGTAAATTGTTTACTCATGATAATCCGCTACCCTAATCTCATTATGTGAGATAAAACCAAATTTGTGTATGAGATAAATCATACCCGAACTCAATCATGAATAAAAATGATACTATTTAAATTAAAGATGAGTTAAATTCATGTTACTAAGATTTGATTATAGAGAAGGATTTGATAGCAGGGATTTTGGTGGATTATTTTACGGGAAATGAGATTTATAAAGGAATGGAAAAATCTTGGATGATTGAAGAGAATAATGTAGCAGGTTTAGCAACTGACTCGCATTTTACTATCATAAATTGAAGTCGCATATAACGTAGAACTCAAAATACAAATGATAAAGAAAATGGCAAAGGTATCAGACTGAATATGTTGCTGTACTATATTAACTAAATGGAGAAGCAGATAATATTATAGGTAATTATTCACCTTTTAATGCTTGTACAGGTTCAATTTTAGCAGCACTGTATGACGGATATAGAGTAGATAATAAAACGACAACTAAAGAAGATATTAAGATAAGCAGTATATCTATGAGTTTAATTTTGGAAGGTAATGACTCCACAAAGTAATTATCAAAAAGCCCTAAATCAAAAGTGACATTGATCCAAGCTGACACACTAGGAATGCTAAGCGACAGTACAATACCTAAGGCTAAACCAATAAGCACACCTAATACGCCAATAACAGTCCCCTGAACGATAAATATTCGGGAAATAAGACTTGATGACGCTCCAAAAGTTTTTAGTATCGCCACATCTGATCTTTTTTCTGTAACGCTCATCACTAATGTTGAAATAACGTTAAATGCTGCAACTAAAATAATGAGAAATAGAAGTAACGACATCATGGTTTTTTGCATACGAATAGAAGTATATAAACTGCCATGGGTCTGCGTCCAGTCTCCACTAGAAAAAGTAACGTCTTTTTGAACATCTTGGAGAGTAGAAGCTTGGGTAGAAACACTAGTTAATGCTTGCTTAGCTGAGTCCTGAGAGGTAAAAACATCTTTTAAATTTAGACGAATACCAGTCGCACCGTGATTTAAGCCTACCGCATCAGAAGCATCATCCATGGCGATATAACTCATCCACTTCTCTATCTCTTGGCTGACATGAAATACGCCCGTAAGCGTATAAGTATGAAAAGTAGGTGTGATACCGACTGTAGAATTAGAAGGTTTAGAGATTATAATTCCAACTTCATCACCGAGCTTTAAAGCATATTTATCGACGACATATTTGCCGAGGATAATATTATTAGCACCAGCATTTAAACTTTCAAAATCACCCGCTACCATGCTTTGTTTAAGAATAGATACCTTAGCATGAGAAGTTGGCTCTATACCGTTTATGATGGTGCTATTTACATCACCATTTAGCGACAACATACCTCGAGCCTGCACAAAAGGTGCGGTCCCTACTACATTGCTATCGTTTTTTTCTATGGCTTGCGCAAACGGCTTCCAATCATCTAAGGGAAATGACGAATAGACCGCCGCCTGTGGCACCATTCCTAATATTTTTTTAGATAACGCTTCTTCAAAACCATTTAAGACTGACGTCACCACAATTAATGCAGCAACGCCAAGTATTAGACCTGCCATAGATACCGATGAGATAAAAGATAAAAACTTATTAGCATTTTCTGAACGAGTAAAGCGCAATCCTATAACAATGGGTAGCGAACGGCGCATAAGTTAATATCTCTTATATATATGAATAATAAAATTAGAATGCTTTAGTCAATTCGACTGAAACATCATTTTTATCATATTCTTCAAAAGGTGAATTACTGGTTACTTTATTATAGTTCCAACTTAATCTCGGTGTCAGACCCAAGAAAGAGAAACCTCTATTCCATGCGGTAATACCCGCACTGTATTCTTTGTTTTCACGTTGAATACCAAAGAAGTCTGCACCATCATAATTACGCTCTGCGTAACCAAGATCTAATCTTGTAGTATAACCTTTTGGCCATGTTTGACCCCAACCTACTCTGACACCTGGACGGTCATAAGCTAAGGAATCATCTTCAGAATCTCGAGTAGAATAATCAACACCAAATGTCCAAAATTGCTGACCATTTGGCAGATAAACTGCGGTATTTGCTAACAGCCAGTCTTCACCATCATTAAATTCATACTTATCTATATAGCTTGATTTAGCGTAGCGTGCCAAACCCTGATACCGTAGCTTTGGACTAAGCCATTGATTAGCGCTAAGCTTTATCCCCGTAGTATCTGCATAGCTCTGTAAACCACCATCGCCGCTTTTACCTTGCGCATACCAGCGTTTGTTATAAAATGGACCAATCTCCACTTCTGTAACAGCATTCTGATAGCCAATACCAGCGCCGATACCAGCAGTGACATCATTATAGTCTTTATTATCCCAGTAGTATTTACCATAGCTATTTAAGTTAACAGTGGTAAATATCTTGTTGTCATACAACCATTTTCTATCACCACTTGCATTAAAGTTAAAACCTTTCCCTGACTCTCTAGGCGATGTGTAAGTAAGAACTGAGCCATCAGGTCTAACGATCTGTGTACCTTGCTCTGGTGAGTTAGTGATATTACTATCGTCCATATACGATACTGAACCATTAAAACTCCAACGGTCTTGAGCGTTAATAGCATTTAGATAGTTATTAATAACTTTTACATCATCTTCAGTAGGCGCTTCACTACGCAATGCTTCAAACTCCGACTGTGCAGCATCAAATTGCCGGTTGTAGTACAGAGCCATGGCCAACTGAAATCTTAAAATCTGAACTTCAGGTAACTGCGCATTCACCTTACGATACATAGTTACCGCTTCATCTAACTTACCTTTTTTTGCAGCGATAATAGCATTACCCCAGTCTATCACTGAAGGATCATAATTAGGTACTTGTTGATAAACTGGGAGTAATTCCTCTAATGACTCAGCATTGGCTTGTCTGAGCATATTACTTAATAATTTCTCAAACTCAGCAGGATTAGCTTTTAAATAAGCTTTGCTTTCTTCTTTACTCATCTTTGGGCCAGAATCATCTGAAGGCAAATCTGTTGGCAGTCTTTCAAATTCATCTGGGCGCGATTGATTGATTAACTTATTAATTGTTTCAATGGAGTTGTCTTGTGGGGCTAGTGGCACTGTTGATGGTTCAGCAGCTTGCAAGTTCATAGCGCTACAGCTTACTATAAAAGCCAATGCACTATACATATCAGAGTGTCGAAAATATTGCATAACGGTTCCAATCAGTAATTGTTAATCATCAAATACGCAAACGACCACTCAAAGGTGGCCGTCTGCTTGTTCATTACTAGATAATAACTAAACTATTACTCAGTTTGGTTAGCGTTACCGCCAGGAGGAGTGATTACAGGTGGTTTTGGAGTTTCTACTTTCTCTGCACCAAATACACCACCCCAAGCTGGAGCACCATAACCATTAGTTACAGAGTTTACAGCACCACCAAGCTCATCGGCGTTAGGACCGAAGAAAGTACCTTTAAACGTACCTTCTGTTTTATCAGTACCATAAGCTAATTGTGATTCACCTTTAGCAGTGTTACCGAAGATCTGACCTTTGAAGTTAACTAAGTTATCTTGCTTAGTAACAACTGCAGAACCTGCTGCACCTGGTTGTACATCCCAAACGTTAAAGATGTTACCAGCGATAGTTCTATCAGCCATGTTTACATTGGCTTGTACGAAGTTACCTTTACCTTCTAAAGCTCTATCAGCATCACCGAAAGAGTTACTGTTAGGATCACCTAGGTTACCATGGTACGAGTTATCGATACCATACATTAATGCATGACCTGCATAGCTAACGTTACCGCCAGTTGCTTGCATAGCATTCATTTGCGCAACAGTAGTTTCGTTAGTACCACGGTAGAAATAAGTATCTACTGTAGCTTTATCAGCAGTATCTGCAGAATTTCTATCAGCAGCTGCAGAAATAGCAGACTGATAATAAGTAGTGCCATCTACAGTTGTAGCATCAGGTAGTTTGTCGATGTTTGAAGTCACACGACCATATTGAACATCATCAAGTTTGATTTCTTTGAACGATGGCGTTGCAGTTGTTGTATCAACAACTAGATTACCAGCAGCATCAGTAGCTGCAACAAAGCGAACGCTGTTCAGAGCTGCAGCATTGGTTGTATCAAGAGATTTGTTACCGAAAATACGAGTGTTAAGATTCGAACCAGTTACTGCGTTTACTTTACCTTTTGAAGCTGAGTCGTTTTCTTGACCTGTAACAGTAAAGTTAGTATCTGAAGGTGCTTTACTGATTACAACTAAACCATTTTTAGTATTATCAGCACTAGTTACATCAATACCATTGGCAACGTTATATTCTTGAAGGCCAGTAGTAGCAGCTTCAGTTTCTAGAGAGAAGCCATCAACCGCTTCACCAGCATAACGTACCGCTTCTTCAGGTGTACCGTCTTCACGATTTACAGTTTCACGACCGATAACGATGTTATCAAGTTTTTTGTTCTGTAGAGTAATACCGTTCAATACAGTCGCGTTAGCGTTAGTAGTGTTAGGAGTGTTTAAGACACGGTCAAAGTTAGCAGCATCACCACGTACATACTGCTGACCACCAACAGTAGTCTTAGTGTTTAGATCCAAGTTACCTTCAGCTGCTGCACCAGTGTTGTCTTCATCACCTTGACCTGGAGTAGGTGTTGGAGTAGGTGTTGGAGTAGGTGTTGGAGTAGGTGTTGGAGTAGGCGTAGGTGTTGGAGTAGGCGTAGGTGTTGGAGTAGGCGTAGGCGTAGGCGTAGGCGTAGGCGTAGGCGTAGGCGTAGGATTATAACTGCTATCGCCATCACTACCACAACCTGCTAATGCTGTTGCTGCGAAGACAGCACTCAATGCTACTGCTAGATATTTTTGTTTCATCTTTATTTCCTCATATCGATGTAAGAACTACTCATGTATAGATAGTACGGTATACTTCGCTATTAACTACAGCATGTAGGAAGCGAACAGCTTAACGCTCAGATTACCAAACCGTCTGCTTTATGTCAATGTAAAATGCTGTAGCGCAATAGTGATACTACAACGTTATAGCATTGTCATTTTCAGTAAAATTGATACCGCTACAATAAAGCAATATTTAATGGATTTCAATACTTTTATCGACCCAATCGCATTATTTTTACAAAAGTTAATTTTATTTATGTTTTAAATTCAAGGTTTTATAATATATCAAATATTAATAAGCATCCAAACTTGAAAACACTCTTTTACAAGATTATATGAAATTTTATGAATATTAATTAATATTTTAATAAAGCTCCTTAAACAAAACTAATACTTTACACCTTCAATATCAATATTCAATGGATAACTTACCTTATCTACTTGATGATTTTGGTAGTTGGCTATATTTGAGCATCATGCTTTATGCTTTCTCAACATAGTTTACTTTTCAATAACGACACTTTCCTTATCTTTGCCATGCGGTATTAACCATTTGCCAAACCATCCTGATAAGTCGTCCATCAAGGTATAAACCACGGGTATGACCACCAGGCTTAATAAGGTTGAGGTAACTAAACCGCCCAAGACAGCGGCGGCCATTGGACGACGGAAGGTAGGATCGGCATCGCCCCAACCAAAGACCAAGGGCATCATACCCGCGCCCATCGCAATGGTGGTCATAATAATCGGCCGAGCACGCTTACGACAAGAGTCGATAATGGCATCAAAACGCGCCAAACCTCGACGCTGCGCAATCAATGCATAATCGACCAATAAGATAGAGTTTTTAGTCGCGATGCCCATCAGCATAATAAAACCAATCATCGATGGCATCGATAGACTACTATTAGTAATCACCAAGCCCACAAAAGCGCCACCGATAGACAATGGTAACGCCATCAAAATAGTAAATGGCTGCAATATACGACCAAATAATAAAATAAGCACGCCTAAAATACAGACCACACCGACCGACATCGCAATCACAAAGCCGCTAAATAGCTCAGCCATGTTCTCTGCTTGTCCTTGGTCAATAATGGTAATAGAGGCTGGTAGCTGTTGCATACTTGGGATGCTTTTAACCGCTTGTACCAAGTCGCCCAGCTCACCATTGGCGGGCTGAACGGTGATACTAATCGCCCGCTCACGATCGAGGCGGCTGATTTGCGCAGGTCCAGTACCAAAGTTTAATGACGCCACTTCACCTACTCGTACGCCTTGTCCTGCAGGTAAGGCACTCGGCACATATAAGCCTTCTAACTGACTGACGTTTTGCTTAGCGATATCTGGCAGGCGCACTACGATAGGGACTTGGCGCGTATCGAGATTCAGTTTAGATAAACGCTGCTCATAGTCGCCAACGGTCGCCACACGTAAGGTGGCGGCAATATCTTGCGTGGTCACGCCTTTATCGGCCATTGCTAGCCTGTTTGGTGTCACTGTCAGCTCTTGGCGCGGCAGACTGCGATCACTGGTGACAGCACCCGCGCTTGGTAACGCCCGAATCTCTGCCATCATTTGCTGCGCTGTCTGCTCAAGCAGGCGCGGATCAGTACTGGTCAAAGAAAAATTATAACCAGTTTCACCGCCACTCGATAAGCCAACGGTAAAGCGCGCACCCGGTACTTCTGACAACATACTACTGATTTTACGCTCGATTTCTTGCTTAGAGGCACGCTCTGCTCTTGGAGCAAGCACCACATCCAAACCCGCGATATTTTCAGCTTTGCCGCCAGAGCTGGCTTCCATTGCCGCTTGCGCTTCCCCTACCGAGGTAAAAATATGGGTTACTTCAGGCATGGCCAATATACGCTCACTTGCCATCGCCGCAACACGCTCGGTATCTTCTAGCGCCACATCAGGGGTCAGCTCAATCTCAACCCGCGTCTGGTCAATATCATTATCAGGAATAAAAGAGGTTGGTAGTAATTTCACTAAAGCCAACGATGCCACAAATAGTATTAACGTCGCCCCCATCGTAATCCAGCGATGATGCAGCGTCCATGACACCACTTTTAAATACCAATCCATCAACGCGCTTTGTTTTTCGACGTGCTTTTTTTCTGGTCGTAATATATAAGCAGCCATCATCGGCGTGATAAGACGCGCGACCATTAACGACGCAAATATGGATAAGGCTGCGGTCCAACCAAATTGTCGGAAAAATTGCCCGACAATCCCGCCCATAAAGGCAGTCGGTAAAAACACCGCAATTAGGGTAAAAGTGGTCGCAACGACTGCTAAGCCAATCTCGTCAGCCGCTTCCATCGCCGCTTCATAAGGCGTCTTTCCCATACGCAAATGGCGGATGATATTTTCAACTTCTACAATCGCATCATCAACTAGTACGCCGATGACCAGTGATAGTGCCAGTAATGAGATAATATTTAAGCTAAAGTCAAATAAGTACATGCCCAAAAACGTCGGGATAACGGACAACGGCAATGCCACTGCAGCCACAAAGGTGGCACGGATATTGCGCAAAAATAAGAATACTACCACTACGGCAAGCAAACCGCCTTCTATCAGCATGCGTAAGGACGCTTGATAATCTTCAGCGATGGGCGTGGCTCGATCATAGACTTTTTCAATATCGATATTGCCGACATCGGCTGACAGCTTGGCTAACTCGGCGTCAACCAACTCCATGACTTCAACTTCACTAGCACCGCGCGAACGCGTGATATTAAATGCCACCACCGTTTCGCCATCGAGCTTGGCAATCGAGCTTGGGTCAGCAGCGCCATCGGTGATGTCTGCCATACGTCCAAGCGCTTGCGTACCACCTGTCGGCACAGCGACTTGTAAATTGTTTAAATCGCTAACACGTTCAACAGCACCAAGCACGCGAATAGTCTGTGTGGTTTTGCCTACTTCTGCTTCACCGCCTGAGCTGTCTTGCTGGATACCGGTGATTTGATTGGATAACTGAGTGATAGAAAGCTTAAGACCACTTAATGTAATAGGGTCAGCGGCAACGGTAATCTCTCGCTGTAGCCCACCGATGCGACTGACGGTACTGACACCCGGTATGTCGGAAAGACGCTTGGTAATCGTATCATCAACGAACCAAGACAAGTCTTCCACATTCATATTTTCAGACGCAACATAATAGGTAACGACGGGAAATCCTGAGGTTGAAACCTTGGTAATGATGGGGTCATTGGCTGCAGCTGGCAAATCGCTACGCACTTCACCGACTGCCGAACGTACATCGTCGACCGCTTCTTGGATGTCTTTTTCTAAGACAAACTCGGTGGCTATGGTTGCTACGCCCGTCTGTAGGCTGGTGCGAATATGCTTGACACCCTCAATGCTGGTGAGCTTATTCTCCACCTTCTTTGCAATATCGTTTTCGAGCTGCGATGGCGCGGCACCCGGTAAGGTAACGGTAACCACCACCGCTGGTAGGTCAATATCGGGGAATTGTTGCACCTTCATTTGCATAAAGCCGTAGATGCCGCCCAAAGTCAGCAGCACAAACAGTAAGATGGCAACTAAAGGATTTCTAATCGAGTAAGCGGAGACATTTAAACTCATGAGCGCGCCTGCGTGGCTGTGCCAATGCTTGCAGCGTTTGAAACTTTGCCAGTTTGGCTGCCTGATTTATCATTGGCTGTATTTAGACCATCAACAACACGTACCAAGTCGCCATCGTTTAAGAAGCTGCCGCCTTGCTTCACAAGTCGGCTGTCTGCTGGTAGCGGCTCTGTCAGCGCCACATTATCACCAAAGCGCTCACCCAAAGTCACGCGTTGTTGTTTGATACGTCCTATGTTTTTACCGTCTTGGCTACTGATATTGGTCACTAGCATCACATAATCATAGCCATCATTGCTGACAATGGCACTATTTGGTACGGTCTGAGCACTAGTACTACCCAATAGGAATTCACCCGTTTGGTACATGCCAGCACGCACTTTTGAGTTAGCAGCGAGGCTAGCATAAATAGTGATTTGACGGTTATTATCGGCCGTTGGTGCAATACGACTGACTTGCCCCATCACAGAATCGCCACCCGGTAAGCTGACACGCACTGGCGTGCCGACATTTACTTCACCAAGGAGTTTAGGATCGATATCCGCGCGCCATTCCAAAACACCGCCTTTAATAATGGTAAATAATGGCTCACCACCAGCAACCATACCAACCTCAGCCATTTTTTCACTGATGACACCGCTGACCGGTGCGACCACATTGGCATTATTGACACTTAAACGCTGGGTACTGAGTCGCGCTTTAGATGCTTGTAGTGCCGCCTGTGCTTGAAGTTTAGAGGTACGATAGCGATCCGCTTCTTGTCTACTAATGGCATCTATCTCAATCAGCGGCAGGACGCGGGCTGCATCGGCAGTCGCATTGGCAAGCGTTGCTTCTGCTTCGGCAACATCTGCCTCAGCTTGTAAAACCTGTTGCTCCATGGCATCAGTATCAAATATCGCTAGTACTTGCCCCGCTTTGACGCGATCGCCCTCTTGAACCAATATACGCTCAATCGCAACGCCGTTTACTTTGGCGCTGACATTAGCCACGTCTTTAGCATTGATGGTGCCATCGGCACTCAGCGTGTTACCAATACTATCTTGGCTTGGCGATATTGTTTCGACTGATAATACCGCTTGCTGGTTGCTGCTATCTTTTGGGTCGGCAGTTGCGCTTTGCGCACTGCTAGCCCCTGGTAACTCATCACTCGCTGCTTTATCGCCGCCCCAGTATTTACCAACCAACACCCCAATGACAAGTACGATAGCCAATACTGGCAATAACCATAACGGGAATTTTGATGATGATTTAGGCGCTTGCGTATCAGCTTGGCGGTAAGGTGGTAGCTCAGATTCAACTGGCAGCTTGTTGTCTTCAACATCGCTCATGATAACTCTCTGTAATACAGGCAATTAGAAATGGTATAAGGATAGAAAAATAATAGGTAAAAAATTGCTATTTATGATTACAATAGTCTATAAATTTATTGAGGATAGCATATATAGTCAGTCTTTTATAAATAAGATACAATTGTTTTAAAACAAGCGAAATGGTATAAGAATATATGACCTATTC
>NZ_CAJHAD010000016.1 GCF_904846285.1 Psychrobacter immobilis | reverse complement strand
GGCACAGGCAAAATTTCTACGCCAAGGGTGGATGGAGAATGATCTACCTAAACTGTTTCGTGATATGGGATGTATCTCTTTTATTCTGGATTAACTATAACTTTTAGAATATAAAAAAAGCATCCACTACCCGTGTGAATGCTTTTAAAAATAAATCGACTTATTTTTTAAGCCGATAGATATTATTTAGCACATTGAACTATATAACCATTAAAGTTGAGGCTACCAGCAGATATTCCTCCTGAAATTTTTGAGCCTAAAGTAACGGTATTGCCCGAACATTCATAACTGCTTTCTTTACCGCCATTAACACTAGGAATTGCGAAAGTACATGTGCCTTCTCTAGGTACATATACATTGTTACCTTCAGATTTACATTTAGCAATAGTAGGCTTGGGAGGAGTTGTAGGTTGTGTGTTCGGAGTTGTGGGTGCTGAGTTAGAGCCCGTGTAAGATGAACCACTACTATCTGATTCACCACCACAAGCAGTTAAACTCAAAGTAGACCCTAATAATAAGACGCCCAATAATTTATTCATTGTTTGTTCCTGGTTTGATATGAGTTTGAGTTAATCCGGCAATATATCACTAGCTATTTATCAAGTAAACATTATTTTACTAATGTGATATTTGTTTTTTAACTTAATCTTATTTATAAACAGGTTATAATTGTGCCACTAAAATTTCTGTACTGTGTTATTTACTATTTTATTTACTGTTAAATGAGGCCCCTTCATGACTCCACTTACCGCACTTTCCCCAATCGACGGTCGTTACGCATCCAAAGCCGACAGCTTACGCCCTTACTTATCTGAGTTTGGTTTAATTAAAGCACGTGTCACCGTTGAGATTCGCTGGTTACAGTCATTGGCGGATAATAGCGAGATTGGTGAATTAGCAGCATTTGATGCTGATACCAATGCCTTTTTAAACAGCATCGTTGATAACTTTAGTGAAGCGGACGCGCAAGCGATTAAAGATATCGAAGCGACCACTAACCACGATGTCAAAGCGGTTGAATATTTTATTAAAGATAAATTCCGTGGTCAGGTAGCGCTTGAGGATTCGTTAGAATTCATTCATTTTGCTTGTACCAGTGAAGATATCAACAATCTATCATATGCATTAATGCTAAAAGACAGCCGCGAGATTGTGGTTGCTAAAATGCAGCAAGTCACCGACAGCATCGTTGATTTGGCGCTTACTCATGCTGACCAGCCGATGTTGTCACGTACGCATGGTCAAACCGCTAGCCCAACAACTTTGGGTAAAGAGATGGCAAATGTCGCTTACCGCCTAGCCCGCCAAATCAAACAAATCGGTCAAGTTGAGCTACTCGGTAAAATTAACGGCGCGGTCGGTAACTATAATGCCCATTTCTCAGCGTACCCTGATGTTGATTGGCAAGCACACGCTGAGCAATTTATTGACCAGCGCTTAGAGCTAACTTTTAACCCGTACACCACGCAAATTGAGCCGCATGATTATATCGCCGAGTTATTTGATGCAGTAAAACGCTTCAATACCATTCTAATCGATTTTAACCGTGATATTTGGCAATATATTAGCTTAGGCTATTTTAAACAACGCCTAAAAGACGGTGAAGTGGGTTCTTCTACCATGCCGCATAAAGTCAACCCGATTGATTTTGAAAATTCAGAAGGTAATCTAGGCGTAGCTAATGCCATGCTAGCTCATTTGGGTGAAAAGCTACCAATTTCGCGTATGCAGCGCGACTTGTCAGATTCTACCGTGTTGCGTAATATCGGTGTCGGTCTGGCACAGAGCATGATTGCTTTTGATGCTTGCCTAAAAGGTGTGAGCAAACTTGAATTAAATGCGCAGCGCTTAAATGATGACTTGGACAATGCCCAAGAAGTGTTGGCAGAGCCGATTCAAACTGTTATGCGTCGCTACCGTGTCGAAAACCCATACGAGAAGCTAAAAGCTTTGACTCGTGGTAATGCCATGACTCGCGAGGCTATGCTAACCTTCGTTGAAAGTGATGAATTAGATGCGGTTAGCGATGCGGATAAAGCTCGTCTACGTGAAATGACGCCTGCTACTTATACGGGTAATGCAGCTGAACAAGCTCGTACTATTAAAGAGTGGATTGCTAAGATTTAATCGCTAGCTATTAATTGCTAGTTACGAATAACAGCTAGCCAAAATAAGTGTCCATCATGCAGCAAAACCTTGTGCATCGAAATTTTAAATCGGTAGTTGTCAGTACTATGGTGATGTTTATCGTCATGGTATTGGCAAGTATTGAGCCTTTAGAATGGTCAAGCTATCTGCTGCATCAGCTGGGTACGCTGCTTTTTTTAGCCTTGATGTTTATTGCTTATCGCTACTGGTTTATCAGCTCGCGCTCTTACGTGCTCGCTGCCATATTTCTATGTATTCATATTATAGGTGCACGCTATCTATATTCGTATGTACCTTACGATGATTGGACGCAGCAGCTATTTGGCATACAGCTAAGCGAGCTATTTGGTTGGCAGCGTAATATGTATGACAGGCTGGTTCATTTTAGCTATGGGCTTTTGCTATTTAGAGCGATGGTTGAAAGCTCAAAATTTATCTTTAAGATTCAATCAATCAGGCTTTTAATCGCTATTGCTTTCATGATCAATATGTCATCAAGCTTGCTTTATGAGCTACTAGAATGGGGCATTGCGACGACTTTATCACCAGAAGCCGCGGAAGCTTATAATGGTCAGCAAGGCGATATGTGGGATGCCCACAAAGACATGGCTTTGGCATTACTTGGCGGGCTGATTGCGGCAACCATTCTGTTATTTCAAACTCGTGATACGCACATTATCACTGAGTAACTAAAGTAACTGGTTGATAAGCAAAGGTTTTAATCGTCTTTTTTATCATCACTATCGCCCGGTATGATGGCTTTACCGACCGCAACTGTACCTTTGACCACGCCCTTGGTGGTTTTATAAGCGATTTTTACCGGTACGGTCACAATCTTGTGTACACAAGCTTGTAATAAAAATATGCTAGCGATAATGACGATAAAATGCAGTTTTTTCATAAAGTTCCTATAAATCATTAGATGCTCTGATGGTGGCTATTAATACCGTAATAATTAAAACTATAACCATTAAAACTATAGTCGTTAAAAATATAGCAATAGCCGTCAGATGGATTAGCATCATAAACTATTAAAATTATTCTATAAAGCATCTCTTGTTATTTCTCTTATACCCATTTTTAGATATGGATTTATCAATGACTTCAATTCCTCTTTGTTTACCCGGCTCTATTACTCCTGAGCAGTTTTTAAGCGAATATTGGCAAAAAAAACCTTTACTTATTAAGCAAGGTTTACCGCAGTTAATTGGTATGTTTGAGCCAGACGATATGCTTGGTTTGGCATTAGAAGAAGACGCATCAGCGCGCCTGCTGACCCAAGGCGCGAGCAAGCAAGAAGGTCTGCCACAATGGCAACTTAAAAAAAGCCCGCTAACTGAAACTGATTTTGATAACCTGCCAGAGCAATGGACCGTGCTGGTGCAAAACCTTGAGCAATGGTCACCTGAGCTTGGGCAATTATGGCAAGCATTTGACTTTATCCCGCAATGGCAGCGCGATGACATTATGGTTTCTTATGCGCCAAAAGGCGGCTCGGTTGGTAAGCATTATGATGATTATGATGTGTTTTTAGCCCAAGGTTATGGTCAACGTCGTTGGCAGTTGGGTAAATTTTGTGATAAAAACACCGAATTTGTCGCCGATGAGCCGATTAGATTGTTTGATGATATGGGTGAGATTGTCTTTGATGAGATGTTAGAAGCTGGTGATGTGCTTTATGTACCACCAAAATTATCACACTTTGGCGTTGCCCAAGATGATTGCCTGACATTTTCTTTTGGCTGTCGTCGTCCAAACTTAATGCAAATCATCGATAGCGTGGCTGATATCGCCACCAATGACAGCGATTTATTTATACCTATGCTATTGCCGCAAGCGCTACAAGCATCTGGCGAACTGCAAGCAGATAGCATAGATGCGATTAAACAGCAGCTATTACAAATGCTGCAATCTAAGCGCGGTGATGACATTATTCATCAAGCAGTGTCCGAAGTCGTCAGCAAACGCCAGTATGACGCGCTGATGCCAGAAGAAACACTAGATACCGATGAGCTCATGCAAGCCCTGAACGATGGCGGCACCCTGCAAGCGGATTATAGTAATCGTTTGCTTTACCGTCAGACCAATGATGGCATTACGTTATATGCCAATGGCCAACGTCTTGATGGCTTGGATGATAAAGCGACCGCTGTCCTAATGCGTTTGGCTAATGGTGAACATTTACAGAGTCAAGATGTGATGGATGTTGACCCAGATGAATTAAGTGAGTGGCTTGAAAATGGCTGGGTGTGGATTGATTTTGCTGAGTGATTTTCAATTTAACTAACTTAAATTAAACCACCTTTATTTAAACAAAAAAACCGATATCTGACTGAGCAGGTATCGGTTTCTTATTGTGCATTTATTTATTAGTCCTAATATCTAATCTGTTCCCAGCTCAAGTAAGCTGGCGTTACCACCAATCGCTGTGGTATTAATGGTTCTTACGCGTTCAGTGACGAAGCGATACAGATAATCAGGCGTGAGCATCTCTGACAAGCCTTCCATATCGGTAACAGCAATAACTTGCGTTAAGATACCATCGGTATTGGCAAGCTCCTGACTAATCGTTTGTACCTCGCTTTGATTACCAGCGACAGCCACTTGCGCTAGGCGGTCAATATATAATAGCGTAACGGTTTGCGAGTCATTAGCCACACTCAGCACATCATCACTAATGCCCGTCTCGTACAGTATTTTTGCAGCCTCATTGCACATCTCATCTTGGCTTGGGCAATGTAGTATCACCTCGTTACCAGTCAATAATGCGGCGATTAACTGCCCAAGTACTGCCATTGCGCGAGCAGACTCAGCGCCGATGACCATGGTTTTGCCACGAGCGGTTACGTATAAATCATTGGACTCACCCGTCGCGCCCGTCATACGGTGCACTTCATCTAGACTGGGCGCAGCACTCAATAAATGATTGAACAAACGCTTTGCTTTATTGGCATCGCCAGTCAGCAACGCCAATTTTGCAATAGCCGCTTGTAGATAAGTTGCGCGATTGACCGCGCCAAGTAATCGCCAAGATTCACAAACTTGGGCATGATTCTTTTTAAATTCAGTCGCCATCTTGCTACTCCTTATGCGATTTGTGTTTGAGTGAGTGATTCAGTCGTATTGTTTTGGTTTGCAGCGCTGCTATGCTCATTAGTCATTGACTCAGAGCGCAGCTGCATAAGACGGGACACGTAGTGCGGACCACCTGCTTTCGGGCCCGTACCAGAGAGACCACAACCGCCAAATGGCTGGACGTTGACGACCGCACCAATTTGGTTACGGTTGATATAGGTATTACCGACAAACGCACGGCGTTCAATATGCTCGACAATATTTTCAATACGGCTATGAATACCCAAAGTCAAACCAAAACCGGTACCGTTAATAGCATCAATAAGCTGATTGAGGTCAGTCGCTTGATAACGCAGTACATGCAATATCGGACCAAAATGCTCGCCACCGATGACATCAATGCTTTTTACCTCGATCGCCGTTGGCAATACAAAGGTAGATTGCTCTTGGCTGACAACCGAGCTGGCACTCATAGGTGTCTGCGCCAAAATAGTCGCCGTTGGCTCAGCGCTCATACGCTCGATATGAGCTTCTAGACTGCGCTTGGCATCCGCATCAATCACCGGACCTACATCTGTTGTTACGTGCAGTGGATTGCCAACGATCAACTCAGCCATAGTACCTTGCAGTAACTCGATTAAATCATCCGCGACTTCTTCTTGTACGCATAATATACGACACGCTGAACAACGCTGACCAGCCGAACCAAAGGCAGATAAGACAGCATCTTTAACCACCTGTTCAGGTAGTGCGGTTGAGTCAACAATCATAGCATTTTGACCACCCGTCTCAGCAATAAAGACCGGTAGCTCACCATTAGCTTGCACATGATTATTTAAGCTTTGATTGATACGCTGCGCCGTTTGGGTTGAACCCGTAAAAATGACACCTGCAATATTATCCGCTGCCGTCAAAGCACCGCCAACATCACCCGCACCCGTCACTAGCTGTAATGCTTCTGCTGGCACACCTGCTTGGTACATTAATTGGGCAGCGAAATGCGCAATTAAGCTCGTCTGTTCAGCAGGCTTAGCCACCACAGTATTGCCTGCTGCTAGTGCTGCCACGATTTGACCCGTATAGATCGCCAATGGGAAGTTCCAAGGGCTGATACATACGAAAGTACCGCGTGCTTTACAAACTTGACGAGAATCTTTACCAGACAAATCGGTGAACTCATGCACTACAGTGTCTAAACGTTCTGCTTCGTCGGCATAAAAGCGACAAAAATCAACGGCTTCTTTAATTTCATCAATACCATCTTGCATAGTTTTACCAGCTTCAATCTGGCATAGCGCCATCAATTCCGCATAGTTTTCCTCATACAAGTCCGCTACTTTACGCAATATAGCAGCCCGCTGCGCTGCCGGTACTGCTTGCCACGCGCTTTGCCCTGCCACCGCCGCACCGATAGCTTGAACGGCCAAATCTGCATTGGCATATTTTACGTCACCAGCGATGACTTCATGATTCCAAGGCGCACGCACTTTCTGAGATTCAAGCTTATGAGTCTTACCATCCGCTTCGTATTCAGCAATCGCTTTACCATTAATAATAGAAGTCGCTGACCACGTTTTATGTAGATGGCTATCAATAGCCGCTTTAAACGGTAGCCATTGTGACTCCACAAAGATATTGGGACCGAAACTGGCACGGCGCTTACCATAGATATCTAACGGCAGCGGGATATCAGGATTGTGTAAGGTATCGTTGGTCAATAACTTATCGTATGGATGTACGGTTAGCTTGTCGATTGGATAAGACTTGTCTAATAGCTGATGGACAAACGAGCTATTGGCACCGTTCTCAAGTAAACGACGGACCAAATACGGCAACAAGTCTTTGTGCGCGCCAACCGGTGCATAGATACGTACCGGAATCTGATAGGCTTGCAGGATATGATCATAAAGCGCATCGCCCATGCCGTGTAGACGCTGAAACTCAAAATCTCGATGCGCACTCATGGTCATAATCGACGCTAGCGTGTGCGCATTATGCGTCGCAAACTGTGGCCAGATGAGTCCGCGTAAATGCTCGGATAATAAGAAGCGTGCGCAAGCAAGATAGGCAGTATCTGTACCTTCTTTACGTGTCCAGACTGGATAGCCTGACAGACCTTTTTGCTGCGCCAATTTAATCTCAGTATCCCAATACGCGCCTTTTACCAAACGCACTGGAATACGATCGCCGACTTCAGTTGCCAAGCGCGCTAACCATACTAAAATCGCAATCGCGCGTTTAGAGTAGCCTTGTACTACAATACCTAAGCCATCCCAATCAGCCGTCAAGTTATCACGGTATAGAGACTCAAATAGCTTTAAAGAAATCTCAAGACGGTCGGCTTCCTCGGCATCGATACTAATATCGACATTGACCTCTCGTGCCGCTTCAATCAATAGTAGGCAGCGTTGACGTAATAGACCCATGACTTGCTCTTCTTGGGTCGCTTCATAGCGCGGATGCAAGGCTGACAGCTTAATAGATACCGACGGCTTTGGCATACCCTCTTTAACTTTGATACTGGCAGTCGCTTTAATCGCATGCAGATAATCGTTGAAGTATTTTTCAGCGTCTTTATGGGTAATGGCCGCTTCACCTAGCATATCAAATGAATAGGTATAGCCTTTATTACGATATGGTTGGCTATTTTTATTCGCCCCTTCAATGGTTTCGCCCAATACAAACTGATGACCCATGATACGCATGGCTTTTTGCATCGCACTACGAATGACCGGCTCACCCATCTTTTTGGTCATACGATCCAAAAATCCTGAAGCGGTAGTATTGCTATCAATACTGACCACACGGCCGGTCATCATCATGCCCCATGTCGAGGCATTGACAATAAAACCATTGTCATTTTTGAGGTGTTTTTTCCAATCTGCCACACTCATTTTGTCATGAATCAGCGCGTCAGCCGTATAATTGTCTGGTACTCGAATCAATGCTTCGGCCAAACTCATCAGCAGAATACCTTCTTGGGTATCAAGGCTATATTCGAGTAATAACGAATCAACCATTTTCACAGCTTTGCCATCATTACGTACGTGCTCGACCAGTTGGCGTGTCTGCGTGGCAGCCGCTTCGCGTTCGCTATCAGTCGGCTTGGCAAGTGGCAACAACTGCGTTAACCAGCACTCTTCATCAACGCTATATAAAGGTGAGATACGAGCGTGCAGCGTTTCTGACGACTGGGTAATATAGTCTGGGGATAGCAAATCTGCTGGCTTAAATAAAATCGGCTCTTGCGGGGTAAACTGGTCTACTGGGTTCATAACAACTCCATAACTATCGTCTAAAAACCATAATAAATAGCGCGCTGGGAATTCTAGTGATGTTGTAAGACATTCATAACCGTTATTGAATTAAATAATTAAATTAAACAGTTAAATTGAATAATGATCATCAATGGATGTTTACAACAATCAGAGTCCCAACAGCGCCATCAAAAAACGAGGAAGTCCAGCATAGGCTGGAAGCGATCAAGTAGGTCGTTTTAGTGTTAAACGGGCTACGTTAACAATATAAAGGCAACAACGAACAGCTAAGCGGCATTAGTGCCTTCTTCTTGTTAGTAGTGAATGGAGAGTGATGCTCAGATGCAGTATGTTTTTAATAAAACCGGATCTATCATCTTATATGACGCAAATTCACTGTAAGAAAAACCTCTACGGCGTTGATTGAGGTGATGCGCTTAGCTTGGTCATGGTAGCATGAAAAAAAGCCTCAAAGCCCCGCTGTTACTTATTTTAACCAAGATATATGTTCTTTAAAAACAATTGGTTATTAACGCTATCGCAAATGTGACGCTTTGGTTATAGATAAAGGTTTACTATTAACCATTAATTATTTTTCTAATCAATTATTTGGATTTATTTACCATTACCATTTATCTTTAAACATAAAAAAACCCTCCTTATCAATTAATGAATAAGGAGGGTTTTTATAAACGGTTAAGTCTATTATAAATTTAGCTATTTATAACCATATAAATAATAGCTAAATCGATTATAAGAATACCAGTTTAGCCAACAAGATAGCCGTCAATACCCAAACAGCCATGGTAATCTCAGAGAATTTACCTGTCATCAGCTTGACGGCGGTAAAGGTAATAAAACCAAGCGCAATACCATCAGCGATAGAGTACGTAAGCGGCGTCAATAGCAATACAACAGCGACTGGAGCGGCTTCGGTTAAGTCTTCCCAGTTGATGTCTTTTAGGGTAAATAACATCAATACCGATACATAAAATATCGCGCCAGCGGTTGCATAAGCAGGAATCATACCAGCGAGTGGCGCAAAGAAAATACTCAGTAAAAACATCACGCCAACGGTCACGGCCATCAGACCCGTACGACCGCCTGAGGCAACGCCTGAGGCACTTTCGATATAACTGGTCGTCGATGACGTACCTAACATAGCACCAGCAACCGTCGCCGTTGAATCGGCAAGCAGCGCTTTGTCCATATTGGGGATATTACCGTCTTTATCGATTAAGCCCGCTTTATTGGCGATACCTACCAAACTGCCTGCGGTATCAAACAAATCAACGAATAAGAAAGCAAAAATCACACTAATCATGCCGATATCAAACGCGCCTGCAATATCAAGCTGCATGAGTGTCGGGGCAATCGATGGCGGCGTCGACATGATGCCAGTGAACTGCGTATGACCGGTGATTAAACTGATAATGGTTACGAGCAAGATACCAATGGTAACCGCGCCAGGAACTTTTTTATAGACCAAACCAATGATAATAAAGAAGCCAAACGCTGCCATCATTGGTGGAAATGACGTCATATCACCGAGCATTACTAAGGTGGCATCACGACCCACGATAATGCCGGAGCTTTGCAGAGCAATAAACGCCAAAAATGCACCGATACCAGCGACGATACCTTGCTTGAGGCTGTTCGGAATGGCATTAATAATCCACTCACGAATCTTAAATAGGCTCAACAGGATAAATAAACACCCTGATAAGAATACCGCACCTAACGCCGTCTGCCACGCATAGCCCATACCAAGCACGACGCCATAGGTGAAAAAGGCGTTTAGCCCCATACCTGGAGCTAATGCAACCGGCAATCTTGCGTAGATGCCCATAATAAAGCAGCCTACTGCCGCTGCTAAACAAGTAGCAACAAATACAGCGCCTTTATCCATACCCGCTTCGGCTAACACGTTAGGGTTTACAAAGATGATGTAAGCCATCGTCAAAAAGGTTGTAATACCGGCTAGAATTTCCGTTTTGATCGTGGTGTTTTCACCATTGATTCCAAAATAGCGTTCAATTGCATTCATAAGTGTCGCGCCCAGCTTGCTAGTGAAAAAACAAATTTATTGCGCCTAAAATAAAGAAGACGTCAGCAAAAAAATTGCGACGTCATTATCAAAAGGCAGCGGTAACAAAGTGCAACATTCTAGAGAAATTAGCGTGTAAATTCAATCATTACCCGTGCCTTGTGGGTACAAAACTGCAATTTAGCACCATTAACTGTGACTAAGCGAACAATGTTTCAGCGCTTAGTCAATCTTTATTATTATTCTTACTTCAAAGCTTTTTATTTATCATTTTACACTTTAACACTATAATAAATGACCTTTTCCTCATTTCACAGTACACTAGGGGGTTGTGGCGAGGAGACAGGATAAAAATCTGATGAGAATACCTGCTCGCCTCTAGCAGCTATAAGTATTTAGCCAACCCCATAAAAGCCGTTATTATTAATTACCCATGAGCCTAACCCATGCCTGAATCATTAAATATTGTCGACCTGATCACCCAAGCCAGTCTATTGGTACAGATTGTGATGGCATTGTTATTATTAGCCTCGTTACTCAGTTGGGTGATTATTTTTCGTATGAGTGCCCGTTTAGGTACGGCTAAAAACTTTGATCAACAGTTTGAAACTTGGTTTTGGTCAGGAGAAGATTTGGCGAAGCTCTATCAAGGCGTGCAAGGTTCACCTGAGCGCCAAGGTCTTGAGCAGATTTTTTATGTCGGGTTTTCAGAATACTTAAGAATGCATAAAAAACGCCAACCTAAAGATGACATTATCGATGGCGTTGAACGTAAGCTTCGAGTGGGATTGGGACGTCAGCAGCAGTTATTAGAGTCAGGATTGACGACGCTGGCAAGTATTGGCTCAGTCGCACCTTATGTTGGTTTATTTGGTACCGTTTGGGGCATTATGAATGCCTTTTTGGGACTGTCGCAAAGCGAACAAGCAACGTTAGCCACTGTGGCGCCCGGTATTGCTGAAGCCTTGATTGCTACTGCTATGGGTCTATTTGCCGCTATTCCTGCGGTATTGGCTTATAATCATTTTACCGCCAAATCAAGCCGCCTATACGACTCGCGTGCCTTATTCTGTGATGAGATGACGGGGATGCTACAACGCGAAACTAGTATCGAGAATCCGCAGCCTAGTACGCAAGTAAGCCCAGTCAATCCAGTTAATAAAAGCACTCAGGTAACTGGTCTATGAAACAAAGTCCCTATCGCCGTGAGAAAAAAGCGCTCAATGCGGAGATGAACGTTGTTCCTTATATCGACGTCATGTTAGTGCTGCTAGTGATATTTATGGTCACCGCGCCGATGCTGATTACAGGCGTCGACGTTGATTTGCCAAAAGAGCAAACCAATACCATGAGCCAAAGCCAGCTACCTGTGATTGTGTCCTTGACGGACAGTGGCGAGATTTTTATCAGTTATGAGAATAATATCGACTTGCCGATTAGCGAGCCGGAGCTGATTGATACGCTATCCAATCTGCAAACTCAAAGTAGCGAAGTGGGTGCACAGCCTTTACAAGTGATGATTAATGCCGATCAAAATAACCAGTATGGCGCTATCATGACCCTGATGGCAACCTTACAACAAGCAGGCATTCAAAAGGTAGGACTATTGACAGGCGCGCCTTTACCTGCGCCTGCATTATAATATCGCCCACTCTTAGCGCCGTTGGTTATAATAAAGTAGATAATTTGATGAAGCTCTTTTTCCAGTCTCATATTTTTCAGTCTCACGTTCTTAAGTGCCCTATTTTCGAGTACCGTATCCTTGAGTATCCTGTTTTCGAGTATCAGTGCCATGCGTAATGCACCGACCGTTTATGTGCCGACCGAACCTGAAGGTAACGGGCTAACCTTGCCTACGTTGCTCAGTTTACTGGCACATGGTCTTGTGATTGGTATCTTGATTTATAGCTATCAGAATATGGAAGTCGAGACTGCGGGCACTATTGAAACCGTCATGATATCCCCTGAGCAACTGGCTGAGATGCAAGGACAGATAATTGCCAATCGTGCAGCAGCGGCCAGCGCCATGCAGACCGACGGCAGTTCAAGTGGCTCATCAAGTAATATGTCAGAAAATAGCACTGATAGTAGTATCAGCTACGACAGCCAAACTCAGCCAAACTCTGAGCGTGTGCCTGTTTTTACTCATTCCAATGACCCCGCTAGTCGCCCGATGTTGATGAGCGAAGAGCAACACCAACGTCTACTTGAACAAAATCAAGATTATGAGCGTAATATGGCGGAATGGGCAGCGCAGTTAGATGAATCTGTGCTCGAAGAACATGATCAAGTTGAACAAGACAAAAGACAACAGCTTATTGAAGAGCAAAAAAGGCTGGGTGATTTTCGCAACAAGCAAAATAACCCGCCTAAGATTAAACGCCCTACTGCTAGTGATAGAAATATAGAAATCAATACCGGTGGTTCTGGCAGTGCAAGTCAAACGCTTAGCCTAGGAGATGATGGGCAATCAACATTATCTGGTGACGCCACGACCTCAAGTACCGCAAAAGGCAGCAGTCGCTCGGCATCAAGTGGCAACCGCGGTGCCAGCAACAGTGAAATTGTCAACCTCATCAAACGAAACTATAATCCGCCGACAGCAGCGAAGGGCTCGACGCAGCGCACCACCTTAACCATCACTGTCAATGCCAGTGGTAATGTGGTGAGTGTCTCCGCTTCAGGGCCTGACAGCGCGGTCAATGAAGCTGCTAAGCAAGCGGTGTTAAATACTGGCAGCTTACCAATTGATGCCGATGACCCTAAATATCCTACCTTTACCATTCAGTTCAAGGGCAGCAATTAACCAGTTGCTCTAAGACGATATTATTGCTAACTTTAGCTTAAAAATCATTGCTAACTTTAGTTTAAGTAACTTGATACTCACTACGACACAATTATATCTGCTGCGATAGTATTTAATCGTTAGTTTACCGCCTATAACAAACATTATCCCAACCTAGGAGTTCGATTTGGTCATGCGCATCCATAAACAACTATGCCTCTCTTTACTTGCCAGCACCTCAAGCTTGATGCTTGCTCCTAGCGTCTTTGCGGCACCCGTCGTTTTAGAATTGGATTATGAGATTCCAGTACAGCAAAGCCAAGTGGCTTTTGTGCCCTTTGCCGGTGACACTACCTTATCGTCTATTATCTCGAATGATCTAAGCAAAACAGAGCTTAAAGTCACTAGCCAAAACCTACCGCAGCAGCCGCATAGTAGTAGCGAGTTAGCAGGCACGCTACCGGTTTGGCAAAGTATGGGCATTCCTTATCTTGTCATCGGTAGCACGCGAAGCAATCGCGGTAAAGTTGTTACCGACTATGAAGTTATTGAGGTTAAAACAGGACGCGTGATAGAAGGTAAGCAAACGTTAACTGCTGATAATAATAAAGAAAGCATGCGTTATGCAGCTCACGTTATCGCTGATAAAGTATATGAGCTTATCACCGGCATTCCCGGTGACTTCTCAGGACGTATTGCCTATATCGAAGAGATTGGCACTGGCAAAGAAAAAGTATCACGCCTAAAGGTCATGGATGCTGATGGCGAAAACGCCAAAACTATTACAGAGGTGGCAGGCTCTATCTTCTCGCCTACATGGTCACCTGATGGCAATCGCATCGCCTATTCAGTCCAGCGCGACAAATCTTACCCTGTTATCTATATACAAAGCGTGAGCGGTGGTGGTGCGACACCATTAACGCCATTCCCAGGTAGCAATCTTAGCCCATCGTTTTCACCAGATGGTAGCAAAATACTGTTTTCTAGTAGCTTTGAAGGTAGTGCCGATATTTATGAGATGAGCGCTAGTGGCGGTCAGCCTCGACGTATCACCAATTGGCCAAGCAGTGAAGTACAACCAAGCTACGCACCAGATGGCAAATCTTTTGTCTTCGTGAGTGACCGTGCAGGGTTTAACAAACCGCGCATCTATCGTTATGAATTTGGTTCAGGACGTACGACTCAAGTATCAAATAGTGGTTATGCGACCAGCCCGCAGTTTAGTAGCGATGGCTCACAGATTGCTTTTTTAAGTGGTCGCTCAGCTGCCATCATGAATAGTGGTGGCGCAGTCACTGCCAACTTGGGCAATACCGGTATCGACGAAGCCCCAAGCTTTTCGCCCAATGGTAAGCGCGTGGTTTACGCCTCAAAGCAAGGCGGTAAAGGCGTACTGACCATCAAATCGCTGAACGGTGGCGAATCCTTTGGTAAATCTGGTCAGGGTACTATCCGCTCGCCTGTCTGGTCATCGAGCCCTAAATAGCTTAATTAACTTTTCGTTTTACAAGTTAATGAAACCCTAGAAACGAAATTTCAGATATAAAAAAGCGTCTAATAAATATTAGGCGCTTTTTTTGACTTCAAAGAATGGTGCGACTTTTATAGTTAAAATTAGCTATAAGTAAGTAAAAACCAATACTTAAAAACTGTTAGCTAAAACATTAACTCATTGCATTACTCATCACTTGGATCGCTAGCTGGCGGAACCGCATGTCTTAGCTGTGCCACATCTTCAGCGGTAACCGTATCAGTAAAACCGTTCAAATCACTGACGACATACTGAGTGACCGCCGCCATCTGCTCATCATTCATCATCTTATGAAACGATGGCATGCCACGAAAGCCATTGATTAAGATATCAATGATGTAATACTTCGATTGCATTTTGCTGTTATTAGCGAGTGGCGGATAATACCCTGCGCCATAAGCGCCCTCGCCTTTATGCATATGACAAGCAGCGCAAGAGTCGTGATACAGCTTTTTACCATCTGTCGTCACAAAAGCATTTTTTCCTTCAAACTTTGCGTCCCACTCAGCAATACTTGGATCATTTTCCATAGTAGGAAGTGAGCTGTGATCAACGATATTGATAGCAGGTGCGGCAAGCTCCTCACGACTCATATAAACGCCGCCCCAACTGCCCGTATTACGACTTGCCTGATAATCATCCGTTGTGACGGGGTCTTGCTCATGTATACTCGCCACCGTCTGTACGTCATCTGACTGTTGACTACAGCCTAAAATTGCTGCACTACTCATCCCAGTCAGCAACATCACAGTCAGCAGTTTGGGTGTCATGTTTTTCATGACTTTTTTCTTCACGATTGCCTTCTTCACGATTGCATTGTCCATGATAGCCTCTGAATTCTTATAGTTATTCATATTAACCCAGCATTTTTGCTTTTTGGTGTAGGCGCTTGGCGGCATCCATACCAGATAAAATAGCGCCTTCTTGCCATGCCGGAATGTGTGAGCAATGCTCGCCCGTCAGTACAATACGGTTATCAATACTGCACAAGGTGTCGTAATGCTGACGACGAGTCGACTCATTCCAAATACCATAACAACCAAGTGTCCATGGGATACGGTGCCATACCACTGACGTACCGGCACGGAACTCTTTTGGATACTGAGGATGGATATATTTACCGTAAGCAAGCGCGACATTAATGCGCTCTTGCGGGGTTAAAGTATTAAATTTATAAGAGGTTGGGCCATAGCCATACGCGCCTAGTAATACCCCCGTACCGTCTTTGAACATATTTTCTGAAGGATAAGCAATCTGTGCAATAGGCATATCAGTATAAGTCAAACCGCCATAAATCCATTCATCCTCTTCCCAAAAGCGGCGATTGAACTCTAAGCCTACTTTATAAGAAGTCTCATAAGGTACCGCTGCCATCGCTTCTTTCATGGGTTTTGAGACATTGATGTCAAGTTGGGTCAGTACCGTTAGAGGAATATTACACACACACCAATCAGCACGGATGGTTTTGGTCGCGCCATTTGGGCTGTTGCTATCAACATAATCTACGGTAACGCCGCTTTCATCTTGATGAATCTTAGTAACTTTGGCATTAAACTCAATCATATCGCGGCATTCGCGAGTGAACGCATCGCCGATTTTACCCATACCGCCAACAGGCTGAAACATCGTTGGCTGATGCGCATAGGTCATGTGGTTGCCATAAATATCTGCCCACATGCCTGAATCTAATATCTCACTGATAGGCAAAGGCTTTGATGGGGTTTCATCAGGCATCAAGCCACCACCCGGAAAAACACTATAACCACGATGCTTACTGGTCGCATTGCTGGCGCGGTAGCGATAATCTTTATCGAGCACACCCCAACCTTTTAAGCCTTCTAGTAGCTTCTCTTTATCTTCTTTATTAACTGAGCGATCAAGTCCGCCAACATTCACCGCTTTTGATAAAAGCTCAGACACATGGCCTTGGATATCATTTTTTACATCACCCAAGCGCTGCGGCACACCATTAAAATGGGTACTACGGTGCAAATAAGCGCGGTCATTGGTTTGAATAAATGGCTGCATCTCAACGCCGAACTGTTTGCAGTAATGGAAGACAGCATAATGATGACTAGGCAGACGCCATGGTCCACCATTGAAGTAATTACCCTCTTCGAAATCGCAAGTAACTTCTTCGCCGCCAAGCTCTGTATATTTATCACCGCTGTTGAGTGTCCAACTACGACCGCCGCCACGATTTTGGAACTCGAGGACTTTGACGTTATAGCCCGCTTTACGTAACTCGTAAGCCGCCGTCAGTCCGCCAAGACCAGCACCAAGAATGACGATACTAGCGCCCGGCGGTGCACCTTTCAGATCGATGGTTTCTTTAAAGCTCGATTCTGAGGCAAATCCTAACGTCGTCATCGCCTGATACATGGCGGTTGCGCCCGCTGTTTTACCAATCATCGAGAGCAGTTGGCGCCGCGTGGGTGATTGAAGCATGTCTTTCATAATAATATTCCTTGAAGTAGACGTTCGTGCATAACGGTAGGCAGTGGTTGTATTAATAAGCGCTTATTTTTATTGATAAGCATTTTTATCAACTTTCAGCTTGGTCTAATTCTGCGTTTATTTGCCAAACTGCCCTACTTACCGTATTGCCATTAATCCCTGTCTTATAATGATGGTCCAAAACGCATTGATAAGATTAATAACCCGCTGTTTTATTCAATCTCTTGCTATCTGCACAGCCCCAATTTAAATAAATTAAATCAAAATCGTAATGATAAAAGTCATGACTGATAGCTAGTTTGTCATTAACGACGGCGCTTAGAACGTAAAATGGCTCGTATAATAAATATAATGACAAAAATAGCGACGATAATACCGATAATCGCCAGTAAGCCCGCGTACTTAATTAAGAAGGGCTTATCGACGCCTGTCGTCGCGATGCGATCGATATCGGCAGCACTTACCTCACTATTTGCATGACCACCAAAACTGGTACGGACGTAGTTGGTAATGCCAGCAATCTGTTCGCTGTTCAGCTCTTCTGAGAATCCTGGCATGATAGGTGACGTATTCGTCGCCCCTTCTACACCGTGAAGAATCATATTGACAAGCGCATCAGGCTTTTCGCGGCGAAGACTACTCAATCCAACGATAGGCGCATAACGTGCATCAGGCTGACCATAACCGTCGACCCCATGACAACTACCACATGCTGCTAGATATAAGGCTTTTGGTGAATTACTACCGCTGCTAACTTCTGCTTTTGCTTGGGCTAAGTAGTCTTTTTGCGCAAGCAAGTCATGAGTGATGGATTCATTGATGGGTGTTGGTAAACGTGCCACATTGACAGCAGATACCTTGTCATCGGTTTGAATAGCAGGTACGGCTTTTAGATAAGAGGCAATCGCGTTCAAATCTTCATTTTTTAGATAACGCGTACTGTGCGCGACTGCTTCACCCATCGGACCACCAGCATAGGCACGCTGATCAAGCTCGCCGGTACGTAGATAAGTGACAATATCTTGCTCACTCCAACTGCCAATACCACTTGATTCATCAGGTGTGATATTTGGCGCATGCCAATGACCGAGCTGCGCGCCTGATAAATACATTTTTTTATCAAAACCCATAGTGCTATTACGCGGGGTATGACAAGTACCGCAATGCTCTAGATTGTTGACCAGATATTCACCACGTTTTTGCGTCTCATTAAGCCCGTCACGCTTTTCAGTTGACGGTATATTGAGGAAATTCCAACCAAGCATTAAGCTACGGATGTTAAAAGGAAATGGCAGGTCAGTTTTTTGCTTAGGGGCTTCATCAACGGCCGGTACAGTTTGCAAATAAGCAAACAATGCGCTGATGTCTTCTTCTTTCATACCACTATAAGAAGGGTACGGCATGGCCGGATACAGCATATGGCTGGGCGCACGACCCTTTTGTAGAGCGTTCTTTAGATCCGCTTCGGTATAATTGCCGATACCGTAACGTTTAGAAGGGGTAATATTGGTTGAATAAATATCTCCCATCGGAGTTTCAATCGCTGTACCGCCAGTGTAGTTCTCGCCATGGCAGGCCATACAGTCAGCAGCACGAGCAATGTAGGCACCGCGATTGACAAGCTCGCTATTGGCAGGGCTTACATTAGGCAAGCTAGCATTGGGTAAGTTGGCATTAGGAAGGTTAGCACCTTCAGCCATCACGGCACTGGAGGTCATACCAATGACAAGCATCGATAACATCACAGAAAGTGGCTTCATAATATCCTCATATAGCTGGCACCTAGGGTGTTGTAATTATTGTTGGGACGAGGCATTTGATGTTGAGCAAATGATATTGAGTAAAGTCTTACGACTGGTCATACTCAACGAATAGTCCATTAAATGATGTAGCAAATCGTCCATAAATGCTTAATAAAGGAGTGTGATAAAAACAACTTAATAAAAGTAGTTAATAAATATAGCTATTGAATATAGTTACTAAAGAATGTCTACTCACCTCACTAATGTAAGACTATTTCACTACTATTACTTGAATAGTAACTCATTTACTGCATGTTTTTACAAAACTTAAAGAAACGTTGAATCCATGCTAACTCTTAGTTAGATGATATGCTTTTTTATATTATAATTATAAATAATACAATAAATCCCTTTAAAAACAATTACTAAAGTCGTATTAACACTTAATTTATTTATGAAAACGAATATATAGAGTGATTTATATTCTAAAACTTGTCTTTATTAGTTGTTTTTGATAATTTTGAGCGTACATAATAGATACATAGCTATGAGTTAGTGACAGCCTGATTTCGAGGAAAATTATTGTATTACTAACAAATCCTCTTTTGCGTCTTACCTTATTTTGTTTATGATGAGCGCTATTTTAACGTTGCACTATTTTAATGGTGCTACTTATCGCCTGAGATGTTTTATGAAATCATTTGCCTTTATAACGTTACTTGCAGCGACGATGCCTTTGACAGCTTGCCAATCTTTTCAATTTGTCGAGAGTCCCATCCCTGTAAAAAACGTTCCTATACAAACTGTTCCCGCCAAAGCGGTCATTGTTGACAGCATATACGCTACGACTGCACCTGCTTCTGATACCACCGCGCCTACTAAAACTATTTCTACTCAAAGTATCTTTGATAAAGTCTCAATACAAAATAACGCGCCATAAAACCAATAAAAAAGCAGATACCGGATGGATATCTGCTTTTATGTTTTACGCTTAATAAATTATCTATAGCGACTGCTTACTCTAACTGTCAGAAGCTGCTATTTGTGGTTTAGGCTGATGTTTAATAATGGTCTTAGCCAAATGGTCGCCAAACCAAATAGCGGTATTGATATCGCCTTCTCCGGGTGTTTTCTCAGGTGGGCCGTCAAGCGACTGGGTCATCAAACCCAAAAAACTTGAGAGACGGTTTAAATCATGCGCTTCATGACCCGTTGGCATGAGCGGCATACCTATCCAATTCATCCCATGTTGCATGGTATAGAGACAAATCTGCTGTAGGACGGCAAGCTTATCACCGCTAAGACCGCCTGAATTGGCAAAGCCTGCTGACCACTTCCCTTCCCATTTCCGATGATACCAACGTTTGGAGGTCTCATCCATAAAAGTCTTAAAACCTGCCGTCACGCTGCCCATATACACGGCGCTACCAAACACCAGTAAATCAGCTTGATCCAAAAAATCCCAATCGACATCATGAACATCGACCGCCTTGACCTGTGTTTCCGCTAATTGCTGACGCGCACCCATCACCACCGCTTCGGCGACGCGTTTGGTATGGCCGTAGTTACTATGGTAGATAACAGCCATCGATAAGTTGGCAACATCATTATCATGGGTTGAAATGGCAGACGCTGTGACAGATGTATTCATACAAACTCTAATAATGGCAATTAAAAATGAAGTAAAAATAGAAAATAAAGAAGGGAGTCCGGTGAACTATCGCAATATGACCAGAACTCTTAACTAATCGAGAAAACTAGCGTATTTATTATGGCATAACTACTTTATAGAAGCGCTGCGGCTAATAATCAATGCCATACGTCCTGTTGCAGGCTGCCCAAGATGCGTTTGACGCCGATAAGAATAATAATGTGGGTCAGCATAGCTGCAAGGTACAGCGGAATCATTGCTGACTATAATTCCTGCGCTATTTAATTGATCAGCGGCAAGCCTTGGTAAGTTCAGCTTAATTTTATCTGCTTCAGACGCTAAGACGTAACGTTCTTCAAAGCTCTCTAAATGCTGCATTGATAAAGCCTGATTATCGATACAGCCTGCTAGCAGCTTATCTCGTACTTGCCTGCCGACTTCATAGTTTTCTTGACTGATACAAACCCCAATCCATGCCATGATTGGTTCAGCACTGCTAAAGCGCTCAGCCGTTGCTTTTATGACACCGCATGCCAGCCCTTGCCAGCCTGCATGGATAGCAGCTATCTGCCCCGTTGCTGCTTGATATAAAACTATCGGCACACAATCGGCGGTCATAATCGCAAGCCCCAAGTCCGCTTGTTGGCTGACCATGGCATCGGCAGCCATAGGCTCCATACTGAGCGCTGTCTTGTCAATGTCATGGATATGATTACCATGGACTTGATTGACCCAGTACAAGCTATTAATAGGCTTGAGCTGCTTTTCTGTTAATTGCTCATTGATAGCCGTTAATAGACGCATGCGATTGTCTAAGACTTTTTTAGCGTTATCATTAACATGCAAGCCTAAATTTAACGAGCCATAACTTGTCTGACTTTTCTCGTCTGTTGGGCGATAATTTTTTAAATTAACTGCACTAGCACCGTTATTATCATCGCTAGTAAAAGCGGCGGTTTGGAAAACCGCCATGTCATCAAGCTGAGCGAGCAAGGTAATAGGCAGATTGTTTGTTATGCTAGGCATGGTCGGTGCACCAGTTTTATCGTTATTATTAAAGCATTACCGCTAATTTATGCTTCTTAAATAAAAATCATTAAGTCATTAATGATTATTCTTCATCATAACCATCGCTTAAGACCGCCATCAATTGCTGCATGTCTTCAGGAATTGGTGTTGTGACTTCGATATCTTCGCCCGTCGTTGGATGAACGAAACCTAAGGTATAAGCATGCAAGGCTTGGCGCGGGAAATTATTAATCGCTTGACGCTGCACTTCTGTTAAACCCGCACGCAATTGACGACGACCACCGTATACGCGGTCACCGACTATCGGATAGGTAATATGGCTAAGATGCACACGAATTTGGTGCGTACGTCCTGTCTCTAGACTGACGTCCACTAAACAATAGTTATCGTTAAGCGGGGTCACGGTTAATAAATGCGTGACCGCCTCACGACCTGCCGTCATCACCGTCATTTTGGTACGCTGATTGCGATGGCGACCAATCGGCGCGTCAATACGGCGATGACGCAATAAACTTGCCGCATCCCCTGCGACCACACATTGATAATGACGATAGACAGACTTATCTTTTAGCTGCTCCATCAATGCCATTTGCGCGGGCTTGGTTTTACCAATTAGCAATAGCCCTGAGGTATCTTTATCAATACGGTGTACCAATCCGGCACGCGGCAGATGGTGCTGCTGCGGATAATGATACAGGAGTGCATTTACCAAGGTGCCAGTCTGATTGCCAGCGCCAGGATGGACAACCATACCGACAGGTTTATTAATCACTAAGACATCATCATCTTCATAAACCACGTCGATGTTGATATTCTCTGGCTGATCTTCGCTATGCTGCTCTAGGGTCGTCGATAAATGCAGGATATCACCGGCTTTGACACGAATTTTTGGCTTTTGTACACTACCGTTATAAAGCAAGCTGCCATCACCAATCCAACCTTGTAGCTGTACACGTGAAAAATCGGTAAATATTTTTGACGCCAGTTTATCAATACGTAAACCAGCTTCGTCTTCTATTACCGTATGTGTAACATCAATGATGACAGGAACCGCTTGCCCAGCGACTGGCGTTGCACCATCGCTTTCCTCATCTTCATCATCAATCACGTCGCCGTCCATCAATTCATCGAGCTCGTCATCGTCATCGTCATCGTCATCGGAGATATCTTGTATCTGCTCATCGAGCGCACTTTCATTGTCATCAAGCAGCTCATTTTCCTCTAACAACTCATTTGGCATCGTTGATTTTTGCACAGGTAAACCTTTCGTTGGTAAAGCTTTCATGGCTAATTTTTGTGCTGATAGCTCTTGTGCGGTTAGCACTTCTGATGTTGAAAGATCAGCATCTAGGGATTTATTCTTGGGTAGTTTAGTCGTCATAGCATCATTATTCATAGCGGATTCATACATAGCAAAGTCGCTTACAGTTTTGTAAGCCGACTTCATAAGGAAGCAGACTAGCGCTTACTGACCATTAAAAATAAACAAGGTCAAAAAAAGCAATAGTCACATCGTCATAGTGTAACACGCTGAAAGTCTAAGCCCTACAGAAGCTGTGCGTTATCTATAATTTTATCACTGTCATACGATTGTTATGAGATGGCTGTTTAGCGCTGAGGTGATGTAGGTTACGCGGTCTATTAACTCTCTAAAATATGACTTGGCTGTAATTTACTGTATATTTGCCCCTGTCAGCCATATTCAATATCGCTCGTGACGGCGGCTCATGCTAAACTACGGAACAATGTCACCATGGCCACCATACATAAAGCATTAGCGCCATCATACATAAAGTATTGGCCGTTTAACTACAAAATAGATAACGAAAAAATAGACGAAGCAAACGTTATTCTATAAAGTAAGCCATGTTTTGCTGTATGCTATGGCACTGATTTTTAAAATAAGAATTTTTAAAATAATTGATGTTATTAACATTGGCAAAATTGCATTCGATAAAAATCATGTTGATAATGAGTGCGCTTATTGATAGCGCCTACTCAATAGCAGACAGTTAGCGGATGCCGCAAGCATCGTTTTTTATTATTACCTTTATTACCCTTTTATTATTTAGCTTAATAGCGTCGCTGCTATTACGCGTCTTGTGTCGGAGAAGAAGTATGCAAGCTGTTGGCAATACGTTTATCAAACTGTCCTCAATCACCCTACTTGCGCTAAGCGTTAACTTGGTGGGTTGTCAAACGTTTAAAGACCTCACTGGCGGTAAAGACGTGGATGCGGTTGAAACTGCTGAGAAGTCAGAGCAAGGTTATTATAACAGCGCCATCGCCCAGATTGATAAAGGTCGCTATACGCAAGCTATCGAAGATTTAACCAATCTTCGCACCTTTTATCCAACCGGACAATATGCCGAACAAGCATTGCTCGATATGATGTACGCCCAATACGAAAGTGGCAAGTTTGAGACCGCTGCAGCCAGCGCTGAGCAATTTATTAACCTATACCCTTCTAATCCGCAAGTCAGCTATGCTTACTACGTACGCGGTGTGGCCAATATGCAAGGCTCATCAGAAGGTTTGAAACTGTTTAAGCTCAATCAAGCTGAGCGTGATACCGCTTATTTGCGTATTGCCTTTGCTAACTTCCAAGAGCTTATCAATAAATACCCTAACAGCCCTTATGCGCCTGACGCCGCACAGCGCATGACCTTTATCTATAATCAGTTTGCTGAAAGTGAGATGAGCGCGGCAAACTGGTATATCGAGCGTGAAGCGTATGTCGCTGCGGTAAACCGTGCCAAGTGGGTGTTCCAATATTATCCATTAAGTGAATCTGTGCCTAACGCCCTTGCAGTATTGGCTTATAGCCATGAAAAACTCGGTCTTGACGACTTGGCAAAAGAATATAAAACTCTGTTGCAAATCAACTATCCAAATATGCTAAGCGCTGATGGACGCGTCAAACTCAATACCAAACGTGAGCGCACTTTGTTTACTAAATTGACCTTTGGGCAATTGAACCGCTTTAACAAAGACACCTCAGTTGCGACAGGCGATTACAATGGTGCTACCAAAACCCAAGTGATCCGTAATGCCAGCCAATTAAGATTGCCAAGTGATAATGCGGCAGCAGCCAATGCTAATGCACCTCTAAATATGTCTCCTAAGCGCGCTAATAGCGGTATCAATGTTGGCTTAGGTTTACCTGAAGCATCAGCTGAACGCGTGACCAGTCAATCGAGCACCGGCGATGCCGCTAGAGAAGCCGATGTCGATCCACAAAACGTCAACCCTGTACGCCGTACCACATTACCTGCTGAGTAGGCTGATACTACTCTCGTCTATTTTAGACGCTTAGCGCCTATCATCAAAAACAAGGTCAACATTCTGTTGGCCTTGTTTTGCTATATATCGCTTAATCTGTCTGTTCCAAAATAATTGACCTATGGTAAACTGTTTTTTGCATGAGCATCCCAAATCATATTCTTGAGCAATTAAATAGCCAAGCTGACTTAATCAGTATCATTGGGCGTCATACCACGCTTAAACGTGCCGGTAGTGAGTACAAAGGCTGCTGCCCGTTTCATGGCGAAAAGTCGCCCTCTTTTTATGTCAATCCGCAAAAAAACATCTATCACTGCTTTGGCTGTAGTGTCGGTGGTAATGCCATCAGTTTTTTACGTGATTATGAAAACTTAACTTTTATCGAAGCGGTTAATGAGCTGTCCAAACAAACAGGCATCGAAGTGCCAAAAGAAGAGCAGCAAAATGTCAGCTATCAGCGTAGTAAAAAACAGCCAATTGTAAAGCCCGTAGTAGCAACTCAAACACCGAAAAAACATTCAAACACTGAGCAAGTATCTGCTGATACGTCATCAGGGCATATGCAATCGGATTATAACGATAGTAATTATAATAATAGCTATGAGAACTACCCGCCACTAGGTTCCTATGACTCTATGCCTTATATGGCGGATGATTATGATTCAGATGCTTATAATACAGAGCATCAAGCTGATAATGGCTATCCGCCTGCATGGTTGACTAATGATGCTGATACTACCGCTCTCTACGATGACAATAGTGCCTCTGATAAAGACGGCAATCTTTATGAGCTATTAGAGCAGATACAGCAGTTTTATCAGCACAATCTCACCATTCATCCGCATGCCAAGCACTATTTTTTATCGCGCGGTATTACTGACGACATCTTTGAAACCTTTGGTCTTGGCTATGCGCCATTTGGTTGGCAGCATCTTGAGCATCAATTCCCGCAGGATATTGAAGGCCTTAAAGCATTAGGCTTAGTACGCAAATCAGAATCAGGGCGTGATTACGACTTGCTTCGTGATCGGGTTATTTTCCCGATTCGCGATAACCAAGGTCGTACCATTGGTTTTGGTGGTCGCGCGCTCGATGACGAAGTGAAGCCCAAATATATCAATTCCTCTGACTCACCCGTTTTCCATAAGCAGCACGTACTATACGGCTACTATGAATCTCGCCAGCAGCGCGCAAATGATTGGCTGGTGGTCGAAGGCTATATGGATGTCATTGCCCTTTATCAAGCCGGTATCCATGGTGCCATTGCTTCTATGGGTACGGCGATTAATGAGAGTCAAATATCACGGCTATTGACATTAAACCCTACCCTGACATTGAGCTTCGATGGTGATAGCGCGGGGCAAAAAGCCGCTTGGCGTACCCTTGAAGTGGCGCTGCCTGTGCTTGGCGATGATAAAGAGCTAAGGTTTTTAACATTACCTAACAATCATGACCCTGATACTTTTATTAAAAGTCAGGGGGCAGATGCGATGCGCGAGCAAATCGCTACGGCCATGCCGCTATCTCAGTATATTTTTGCCTATTTAAGCGAGCGTTATGACTTAACCTTGGCAGAAGGTAAAGCCAAGCTCATGTCGCAAGTACGCGCTTTGACCACTGCTCTACCTAAAGGCAGTAGCTTTCGCTACTTGCTGAACAATGACATTTATCAAAAGCTTGGCGGTAAACGCAATCAGAATAAGGACGCCAAAGACGCGCTGCTAGATTTTGATGGTGATATGACCATCAGTCAGCAATTGCAGCTGTGTTTTTTATTCCAACCACGTGCCTTGAGTGATGACCCTATCGAAGCCATTTGGCAGCAGGCAGGTATTAATGAGTTAAAGCTGCCGGCTCATATTAAACAAAAAGCCTCTGCCGATACATTGCGTCCACTGGCTTGGGAGGACCTGCAAGATGATGCCCTGCTCGATATCGTCAGCACCATTAAGCGCTGTCTTAATTATCTGCCAAAAGACGCCAATGCAGCGGCGCACTTTATCTTATCGAATGTCAAACCCAGCACCCAAGAGACGCTTAGCCGCGATTGGGGTGGATTTTATAAAGCCCTTACCACGCGCAATATCTTAAGCCTTGATGGTTTGGTCGAAGAATTGGTCAGCCAAATGATTGAACGTCATATGAAGAAAAAAATCCAAGATTTGGTCAAGAACCCTGACAACATAAAGCTGGCGATTGTCCGTAAGCAATCACAATTATTGAATGACTGGTTACGTGCGCAGCAAGCAGAGCAATCGGCACAAATGACAACGGTTAAATCTTAACAGCTAGGCAGAATTTTTATTTATGAGTAGCAACCCTTTAAAAGCATCGAGGTTGCCCCCACTATTAATGATTATGCCAAGTTGCATATACAGCCCTCAATTAGGCTACTGATAAAAAACCAATGGGTGAAAAATAATTGGTAGATAAATAGCAGCGAGCATCACTAGCTCGTGCTTGATTATGCTGGTTTGTGTTAAACTGTGTCGCTAACTATTTATAGCACGACTTAATAGATGACGATAAACCCGCATCATTAAGCACTGTTTTAGGTAAAAACACAGCTTTAGGTATACATTTTTAAATGCGCTTTTTAAAAGATAAGTTTTAAAACGCCGTATTTTTGGATTGCCATTTTTTAGCTCACAGTATTCTTAGGTAGTGTTGTTTTTTAATTAATAGTATTTTTTAGATAATATGATTTTGAAGTATTTTGCGCATGACCAATTTTTAGCGGTTTTTTAGTATTGTAATTGTAGTATTTTGAGCCTTTATTCATATCCACTCATTTTTGTTATTATTGACAACCTTTACGCCATATCTTGATGAATCGATTGATTATATCAACGCACCCAGCGAGCGATAGCGAGTCACAATATAAAAATGTCCGATACAAGCAAGCGAGTATTTATGAACGATAAGTCAGTTTCTAAGTCCACATCTCAACTGGCCACCTTAATCCAAATGGGTAAAGAGCAAGGGTATTTGACCTATGCTGAGGTGAATGACCAACTGCCCGACTCTATTACTGAAAGTGATCAGATTGAAGATATCGTGCAAATGCTAACGGACGTTGGCATTAAAATTTTTGAATCTGCGCCCGATGCCGATGACATCTTGATGAACGATGATTCAAATGATGACGAATCAGCAGCCGATGAGGCAGCCGCAGTATTAGCAGCAGTTGAGACCGATCCTGGTCGCACTACTGACCCTGTGCGTATGTATATGCGTGAAATGGGTACGGTTGATCTCTTAACCCGTGAGGGCGAGATTGCCATCGCCAAGCGTATCGAAGAAGGTATTCGTGACGTGCAGCATGCCATGTCTTACTGGCCGGGCACAGTGCAGTTCGTCCTTGACGAGTATCAAAAAGTACAAGATGGTGAGAAAAAACTGTCTGATGTTATCACTGGTTTTTTAGATCCTGAAACTGAAGCAGACAAGATCGCTGCCCAAGAAGCCAAAGAAGCGGCGAAAGAAGAGCGCGAGCGTATTAAAGAAGAAAAGGAAAACCCGCCTGTTATCAAAGCCAAAGTAAAAGCGGCGCGCGATGATGATGACGAAGACGAAGAAGAAGTTGAAGAAGAAGCCGAAGAAGAAACCGGCGGTATCGATCCAGAAGAAGTACGTCTGCGCCTAGAAGAGATCGAACACTTATTTATCAAAGCCAAACAAGCCTTGCTTGATTATGGCCGTGGTAGCGTAGAAGCCGATACTGCGTATTCTTTACTTGCTGAACGCTTTATGATGCTCAAGCTAAACAATCGTTTGTCAGACCAAGTCATGGCTATCATGCATGATGTTTATGATGATGTGCGTAAACAAGAGCGTCAAATCATGCGTTTGGTCATTCGCCGTGGTCGTATGCCGCGCGATGAGTTCCGTAAAACTTTCCCTAGCAATGAAACCAACGTTGATTGGCTCATTGAGCGTATCAAAGGTAAGCCTGCTTTTGCGGGTACGCTAGAAAAAGTCGCTGACGATGTGATTTTACTACAACGTAAAATTCGTGATTACGAGCAACAGCTCGACATGAAAATTCACGACATGAAAGACGTTGCCCGTCGTATGGCGGTTGGTGAAGCCAAAGCGCGCCGTGCCAAGAAAGAGATGGTCGAAGCTAACCTACGTCTGGTAATTTCTATCGCTAAGAAATATACCAACCGTGGTCTACAGTTCTTGGACTTAATCCAAGAAGGTAATATCGGTCTGATGAAAGCGGTCGATAAATTTGAATACCGCCGTGGTTATAAATTCTCGACCTATGCTACTTGGTGGATTCGTCAGGCGATTACCCGCTCTATCGCTGACCAAGCACGCACGATTCGTATCCCTGTGCATATGATTGAGACCATTAACAAGATAAACCGTGTCTCACGTCAATTGCTGCAAGAGATGGGTCGCGAGCCAACGCCTGAGGAATTAGGCGAACGCTTAGAGATGGACGAAGTTAAAGTCCGTAAAGTGCTAAAGATTGCCAAAGAGCCTATCTCTATGGAGACGCCTATCGGTGACGATGAAGACTCACACCTAGGTGACTTTATCGAAGATGGTACGATTTCAAGCCCTGTTGATGATGCGACCGCAGCTGGTCTGCGTGAAGCCACGCGTGACGTATTGGGTAATCTGACTGAGCGTGAAGCACGTGTGCTAAAAATGCGTTTTGGTATCGATATGCCAACCGATCATACGTTAGAGGAAGTTGGTAAGCAGTTTGATGTGACGCGTGAGCGTATTCGTCAGATCGAAGCAAAAGCATTACGTAAATTGCGTCATCCATCACGTTCTGAGCATTTACGCTCTTTCCTTGAAAATGACTAATTGAAATAGTATGTGCTAAGCACATATCAACATTCTTAATGACAAACTAAAAAAGCTGAGCATGTCTCAGCTTTTTTGTGCTTGTTATTTGATGCCGGCTATTTGATGGCTGTTATTTAATAGCTATTAGTGTTTATCCATTAAATATTGAGCCGCTATAGCATTACATAAGCAATTAATTCATAAAAATATTGCCTTTATTTAAAATAGCGAGTATAACTACCTACCGTTCGGTAGCTAAAAAATTAAATGGATAAATAGTTAACAGTGTACTCTTATGAATAAACAAATCAGCTTAAAAATAGTCATCTCTCTTGCCATCATTGTAGCGCTTGGCCCTGCAGCGATTGACATGTATTTGGCCTCAATGCCAAATATGGCAACAGACCTCAATACCTCCTACGCCACCACGCAAATCACGCTGACCGTCTTTCTTATCTTTATGGGTTTAGGACAGCTGGTATTTGGTCCTGTATCTGATGCCATAGGGCGAATAGCACCATTATCTGTAGGCTTGCTGGCATATATTGGTGCTTCAGTATGGGCGATGTGGTCACAAAGTATTGAAAGCCTAATCTTTGCCCGCATTTTGCAAGGTCTTGGCGCATCGATGGCTATCGTGGTGGTGATGAGCATGGTACGTGATCTCGTCGATGGATCAAGAGCTGCCCAAATTTATGCTTTATTAAATACCATTGTGGCATTAGGTCCAATCGTTGCGCCAGCAATCGGCGGTATCGTCGGTGCGCATTATGGTTGGCGCGGCGTTATGTTTATTCTGGCGGCGTTAGGTATGATTGTACTCATTAATACGCTGTTGAATATCGAAGAAACCTTGCCGAAAGACAAGCGCATTCAATTAAATATAAAAAATATCACCAGCATTTATGTCGGCATATTGAAGAACAAAACCTTTGTCTTTAATCTATTTGCGCTATCTGCGGTGTATTTCTTTTTGTTTGCCTACATCGGTGGTTCTGCTTATGTTTATCAATACGACTACGGTCTTAGCCTAGAGCAATTTGGTTTTGTCTTTGGCTTGACCAGCATCAGTTTGATTTTAGGCGCTTCTTCTACCGCTTATTTGGTCAAAAAAATATCAGCATCACATTTGGCCTTAATCGGTGCCGGTGTCATGATGCTCGGTAGTGCCGTCTGCATCGTCGCTTATCTGCTATCGATGGGTTTGGTCGGTATTGTCACTGGTATTGCCTTGGGATTATTTGGTCTCGGTGTATTAGAAGCGACGCTGATGGCAATTGCAATGGACTCGCAGCGCAGCGCTTTAGGTTCAAGCGCGGCTTTATTGGGCGCCATTCCTATGTTACTCTCATCTACTGCCACACCCATCGCGGGACAACTGGTTCAGAATAACACCTTATATTGGCTAATTTTGCTAGGTGCCATGGGACCAATTATTTTAGCATTGGTCTATCTCGGTTCTAGAAGCTTAAAACCTTATACTACTGTCGCCACAACATCATTAGAGGAGGCTTATGCAAAGCCATAAACCACGCTCAAACGCTAAGCAACGTATTATTGATGCCGCGTTTGAGCCTTTCTTTATGTACGGCTACGAGGGCGCATCACTCAGTGATATTGCCAAGGCTGTGGGTATCCGCAAAGCCTCTCTCTATACGCATTTTGTCAGTAAAGAAGCCATATTTTTGGAGTTACTACAAGATGCACTTGAGTCAGAATGTACATTTATTAAATCATGCTTTGCGACGGTTAGTGAATTTCCTGCTCCCGGTGAAGCGTATTGCCATGCTTTTAAAGCGCGTTACGAAAGCGCGATTACCTTACGGTTTTTAATTCGCATGGCCTATGCCGCACCTGTGCTTCTGACTGATACCAGTGCGGCAACTTTTAACGTTTATATTGAGGTACTGACGGAACAAATACAGCTGGCTCTACAGCCTTATCAGCTAGACTCTGAGCAGCTAGAGCTGTATAGCGATGCTTATCTAGGCGTGATTGATAGCTTAAGTGTGGAGCTTCTGTATGCAGAAGGCTTATATGAGCGCCGTTTTAAAGCCATGCTCATGCTCTACCATACTTCTATTGAACAGCTCGATAAAAAATAGATTTTTAAATCTAAGTTGCTTTTATTGATGGTTGTTTGGACATCACTTGCTAATGATGACTGAGTTCGCCTATCATATAGCTGAGCTGCTTAAACACGAACTACTTCAACAGTAGCTCAACGCTATTAGAATTACTTTCAAATCTATACAGTGCGACTAGGATGAGTTTTTCGTAGCCTCTGTGATAACAGCAAGCAAGGAAAATTTATACCAGTCGCACACAGCTATAACGTATCGCTTTTATTTTTAACTGACTATATCTGAATTTTATATTTATTATTAAAAAATAAACCTTGTCGGGGTGCTTTGATTTTGGCGTTTTAAGTACAATCAAAATCATGGCTGAGAGTTACCCGCGAACCTGATGCAGTTAGCACTGACGTAGGAAACAAGCGTGTCGATATATAAGTCACATTTACTTTATATTTTGCCAATCTATTTAAATTAGACTGGCAAATTTTCTGTGCCCTATCTCTTCTCGTTTTCTGTCATTTGCTTGCTCGCGTTTTATAAAAGTAAATAAAAACTATGGATTACCAAACGCTACGTCACAATTGCCCGTCATGGGATGACTATATTCAGCATGATTTCGTCAAGCAATTGGCGGCAGGTACGCTCGCCCCTGACAGCTTTCGTCACTACCTCATCCAAGACTATTTATACTTAATTCACTATACCCGCGTGATGGCGCTAAGCGTCTATAAGAGTGACACGCTGGCACAAATGCGCGTCGGTCAAGCAGGTATCAACGCCATGCTCGATATGGAAATCGGCATGTATCTGGATTTCTGTCGTCAGTGGAATATACCACTTGATGAAGTAGAGAGTGCTGCTGAATCTGCCGTAACCATCGCCTATAGCCGCTATATATTAGACGCTGCTATGTCAGGCTCACTGGCCGAGCTATATGCTACGATTGCGCCTTGCTTGATGGGTTATGCTGAAATTAGCAAGCATATCAAAGAGCAAGGTTTTATCACGGGCAACCCTTACCAGCCATGGATTGATGTGTTTTCTAGTGAGGAGTTTCAAGTAATTACCGCGCAGAACGAAGCACAGATTAATACGCTGCTAGCCGATGCCAGCCCTGCTCAGGCAGACAAGTTCCAACGGTTATTTAATACCGCCGCACGTATGGAAGTTAATTTTTGGCAGCAGGCATTAGATTTGTCTTAACTTATACTCAATCTAGCTTGATTCTAAAAAAACCCTCTAAAATTAAAAACAATGATCAACAATAACGATCAACAAGGAGAAACACCATGGCAGCATTCGATGAACACGCAAGCGCGTACGACAGCTGGTTTTTTGACAACCAAAACTTACTGACCAGTGAGCTAAAACTGGTCGCTCACTTCTTAGATAAAGATAGCGAAATATTGTCTATCGGCTGTGGTAGTGGTCTTTTCGAATCACTGTTGGCCAAAGATTACGGCATTCATATCACGCATGGTATCGAGCCATCGAAAGACATGGCTGAAGTTGCCGAAAAGCGCGGCTTGCAAGTAGATATCAGCCCTGCCGAAACCTGCGAGATTGAGCCTAATAAATTTGATATCATCATGTTTAATGGCAGCGTCAGCTATATCAGCGATTTGGATGTCTGTATTAAAAAGGCATTTGATGCTCTAAAGACTGGCGGCAAGCTCATCTTGATTGATGTGCCAAAAGAAAGCGGTTTTGCCAGCTTATACAATTTAGCCAGCGCGGTAGATACGTGGGAGCATCCACTACTCGAACACATCTCCCCTGCTGACCCTTATCCTATTGAGCTGGTGAAGTCAGCAAACTGGCGTACCTCTGATGAGAAAATCGAGTTAATGCAAGCCAATGGTTTCGTCGATTTCGAATATGCGCAGACTTTATTGACCCATCCTATGTATGCCAATGACAAGGTACAAGAGGTCATCGAAGGCTATGATCGCGGCGATTATGTGGCGGTATGTGGTTATAAAAAATAATGATTTTAATATGAGTTATCGTTGGCTGACCCTTGAATAATATGATGAGCGTCCTTATAAATGGTGCATAAAGCGCTTATCGGCATAACCCATAAGCTCATATCTTCACAAAAATAAGGACAACATCATGACTGATGATCCAAAAGACATCACTAACCCAAATCAAACCCCTAAAAGAGAAGTCAAAGTCACTGAGCTGGTCGCCAATGACGGTATCTTAAAAGGCAAAAAAACCGACGTGCAAAATCCTGAGCTGTGGCAGTTCCCAATGAACTACCCACTGAGCATTATCGGTCATGAAGGCGAGCATGACAGCTTACTCAATGAAGTGAAGCTTATCCTTGGTAGCCAGTTTCCAGAGTTTGATTTGGCGTCTATGGAAGTTAAACCGTCAAAAACAGGACGCTTCCATTCTGTGCGTGCCAATTTATACTTGACCACCGTTGAGCAAGTGAACACGCTTTATGCATCACTCGATAATGCAAAAACGGTACGCATGGTCGTCTAATCATAGTTTTATCAATTTAACAAAAACCAGTCCGTTTTTCGTCCGAATCGTCACTCATATGGGTGGCGATTTTCTATTGTCTGGGGTACAATCACCACCCGAAATATGCGCGCCATTCAGCAGATTTGCGCTCGTTAATTTAGCCAACAATAAAAAGCAAATTCGCGCCATTTTTTACAAAACTTTTATTATTTTTCTTATTGGCGTCTAACCCTTATCCCATCGTCCTTTGCTAAAATTTGGACACGCTTTACCCTCTCATCAACATAGTTTGCCGCTAAAATCAATATAGCATTTTCAAAATTTTCCCGCTATATTGTGTCCACCTACTAACAAATACGCTATATGTAGTGCTCAGTGATTTAAATCCTCACTATGAGCAATGGCATCGTTTTGCCTAAAAAAACACTCTGCCGTGACAGGATGTTATAGCGTAATAAAGATAGCGTGATAAAGAATGCCCGCCGGTATGAACCGCGCCGCATTACTATAAGTAACACTATAAGCATCATTATAAATTAATTGCCAAGCAATCAACTTACGAGGTCAGCATGACACATATCGATAAAATCCAAGTAACCAAACGTGATGGACGTTTAGAGCCTATTGATTTAGATAAGATTCACAAGGTTATCGAGTGGGCTGCTCATGATTTAGATAATGTGTCGGTATCACAAGTTGAGCTAAAGTCGCACATTCAGTTTTATGAAGGCATCAAAACTCGCGATATTCACGAGACCATCATCAAGTCTGCCGCTGACCTTATCTCTGAAACCACGCCTGATTATCAGTATTTAGCCGCGCGTTTGGCCATCTTCCATTTACGTAAGATTGCTTATAATAAATTTACCCCGCCTCACTTGTATGACCATGTCAAAAAGCTAACTGATGCCGGTAAATACGATCAGCATATCCTAGCTGACTATAGCCGTGCGGAATTTGATGAATTAGAAGAATATCTTGACCACTGGCGCGATATGAATCTTGCTTATGCTGCTGTCGAGCAAATGGCGGGTAAATATCTCGTGCAAGACCGCGTCAGCAAGACCGTTTATGAAAGCCCGCAGTTCTTATATATGCTGGTTGGTATGTGTCTGTTTGCCAGCTATGAAAAGTCAGAGCGTCTTGATTACGTTAAACGCTTCTATGATGCGACCTCACAATTCAAAATCTCTCTACCAACGCCTATCATGTCAGGTGTACGTACGCCATCGCGCCAGTTTAGCTCGTGTGTATTGATCGAATGCGGTGATAGCCTAGATTCTATCAACGCCACCACCAGCGCCATCGTACGCTATGTATCGCAGCGAGCCGGTATCGGCATCAACGCTGGTCGTATCCGCGCCCTTGGTAGCCCTATCCGTGGCGGCGAAGCGCAGCATACTGGCTGTATTCCTTTTTATAAATTATTCCAAACGGCGGTTAAATGCTGCTCACAAGGCGGCGTGCGTGGCGGTGCAGCGACGTTATTTTACCCATTATGGCATTTAGAAGTTGAGTCGCTACTGGTACTGAAAAACAACCGCGGCGTCGAAGACAACCGTGTCCGTCATATGGATTACGGCGTTCAGTTAAATAAAACCATGTATACCCGTTTGATTAAAGGTCAAGATATCTCGCTATTTTCACCAAGCGACACCCCGGGCTTGTACGATGCCTTCTTTGAAGACCAAGACAAGTTTGAAGAGCTATATACCAAATACGAGAACGACCCTAGCATTCGTAGCCGTCAAATTCCAGCTACTGAGCTGTTTAGTTTGATGATGCAAGAGCGCGCCAGCACCGGTCGTATCTACATCCAAAACGTTGACCATTGCAACACCCATAGCCCGTTTGACGCCACAGTTGCGCCGATTCGCCAGTCAAACCTCTGTATGGAAATCGCCCTACCGACTAAGCCACTTGATAATATCAATGACGAAACCGGTGAAATCGCCCTTTGTACGCTATCAGCGGTCAACTTAGGTAAAGTTGAAAACGTTAGCGACATCGAAGAGCCAGCAGAATTAATCGTCCGTGCGCTTGATGCCCTGCTCGACTATCAAGACTATCCAGTCAAAGCGGCTGAAAATGGTAGTATGCGTCGCCGTACCTTAGGTGTTGGCGTGATTAACTATGCTTATTATTTAGCGAAAAATGGCGTGCGCTATTCAGACGGCAGCGCGCTTGGTCTAACGCATCAAACCTTTGAAGCGCTACAGTACTATCTCTTAAAAGCGTCAAATAAATTGGCAAAAGAGCAAGGTGCGTGTCCGGCATTTAATGAAACCACTTACTCGCAAGGTATCTTGCCGATTGATACCTATAAAAAGGACTTGGATAAAATCTGCCAAGAGCCGCTACATCTCGATTGGGAAACGCTACGCACTGAGATTACCACTCATGGTCTGCGCAACTCTACCCTAACCGCCTTGATGCCGTCTGAGACCTCTAGTCAGATTGCCAATGCCACCAACGGTATCGAGCCACCACGCGGTCTGGTGTCTATCAAAGCGTCAAAAGATGGCATCTTAAAGCAAGTGGTGCCTGAGATTGACAAGCTAAAAGATCAGTACGAGCTACTGTGGCAAATGCCGAACAATGACGGTTACCTAAAGCTGGTCGCTATCATGCAGAAGTTCGTCGATCAAAGTATCTCTGCCAATACCAACTATGACCCAACGCGCTTTGATGGTCAGCGTGTACCGATGAAGGTATTGCTAAAAGACTTGTTGACGGCGTATAAGCTTGGCGTGAAAACTTTGTATTACCATAACACTCGTGATGGTGCGAATGATGCCCAAGCGGATATGGAAGATGATTGTGCTGGTGGTGCTTGTAAGATTTGAGAACCGTTAAAAAATTGCACTGCAATTTTAGGTTCGCAAGAGAAATTCTTTAAATAGAATTTCTGGCGGATGGCGGGTTTGGCTTTTTGGTTAAGCCCGCTGTTTACTGCTATAAGATTTTCTAGGGAGTGGACGTAGTGGAGTTACACTACATGAACTATTACTTATAATCGGTAATAACTATTATGGAAGATATAAAAATAAGACCTAACATGAAAATAGGTCAATTAGATGCCGAAAGCGATGCTAAGTTCCTAGCAGAGTGCTATGTGGATAAAGGACTTATAGAAGTACTAATAGATACAAGTGCTAGTGAAGCTATTATTCTTGGTAGAACAGGAGCTGGTAAAACTGCATCGTTATTGACAGTGAAAGAAGCTGTAGATAAAGAACGCTCAAAACTACTCAATTTAGAAGATGTCTTTCTAAGATATATTGATAACTCTAATATCATAAAATTTTTAACATTGAATAATGTTAATTTAGACCTATTTTATAAATATCTTTGGCGACATATTTTAACAGTCGAATTCCTTAAGCTCAAATATCCACACTTAAACGATGAGAGTAAGTTTTCTCAAATTATAAATGAACTCAGAGATTTGATTCGTCGTCCTGAGGAAAAAACTGCTTTGAAATATTTGGAACAATGGTCTGATAAGTATTGGATCGAAACTGTTGAAAATATTGAAGAAATTGTAAATAAATTCTCAAGTGATATGAAGGCTGGTTTTGAAGCTGGTTTTTTAGAAAACAAAATAAATGCCGAAGGTGCTCAAGGCTTATCAGAAGAACAAAAAGTTCAGGTAGAAAGTAGGGTTCAAAAAATCATTAATGACTTACAGATATCAGATCTTTCTAAAGTTATTGATTTAATGAACAGACATATTTTCAATGACCAAAAAAAGAAATACTACTTGCTGATAGACAAGCTCGATGAAAATTGGGTATCAATAGAAGTTAAGTACGGTTTGATAAAAAGCCTAATTGAAGAGATAAAACACTTCAGAAAGATAGAGAACGTAAAAATATTAGTTTCTTTAAGACTAGATTTGTATCAACTCACGCTAGAGAAAACTCGTTCTAGTGGTTTCCAAGAAGATAAACTATTATCCTTAATATGGGACTTAAGTTGGACAGAAAAAGACCTAAAAGAGATCGTCGATAAACGTATCACGTTTCTATACAAACACAAATATACTAATAGAGATATAGTTTTTGAAGATTTATTTCCTGTTGATAACAACGTCAGAAATAGAGATTCTTGGCAATATTTAATTACCCGAACGTTCTGGCGACCAAGGGATATATTACAATTCGTGAACTATTGTTTAAGTCAGTCAGCAGAGAAAAGCTTAATAGAATGGAGTGCTATTTACAAAGCAGAAAAGGAATATTCAAAAGATAGATTAAAAAGCTTACATGAAGAGTGGTGTGATATATATCCATCGTTGAAATATACTATATACATATTGTCAAACGCTAAAGAGATAGTATCTATAGATGATTTCAAGGCAGTTCTATCAGAAGATAAAATCCTTCAGCTATATGAGTTATTTAATACACACAAAATCAATGACCAAATATCAGAAGTTATCAATAACTATATCATTGGTAACGGATATCAAGAAAACATTGTTTATGAAGTTTTAAGCTGTTTCTATCGTACGGGTTTAATAGGTACTTCAGATAGTTTACCGGATAGTTTTGAATGGTCTTTCAGACACTCATCCTCTAAATCCGAGTTCGAATGTAGTCATGCGAAGCACTTAAAAATACACAAAATGTTTCATCAAGCTCTTCATATTGAACAGTAATTTTAGAGTACCTCTCATGAACCCTATGTTTTAAAATTTATATAATTAGAACACTTTGGCTTTACCGCTATAATTGAAACACACAAAGAATAAAAATGACGGAGGTCATAGACGTGCAATATACCGCAATCATCAAAGACGGTGGTTTGTTTATCCCTAACGTATTTTCAGACCTAAACGATGGTGGCTCGCATATCGTGCAAGTAGAAGTCGATATCGAGGAAGTTCGTCAGCAATTAAATAGCAGCGCAATGCCAAAGATGGACGCGCCAAGACCAGCAAAAAAACCAGTAAAAAAGCCGCTAAAAAAAGAAACACACAAAGCCGCAGAGGTAGATTTAAGTACGCTGCGTAAGAGCGCTATCGATGAGCTGGAAGGATTGGATGATAGTGAGCTTAGCGAGATTTTCAAAGCCTATATGAATGATGGACAAGAACCAACGCAAATATCTTTAGAGAACTTATAACGCCCTTTTGAAAGTATTTCTCAGGTGGCATTTTCAAACTTTTGATTCACAACTGTATCACTTATAAAGGTGGAACTATGACTTACTCGATTTTTTCCCAAACGCCAAACAATGCGCTAAAAGAGCCGATGTTTTTTGGTCAGCCGGTCAACGTGGCGCGTTATGACCAACAAAAGCATCCTATCTTTGAGCAATTGATTGAAAAGCAGCTGTCGTTCTTTTGGCGTCCAGAAGAAGTCGATGTGTCACGCGACCGCATCGACTATGGCAATCTGTCGTCACATGAGCAGCATATCTTTATAAGTAACCTAAAGTATCAGACCCTACTCGACTCTATTCAAGGTCGTAGTCCAAACGTGGTGTTATTGCCGCTAGTGTCTATTCCTGAGCTTGAAACGTGGATTGAGACGTGGACGTTTTCTGAAACCATTCACTCGCGCAGCTATACTCATATCATTCGTAATATCGTCAATGATCCGGGTATTGTCTTTGATGACATCATGCAAAACGAGCACATTTTAGGGCGCGCGGCTGACATCGCCAAGTATTACGATGACTTGTACTACAACTCACAGCTATACAATATGTATGGCGCAGGTACGCATACCGTCAATGGAAAAGAGGTAACCGTTAGCTTAAAATCGCTGAAAAAACAGCTGTATTTATGCTTGATGGCGGTTAACGTCTTAGAAGCCATTCGCTTTTATGTGTCGTTTGCCTGCTCGTTCGCCTTTGCTGAGCGTAAGCTGATGGAAGGTAACGCCAAGATTATTAAATTAATCGCCCGTGATGAGGCGCTACATTTAACTGGTACACAGCATATCCTAAACTTGATGCGCAATGGCAGAGATGACCCAGAGATGGTCGATATTGCCTATGAGTGCTATCAAGAAAGCATCGATATCTTTACCAAAGCGGCTGAGCAAGAAAAAGAATGGGCCGGTTATCTGTTTAAAGACGGCTCAATGATTGGTCTCAATAAAGACATTCTTTGCCAATATATCGAATTTATCACCAACTTACGTATGGAAGCGGTTGGCTTGCCAGTGGCATTCCCGAACTCTAAATCAAATCCGATTCCATGGATTAATACGTGGTTGTCTTCTGATAATGTCCAAGTGGCGCCGCAAGAGACGGAAATCAGCTCGTACTTGGTCGGTCAAATTGACTCAGATTTATCAGACAGCGATTTTGATGATTTTGAGTTATAGAGTAGAGTTGTAGACAATAGCTTTTTAAAGAGTATCGTTTAGACATTCCAAAATGATAGGAAATAAAAAAGTTAGGGATATAAATAGGATAAAGTTATGACTTGGGTAATGACGAGTAAGAAGCAATTCTACTTGCATGATGACGAAAGTCTGCTTGATGGCTTGCTACGCACCGGACATGATGTCAATTATCAGTGTAAGGAAGGCTACTGTGGCAGTTGCCGTATCAAGCGCATTGCCAGCTCACACGTTATTGATTATCCGTTTGAGCCACTTGCTATGATTGAAGAAGATGAAATCCTGCCCTGCTGCTGTCGCGTGCAAGGGGTGATTTATATCAATCATGAGTTAATAGAAAAATAGCTGCTAAATTAGTAAAGCTATTATTAAACATTAAAAGTCTAATAAAAAAAGCGCGTTATCTGTAAGATAGCGCGCTTTTTTATTATTTATAACACTCTAAAACTGTTTGCTTAAACTTTATTTTATGGAGCATGCCGTTATAAATTTGCTTATAAAGGTGCGCCATCTCTTTCAAAAAGCTGCAATAACTCTTCACGCATACGGTCACGCTCTTCTTCTGACATCATCGGCATCTCTTGTCTTTCACCTTGTAGATTCGGATCACCCATACCGCCAAGCGTTTCATCTTGAATGACAACAGGTCGTGCCATCGGCTCTTGCGCCGGACGTTCCTCTAACAATATCTTCACTTGCGCATTTTTACCGCGGCGTAAGATTTGCGCGTTTAATGTAGTATTCGGTGCTTTACGAGCGACATATTGAATCAAGGTATTGGCATCAGTCATCTCAATACCGTCAATCGTCAGAATAACATCGCCGATACGTAAACCGCTTTTAGCAGCAGGGCTCTTAGGAACAACGTTCAGCACTTCTACGCCAGTTGAGGTTTCTAGCTGCGTTGGGTCACGTAATTGTGATTGTATCTCAATCCCTAACCAACCACGGCTGACCTTACCATCTTTAATAATAGCGTTCATCACTTGCTCAACAATAGCAGTAGGAATGGCAAAACCAATACCCATCGAGCCACCAGAACGTGAGTAGATAGCGGTATTGATACCGACCAATTCACCAAAAGCGTCAACCAATGCGCCACCTGAGTTACCCGGATTAATAGCGGCATCGGTTTGGATAAAGTCTTCAAACTTATTGACCCCAAGACCTGTACGTCCTGTCGCTGAAATAATACCTTGGGTTACCGTTTGTCCGACACCAAATGGATTACCAATCGCCAATGTAACATCGCCAACTAGCGTAGGTTCTTTACGGAAGCCAAGTGGTGTTAGACCCGTCATATCGACTTTAATCACTGCCAAATCACTGTCTGGATCCGTGCCAATAAGCTTAGCACGGCTCTTGCGCCCATCATTAAAGGCCACCGTAATCTCATCCGCTTTTTCGATCACATGGGCATTGGTAACGATATAACCATCTTCTGAGACAATCACGCCCGAGCCTAAATTGGTATTACCCTGCTCTTCTGAAGGTGCGCCGTGGAACTCAAAGAAGCGGCGCAGTACCGGATCATTCATATAAGGATGCTCAGCCATCGTTTGAGTGGTATAAATATTGACTACCGACTGCGAGGCGCGAGCAACGCCATTATGATAAGAAGAAATCGGTGCCGGCGTATCGGAAACAGGCGTCGACGCTTGCTGCTCAGCGGGCGTGGTTCTAGGTGGCTCCCACGCTTGCTCAGATGCCGTTTTCATGCTCGTAAACAACCAGATAAATGCTGCAATCACTATCAGCAGCAAAATCCAAGGTAACCATTTTACCAGACCAGCCTTGTCATTGGCGTTTCGAGATGACGACATATAAAAACCTCTATATTTTTGAAAACTACTTTTATAAAACCATTTTTATAAAATAATGAAGGATGAATCAGCGAATACACGTCTAATCAATCAGATGTAATTAAAAAGGATTAACGCCAGCTTGAATAATTTCAGGGTTATAAATTATATAGATTCAGGTATGTAAATTATAACTGGCAACACCGACAAATAGTAACGCATCGTGTACCGTTTCAGTTATTCGCCTTGTCTACTCTCTTACAGCACCATGCTAAAATAGCAATGATAAAGCCCTGATGATTTATAACACGTATCATTTATAGATAGGTGTTTTTATAAATAGGTATTTTGATTATTTAACATATAAACTTCAACCATTTAAACAGTAAAAAATCGAAGCTATAAAAGAGCAAAATAGTGAAAAACTGCAATAATTATAAGGAAACTCTATGACCGAACACAATAGCTTAACCGAACCTTCAAACCAACTTTCAAGTACGACGATTAGCGCCCAAGCCTTAACAGATTTTTGTGACGAATACCTATCAGCAGCAGCCTTTAAAGACTATGCGCCCAATGGTTTACAGGTAGATGGTGGTCGACCTATACAGCGCATCGTTACTGGTGTCACCGCATGTGAGGCTTTAATTGATGCGGCGATTGCTGACAGAGCCGATGCCATTTTGGTGCATCACGGTTATTTTTGGAAAGGCGAGCCTACACCCATCACAGGCATGAAAGGTCAACGTATCCGCAAACTCATGCAACATGGTATTTCTTTGATTGGCTATCATTTGCCGCTTGACGCTCATCCTCGCATTGGCAATAACGCCAAACTGGCTGAGCAACTTGATATGAGTATCATTGGCGCGCTTTATCCTAGCGAATCACATCCGGTTGGTAATATTGCCACTTGCACACCGCAGAATGCCCAAAGTCTTATTACGCAGATTACCGATGCACTAGGACGCCTGCCACTACACATCTCTGCTCATTATCAAGCCTCAGATACTGACGGATATAATGGACAGAATAACAGGCCGATTGAAAGAGTGGGTATCTGTACCGGCGGCGCGCAAGATATGATTGAACAAGCCGCCCTAATGGGCTGCGATGCTTTTATCTCCGGTGAAATATCAGAGCGTACCACGCATATTGCCCGTGAGCTTGGTATTGATTATTTTGCTTGCGGCCATCATGCGACAGAACGTGGCGGTATTCAAGCATTAGGAGAACTCGTTGCTCAGCAATTTGGCTTAGCAGTGACTTTTGTAGATATCGATAATCCAGCCTGATGATTAAGCAGTTTTAGTAAATTTTTCGTTGTTTTGGCACTAATTTTTAACATTTTAAGCACAGTACAAGCATTTTATTTCCTGTGGCAATCACTTTTTTTGACGTTTATTGTCAGTGAATTGATGAAAACGAGGCGATTTTTTACCTTTTATAGTGCTATTGTTAAGTTTTATCGCTAATTTATTAACTCTACTTGAATAATGTAGTGAAAATCCGCATATTAGTACCTGAAGAAAGAATGTCTTGTCATGAGACTTCCCATTTTTATAGCTTCCGGTTATGGTGCTAAAACAGTGTTTATTGTCTAATAAACTATTTTTTTATTAGATATTCTGCTTTGTTTTAGCGTCGCGATACTGCTAAGGCAAGCCCTATTTTCTACTTATATTTAGTGAGTAGTTAGAAAGTGTTTGCTTGTTTTTATCGCTAGACAGTACGTATTATCGACCATTTACTCTACTACAACCTATTTAGAGAGTAGCTGGCTAATAATCTGAGCGTTGCAACGATTAAGTGCAGCTGTACCGCGCTTATGCGACGTTTTTGTCTCAATAATTTATTCATGACCTTACCTATGTTTACGATAGTTGAATAACGGGTCTTTTATTCAATAGCCAACCTAGCATCGATGAAGGAATCATCCGATTTATAGCCTTTGCGGTGTGGTGCGTCTTTTTTTTAGAATAGTGTTTGAAATGATTTCTATTTTGAAAAAAGTTTAAAAAAAGATGACATTAAGTATTGGCTAGCTGATTGAAAGATTTGAGTGCTAACGCTTATATAACGAATGTTAGTCCAACTATATTTAAACAAGATGACATTGTACTTATTTTATTTATAAGGACAATATTATCTAAAATGCAACGACAGTTCATGCCGCTTATATAGTAATACGCTTTTGATAAGCATATATAAGCAGCATAAATTGACACAGCGTTTTGTGGTATGCAGGATGGCTAAAATCAGGAGACATCCATGCAGCGAATTACTTATCGTGCGAAAGCATCTGCGCGAGGGGCTAAACGCCGTATATCATATATACTGCAGCCTTCTAAACGCTTGCTAAGTACCAAAAGTAACATCGTTCCAGCCGTTGCACCTATTAAAGTGACTCGTTTCGCCAAGACCAAAAAATTGGCGCAAATATCTAGTATTGCCCTGCTCTCTCTACCTGCTGAGAGTCTGACGACAATGGGCGCGCCCATACCAGCTTATGAGCATGTCATGTTAGAGAAAACTCTGACCATTGCTGCTGTGCCAGGCGATAGTACTTACTTTGCGACTGATGGCTTTCAGCATGGTTTTGGCTACGACTTAGTGCATAGTTATGCTGATGAGCTCGGGGTAAAAATCGAGCTAAAGGCTTATGCCAGTGAAGATGCAGCGCTCAACGCTTTAAAATCAGGCGATGCCGATATGGCATTGACCACAGCCAGCACTCAGCTAAAAAGCCAGATGAATTTATCGTCAGTCAATGTCAGCTGCGGCTATGACGCCAGCTTGACCAAAAATGGTTTACACCCTAAAGTCAGTTGGACGTTTAATTCAGCCAATGATCCGTTATCACAAAAAGCCAGTTATTTCTTATGTGATAGCATGAAGCTTGAACACACACAGAAATTGGCGGCATTTTATAATCAAAATTTATTAAAAGATGCTTATAGCCAAGACCATTTTAAAAAGACCCTGATAGAGAAATTACCCGACTATCAATCGTCGTTTGAAGAGCAAGCGCGCAATTACAACCATGATTGGGAGTTGCTGGTGGCAATGGGCTATCAAGAGTCACATCTTGATGCTAATGCTGTCTCACCGACAGGGGTACGCGGCCTAATGATGCTGACCAATAATACTGCCAAAGCGATGGGCGTCTCCGACCGCGTTGACCCTTACCAAAGTATCGGTGGTGGCGCTCGCTATTTGGAGCAAATGAAAGCCGATTTCGCTGATGTACCAAAGACCGACCGCATCTGGTTTGCCCTTGCCGCTTATAATATGGGTCCAAATGCCGTAAAAGGTATCCAGCGTAAATTGAATGCCAATGGTATCGATGATAAAAGCTGGGCCAATATATATGCCTACTTATCTGAAAACAGAGCCTCAAATAGCCGTTATGGTCAAGCGATGCATTATGTGAGTAATATTAGAAGTTATCTTGAAACCATTAAAACGCAGACGGTTTAATCAGCTTTCTTTTTAAAATATTTTTAGTAAAAGCTTGTAAATAAAATACCTATAAAACTTTTGCAATAAAAAAGCTGCTCTATGAAGAGCAGCTTTTTTTAATGCTTAAAATTTGTTAAATGCGATTACATTATATATTAGCGATTCGGTACGGTTAGACGTTGACCGCGTTGTAGCATAGTATCTACAGCGATATTATTCATATCCGCAAGCTCTTTGGTTGAGACGCCGTATTTACGCGCCAATCCAATCAAGTTATCGCCTGAACCAACGGTATAGCTGACCGTCGCTTTTGGTACTTTAATGGTTTGACCACGTTGCAACTGGGCGTTAGTCGCTAAATCGTTAGTAGCCGCTAAGTCTTCTACCGAGATGCCAAACTGACGCGCTAGCGCAATAAGGCCATCTCCCGATTTAACTTTATAGCTCTCAGTATTGCCAAGCTTTTTACCGCTAGCAGTACTACTAGTGGCTTCTGCACTGGCGCTGCTGCTGCCTTTATTACTGTTACTGCTGCTACTAGCATTACTATTAGCTGTACTAGAAGCGCTCACTGTCCCATTAGCAGGAATGGTAATCGTACGACCCAATATTAAATTGGAATTAGTTTTCAAGTTATTGGCAGCTGCTAAATCGCCCAATCCAATATTGTAACGCTGCGCAACGCCCGTCAAGGTATCGCCTGATTTGACTTTATAGCTGACTGCCTTGTCGTTAAGCTGACGATCTACCAAATCTTTGGTAACAGGTACTTTAATCGTTTGACCACGTTGCAATCGCGCTTTGGCATCAAAGTTAGTATTTACGGCTGCCAGTTCTTCAGGACTAATGCCAACGCTATTTGCGATACCGATTAAAGTATCACCTGATTTGACTTTATAGTTGGTGGTTGCCACTGAGCTTGAGCTACTAGCAGGAGTATTGCTGCTAGTACTGCTCGATGTGCTGCTAGCCACACTATTAGACGTAGTAGGCGCAGTCGTAAATTCTACATTAGCTGGTACTTTTAAGTTCTGACCAACATATAGTGAATCGGTCGTACGAATATTATTTAACGTCGCCAAGGTAGTAGTCGGCACCTTAAACTGGCGTGACAAAGCAATCAAACCATCACCAGGTTTGACTTTATAGTTTTTGGTTGCCGCACTCGACTTAGTAGGTTTGGTCGATGGCGCTGCAGGTGTGGTCGCAGGCGCGGTTACTTTACCAGGAACCAGCCATAGTTTTTGACCACGTAGCAAGTCCGCTCTACTGCTCAGATTATTATAAGTTGCTAGCTGAGTCACTGACAAACCAAAGCGATTGGCTGTACCGATAAGGGTATCACCGCTTTGTACCACATAGCTTTCTGGCTGACTGGCTGCTGTATTGCTCGCACTACTCAAGGGTTCAATCGATTTGGCATTATATAGATATAACGTACTGCCCGCTAATAGATTAGCGCTAGCATCAATCTGGTTCCATTCAGCAATATCACGCCAGTTGACACCCGAACGACTGGCGATATTTGCCAAGGTATCGCCACGTTTTACGGTATAAGTACTGCGTGTACCTTGTGGTTTTGGTTTGCTGACCGAGGTTTTTGGGAAGCTCAGTTTCTTTTCTTTACCACTGGCTTCTAACACTGACTGCTGCGTCTGTACTGCTGATAGGTTGATATTACCATCTGCATTGATGACATTGGTTTCAGGTGTACTAATACGAATTTGACTGGCAATAAAGTCACGTTCCGCTTTACTTAACGGCGGTTCTTGAATGATGGTATTGTTTTGCGTAATTTGTGCCGATGTGGTCGGTAAACTGTTGCTGCTTTTTAGCTCGGCATTAATCTTTTTGGTTTCTGCCGAAGTCAGTGGCTGCTCAGTACGGAATGAGGTATTGCTGCTATAAACAGAGCTGCTCGTCGGTGAAACCGTCGGCGGAATATAGCTGGTGGTTTGCTGCGGTACACTGGCACTCGCGGCATATTCAGCAAGCGCGCTACCCGTAGAAGGCAATGATGTGCCGCCAGTATAAGGTTTATTATTGTAGCTCGGCGTAGTAGAAGTAGAGCCTGAGTAGCTTGGCGCGGTAGCAACATTGCTACTGGTGTTACTAGAAGCAATCACATTACTACTACCATTACCTCTTAAGGCGCTCAGTTTCGCATCCGTCGTCAAGCTGACATCATTAGGAATAATAACACGCTGCGGACCTGATGCATCGATACGAGCTGACGTCAGTGCCGTGTTCAATCTTTCCAATTCATCATAACTGACACCAGTTGTCTGCGAAACTTCGGCTAAGCTGACGCCATAGTTGACCGGCACACTACGGAAATGCTGACGGTTAGCGATAGCGGGCAGATAAACGCCATATTGCTCAGGCTTGGCAACAATTTCAGCAACCGCTAAAAAGCGCGGTACATAGTTCATGGTTTCAGTCGGTAATCTTAGCGACCAATAATCGGTCGGCAAGCCACGCGCAGCGTTGGCATCGATAGCTTTTTGCACTCGACCAGGACCGGCGTTATAAGCCGCTAGTGCTAGCTCCCAACTACCAAACTGGTTATGCAGTGCGGTCAAAAAGTCATAAGCGGCACGGGTTGATTCGATAACATCACGGCGACCATCGTAAGTGCTACTTTGATTGAGACCATAGATACGCCCTGTACTTGGGATAAACTGCCATAAACCTGCAGCTGCCGCACTACTGGTACCACTTGGATCGTATGAGCTCTCAATCACAGGCAATAACGCAAGTTCAGTTGGAATATTACGGCGCTCAGCTTCTCGTACCGTATGGTAAATATAGCGACTGGCACGGGCGGTCAAACGGTTAAGATAGTCTTGACGACTGGTAAACCAACCTTTTTGCGCTTCAATACGCTGATTATAAACAGGCTGACCACCATTCATACGGTAGCCTGCCCGCAAGCGATTCCATAAATCACCATATTGTTGAATGGCAAGTTTATTACCCTCAACCATCGTCATGTCGGTGGCTTCTAATAAATCAGCCAGCTCATCCAAGCTTTCAGCGTCCAAAAAAGCTGTTGAGTAATCAGCGCCAGTACTTGGCTTAGCAGCTTGATTGACAGGACGCTTCGCAACCACAGCTGAGCTGCCGGTCGCACCCGTCTTCTTCACCGCCGAGGTATTACTACAAGCACTGATAAGTAAAGTCGACACCGCAAGCGTCAGTGGTAAAGCGATAAATGAGCGAGATTTTGATGACACAGTAGACATGATAGTGGAAGTTTCCTAACAACAATAAGTGATAAAATAAAGTTAATCGACAGTATAGTACGCAATCTCAAACAAAGACCAGTCTATTATGAAAGATAATGGACAGAATTTAATCCGCCCTATCTTTCAATGGCTAAATAGCGGCATGATTTATACAATTCATTAACTAGCGCTGTTGATGACGGCTTGTTGATGACTAATTAATCGCCACTTGTGAGACAGCGCGTAAAAGTACTGCATTACCGGTCGATAAGGTAAGCGTCACTCTCGATGTCGTGACAAATGAAACTTTTTGCCCGTCTTTTACCCAGCTTTCATTAGTGGTGACATTGGCTTTTGCTTGATCACCGGTAATGACAATATTATCCACATTGATATCGTAGCGGTAATTTGAGGTATTACTCCAACTGTTTTGCAGTAATTTTAGATAAGCATCTTTGTCGAGGCTGGTAGACTTGCCTTTTCTTGACATTGAAATAAGCGCATCATCAGAGACCAAACGCGCCACTTGATTGGTGTTTTGGCTATTGGCAGCTGATTTCATGGCGGCAACGTAGTTTTGCACCAATGATTCGGTCATGGTTGCCGCTTGCGCGCTAATAGTCATAGTGCTGGCAGCCGCCATTATCGCAGTTACGCTAGCGCTTTTCATCAATAAGGCCAACAGCCCTTTTCCCCATAATTTTTTCATGCTATTCCTTAGTGATACTATTGTCGTTATGGTCATGCATAATTTTCATTATGCCATCATGATGCTTAACGGTGATGTATCATTTAATTATTAATTACTGCTCTCGTAGATAAAAATTATCATATAAACTAAAACCAAATCGTACTTTTATAAAGTATACTTTTATGAAATTAAGTATAGGAATAAGTCATATATTTATAAATTAGCTATCTTACATCTGGTTAAATCTAAGATTTTAAGCAGTGTTTTGTTACGATAATTTAGACTATCACTAAATTCTCACAGCCATGTGACACCCTGTTTAATTATTGCGAATGTCACTCTAAAATGGCTGTTTGCACTCAATAAATTGTGAACTTATAAAAACCATCTCAACACCCTATGATTGATGGTTTAAGTCACTTAATGCAAGGTATTTTGAATAGCTGTATTTCTAATGGTAATGTTTTTAATAGCGATGTTTCTGATGTCGGTGTTTCTAATTTTTATCCTCGGTATGAATGTCTTCATACTGCTCGTCATCACTCAGCTTCATACCCAAGCGCTCAACGCGTCTGTCCATCATCTGCCGAGCTAACGCTTGCATGTCTTCGACGCGGTCTATTTCATCGATAATCTCAAGACCCAACAAGGTCTCAAACACATCTTCCAAGGTTACTAAGCCTTTGACCTCACCATATTCACCGACCGTAATCGCAATGTGAAGACGGTTTTTTAGCATCAACTCTAACAAATCAAACAGCTTCATCTTTGAAAATACAAAGGTAATGTCGCGTTTATAATCTGTCAGTGGTTTGTGGGCAGCATTATTGAACTTTGCCAATAGCATGTCGGTTTTTAATACAAAACCGGTGATATTATCTAAATCGCCATCATAAATTGGTAAACGAGAAAAAGTAAGTTTTGGTCGGTCAACTAGCAGATCAGCAACGGTTTTATGTTCTTCAAACGCCAGCATCACCGAACGCGGGGTCATAATATCTTCAACTTTAATGGCACCAAATGCCAATAAGTTACGAATGATACGCGACTCTAAGGGGTCAATTTGTCCTGACTCTTCACCAATGCTGGCAAGTGCCGCAAACTCACGACGGCTAAACGCCTGCGGTTCTTTGCCGCGTACTAGCAATTTGGTTAATTTTTCTGAAAACCAAATAAGTGGATATAGCAGCAAAATAATACCGCGGACAAAATAAGCAACCAGTCCACCTAATTGACGCCAATATATGGTTCCAAGTGTTTTTGGCATAATTTCTGACAAAAATAAAATAGCCAAGGTCATAACTGCAGAGAAAAGTCCAAACCAAGCGCTACCAAAGACAATCGTCGCCTGCGCACCAGCGCCAATAGAACCTAAAGTATGCGCTACGGTATTTAAGGTTAAGATAGCTGCCAACGACTGATCGATATTATCAACCTTTAAGCGTTTTAGCATGTTGGCTTTTTTTGGATTGCTTTCTTGAATGTCAGCAATATATGACGGGGTCATACTGAGTAATGCGGCCTCTGCCAACGAACAAATAAATGAGATGCCAATCGCTACGAGTACAAATAAGATGAGTAGTAGCACGCTACTTGCGCTTGGGTCTGCTAAGCCATCTGCAGCCAGCACCGATTGCGGTAGTAACAGAGTAAGTAAGAGCGTTATCAATGCAGATAACATGGAAAGCCGTTTTATAACAAAACGCCACATATTAAGGCGCATCATACCGAAGTAAGTTTTACTAAAGCGAGTATAGCCACCCATCGTCGGGGGAGGTTCAGCGGATGCGTCTTTACGACAGGCGCGCGGACGGTATAAACGAGGTACAGATATAAAAGAGGTGAACAAGTTAGGTAACCTAAACAAAGAAGTAAAAGGAAGTCACAATATATCATGAGCTGACGGCAGCAGATAGAAAATAATAGCCGATAGCGTCTAATTTTTATCTATTTAACGACCAAAATCATGCTCAAGACAGCCTATTATACCCCCATTTATAGCGATATAAACCCTCGTTTAATCGTAGCGGCAATAATGGCATTCCATAGTCAATAACTATTTATATCAAAGATATAATGTATTGAATAAAGCTATTTTTTGACTATTGTGACACTATGCCAATTGATATATCTACTTAATAGTCGGCTTTTACTGCTTGCTGAGCGTCAGAGCACTCTACCCTTTAACTCCAATCATTCTATCATTTAGAATAGCAAAACGATTGTTAGGCTAAATATTGGCGGTTAGTATGTTAAATGGGTAACAAAAACACGCCTAGCCTATGATTAACAGTTACCAAGTCTGGGATTTTTTGTTACTATGCCTGTAAATTTATTGTTATCTATGACTTACTGAGAGAAATTATGAGCTTTTTTATTCAAGCTGCCCATGCTGCGCCAGAAACTGCCGGAGCTGCGTCACTATTTGGTCAAATCTTGTTGCCAGTGGCGTTTTTTGCCATTTTTTACTTTTTGGTGATTCGTCCACAGTCAAAACGCACCAAAGAGCACCGCGCTATGGTCAATTCATTGACTGTTGGTAGCGAAATCATCTTTGCTGGCGGCCTTATGGGTCGTATCAAAGCACTAGAAGGCGATTATGCGGTTGTGAGCTTAAACAACAACACTGACGTTAAAGTACAACGTGCTTCTGTTATTTCAGTATTGCCCGCTGGTACTATCGAAAGCGTTTAAGCATTATCGATGTATTTGATGATTGTTAAACATGAATTATTAAACATTGGTTGTGACTAATTGATGGCTATTATCAATTAATAGTTGTAATGACTTTAAAATGACCGTACATTATTTACGGTCATTTTTCGCTTTACTGCTTTACGCTTTACCGTTTTTTGCTTTACTATCATCGCGGATGATCACAGTGGTGCATGATTCAGTACGACTACTAAAACAATATAGTAGCTCTCCCTTTAGTCACTCACCCTTGTTATCGCTAACTTCCCATCTGCTAACTTGTGGCCTGCGTCGCCAGTAGTTTATCAACTTAAAGAAGTGATTATGCAATATCCCGCTTGGAAATACTTACTCATCACCGTCGTACTCATCATTGCCGGTCTATATGCGGCTCCTAACCTATATCCTGATGAACCTGCCGTACAGATTACCAGTGCAGCAGCAGGTACGCAGCTGTCTGAAGGTATCTTGACTCAGTCTCAAAGCTTGCTCGAAGAAGCAGGCTTGAACAATCATGATGGTACCTTTGAAGGCAATAGTGCGCTGGTGCGTCTCGACAATCCAGTCGATCAGCTAAAAGCTCAGGAAGTGCTGCGTCAAAATCTAGGCGAGGACTATGTGGTCGCGCTGAACTTGGCACAGACTACTCCTGAGTGGCTACGTGATATCGGCGCAAGACCCATGAAACTCGGGCTTGATTTGCGCGGTGGTGTGCGTTTCGTGCTAGAAGTGGATATGGACAAGGCGCTCGAACAACGCTTAACCAGCGCCAGTCGTGATATGCGCCGTGACCTACGTGCTGAACGTATTGCGGTTAAAGGTATCAAAACAGAAAAGCGTGGCGTGGTGTTGCATTTTTCTGATACTGATACCCGTAACCGTGCGCAAAACATCCTGCAAGGCTCTATGGGTAACACATTCTCCTTACAGTCTTCTATTGATGAGCAAGGCCCTGCCCTGATTTTAGCTTATAACGATGCAACCTTAGACGAAATCAATAGCTACGCGGTCAACCAAAACTTGACCACCCTACGCAATCGTATTGCTGAGCTTGGGGTTACTGAGGCCTTGGTACAATCACAAGGCGCTAGCCGTATCGTGGTTGAGCTACCGGGTGTACAAGATACTGCAGAAGCAAAACGTGTCCTTGGTCGTACGGCAAACCTTGAGTTCCGTATGGTCGCTGAAGGCGCTGAAAATTATATGGGCGGCATTCCGCCTGCTGGTACCGAAGCATTTCCATTTGAAACGCTTGATGGTCCACCAGTATTGCTAGAGCGTCAAGCGATTGTCACCGGTGACAAGGTTACGAACGCGCAGACAGGTATTGATGAAAGCGGCTCGCCTGAAGTAAGCATTACCCTAGATAGTGCTGGTGGTAAGCTGATGCAAAACGCCACGCGTACGGCTGTCGGCAAACAAATGGCGGTGCTGTTTATTGAAAATAAACAACGCATTACTTATGAAGAAGATCCAGCAACTGGTGAGACCGTCGAAGTACGTACGCCGTATGCTGAGACTAAAGTTATTAACCGTGCAAATATCCAAGCGGTACTGGGTTCGTCTTTCCGTATTACTGGGCTTGATAGCAGTGCTGAAGCCGCTGAGCTTGCGCTATTGTTACGTTCAGGCGCACTGGCAGCCCCGATGTATTTCGTTGAAGAACGCACCATTGGTCCATCATTAGGCCAAGAAAATATCGATAAAGGCCTATTCTCTACCCAAGTGGGTTATCTACTGGTCTTCGCCTTTATGATTATTTTCTATCGCTTATTTGGGGTGATTGCTAATATTGCCCTAGCGATTAACGTCATTATCATTATTGCCATTATGTCAATTTTAGGCTCATCACTGACCCTACCCGGTATTGCTGGTATCGTCTTAACCATCGGTATGGCGGTCGATGCCAACGTGCTGATTTTTGAGCGTATACGTGAAGAGCTGGCAAACGGGGTCAGACCAAAATCCGCTATCGTGGCAGGTTTTGATCGTGCCTTTAGTAGTATTTTCGATGCCAACATCACCACGTTATTGGTCGCCTTTATCTTATTTGCGATTGGTACGGGTCCGATTAAAGGCTTTGCGGTTACCCTCGCGATTGGTATTGTCAGCTCACTATTTACCGCGATTTTGGTAACCCGTGCGCTGGTACAACTTGCTTACGGTAAGCGTAAATCTATCAAACGTCTGAGCATCGGTTAGGAGAAAACTATGGCCATCGATAATAACAACCCTTTAGAACAACAGAATAACCCCGAACCGAATGGCTCAAATAGCGAAGCTAGTACGCGCCGCCGTAAAAAACCGCGCCGTGATGGTAAAGGCAGTAATACCCAAAGCAATAAGACGTCTAAGACGAGCTTGAGTAAAAATAAAACGCGTCGCGGTGGTAAAGATGCGAGTCAAGACAGCCATGCATTGGCCACGCAAGCAATGGATCCTAATCTAAATAATTTAGACATAGGTGATGCTGAAGATAATGCAGCAGCAGAAGCTGAAGGTGGCATCAAAGCCATTGGCGATCAGCGTATCATTCCTTTCATGAAGATAGAAAAGCCAATGGCAATTCTATCTATCATTTTGGTCATTGGTAGTATTATCGCGATTGCCATCAATGGTCTAAACCTAGGTCTTGATTTCACCGGCGGGGTTTCAGCCGATGTGCGTTATGAGAATCCTGCTGAGCAAGTCGAAGTGGTCAAAGCCTTGGCTGATAATGGCTTTGATGATGCCGTTGTGCAATATCTAGGCACGCGTCAAGAGCTACTAATACGCTTACCACCCCAATCTGATAACGTTGATGGCTTGAACGCTAGTCTGAGTGAAGCATTAAAACTTCCTAATAATAATGTTGAAATCAGTAACGTTAATATCATCGGTAGTCAAGTTGGTAATGAGATCTATCTAAGCTCAGTCATGTCGATTGTATTAGCATTGGCATGTATGCTTGGATACGTCGCCTTGCGCTTCCAATTCAAACTGGCGATTGGTGCGGTATTGTCACTATTTCACGATGCTATCGTAACCATCGGTGTCTTTGCTTTATTTGGCTTCCCATTTGACTTGACAGTACTAGCAGCCATCTTGGCATTGATTGGTTATTCATTGAACGATACCATCGTCGTCTATGACCGTATCCGTGAAAACTTCCGCCGTGTCCGTGGTATTACTGCGCGTCAAACGATTGATTTGTCATTGACAGAGACGCTACGCCGTACGATTATGACCATCTCAACGGTACTGTTGGTTGTGCTCGCGATGCTATTCTTAGGCGGTGATGGCTTATTCTGGTTCTCGGCTGCGCTGTTTATTGGTCTACTTGCTGGTACTTACTCATCTACCTATATCGCAAGCTCTATTCCTCTAGCAATGGGTCTGTCACGTGATGACTTTATCGTTAAAGTAAAACCTGAGTTTGAAGAAGAAATCGTGACCTTTAATGATCCAAAAATGTTTGAGCAAGACTGATGCTTATATCAAAGCCAATAATTAGACTTTTTAGTTATTAAGTTGGTAAATGTTATTACGATAAAAGCACCTAAACTCTAGGTGCTTTTGTCTTTGTGCTATTTTCATTTATATTTTAATATCATCTGATAAGTACTTAGAAATCTTTTCTGCCTTGTTATTATATAAGCGACTGTGTTATGCCATCTACCTTGCCGCCAACTGTTATGCCACCGATTGATACTCGCTATACGCGCATCATTGCGATTGCACTGCCGGTATTATTGGCTAACCTTGCGATGCCGCTACAAAGCGTCATTGATACTGCGATTGTCGGTAATATGAATGACACTGCGAAGCTTGCTGGGATGGGCTTAGCCATACAACTACTGTCTTTGATACTGGTCAGCTTTAACTTCTTGCAATATGCGTCATCTGGTCTGTCTGCACAAGCACTGGGTCAACTCGCTAATAAAAACACTTCTAGCAATGCCTCATTAAATCCCTCTAAGCAAAATCAATCACCCTTGCTATCAATTTTACAACGTGCTTTGTTACTCGCTTTTATGATTGGCACAGTTTTGCTTATCGCAAAACCTTGGCTGATTGATTTTGGCTTGCAAGCGCTTTCTGCCAATCCTGACAGTGGCAGCGCGGCAAAGACTTATTTAGATGTACGTTTCTGGGGTATCATCGCTGAGCTGATGAACTTTGCATTTATCGGCTGGTTTGCCGGTCAAGGCAAGACCCGCTATATGCTTTATCAGCAAGGTTTTATCGCTATGCTTAATATCATACTAACCTTATTTTTTGTTTACGTGATGCAAATGGGCTTGGTTGGAGTGGCGTTAGGAACGACGATTGCCTTTTGGCTTGGCGTGGTATTGGCATTATGGCTGAGCCGTCGACATCTACAAATCTCTTGGCGCGCGTTATTTACAGCTAATAAAGAACACTTTAGCAAAGATAAAATGCTTAGGCTATTTTCATTAAATAAAGACATTTTTATACGTACGCTTATTTTAACGATAAGCTTTGCTTGGATTACCCGTCTTTCTGCCCAAAGCGGCGATGTCATACTGGCCGCTAACGCCATCTTATTGCAGGTATTGAGTATCTCAGCCTTTGCCCTTGATGGCGTGGCGGTATCTGCAGAAACCTTAAGCGGACAAGCTGCTGGACGACGTGACTGGCCGCGGTTCCGTATTATCGTCAAACGTACAGGCGTTGTCAGTTACGGACTTGCCTTGATGCTAAGTGCGATATGGTGGCTTGGCATGCCGACTTATTTGCAATTTATGACCAATATCGAACCAGTCTTTGCGCTTGCTTATGACTATCACCTTTATGCCGTACTTCTCCCCCTTGTAGGCGTTGGCGCTTATTGGTTAGATGGGATATTCTTTGGTTTAACGGCAGGTAGTGTCATTCGTAATGCCGCACTGATATTAGCGATTATATTTTTCCCTTTAAGTTGGCTACTGTATCAACAATGGGATATGACCGGCATCTGGCTGAGCGTTTGGTGCTTATTATTATTAAGATTGATTATTCTTAGCGGATTTTTATACCACGCTCATCAAACAGGCAGCTATGAAAAATTGCAGCCTGAATCTTAATTATTAAAGTAATTAGCTGAAATCATGCTTGTATGATGGATTTAGAAAAAAAGACAAGAGACAAAAAAAACGACAAATTAAAGTAAGAAAAAATTAGGATGTCACGTGAATACTCAATTAAATGAGATAAATCAAAACCAAGCCTACCATTACGATTGGGCGGAAGGTTTTAAGAAAAGCTTGCCGGTCGCTATGGGTTATTTACCTGCAGGGATTGCCTTTGGCGTGCTCGCACAAGTGGCTGGTGTGCCAGTGTGGGCCACTATCATGCTAAGTGTGGTCTTATATGCAGGTGCAGCGCAATATGCTTGTCTGCCGATGCTGAGTGCTGGATTACCGATTGGTAATATCGCAACCAATATTGCTGCCATTAATTTACGTCATGTTTTTTATGGTATGCCATTATTACAATATCTGCCAAAGAATAAAATAGCCAAGACTTATTGTTTATTCGCCTTAACGGACGAAACTTTTTCAGTGATGACCAGTTTGCCAAACGAGTCGCGACAATCATTGATACTGCCGATTAGTTTGTTTAATCAAATCTGGTGGGTATTAGCTGGTACGATTGGCGTGATGATTGGCAGCACACTAAGTGATTTGATACCGCATTTGGATTTCGCTTTGGTATGTTTATTTGCCATTTTAGCTTATGAGCAATTCCAAAGTATCAAACGTTATTTCCCGATTGGTATTGCGGTTATTGCCTTAGTGATTGCCTCATTTTTTACCAGTAATTGGTTGTTATTAGTAGCGATTACGATTTGTATGCTGATGATTTTGGCCCGTGGTTTTTGGGTGCAGCGTAGTGGTCACAGGGCAGAAGGAGGCAGCAATGAGCAGTAGTTATCTGATTTTCGCAACGCTTGCGATAGCCGCAGTGACCTTTATTACCCGCGCTCTTCCCGCTTTAATACCCAAAAAGCTACTGGATACGCCTTGGCTGCATCGATTGAATGAAAGCTTGCCGCTGTCTGTGATGGTATTGCTCATATTAACCAGTCTTTCTTATCAAGGTTTGTCACAAAGTACTGGTATCAATAGCGCAGAAGTACATTTATTAATGGCACAAATAGGCGCCTTATTATCAGTATTAGTTGTCTATCATCTTAGCCGTCAGTTATTGGTCAGTATGATCGTCGGTATCGCTGCGATTAATGGTTTTTTGTGGTTATTTACCCATTTCTTAGGCTGATTAAAGGTTTATTGTATACAGTAGATTAAATTTCAAAAAGATACAGCGCGACTGGGATGAATTTTTCGTAGCCTCTGTGATAACAGCAAGCGAGTAAAATTTATACCAGTCGCATGTGGCTGTTAATTCATCAATTTTATTTCACACTGACTATATTTATTTTTGCCCATAAAAAAGGCTGTAATCTCAATGATTGCAGCCTTTCTATTTTGCCATTACTTTATTTTAAGATATTTCGTCTCTTACAGCTCTTCTACGCCCATCATATCGACTGGGGTATCAGCCACGATTTGTACGCCTTTTTTACCAGTCTTGGCAGTGTCATTACGTTGCTCTTGCAAATGCTCAAGATAGGCTTCGTTGATTTGTCCGGTAATGTAGCAGCCATTAAATACCGCACAATCAAAACCTTCAACCTTGCTATGCTTAGTATCTTTGACAGCTTCAATCAAATCGTCCAAATCTTGGAAGATTAAGCGGTCAGCACCGATAATCTCACGCACTTCTTCAACGCTATGACCTGAGGCGATTAGCTCGCTACGCACTGGCATATCGATACCATAGACGTTTGGATATTTAACTGGCGGCGCAGCACTGGCAAAGAATACTTTACGGGCACCAGCATCACGTGCCATTTGGATAATTTCGTGACAGGTGGTACCGCGAACGATTGAATCATCAACCAAGAGAACGTTTTTGCCTTTAAACTCAAGTGGCACGGCGCTTAGCTTTTGGCGAACTGATTTTTTACGTTGCTGCTGACCTGGCATGATAAAGGTACGACCGATATAGCGGTTTTTCATAAACCCTTCACGGTACTTGATGTTCATCTTTAACGCCAGCTCCATCGCTGAAGTACGCGAGGTATCAGGGATCGGAATGACCACGTCGATATCATGGTCCTCACCCCATTCGGCAAGGATTTTATCGGCCAACTTTTCACCCATACGTAGGCGTGATTTATAAACAGAAATATTGTCCATAATAGAGTCTGGACGGGCAAAATACACATATTCAAAGATACAAGGCGTATATTCTTGTTGCTCGACGCACTGATGAGTATGTAGCTTATGGTCTAAATCAATAAAGATAGCTTCGCCCGGTTTAACATCACGCACAATACTAAAGCCTGAACCCGTCAACGCGACTGACTCTGAAGCGACCATATATTCTGTGCCGCCGTTAGCAGCCATGCGCTTACCGAAAATCAGCGGACGGATACCATTTGGATCACGGAAGGCCAGCAAACCATGACCAGTAATCAGAGCAACCACGCCATAAGCGCCTTCAATGCGCCCATAAACCGCTGTCACTGCTTCAAAGATATCCGCAGGCGTTGGATTGGTTTTATCCAAATTTTGCATCTCATGCGCAAGGACATTTAGCAACACTTCAGAGTCTGAATCGGTATTTAAATGGCGGCGATCTTCTTGATATAAAGACTTAGCCAAGCTCTCAGCATTGGTCAAATTACCATTATGTGCAAGCGTAATACCATAAGGCGAGTTGACATAAAAAGGCTGTGCCTCGGCACTACTTGAGGTGCCAGCAGTTGGATAACGGACGTGACCGATACCAAACTTACCCACCAGCTTTAGCATATGACGGTTCATAAACACGTCACGTACCATGCCATTTTCTTTACGTAAATAAAGACGACCGTCCTGTAAAGTCACAATACCTGCCGCATCTTGCCCGCGATGCTGCAACATGGTTAAGGCATCATAAAGAATTTGGTTGACTGGCTCATGAGCTGCGACCCCAACGACTCCACACATAGTTGTATCCTATTTTGTACCACACATTGATAACACAATAACGGCTGACAAGGTTGTCTTGAATTTTCGCCTATCATTTGCCGCAAAGCTGATGATCTTGCTGAGAATAACGTCTCACGGACAATAGATAAGGACAATTATCCATAAGACAAGTTGATGATGATAAATAGAGGTGTATTTTACGAATATTAAAGAGGATTGAATAGCTTTTTTTGAGCGCTTATCACGCATATCAAGCTTAAGACTGATTGACCTGATCCCATGCCAAGCCAAACATATCTGAGACCAACTCTTTACCCATAGGGGCATAAGGCAGTAATTCAGGCGCAAGCACCGAAGTTTCCCATTGCGGCATTTGCACCAATAATGGCGCGCTGACGCTAAGCACCACCAAAACCATAAGCACATTTTTTGCCGCGCCAAGTACCCCGCCCCCCATTTTATCAAGGACGCCAAGACGTAAGGTTTTAAGTACCCCAGAAAACACAAACGCAACCAGATGCATAATGGCTAAGATAGCAATTACAATCACTAAAAACGCCAGCGCCATTTGCAAGACAGGATTCTCTACCATACTTGATAATTGCGGTGCGACCGAACCTGCTAAACGCGTGGCAGCAATAAGTGCGACAAACCAACCGACCAAACCGACAGCTGTCTTAATTAGACCTACCTGAAAACCCCGCCATAAGCCAATCAGGACAACCACAGCAATCACAATGTCTAAACCACTCATGTTTATCGCCTCATTTGCATCTTATATGGTGTACTTCAGTAAAGTTAAAAAGCTTACCATTGTGAAAGTCGTTAAAAGTCTTAACCATCCATCGCATCGTAATAGCCGCCGATAGATTGAATGCAAGACTGTACCAGTCCAGGCCCTTTATAGATAAGCCCGGAATAAAGCTGCACCAAATCTGCACCTGCTTCGATTTTTTTGACCGCTTTGTCACCGCTATCGATACCGCCAACGCCAATCAACGCTACCTTACCACCCAGCTGATCGGAGAATTGTTGTAAAATCTGGGTGCTAATGTGGCTGACAGGACGACCTGATAAACCGCCTGCTTGGTTACCATCGGGCAAGTCTTCAACACCCACGCGGCTCAAAGTGGTATTTGTGGCAATCAAACCATCAATCTCAAAGTCCAGCAACTGCTGGGAGATATAATCAACTTGTAACGGCTCTAAATCGGGAGCGACTTTTAATACCAATGGTACATAAAAGCCATATTCGGTTGCCAATTGATTGTGGCGGTTTTTAATGGTATCTAATAATTGGGTTAACGCTTCACCACTTTGTAAGTCGCGCAAATTCTTGGTATTCGGAGAAGAGATATTTACGGTAATATAAGAAGCATGCGGATAAACGCGCTCTAAGCAATAGACATAATCATCAGCTGCATTTTCAACCGGTGTCGCCGCATTTTTACCGATATTAATGCCAATATTGCCTTTGTATTTACAGCGTTTTACATTTTCAATCAGATAATCAACACCTTCATTATTAAAGCCCATCCGGTTAATAATAGCATCGGCTTGCTTGATTCTAAATAGTCTTGGTCTGTCATTACCGGCTTGCGGCTTTGGCGTAACGGTACCCACTTCAATAAAACCAAAACCCAACTCTGCTAACGCATCAATATAGTCACCGTTTTTGTCCAAGCCGGCGGCAAGCCCAACAGGATTGGCAAACTGCAAACCCATACAATCGGTTGGCTGCATTGACTGACCATATACTAAGCCTAACACACGCGCTTTATGAGCTTTATCTAATAAAGATAAAGTCATCTCATGCGCGTGCTCAGGGTCCATATTAAACAAAAAAGGGCGAAGTAAGGCGTAAGACATAGTAATGACAGACCCTGCTTGAAAAGAAATGATAAATAAGAAAAACGAATGAGGTCAAGCGCTGCGATTATATCAGCTTAACTGAAATAAGACCAAAGTTTCATAGGACAAATTGCGCTATATCCTGCGAATAAATAATCGTTAACGCTGTCAATTGACTTACTTAATAAGCCAATATCAGACAGCATTATTTATTCGTATTTGCTGCTTATTGATATTCTTGTTTTTATATTAGGGAACTGGGCGTCCATCAGTGAGCGCAATCCAACCACGTACAATACGGTACAGATGCCAAATAAAAGTAAAGCCCATAATAATAAAACCCAAACTGGCCAACAATACTGAGCCGATGGCAATATTATTGGTTTCAGCGAGCATGCTTACGCCAAAACCACCTAAGGCAAATGTGATGATAAGCACACCAACAACAAACAGGAAGATGCTATACCAAAAGGTCTTAATCTGCCAATCAAAATGGGTAGCAAGCCAAGTACCATCAGCATCATGGCGTTTGGCATAATTCATAAAAATAGGCACAATCCACAGCAGTCCCGCGGTAAAATAGCTGAGCACATAGAGCAGATACGTGATGTGATTATAGGTAATCAAAGAACGGCGCTTATTATCACTCATAGTATTATTGGTATTGTTAATCATACTGTCACTCGTTATATTCTGTGGCTAATAGCTATATTATTGTGGCAAATAAGCAAGGTTTCAATGCGGCAAACTTTAAACCATCAACATGGTTAAATATGTTCCAACATAATTGAGTACAAATATTAAGAAGTCACGGTCGCCTGTACTTGAATTGCTTTAGTGACCGAATCTTGCTGCATAGACAGTTGAGTAAATTGCCAACCTTGCTGTTCAAGCTTACCGAGTGCGCCACTAACCACGGCTTGGCTTGGATGAGCAAAGCTCAGTTGCACCGCATCGCCAGCCGCAATGACCTGCGCATCGGCAATCCCTGAATTATTTAATAGCGCACTGATACTACTAGCCGGCGGCATGGCATCTACGCCATTTGCAATACTAGCAGCATTTAACGCATTGCTATCAATGTTACCAGCTTGGGCACGTAACCAAAAATAATCAGCGACCTGCTCTTGATACTCATTTTTGCTCGCATTTGCTGCTTGATGGACACTATAGCCGCCATAGCCACCGATAAATAATAGCAAGAATGCCGATAATAACATCAAGGCTAATTGGTCACGCGCAGACAATGCCTGCCAACGTGTCGTTAGGATACTTTGATAGCTACTCATCCGCGTTGATAACGCACTGCTTCGAGGGTCAGTCACAATAGTGCTGCGTTTGGCGAGGCGCTGTAATCTTTTCATGGTTACCCTTTATTGCTAACGCTGCTATTGTTTTCTACCACATCAACGGTCACTTGACCACTAAACTGCCCTTGCTCATTGCCGTTCACTTGTTCTAATTTGGCGTTTAAGCCTTGAGAAACTAGCGTATTGGTAAATTGATCAAGACTGCCGCGGTCTGGTGCAATCAACGTAAAGCTAAGCGCAGTTGGCTGCATGACTAGAGCTTGTGCGCGTAATGACGACTGTTTAATCAACGGTGATATACGTGATAATACGGCTATGTGAGAGTTAGGCGCTTGGCTGTCACTACGCAGTTTTGGTTGCAACTGCACTTGTAGCTTTGTGCGCGTACTAAGCGGCTCATTTGGAAACCAAGACTGATACTGAGTGGCAATCTCGGTTTTGGTCGCCGCTGTCGCCGCCTTATACTGATACCATTGCACTCCATCGGTCGCCATCTGTAATACCAATGCTGACAGCGCGACCATCATCGCCACCCGCAGATACGGTGATAATTGCGAATCTGTTGATTTAATAAAAAAGTTCAGCGCATGGCGTTCAGGAATTTCAAGCGGTTTAGGAGTAACGGGAAGCGTAGTTAATAATAATTGATGCTCGGCAATCATTGCCGCCGTTTGAGTAAAGGCGTTGGCGGTAGTTTCATGCTTTGTTAAATCAATATCATCACCAAGTGCTGGCTCATTAGTAAAATTTTCAGCAAGACCATTATGAGAAGCGTGATTAGAATCATCAAAGGCACTATCAATGGCTGGTAATAGCAGCACTTCACTTAAATGCGGAAAACGCTCAAATATTAAAGGCAAGTAACTGACTGCCATGCCTTGATGTAAGGATTGGCGCAGCAGCATCGTTTGTTTGTCTTGGTACAATACAAACAAACGATGCTGCCCTGCGCCCTCTTCTGGCGTTGGCAGTAATAAAAAATCAGGCAGTAACGCTACGATGTTCATGCCAACAAGCTTAGCGCTTTGCTGCCATGATTCGATATCGCTTTGAGCCAAAGCATAAAAATGATGACTGCTATTCTCAGTCATTTGGCGAATGGCTAACTGTTCAACTGGTGTCAGAGAAGTTTCTTCAAATAAATACTGCTTACCGCTCATACCTAATTGTTTGAGCTGAGCCGTATTTAGCTCAGAATCTACTTGTAAGACATGGCTTGAGGGGAAATACAGGCAAACCGATTTTTGACTATTGGTTTTATAGCTACCATAGATGTCATGTAGCTGTTGCCAGCTGTCAATCAATTGCCATTGCTTTATGTCTTCATGCCAGACCGCTAGAGGACTGTGCTGCGCTCTTAACCAAACATGTAACACCAAATGTGTCCTTAATTATCAAAGCTGCTGTTTAAAGTCATTGCTTATTGAAGCTGTCATTTATTAAAGCGGCGGTCTAGCAAAAATATATAGGGTTTTACGAGCGTTTTTATTATTGTTACTGATAAGGTTGTTCTGGGACAAAACGGTCTATCTCGGTTGCCATACCCGCCAGCACAAAATCCATCTCAAACACACGCGCTTCTGCTAAAGAGAAGGATTCAGGGTAATCACCCGTTAGTAGGCCAGCGATATGAGCAACGATAGACATATGACAGACGACCACCAGACACTCTGCTTCAATATTACCAATATCTATCAGCGCCTGACGAGCATCGTCAGAAGGCGTGATATTCTCTTGTATTTGTGATGGCACGTTAGGTGCACGTAACTGTAGTGCTGCCAGTGTCTGCTGCGCTCTCTTATAAGGACTCACGACAAAACAATCAGGTTGATAATGAGTGGTAATATACTTTGCTGTTTGCGCCGCTTGCTGCTGACCAAAATCAGTCAACTGACGCGCACTGTCTGGGCGCGTCTCATCTTCTGCTTGACCATGACGTACTAAGATAATTTTCATAATCTTAACTACCTTGTTTATTACTTTTATCTGACTAATTTGATAATAATAAGCTTGTGACGATGAAACTATTTTAGTACTAAAACATCTGTCTTCTACCCTATTACTGATTAAGCATCATTAATTAACCATTACTTATTATTGTCATCATCTTTTTTATGCTTAGCTTTGCTTGCCGTTTGCATTTGCGCCGTTAGTGCAGCATTGCTATGATCATGCTCCATGACAAACTCAACATCACTACGGAATCCCGCCTCCATAAGATGTAAGGCGACGCCAAGCGCGGCTTTATCTTCATAAATGACCGCATGCAGAGCATGGGTAATCGGCATATAGATGCCTTCTTTGGTGGCTTTTTCATGAACCTGCTGAATAGTATTCACGCCTTCTGCGGTTTGACCCAGTTTTTTGACCGCAGCATCGATAGTCATACCGCGACCGATCATGTTACCAATACGATAGTTACGACTCAGCTCTGAGCTACAAGTAGCATATAAATCACCGACGCCCGACAGACCTAAAAAGGTCAGCGGATTGGCACCAGCATGCACGCCAAAACGGCTCATTTCCGCTAAACCGCGAGTCAATATCATGGCTTTGGTATTTTCGCCAACTTCATAAGCTGCCGCCATACCCATGGCAATGGCATAAATGTTTTTCAGCGCGCCACCAAGCTCAACACCGCGAACATCATCACTGGCAAACACTCTAAAGAAAGCACTATGTAATGCTGCTTGTACCGCATGGCGTAGTGGCTCAGAGTCACTGGCAATGACCGTAGCAGACGGCATATTTTTCATGATCTCAATGGCGAGATTTGGCCCTGACATCACGCCAAAATTTACTTCCGGCAGCTCATCTTTAATAATATCACTCATCAAAGCAAAGGTATCTTTTTCCATACCCTTGGTTAAAGAGACAATAGATTGCCCGCTAATAAAGGGCGCGATGCTTTTAAGGGTTTCGCGAAACGCGAGGCCTGGGACAGCGATAAAAATAATATCGGTATCTTTGACCGCCGCTTGTAAATCGTGGCTGTATTTGAGGCGATCATCAAGCTTATAACCGGGCAGATATTTTTTATTGGTCTGCGTCTTTGACATAGCCTTAACAGTACGTTTATTGCGTACCCACAGCGTGGTATCACAGCCATTGCGGGCAGCCAGGTTTGCCATGGCCGTACCAAAGCTACCGCCACCTAAAAATGCCAAACGCAATTTGGTTGGATTGTTATGGATTTCTGCCATATTTTTTGCCACCGCAGATTCAACCGCGCTAGGATTTAACTTCTTACGTCCAAGCCCAGATTTGGTGGCACGCTCAATGATACCGGATAGCAAACTGTTTTGTTTTTCAGCCCCTTTGTCATCTGTTTGACTGTCCTCTATATTTGCATCTGTCTTTTTATCATTAGCGCTGGTCATATTATTTTATCCGTATTGACTGACTGAATTATGATTAGAATTTGTGCTGAGTATACAGTGAGATTGACGGTATGTTTCAACAATTATTGATATAGAACCGTTATTTTATTGAAATAACGTGACCAGTTTGGTCATTGTTTTGCTTTGCTGTGTCGCGTTATGACAGCCATTACCTTATTGAAACATCGCCGTAATCATAGACCTGTCTCGACGCTATGACTCAAAACGCAGTAATGGCTCAATACCAATCGGCTTGCGCGTTGGCATATCGCAAGGACTGCTGCCAGTATAAACAAAAGCCGTGACATAATCATCTGCGCCAACGTCAAAATAGGCTTTGACGGCAGGCTCATTAGCCAATAATCCCGTACGCCAAACCGTACTAAAGCCCTGAGCTTGTAGTGCCAAAATAAGGTTTTGCACTGCTGCACCTGCACTGAGCATTTGCTCAAAAGGTGGCACTTTTTTATGCACTTGCATGTGGGTGACGACTGTAATAATAACGGGCGCACGCAGCGGCATATTGTAGGTTTTCTTGCGTGATTTCTCAGACAGCTCTTCGCCCTCTTGCGCCGCTTGTGCTTCAGCAGCGGCTAAAAAAGCACGGCCCAAGTCATGACGGGCATTACCTTGAGTGACGATAAAGCGCCACGGACGCAGTTTTTTATGATCAGGCGCGGTAACCGCACAATCAATAGCTGCTCTAATCTGGCTTTCTGTCGGTGCCGGAATGCTCAAATTGCCGATACTACGTCTTGATTTAATCCAGTTAATCAGTTGCTCATCGGTTACTTGCGCGTTTGCCCCTCTCGGGCTTTCGGCTTGATTTTCTTCACTATCACTGTTCAGTTCGTTGCTATTATCCATATTATCTTCAGAACTATTCATATTTTATCCTTATTTATTATTATGCAAATGCATTAGCGATATGCCTTACGCCGCTTCTGAGCCTTCGATGCGATGATCCATGCGCAAATAATCTTCTGACTGCATCTCAAGCAGGCGTGAACGTGTACGCTCAATCTCAAAGGCCAATTTTTGTCCTTGATAGAGCTCGAGAATTGGCTGCTCTGCTCTTACCAATAGTTTGACGCGGCGATCATAAAACTCATCAACCAGATAAATAAAACGGCGGGTGGGATCACGCAAATCATCATCCAAAGCGGGCACAGAATTGATTAACACTGTGCTAAATTCTTTGGCAATTTCGATAAAATCAGACGCTGAGCGTGGCTCCATACATAAATGACGGAAGTCACAAAATAAAATATCTTCAGTACGCGCATTGATTTTGATTTCGCGACCATTGATGGTAATAGGCGCGTTGCTGATTTTCTGATTGTTGGACAAACTGGCGAAACGGTTGGCAAGCCAGTGGTGATTGGCCTTAGTCAACGGCGATTCATATAACTCCGCTTGCTGTAAGACACGCAGACGATAATCAATGCCAGAGTCAATATTCATCACCGTGGTATGACGCTCAACTTCGGCGATAGCTGGCATAAAGCGATCACGGTGTAGACCATCTTTATAAAGTCCTGATGGTTCAATATTTGATGTTGCAACCAAGGTGACGCCGCGGTTAAATAGCATGGTGAACAAATCGCCCAAAATCATGGCGTCTGAGACGTTAGAGACAAAAAACTCATCAAAACAGATAATGACTGCTTCTGCATAAATGATATCCGCGACTTTTTCTAGCGGATCGCTCTGGCCTTGTAGATTATTTAGCTCTTGATGAACGCGCTGCATAAAGTGGTGAAAATGTTGGCGCATCTTACGCTCAATGGTCAAAGAGTCGTAAAACATATCCATCATCCATGTTTTACCGCGTCCTACTCCGCCCCACATATATAAGCCTTTGGGCGCAGCGGGTTTTGATTTTAGAAAGCTAAAAAAGCCTTTTTTTTGCGCCACGCTATCATTGAGCTGATGATACAAACCATCTAAATAGCTCATTGCCTGATATTGCTGCTCATCTCGAGTAAACTCATCAGTGCTGATGGCCTGCTCATAACGTTGCAAGGGAGATAAACTCATAATACGACTCATCATTAGACAAAATAAATATAAAAAACTAAAAGCATTGTTAGCTAAACGGGCTAACAAAATCTATTTTAGTGCGAATCTTTAGACCCAAAACTATGCTTTTCTAATAAACCTTTAAGCTCAGATAAACGTCCGTGAAAAAAGTGCCCAGCGCCATCAACGATACTAACCGGCAGTCCGAGACGCTCAGCAAACTCCTGCATGATAGCAGGCGCAACCACATTGTCTTCATTACCATATATCTCAAAGGTTTTCTCAATCGGTAAGCTCAAATCATCGGTGGCGTTTTTTTCGACTGAGGGTGCGATAAGAGCAACGTTTGCTATTTCAAAATCACTCAATCCCCAAATATGCGGCGATACCATAATTTGCTCAGCGACACGCGCTATCACATAACCACCAAAGGAGAAGCCACCTAGCCATAGCTTACGAGCGTTGGTCTGCTCTGCAATCCATTGTAGCACGGTCATCGCATCGACTACCTCCCCATCTGCGTAGTCGTGTTCGCCGGTTGACTGACCAACGCCGCGAAAGTTAAAACGTACCACATGCATGCCGTTATCACGAGCAAAACGATACATGGTCGTAACCACTTTATTGTTCATTGTGCCTTCAAATAACGGATTGGGATGGCAAAGTAGCGCCACTGTATCGGTATTCGTATCTTTAGGATTGTCTTGTTGCCATAGCGCGTCGACTTCGAGCACGCCAGCAGGAGCAGGAATCAGTTGCATAGAATTACTTACTAATTAAGAATGAATAGTCCAATTATCCTAGATATGGTTTATATTTCAAGTGATTTGCTGTGTACCTGCAACGTTGCACACAATAACCGCCTAGACACTCCTCGTCGCAATACGTTAGATTCATACAAGTTGTCGAGCAATATATTTAACTTATAGGAAAAAGGAAACCATTATGAATATTTTTAATAAAACCGCTACTTTAACAGCAACACTGGCTGCGGCTCTGGCTTTAAGTGCCTGTCAAAGCACGCCTTCTTCACCGGTGATTCAGCGCGCTAACTCGATTTATGAAACCACGGGTATCGCTGAGAGCAAAGTCAAAGCTCAGCAAAATGCGATAGACAGTGCGCAAAAAACCTGTGGAAGAAAACAAGTGATTATCGTTGATGACAAAGTAAAATATAACGGTATTTTAAATGAGCAAACGGGCCGTATGGTCGGACAAGCGGGCGCGGTCATCGGTTCGATATTTGGTACGGGCTCACCAGACTTATCACGTAAAGATGATTATGAGTATATGATTAATTTCCGTTGCCAATAAGACAGTTTATTATTTAGCTTTTAGCTTTTAGCTTTTAGCTTTTAGCTTTTAGCTTTTAGCTTTTAGCTTTTAGCTTTTAGCTTTTAGCT
>NZ_CAJHAD010000015.1 GCF_904846285.1 Psychrobacter immobilis | reverse complement strand
GCACGAAATTATAAATCTATGCTATATCTGGCTTGTACTATGATCCACTGCAAACTGAATTAGGGACACGCCCTAGTAATTTTTTAAAGAGCATTAAAGGGGTAAGCGATGTATAAACTGACAGTTTTTATTCCGGAGAAGGCGCTAGAGCCAGTAAAAGTCGCCTTATTTGCGGCGGGTGCTGGAAAAATTGATGATTATGAGCAGTGCTGTTGGCAAGTAAAAGGGGCGGGGCAGTTCATGCCATTATCAGGCAGTCAGCCGCATATCGGCACGCAGGATACACTCGAAACCGTTATAGAGTGGCGGGTAGAGATGGTGGTGGCTGACGCGCATATTAAACCGGTGATTGAAGCACTAAAGCAGGCACATCCTTATGAAACGCCTGCCTATGATGTGATTGAAGTATTGGACTTTTAATATCTTAAATTTGTGATCAGAAATGATCAGTCTTCTTTGATTTTAATGACGTTGTAGCTTGGATAATCAAGCTCGATTTTATAGTCTTTACTGCAGCGGCGCGCCTTCACTTTTATTTTATTATCGCCTTTTTTATATTTGACGTCTTTGACCCGATAACCCATATTGCTGACCTGATTGGCCGCGCGTTGCTCGATAGCGGGCTGATAAAGCTCTTTATCAAGAGATTTGATGGTTTTCTTATGTTTCTTGGAGACCTTAGTATCTTTATAAATGTCTTCGTAAAGGTCGCCGTATGCATTATATCCAGGTGCGGTGACACAGCCAGTCGTTATGGTCAGTAACGCTGCAATGACGCTGAAAGTATGTTTTTTCATAATATCCTCTTATGATGTTAAAAGCATCAGCAACTATGCCATACAAAATCGCGCTATAAAAAATGGTCAAATAAACCAAGGGCTGGCTTATTTGACCAAAGGCACCAAGTAGTCAACGATGCCAAAAAGCTTAGCTGTACGTACTAAAAGGGAATTTAAGCAAATATTAAGTACGAGCAAGTTTCATTAAGTCTAAGAAACTAAATTGAGTATGCTGTGAGTAGAAATTACAACCATAGCTACTGTCTACACGCATAGTCAATAAACTGCAGCTCTCTTTTTTATGAGTTATTAAAGGCTGTCGATTTACTTATAGCGATAATGGTTATTATTGTAGCGACCATTATTGTTGTAACGGCCATTATCTTTTTTATGTTTAGCTTTTTTATTCTTGTGATGACCGTTTTTATTCTTATGCTTACCTTTTTTAATATCATGGTGAGCATTATTGGTTTTATAGCCGCCATTATTATAACGACCATTATTGTTATACTTGCCATTACCCTGATGCTGACCGTTTGGGTAGTAAACTCTTTGACCATCATGACTTGGCGTGACGGTACAACCAACGGTGGTGCCGAACAAAGCAATCACAATACCAGCAGAGAAAGCAGTTTTTAAAGTTGAGAAGCTTAATATCTTCATAATAAATATTCCTATTATCTCATTAATAATTTGGCGATTACTGGTGTTTGATTACTGATCTTAATGTTGCATGACCACAATAACGTTGCATAAGAAAAGCTAGCGCATAAAAATGCTAAATCGACCTAAAACTGGACTGTTTAAAGATTAATTATCCCAAACTAGCTTATCTGACTAAAGGCGTCAACTTACCAGTGATGCAAAAATCCCATTCAGATGCTATTTAAATGACTATGGGCAAAGATTTTTTGTTAAGGATTAATCTTTCTCAACCTTAATCACATTTAGGTTTGGATAGCCAAGTAAAATCTCATATTCTTGCGAGCCACGTTTCGCTTCAATTTCAAACACGCCGCGCCCGTTCTTTTCTTCGAGCTCGATATCTTTAACTTGGTAACCCATTGATCTTACCTTGTTGACCGCACCTTGCTTAATCGCTGGATAACGCGATTCTCTCTTGATGCTGCCTTCAGTATTATTTTTATAACGCTTATCGTTTTTATATTTGCCATTATTCTTGTACTTATCTTTTTTATAATCGTCTTTATCGTATCTGTCATCTTGCCAAATGTTAGAAGAGGCTGTTTTGTTTGAGCTAATGAGTCTTAAATCAGGATAGGTGTATTTTAACTCATAGGTTTGATTGTTCTTTTTAGCAATAGCGGTGATGGCTCGATTGCCACGATAGTTATCAGAGCGGATGTCCATGACTTGATAGCCTTGGCGGCTCAGGTTATTGCGTAAAGTTTGACTCACATGCTTATAGTCAGCATTACCGTAATCGCTGTTGCCGCCATATATTGGGTAGTCTTCGTAACCTGGACCGACAACGGCACAACCGGCTACTGTCCCTAACATAGTCAGCGCCAAACCAGCAGATATTGCTGTTTTAAATGAGAAAGCAGGTAGAATTTTCACGATAAAATCTCCTTTGGTATAGCGTATCTGAGTAAAGGACTGTTGTTGATGAGATTTGAATTTTTAATAGTGATTGGTATAAAGGGTTAAATATTTTATAAAGGATTATTATTAATAATCGATATTTGTTTTTTAATCTTGAAATATTTTCTTACATACACATAGTAAGACTTAAAAATCATTAATACATGTCTTTGGTGTTAAGAAGTTGTAAATTTTGCAAATATTTGCGTAAGCATTCGGCGCTTTAGGTGACTAAGCTGTTGCTAAGCTTATTAAACATCGCTAACTCTTTTTGCGTTTAAATAAATACTACAGTGATTTAGAAGTCATTCATTTTCAATAATAAGAGCTTTATCAATGACTTATTTAATCATGGCTGTTTTGACAAGAGACCATGTAAGTATATGCTTACACGCAATGACGCTTACGCGACTTAACAGGTGCCTCACAATTTGACACTATACACACACGGCATAAGGGAATGTGACTCAAGGATTGAGTTGACCGTATTAAGGATAATAGTTCAATCGCTAGCATCAGGATGATAATAGCAATTGGGATAAGGACACATGACCCGTGCTGCAGGCAGATAATGCCAGTAGTAGTCAGAAAGAATGGGCAGGATGCCCAGCTATCACAATATACTCAATAACCTGCAAGGATGCAGCGATTAGAGTGGTGATGGATAACAAGGATAGTTAACAATAAAACCGCATAACAATTAATTGCTATGCGGTTTTATCGTGTCTGGGTGTTAAGTGTTTTCTATAATGCATTTCTCAGAAAATATATCTCGTGACAATTATCAAGAATGATCGATAGCAAAAATGCCAGTTGTCAAAAACAATAAATATCTCCTACTGCTATTGTCGATATGACTAATTAGGTATGAATAGTAAATAAAAAAAGGCCACATTGGAATCAATGCGGCCTTTTGTTTAATTAATAACTTATAAAGATGTATGCTTATAACAAGGCTTTATAAGAAAAATTATTCATTAATATTTGTTTTCAGTACGCCATGCGTCGACTTCGCGCTCAGCGTCGTCTTTACTGTGACCATAACGCTCTTGGACTTTGCCAACTAGCTTGTCACGGCTACCTTCGATATGTAATAGATCATCATCAGTCAGGTCAGCCCATTTCTGCTTAACGGTACCTTTCATCTGTTTCCACTCGCCTTTTAGCGTATGTTCGTTCATCTTGATATTCCTTATTCTAGTTATTGCGTCTTTGGATGTCTGTTATTTAAAAGTTTAACTCGACAAGTTATATGACGCTTTGGTATTAAATTATTATTTATGATTCTTCTTGCTTGTTCAGTACTATTTTTAAGTACTCTACAACTAGCCAGTGGCTAACTTGTGATACCAATATATGAATTCCAGCGGCGCTTGTCTGTATGGGCAGTGTTCGTAGTGTTGCTCAAGTATGATAAAAGTCGCCACTATGTTATGGGCAACATAGTTGTGTAATAGAGAGGGCAGTTTGTCAGTGTAACAGGTAAAGAATGATGATGAATAATCCACTATTTAGGTATTTAAATATAGACTTATCTTTTAAATAACTATAGCCTTATAGTTGAAATAACAGTACTTTTATGAGCTTTATAAAACGTATGCCTTATGAAACATAGGCTTTATTAAATATAGATATTAATGAACATGAGCACTGTTAAACACAAGCATTGTTAAACATAGGCAGATTGATAATGAGCTTACTTAATACCGTCAATGCTACAAAAACGGAAACAAAGCGTGAGTTGGCAAAAGCGAAAACCCGTCAAGCATTGTTAAGAAGTGCTTTGCAGCTTTATAGCGTGGAAGGCGTTTGCGGTATGAGCATGAACAAAATCGCAAAAGGTGCCGGTATTGCGCAGCCCAGTTTTTATAATCATTTTGCTAGTTTAGAGGTATTGCAAAATGAATTGAGCACACAGCTTAAGCACAACTATTTATCACCGATGCGCATGGCTTGGGTGGATATGCTTAAAGACTATGCAACGCTGTCTAAAGAGGCGTTTAATCAGCGCTGTCAGCATTGCTTGACGATGATTTTTGATGCTGCATTTCAAAATATTGTGTTATTCCAGCGTTTAATCGAAGATAGTCTGCGCTTTGATTCAAAAATAGAACGTCAAGGTTTGGGAAGCTTGATCACAGAAATACGAGAAGAGTGGAGCAAGATATTTATGCAGGGGTTGCAGTCAGCCGAGTGTGGTTTTGAAGAATCTGACGTTCATCTTTGTGTCGATATCGCTTCCGCCCAAGTACATGAGCTGATATTAGGTTGTCATCAACAGCGTTATTCACGGCAGCAGGCCATTGAGATATTATGCAAAAACTTTGATGGACTTTTTAGTAGTTTTTTCACCGAAGATAAGCACAGAGTGAATGGTTAATTATTCAGCTTATCAATGTTTAGCTTCGGCTAACTGTCAATTTTTTGAGACTAGCAAATTTATTAACCTTATAAAACGGAATTTATATAGTAAAAGCGATAGTAAAAAACAACAGGGAGCGCGACCATGAGTAGTGAACAAATTAACACGGATGCACAAACACATTTTAGAACCTGTAACTTATGTGAAGCGATGTGCGGTATTGTCATCAAGCACGATGGTAAAAAGGTGCTATCGATTAAAGGCGATAAAAACGATCCATTTTCTAAAGGTTATATTTGCCCAAAAGCGACTGCTTTGCAAGACTTGCATGAAGACAGCGATCGCCTGCGTCATCCCGTTGAGAGAACCGCTAACGGTTGGAAAGAGATTAGCTGGCCTGAGGCGCTCGATAAAGTAGCCGCGGGTATTCAGTCGGTACAGAAAAAGCACGGTCAAAATGCTTTCGGTATTTATCTTGGTAATCCCAATGTCCATAATTTAGGCGGCATGCTGACCATTAAGCATTTATTAAGCAGTATCAAGACGCGCAGTCGTTTTTCTGCGACCTCAGTCGATCAACTACCGCATCATATTGTTAGCATGCACCTGTTTGGGCATATGCTACGTATCCCTGTGCCTGACGTTAATCGAACTCACTATATGCTCATCATTGGCGGCAATCCGTTGGCGTCTAATGGCAGTATTATGACCGCACCAAATATGCGCCAAAAGCTAAAAGATATCAAAGCCCGTGATGGCAAAGTAGTAGTGATTGATCCAAGGCGTACCGAAACGGCAGACATTGCGAGCGAGCATCATTTTATTCGTCCAGCAACGGATGTTTTATTTTTGCTCGCCATGCTCAATGAAATCTATGCGCAAGGGTACGCGGACCAAGCACAGGCTAATAATAGAGCCGTCGCACTGACGCCAGAGCTTGCGAGCTTAGCAGATTTTGCCAAAGACTATAGCGCCGAATCCGTAGCTGATATTACCGGCATTGCGGCAAGCGAGATTAAACGACTCGTGAAAGAGTTTTGTGAAGCTGAAAGCTCGGTCTGTTACGGACGCATGGGTGTCTCGGTGCAAGAGTTTGGCTTATTAAGTCAGTATCTCATAATGGTCATTAATATTGTCACGGGGCGCTTGGATGAAGTGGGTGGCTTGATGATCCCCAATCCTGCTGTCGATGTGGTCAATAACTCAGGCCCAGGCTATCTTGGTAAACGCCATAGTCGCGTGAGTAACTTGCCTGATTTTAATGGCGATTATCCCGTCGTGGCGATGGCGGATGAGATGCTCGTAGAAGGCGCGGGGCAATTAAAAGGCTTTATAACCGTCGCTGGCAATCCTGTCCTAAGTACGCCAAATGGTGAAAAGTTAGATACGGCGTTTGCCAACTTGGATTTTATGGTTGCGATTGATTACTTTGTGACAGAAACCAGCCGCCATGCGCATATCATTTTGCCACCCGTCTCGCCACTAGAGCGTGACCATTATGACGTTACCTTTAATAATTTCGCTGTGCATAATGTGGCGAAATATTCAAAAGCATTATTTGCTAAGAAAAAAAGTGCCAAACATGACTGGCAAATCTATTTAGAATTAGCAAAACGTCTAGATAAAAAAGCAGCGCTTGCAACCAAAATTGAGCGCCGATTGGTCAATATTTTAGGACCAAAATTTATGCTTGATCAAGGGTTAAGACGTGGACCTTATGCTGGCATGAGCCTAAATAAGCTTAAGAAAAAGCCGCATGGGTTTGATTTAGGGCCCCTCAAAAGGATGCTACCGCAAGCATTAAAGCATAAAGACAAGCAGATTCATCTTAATATTAATTTTTATCAAGCCGACTTAGAGCGGGTACGGGAAATGATGCAGAACTATGACGATAAGCAAATTTTACTCATCGGTCGTCGCCATGTCCGTAGTAATAATTCGTGGCTGCACAATAGCTATCGCTTGGTAAAAGGCAAACCGCGCTGCACGCTTATGCTGCATCCTGAAACGGCCAAAGAATACGGTATCGAGGATGGTCAAAATGTAAAAGTTATCTCGCGCGTTGGTAGTGTAATGATAGTTGCAGAAGTCACGAACGAGCTGATGCCAAGAGTGGTAAGTATTCCTCATGGCTGGGGACACGGCCGTAAAGGCGTGAAACAAAAAATTGCGCAGGCTCATGCAGGCGTCAGTGTCAATGACTTGACGGACGATATGTTAATTGACCAGCTAAGTGGCAATGCGGCGGTCAATGGCGTACCTGTGCAGTTGGAAGCGATTGAGCCAAAAGAGCTTGATTTGGATACCATCGATTATGACGTTGATTCCGATATTAAATCAGGGAGCGCTGCATAAAATAGCTCTAAAATAAAAGACTGTAATTTAAAAAAGGCACTTATAAAAGTGCCTTTTTTTACGTTCCTAATTTTTACGTTTCTAAGCCAACAAAATCAAAATCGACTGGCGGTGTCTCGCCCTGTATTAATAAGCTGATAGCCTTTGCCGAGCCGCAAGCATGGGTCCAGCCAAGCGTACCATGACCAGTATTTAGCCACAAATTATCAAATTTGGCGTATGTATTTTGACTACCATGACGGACTTGACCTCTATGCGCGCGCCCTATTAACGGCACATTAGAGGGTGTCATTGGACGTAGCCCTGTCCAATATTGAACAGAATTAGCAATGATACCTTTGGGGAATAACTGCTGCACACGGTGGGTAATGGCTTCGCAGCGTGTGCTATTTAAATCCAAATTGTAGCCGTTAAATTCTGCCGTGCCAGCGACGCGCAATTTGTCACCAAGGCGTGAGGTGACCAGCTTAAATTCATCATCGATGAGACTAATAAAGGGTGCAAGATGTGGCGAGCGGGGATTGATTTGATAGGTAGCAGAATAACCCTTAGCAGGGAAAATTGGCAGATGCATATTCAGTGGCTTCATCAGCGCTACGCTATAGCTACCGAGCGCTAGTACATGGCTATCCGCACTAAAAGTCTGCGCGTTTTCACCCTTGGGTCGAATAGTAATACTATGGATATGTGGGCTAGTAGAGTCGGTGTCCGCATTTAACGCCAAAATCTCGGTATCATATAAGAACTGCACGCCAGCTTCGACGCAGCGCTGAGCTAAGCGTTGGGTAAATAAATGGGCATTACCTGATTCATCACGGCTGGTATAAGTCGCGCCTTTGAGTTTGTGCGCAATAGGGTAGAGCGCGGGCTCGAGGCTGACGGCATTATTGATATCAATGATATGGCGCTCACAGCCTAACTCTTGCATGCGCTTGGTTGGTGCAATGGCGGCATCAAACTCAGCTTGGTTGGTATAAAAATGCATGATGCCGCGCGTTTGCTGCTCATAATCAATACCGATATCAGCACGCAGCTGTTGTAGTGCATCTCGTGAATATAAACCTAAGCGTACCATTTGTACCAAATTGGCATCGGCTCGTTCTGCGCGGCATTCTTGTAAAAACTGCATCGCCCACTTAAGCTGCGCCTTATCAGCACGCAAGCGATATAGTAGCGGCGCATCCTCGCGAAACAGCCATTTAAAGGCTTTCATTGGGGCAGCAGGGTTGGCCCAAGGCATCGCGTGCGAGACAGATATCTGCCCACCATTGGCAAATGAAGTTTGCATACCTGCGGCTGACTCACGTTCAATGACGGTTACATCGTAGCCTGCTTGGCGAAGATACCATGCGGTGGTCACGCCCACTACACCTGCTCCGAGTACCGCAATATGACTCATAAATTGCTCTGCTGCGTTTTTAGTAAAAGTGCTTTAAATAGTGTTTACTGTTTCTTGTTATTGATTACTTCGCATTATTTTTGGCGGGCGACATCCGCTTGCAGTGCTGGCGGTAAGTCTAATATCGTAAGCTCGCTATCCGCTATATGTTCTGGACGGGCGACGACCAATGCCTTAAAGCCACTCTCATCTGCAATCGCATTGACCACTTGGATTTTATCGAGCTTGTCACCTGCTGCTGGTACCTCGCCTGTGCCGCTAACATAATGTAAAAAGGCTTTTGGCGCTGCTTTAAAATAAATACGGGCAATGACTTCTTGACCAAGGTAGCAGCCTTTATCGTAATCCATACCGCCGCGCTGATGCAGACGCAGCTCTTGTGGCTGAAACAGTCCTTGCGTAGCTGCCGCTATCCAGTAGTTACCCGCTGCTAGACTCGCTTGCATCCAAGCTTCGGTATCTGCTGACGTATTATGTTCCTCTTTATGGCTAAAGGTCGGCAACCCATCGAGTACGCAAGGATAAATTGGCGCCGGTGCACTGGTATCAAACTTTGAAAAGGCACCGAACTTTTTTAAATGGGCTTGGAAAGCCTCAGCGCAATCGGCGCTGATAACCACATCATAATGCTTTTCGTCTTGTTTTTTTATCCATAGACCAAAATCAATGCGACCTTTTAAATTGCTAAGCGCCGTTGCTTGATAACTGAGTCCGAGCTTGGTGACATCAGAGGTCAATTGTCCTTGTAAGAATTTTTCCGCATCTTCACCTTGAATGGTCAGCTGGGCAAATTGTGGCAATGCTGATGAGAGTGTCGATAAGCTTGATTGAGTCATTATTATTGTCCTATTTATTAGTCGCTATAGCCTCAGATATTAGGGTTAATACTGAGTTATTAAAGTCGTTGTAAAACTCGCTGTTAAAATAATGCTTAAGATAGTATTTGAGGTTTTTTACCATCTAAAGGCAAATGGCTATCAAACCAAATTTGGTTAAAGCAGAGTACCATAAAAAACCATGTGATAAAAAACGCCTGTTTTAAGAGATAAACGAATGTATCCATTAATCACCGTACGGCGTTTACAATCTAAGCGATTGGTTAAAGCTGGCGAGTTACGGTACAATGTTAGCTGTAGAATACACCCAATTTATCACGGCTGACGAGGAAATTATGAGCTTACCCAATTGCCCAAAATGCGATGCTGAATATACGTACGAAGATGGTTCGTTACTGGTATGTCCCATGTGTGCTCATGAATGGACCGCGGCTGACACTGATGCGGCGCAAGCTGAAGAGCAAGATGCGGTCATCCGTGATGCGGTCGGTAATGAGCTGCAAGATGGTGATACCGTCACCGTGATCAAAGACTTAAAGGTCAAAGGTTCCTCAACCATTATCAAAGTCGGCACGAGAGCAAAAGGTATCCGCCTACTGCCCGATGCGTCTGATGGTCATGATATCGACTGTAAACTTGATGGTTATGGACCAATGAAGCTGAAATCGTCAGTGGTTAAAAAAGCCTAATTTATTGTTAATAAAATAAGATTGAATGAATAAGTAGAGAATAATTATGAGCACTAAAAATGAACAACTCTTTGCGCAAGCACGTAAGCATATTCCTGGTGGCGTAAACTCACCGGTTCGCGCCTTTGCCGGTGTCGGTGGCACGCCTATTTTTATGCACCGTGCTAACGGCAGTAAAATCTATGACACCGAAGACAATGCTTATATCGATTATGTCGGCTCTTGGGGTCCCATGATTTTGGGTCACGCGCATCCAAAAGTCATTGATGCGGTTAAAAAAGCTGCTGATGATGGTTTGAGCTTTGGTACACCAACGCCGTTTGAAACCACGGTTGCCGATAAGATTTGCGAAATCGTCCCAAGCGTTGAGATGATTCGGATGACCAGCTCAGGTACAGAAGCGACCATGAGCGCGATTCGTTTGGCGCGCGGGTTTACGGAGCGTGACAAAATCGTTAAATTTGAAGGCTGCTACCATGGTCATTCAGACAGCTTATTGGTAAAAGCGGGCTCAGGGATGCTAGATATTGGCGAACCAACGTCAAAAGGCGTGCCAGCGGATTTTGCTAAGCATACGATTACTATTCCTTATAATGACCCACAGGCGATTAAAGATTGCTTTGATAAATGGGGTAGTGAGATTGCCTGCGTGATTGTTGAACCAATCGCTGGCAACATGAATATGGTCATTCCGACCCAAGAATTCCACGATACTTTGCGCGCAGAATGTACCGCCAACGGCGCAGTATTAATTTTTGACGAAGTGATGACCGGTTTTCGCGTCGGACTTGGCGGCGCCCAAGCGCATTTTGGCATTGACCCTGATTTAACTTGCTTTGGTAAAATCATCGGTGCTGGTTTACCAGTCGGTGCTTTTGGTGGCAAAAAAGAAGTGATGTCTTGTATCGCGCCACTTGGCGGCGTCTATCAAGCGGGTACGTTATCAGGTAATCCACTGGCGATGCGTGCGGGTATCGCGATGTTTGAAGACTTAACCGTTGATGGTTTTTATGCTGAATTATCTGCGAAAGTAGATCATCTCGTTGATGGCTTCCAAGCTGCAGCAGACAAACATGGCATTAATATGCGTACCAATAAATTGGGCGGCATGTTTGGCATGTTCTTTGTTAAAGACAAGGCAACAAACGTACCGCAGAATTTTGATGACGTTACCGAGTGCGATATGGACGTATTTAATACCTTCTTCCATGGCATGCTAGATCGCGGTATTTATTTGGCGCCATCGGCTTATGAAGCAGGCTTTATGTCAATTAAGCATAGTGATGCAGATATTGAAGCGTCTATTAAAGCCGCTGATGAGATTTTTGCTGAAATGGCAAAAGCTTAGTTTAAGAACTGTTTCAAAACTGTTTAAGCACTATTTAAATACGTTAAGAGTATTTGAATCTTAATAATAAAGATAAAAAGCCAACATGATTCATCATGCTGGCTTTTTCATTTTTATTAAATTGAATCTATTAAATGATGCTTATTAAATTTTATCGAACTTACGGTCTTTTAAGCTGAGTCTGCCGCGTAGCACATCGCTATACATGCGAAAGTCGCTGGCAAAGCTCTGTAGAGGGAATTTAAAAGAAGCGGGTTTGTTCTTCTCAAAGAAAAAATGTCCAACCCACGCGCAGGCATATCCTGCGGCAATACCTTTCAGTAGTGGCTTTGCGGAGCGGTTTTTAACAGATTTTGCCAATCCCAAAAAACCAAAGCTACTACCGGCGAAATGCAAACGTCGACAAGCCATGTTTTGATGCTCATTTAAATAAAAATCGTAAAATTTTAGCTTAACTAAACGTTTTACGTGGATAAGATTGCCATGATTGGTTTTTTCCGTGTCAGTAGATAATTTTGTTTTTGCGGCTTGGGCGGTTGTCTGCTTCATAACTTTTGCTTCCTTGCGGGGTGTGATTGATTGAGCGTCATCATTCCGTGATGGACTTAACTGGTGAAAGCTAGTGCTTATTATATATATCGAATGGTATAGATAGAGCATTTATCGATATAAGTAAGTGCTTGTTCTTTCTTACAATATACTTATTATTTAACGCAATAGATTGTGTTTTTAATGTAGCAAAGCGCTGCTATGAAAACAAGCAGTAGAAGCTAACTTTAGCATTGTTATTTAATGACTGTTTAGCTAAGGTTTAATGCAGGTTGACTTAATTTATCCAAGCGCTTACTTGCCTTGTTAATACTGTGTTTAGCGATGGTAGCCGCTTACTTGCCACTGTTTGGCATAAATGCTTTAATGACAAAACTGGTTCTGCTTGAATTGCTATGCATGGCGGCGTTTGAATAGCACGGCGCTATAGTTTCGAGCAATGACAGTGGTTTTTAAAAACACTTTCTTTGTTAAATAATATAGCTCTTTTAATGATTTTCTCTTTTATCTGATACGGTAACGATTTCGCTTATGCCCAAAGACTACCTGAAAAACCCACCACTTGCTGATGATGAAATGATGGCTGCCATTGATATTGGCTCCAACAGTTTTCATCTAGCTATTGCGCGCCTTGACCATGGTGAGGTACGAAAAGTGGTGTCTATGTCTGAAAAGGTGCAGCTCGCTGCCGGACTTGATGAGAATAATATTTTGGGCGCTGCTGCTGAAAAGCGCGGTCTTGAATGCTTAAGTCGCTTTGTCGCGCGTTTGGATTCGGTGCCGCCTGAGCGCATCCGTGTCGTCGCGACCAACGCCTTACGCCAAGCTAAAAACGCCAATGACTTTATCAACCGTGCCAATAAAATTTTGCCCAAACCGATTGAGATTATCGCCGGACGTGAAGAGGCGCGCTTGATTTATTTGGGCGTCTCGCACACTAATGCCAGTAGTGACAAACGCTTGGTCGTTGATATTGGTGGTGGTTCGACAGAGTTTATTATTGGTCAAGAGTTCGATCCGTTATTGACCGAAAGCTTACAGATGGGCTGTGTCGCTTTTACGCAAAAGTATTTTGCGGACGGCTTGATTACCAAAGAAGCTTTTAATAATGCTATCTCAGCTGCACGTAAAGAAGTGCTGGCGATTAATGGCCGCTACCAAAAAGTAGGCTGGAGTAGTGTCGTTGGCTCGAGTGGCACGATTAAAGCGGTGCGCAACGTCCTTGTCTCAAAAGGCTGGGCGGATGAGCAAGAGCGTATTACCTATAAAGGCGTTAAAAAGTTAGAAAAATTATTGCTTAAAATTGGCAACGTTGATGATATAGACTTAGAAGGCGTCAAAGAGCACCGTAAAGCGGTCTTCCCAGCGGGCGTTGCGGTACTGCGTGCCATCATGAAGGTGTTGAGCATTGAAACCATGGTTTACTCAGATGGCGCGCTACGCGAAGGCGTCATGTACGATATGCTTGGCCGCTTTGCTAGCGAAGACGTGCGTGATCGCAGTGTTTTGGCGTTGATAAAGCGTTATTCAGGCGATAAAAAACAAGCCAAACAAGTGGTCAAAACCAGTCTTACTCTATTTGAGCAAGTCAAAGAAAAGCTTGCACTCACTAGTGAAGATAGCGATTTACTCAGACGGGCGGCGTCCTTGCACGAAATAGGCTTGGCGATTGCGCATAGCGGCTATCATAAGCACAGTGCTTACTTGATTGAATACTCTGATATTCCAGGATTTTCGCAAGTGGATCAAAAGCGGATGGCGCAGTTGATGCTCAATCATCGCCGTAAGCTTAAAGCTGATATGTTAGAGCAGACCTGTACCATCGGTGGTGATTCGCTCGTTTATCTGTGTTTGCTGCTACGTCTAGCGGTACTCGCGCATCACAGCCGTAGTGAGTACGAGTTACCAAAGCTAGCGTTAAAAGTAATTGATAATAATCGCTGGCAAATCACGCTTGGCGAGAGTAGTGAGCACTATGCTTTCTTATTATCAGATTTGCATACTGAGGTTGAGCAATTCGCTAAATGGGGCGTGAAGCTAAGCGTCGTTGAGGCCGAGTGTGGTTAAGGCATCAGCGTTGAGCGCTAACACTGATTCTTAACCATGGTTTTTAATACTGATTCTTGATACCGGTTCTTAATACTGATTTTTAACACTAAGCCGTTACTATTGTAATAATGGCGCTACAGATTAACGTAACAAAAGCGGCGTTGTGAGTAATGTCATGCGATTTAAGATGTGCTACTATAGCTTCTATTGAGTTTACAACTGTACTTTGATAATCGATTATCCAAAAGCTGATAACAATATCAACTAACAGTGTCATTATTAAACATCACCACATTATACAGAATTACGAAAGGGAAGCGTCTATGAGTACCGTCTGGGATAGCGTTCAGCTTGCACGGCATGCCAAACGTCCATTGTTTATGGACTATGTGAATCAGCTGTTTACCGAATTTGATGAGTTGCATGGCGACCGTGCTTATGCAGATGATAAAGCTATCCTTGGCGGTCTTGCGCGCCTAGACGGCCAGCCTGTGATGGTGATTGGTCAGCATCGTGGTCGAAGTACGCGCGAGCGTATCGCCCATAATTTTGGCATGGCAAACCCTGAAGGCTATCGCAAGGTGATTCGTTTGGTAAAAATGGCTGAGCGTTTTAATATTCCGGTAATGACCTTTGTTGATACTCAAGGCGCTTACCCCGGTATTGGTGCTGAAGAGCGCGGCCAAGCGCAAGCCATCGCTGAAAGTATCGCCGTGTTCTCTAGCCTTAAAGTCCCTGTTATCGTTACCATTATCGGTGAAGGTGGTTCAGGTGGTGCATTGGCAATAGGGGTTGGCGATAAGGTAAATATGCTGCAAAACAGTATTTATTCGGTTATCTCTCCTGAAGGCTGTGCGTCTATCCTGTGGAAAACCGCCGAAAAAGCCCAAGATGCCAGTGAAGCGTTAAAGTTAAATGCCATTAACCTCTATCAAATGGGCTTAATTGATGCGGTTATCGACGAAGGCGAGGGCGCACATATCCAGCCACAGCCAGTAATGACGGTGCTAAAAGCATTAATCGTTGAGCAATTAGATGAGCTTAAAGACATGGATGCACATGAGCGTTGCGAGCTGCGTTATGAGAAATTAAAATCCTTTAACTCAGAAGTGATGTTGCCCTGCTAAGATTTTATATTGCTAGGGTACTTAAACTTAGCTTTTAACGATATCGATTTACGCTTAATGTTAAAATAAAAACGTGTCATTTTATGGCACGTTTTTTTGTGCGGCTTCATTTATCCTAGCAAAGCTGCATTGGCATTAAAGGGGTTCGGCTGTTAATAAGTTAAAGATTAATAAGGTTAATAATGACGAATAGTGCAATCCTCCCATATCCTATTAAACCGATAGCCACATTGCCCGTCGATGCTGCTCTGGCAGAAGCATTATTAAGCAGTCTGGCTGAATATGGCGAGCAACTACATGGTCGGCGAGTTTGGCTAGCCTGTAGTGGTGGGCGTGATTCGTTAGCACTGGCAGCACTTTGCGTACAACTTTATCGCCAAGGTAAATTGCCATTTTTGCCGCAATTGCTGCATGTTAACCATGGTCTACAAGCAGATAGTGGCGCTTGGGCAGCGCATGTTGCCGATTGGGCAAAGGTACAAAAGATACCATGTCGGATTTTACCCGCACAAGTAAATGGTCATAATGAGCAGGCAGCACGGCAAGCACGTTATGATGTGATGCGTGCGCAACTTAATCAAGATGATGTATTACTCTTAGCGCACCATGCCGATGACCAAGCAGAAACCGTATTAATGCGCTTGATTCAAGGCGCTGGGGTAAATGGTTTATCAGGTATGCAGCCATGGCACATCCAAACGCAGGACGCGCATCGCATAGCGTTATGGCGACCTTGGCTAACGGTCAAACGCGCCGATATCAGCGCCTATGCACAGCTTATAAAGCTACCTTATATCGATGACCCAACCAATGAGGCTGGCGATAATGTGCGTAGTGGCTTACGTCGAGATATCATGCCGATATTAGCAACTTATAACCCAAACGTTATTGACAATATTGCTCGTAGCGCGCAATTATTAAGCGATGCGCACTTAATAATCAATGCCCAAGTAGTCGATGATTTACAGCACACAGAGATTGCATCATTACAGCTGCCACCTGCACAGCGCGTGCTAGATATAGATAAATTGCAATCATTACCAAGCTATCGTCAGCGACAACTATTGCATTATTGGCTTGGTCAAGATGAGCCACTACCGCCCGCCAAACAGCTCGTTGATGATGTCTTACGCCTAAGCCAACGCGATGATAATGATCACCAAACAGCGTTATTTTGGCAAGGTCACAAAGCGTCTTATACCATTCGCCGCTATCGTCAGCAGCTTTATCGTCTAAGCAATGACTGGCTCAAGTGGCTTGATTTGCCGCTTGCCGAGCAAACGCAGAGCTTATTTATTCATACTGAGTTTAATCTTACTGGGGCTAATGTTCATGCAGCTGACAGTAAGCCCGTTTCTATTACTTTACGTAATGATGATAAATTTACTTGGTACGTGCAGATTCAGCCAAGTGCAGTAGCGCAACCATTAGAAATCTATAAAGATAAGGTTAAATTCATCTTTGCGCCATTAGAGCGCAATCAGCGTGTGCAAACTCCACTGGTGTCGCGTCCACAAGCGGGTAAAAAGCTTTATCAAACCTTGGGCATTCCATCATGGATGCGTGAGAGTTTGATGGTAGTTAGTGTGACTGTGATAAATAAAGAAAGTAGTGAAAACGAGCTTTTAGAGAACGATCGCCCGATAAAACAACCTGTTTTATTATTATCGCCTTTTGAAAGCTGGGTGTTGGCTGCTGAACAGTCGAGTATTAATGTGGATGTAAAACAACTTGCCACCCTTATTGAAAGCTATTTAATTTTGCGTCAAACGTATTAAATGATAAATATGTAGTATCTAATATAGTGATTATTTAAACGGTCAGCCCATTATTGAGCCTTTGAATTTATCAAACGACGCCAGTAGCAGTATGGTAAACTGAGTGTCATTTTACCTATCATTATGTTAGTTTGAATGCCTTTGCATTTTTTGAATAGGAGACACGTATGTCAGTATTAGATAATAAAAAAATCAGCTTTATCGGTGGTGGCAATATGGCGCAGGCTTTGATTAGCGGGCTAGTCAGCTGCGGCGTTAAACCGAGTCTGATTACCGTTGCTGATCCGAGCAGTGAAGCGCGCGAGCAATTGGCTGCGAAAGGATTGAATACGGTTGATCCAACTGCCGATGCAAAAGCGGCCGTTATCGGTGCTGACATCTTGGTGCTGGCGGTCAAGCCACAAGTCATGAAAGCAGTGGTCAGTGGTTTTGCTGATGTTTTAGACAAGCAGCTGGTGATTTCAGTGGCAGCAGGATTATCGACTGCGCTGTTATCAAATATGCTCGGCGGATATAGCAACATCGTCCGTGCGATGCCAAATACACCAGCGATGATTCAAATGGGCGCAACCGGTCTGTACGGTACGGATGATATTTCTGCTGAACAAAAACAATTGGCAACCGCAGTGATGGAAGCATCAGGTCTGGTCATGTGGGTCGACAATGAAGAACACATGCATGCGGTCACCGCCGTATCAGGCTCAGCGCCAGCTTATATGTTTTACTTTATCGAAGCGATGGTCGATGGGGCAGTGGCCTTAGGATTGGATAAAGAACAAGCGTCAGCACTGGCCATGCAAACCATGCTGGGTGCAGCAAAAATGGCGCTAGGTAGTGAAGACGCACCAAGCGAGCTACGTCGTAAAGTCACTTCACCAAACGGCACGACCCAAGCGGCCATTGAGTCCATGCAAGCCAATAACATAAGTCGTCAAATTGTTGAGGCCATGCAGGCTTGTTATGATCGTAGCCAAGCGTTAAGTGAAGAGATGAGTAAATAGCCTTTAATGGTTAGTTCTCTACTGATAGGGTATGTCATGATTCATGAAATGCCCTATTAATAATCATAAAAAATGTAAAGTCATAAAAATACCTGATAATGACATTCGTCATCCTAAATCCCGTTAATAATGTCACATTGAGTAGCACTTCATGAACAACCTGTTATTGCAAATTTTTGATTTGGTCACTACCTTCGCCATGATGTTGGTGTTTATCCGCTTTATGCTACAGTTTGCGGGGATGGATGCCAGCAATCCTATGATTGCCCCTGCTTATAAAGCCACCCATATCGTCGATGTGTTTGGGCGTATTTTCCCAACTGTTGGTCAAGGTCGTATTAGTATTGCTGCCATTGTATTGATGTTTTTGATTCGCCTGATTGATATTGCAGGAAAAGCAGCATTAACGCATAAAGGTATTGCGCCTGTACCGTTATTCTTTACTGGTACTATCAGCTTAGTATTAGACTTTTTGCGTATGTGCCGCTATCTGGTTATCGGCTCTATCATTGTGAGCTGGATTGTAGTGTTTACCCAATCTCAGCATCCGATAATTGGTATCATTGTTAATTTAGCAGAGCCAATTTTAGCGCCGTTTCGCCGCATTACGCCAAACTTGGGCATGATTGACTTATCACCAATGATTGCCTTTTTTGCTTTTTATCTACTTGAGATATTTATCGGTGGATTGGCATCAAGCTTTATGCCGATGTTGGGCTAAGTTAAAGTCTGCTGAGTTGAAAAAAATAACTACCTCTTAAAAGATTTAAAAAAAGGGTGCTCTATAAAATATAGAGCACCCTTTTTTATTTACCATCTATAGATTATTCTAAAATTCTACAAAACGATTGGGTATCAATTGGGCGTCAGCATCATCAGGATGCGGCGCATCGGCGGCGCGCAGCGTTTTGGTAATCCAACTATCCGCCGCTTTCACCGCTTCGATAAGCACGTCACCCATCGCTAAGCGTCCAGCGATAAAGCTCGCTAATGAACAGCCAGAACCATGAAATTCGCCTTTTAGGCGCGGCAAAATACTTTTATGTACCATCTCACCTTTGATATACAGATACTGCTCGATATCACCGCTATCAAAGTCGTGTGAGGTCTTAACCAATACCGCATAACACCCTTGGGCGCATAATTTTTGCGCACCGATATGCAAATCTTGCTCAGCGCTTAAGGCTCGTAGCTCGTGGGTATTTGGGGTAATTAACGTCGCGTAGGGAAGCAGTTTCCTAAACGCAGTTGCCAAAGTTTGCTCATCTCCTAAGCTGCCACCGCTATTGGCAACCAATACCGGGTCGAGTACAAATGGCGTGTCAGCGGCGATAATTTGCTCAGCAAATAGACGCGTCAGCATCGCGATATTGTCAGTGGTGCCAAGCATACCTGACTTAATTACCGCAACAGGTAAATCATCGAGCACTGTGGTCGCCTGCGCTTCTACCAGTGCTGCTGCACAAGCCTCAAAACCGAATACCTGCTGCGAGTTTTGTATGGTAATCGCCGTACAAGCGATTGCGGCATGAGCGCCTGCTTGACCGACAGCCTCGATATCTGCTTGTAATCCAGCACCGCCCGACGGATCCAATCCTGAAAAACACAGTACCACTGGTCGCATAACCCTTCCTTTTATTTATTCTATAATGAATCATAAATACTATAGCTATCGATTGCCCAAAAAGCCATAGTCATTAGATTTTGGTCAATTACTGATAAAAACTCACTAGTAGTAAAACCGAAAACTAATCTGGATTTTCATAGCTAAATCAGGTGATTTTTAGCCTTAAAAAATAATAAATCCATTTAAATCGATAATTATGGCAAAAGCTGCGTTAAATCTGTAGACAACGCTTGCAATTCGTTTTGGCTTTGCTATAATACCGCCCACGGCATAAGACGTATCATTAGCATCGATACTGTGTTTAAAGAAGTGTTTTTTATAAAAATATTTCGATAAGTGTCTTAAATCGTTCGGTGAAGTGGGTGAGTGGCTGAAACCAGTTCCCTGCTAAGGAACCATACGTGTAAGCGTATCGAGGGTTCGAATCCCTCCTTCACCGCCATTTATTCAGTTGTTATAAAGAGTAATGACGCAAAAATAGCGTTAATGATATTTTAGATTAACATTCAAAAATAATTTGAATTTAATTAAAAAATAAGTTGACATAAGCGAGATTATCTATATAATAACCAACCTAATTTACTGCAATTGTTGTTGAATGATGCAGTAGATAATGTGCAAAGTACGCGCTTGTAGCTCAGTTGGATAGAGCACTTGGCTACGAACTAAGGGGTCGGGAGTTCGAATCTCTCCAAGCGCACCATTTGCATACTAGCTTATTTGTTCATATAATCATTAAGCTAAAACTAAATTAATCGCCTGTCTTATGACAATTTGGCGATTTTTTTATGCCTGTCATTTTTATAGCAGTATAATCTTGCCTTTCTATTTTCCCTAAACTCAAATTCTCCTGCCCTTGTGTTAAAAGTCTTGTCTTATCATAAGGTACGCTAAGCGCCTGAATTACGGTACAATGAGCGCTCTATTTTTCGCTTGTTATGGGCTGGTATCATGTCAAAATCGTCACCGAAAGCTGCTATTAAAGCAAAATCGCCACGCAACAACTCAGCGCATCAAGACTCCGTTGCCGAAGAGGCAGTGATTGCCAAACCGGGCACGCGTATGGCGGCTATTCTTTATGATGGTATGCTGATTTTGGCGCTACTGTTTTTGGTTGGTACGGTGCTGACGGTGATTGGCACGCTATTGACGATGGAGACGGGCACGCAGTCACAGCAAGCCAGATCGCTACCGACATGGTATCAAAACTTTATTATGACCCCCTCTTTTATCCTAACGCTGGTAGGCTTCTATGGACTATTTTGGCGCCGCGGTGGGCAAACACTCGGTATGCAAACGTGGCGCTTAAAAACGGTCAATAATAATGGTCATTTGCTAAAGTGGGGACAGTCGTTCAAACGTATTTTGGCAGCAAGTCTGATGCCGCTGATATTTGGTCTCATTGGTAGTGTTATCGGTGGTTCACGCGCTATCTTATTGACCAGTGCCTTTTTGGGTTTTGTCTTTAACTATGCCTTTTGCCTTTTTAATCGTCGCGGTTTGGCCATACAAGATATGCTATCAAATACCATTACTTTAAAAATGCCGAAAACAGAAAACGAAGGGCTGTGGCGGGTAATCAGAAACCGTAAAAAAGGTGAATAAAAGAACCTTAGCAAGTGAGTAGCACAGATAACTTTAATCGTAAACTACCTATTAAAAGTTTGCGTTAGTAAAATACTATAACCGATAAAAAACAGTAGTAATATCGTACCAGAAATACGTCCAAATGAGCGTTTGCTGATATAAGCAGACACACAAAGCCCCACCAATAATAGCGTCAACAGCGCCATTGCTGACACGTCGCGTGACAAAATAATTGGGTCGGCGCTAATAGAGGCAATGAATGCTGCCAATCCTACAACGCCGAGCGTATTAAAAATATTAGAGCCGATGATATTGCCAAGCGCCATATCATGTTCGCCTTTACGCGCTGCGGATAGGCTGGCGACCAACTCAGGCAATGAAGTACCAACCGCGACAATGGTCAAACCGATAATCAGCTCACTCAGACCCCAAAAAGTAGCCAATTCAACAGCGCCCCAAACGATAGCGCGTGAGCTTAATATCAATATCGACATACCTATTATTAAGCTTGCTAAGCCACGAAAAATTCCTGCTGATTGTCTATCCTTGTTCTCACTGTGTTCATTATTTTTGCTGGCTATTTTCTTGTCTTCCTGCCTACTACTGCGCAAATTCATCACAATTTGAAAAATCAATACTGCGGCCAATCCTAGCAATAATATTATGCCGTCTGATTGACTCAGTTGCCCATCACGCAGCTGCCACGCTGCCAGTATGGTAATGACTAGTAATAGTGGTAAGTCGCGCTTAACGATGCTTTTGTGGATAATAATAGGGCTAATAAGTGCTGTGGTACCTAAAACTAGGGCGATGTTCATGATATTTGAGCCATAAGCGTTGCCAAGCGCCAGCTCAGGGCTGCCTTCTAATGCTGCCAGTACCGATACCACCATTTCTGGCGCTGACGTGCCTAGTCCTAAAATGACAACGCCAATAAGGAAGCTTGGCACGCCTAGACTATTCGCTAAGGTCGTCGCGCCATCGATAAACATATCGGCACTCCAGACTAAAATAGCCAGTCCAATCAGCACTGTAATGACTGCCAACCACATCAACAAGCTTCCTTATAAGTAAACAAAACAGCTTTAAAGTTAATGAGTTCAAGGCTCAAAAGACTATAAGCTTAAAGGAAAGAGGTTTTAAACGCATTTATCGATATAAAAAAAGCTGAATCTTAGATAGATTCAGCTTTTTTATTCAAATATACAAACCAATTAGCTCAATGTTTATTACTTAAAAAGAAAAATGCATCAAACTTAGCAAAAACTTTAATGGTAAAACTTATTAAGCCACTTGTACCGGAATGATATTAGCCGTGTCTTTCACGGTATTGTCTTCGTTGCAATAAACCAGTTTTGGCTGATAAGTTGCGGCTTCCACTTCGTCAAAATGCGCATAAGCACAGATGATGACGATATCGCCTAAGTCTGCCATATGCGCGGCAGCACCATTTAACGAGATAATGCCAGAGCCCGCTTCAGCGCGAATTGCATAGGTGCGAAAGCGTTTACCATTGGTGACGTTGTAGATATCGATAGATTCGTTTTCACGCAGACCAGCAAGGTCTAGTAAGTCACCGTCAATACCGCATGAGCCTTCGTAGTGCAGCTCAGCATGGGTAACACGGGCGCGATGTAATTTGCATTTAAGCATATTAAGTAGCATAGGTTGCTTCCTTAGTGTAACTGATATAAATGAGTTAAATCAAAAGCTTAATGGGGACAAGTTGGTTAGAATAAAAGTTATTTTTCTAAAAGTCACGGTTAAATTTACGCTTTAGCCATTCAAATGACTTAGAAATATGTAATTAACGGCAGATTATTCCGGTAATTTAAAGCCATTAATCTGCGAGCGCGCTTTTTCAATATCGCCATCTAATAGCAATGGCAAAGCTTCAAAAGAGGCGCTTAAGGCGCTATCAATGGCAATTTGCTCATCGGGCGCCGCTTTAGACAATACATGACCGCTGACTTTAGACTTGTGACCCGGATGACCAATACCGATACGCAGACGATGAAAGTCGTTGCCGATATGCGGCGTGATATCACGCAGACCGTTATGACCGCCGTGTCCGCCATTGGTTTTGAGCTTGATGCTGCCAGCTGGGATATCGAGCTCATCATGGGCAATCAGCAACTCGTCATTTTTAATGCCATAAAAATTGATCATCGGCACCACCGATTGACCCGATTTATTCATAAAGGTCAGTGGCATGAGCAGACGCACATCATGACCATGAATTTGTCCGCGTCCCGTCACCCCATGGAATTTTTTGTCAGGGGCGAGGGCAATATTAAACTGCTGCGCCAAATGATGGACGAACCAAAACCCTGCATTATGACGCGTAAACATATACTGCTGACCAGGATTACCAAGACCGACAATAAGCTTTATGGCCATAAAAACACCCTGCTTAAATTTAATAAATGAGTGATAAGGTTTGAAAAGTAAGACAACTCTATAATATAAGACAGTTCTATAATATTTGTCTTACATACTAGTTATCCTACTTTTCAAACCTTACTTACAAAAACAGCAGGAGATATTTATCACCTGCTGTTTTTTGACTAAACAAACCTGTTATCACATAGCAGACACTAGATCGCAGTCTCTATGTAACGCGGGCTTATTATTCAGCGTCTTTGTCTTCAGCTTCAGCACTTTGTGCAGTCGCAGGTACGTCAGCCGCATCAACTTCAGCGTCTGCGTCAACTTCTTCAACCGTTGGTGGCTGCATGTTAACGATAGTACGGTCGTGAGCATCTTCCATGTCAAGATCAAAGATGATAACGCCTTCAGGCAGTTTGATGTCTGATAGACGGAATAGATCACCGATTTCCATGCCTGATACGTCAACTTCTAGGTATTCAGGTAATTGTGATGGTAGGCAAACGATTTCAACATCAGTTACTACTGTAGATAGAATGCCACCCGCTTTCGTACCTGGAGCATTTTCAGCACCAGCGAAATGCAAAGGAATGTTCATGTTGATTTTCTGACCTTTCACAATGCGCTGGAAGTCAGCATGCATTGGGAAACCTTTAGCAGGATGGCGTTGCAAGGCTTTGATAACAACTTGATGCTCATCGCCTTTATCGGTCGTGATGGTCAAGATTTGTGAAAAGAAGGCTTCATATTCAAGCGACTTTACTAGCTCGTTGATTTTGATTGAGATAGTGGTTGGTTCTTCACCACCACCATAAATGATAGCAGGAACTAGATTCTGCTTACGTAGGCGGCGGCTCGCACCTTTACCTTGTTGTTCAGCAGAGCGGTCAACCGCATTGATTGCAAAATGATCAATAGCCATGGATATAATCCTATAGAGAGTATGTGAAGTATCTACCAGCAATAACAGACTTGCGACCAGTCTATCACTGGATAATCAATACTTTAGAATGTATCAATCACGTCGCTAAGTATAAAAATACCTAAAAATAATAGAGTTTAGCTAATGATGAATACAGGCGCGCATTATACGTGATTCTTTAACAATAATAAAGACCTACGTGAAATGGCTATTTAAAGTGAATACACAATAAACCACGAAAAGTGATTAAAAAAAACGCCAAGTCATAAAACTCGGCGTTTTTTTAACAGATTTTTTAGTAACAAAAAATCTTAAGCGTTACCTAAGCATCAAACATTGCACTGATAGATTCTTCGTTATTGATACGGCGTAAGCTTTCAGCCAGCATCGGTGCGATACTTACTTGACGAATTTTGCTACAGGCTTTAGCAGCGTCAGATAATGGAATGGTATCGGTGACCACAATCTCATCGAGTGCCGACTCGCTGATGTTTTTTAGCGCATTACCCGATAGAACAGGGTGGGTAATATAAGCCAATACGCGGCGCGCGCCGTTTGCTTTTAGTGCTTCAGCGGCTTTACATAACGTCCCTGCCGTATCGACCATATCATCAACGATGACGCAATCACGGTCACGAACATCACCAATAATGTGCATCACTTGTGACTCATTGGCACGGGCACGGCGTTTATCAATAATCGCCATGTCGGTATCGCCCAATTGCTTAGCCATCGCGCGCGCACGTACCACACCGCCAACGTCAGGTGAAACCACCATAATGTTGTCATAATCTTGTTTTTTAAGGTCATTCAATAATACAGGAGTACCGTAGATGTTATCGACTGGGATATCAAAGAAGCCCTGAATCTGATCTGAGTGCAAATCAACGGTCATGACGCGATCGATACTGACGATGTTTAACATGTCAGCGACGACTTTAGCAGAAATAGGTACACGAGCTGAACGAGGACGACGGTCTTGACGTGCATAACCGAAGTATGGCATGACAGCAGTGATACGGCCAGCACTAGAGCGACGCAAGGCGTCAGCCATCATCATGATTTCCATCAAATTGTCATTGGTTGGTGCACAAGTCGGCTGCATGATAAACACGTCTTTACCGCGCACGTGTTCTTTGATTTCTACGGCAATTTCGCCATCAGAAAAACGCGTGATGTCAGCTTTACCAAGAGGTATATGGAGATGGTCGGCTACGGTTTTTGCTAATTCTGGGTGGGCATTACCCGTAAAAATCGCCAAATAAGGCATGACAGAAGTCCTATTGATTGACTCAAGCAGCGACCGCTAAGCAGTGTCAAACTGCTCAAATTCAGAAAAGAGTATGGAAAACTATTGATGACTACTATTACAGTAAAAAATGGCAGGGGTAGCTGGACTCGAACCAACGGATGTCAGGATCAAAACCTGATGCCTTACCAACTTGGCTATACCCCTGTAATGTCTAGGCTGTGTACGTCGATATCTAATAGCAACTTTTAATAAAATTACGCTTAGAATAGCGTCACGACCTGTTCGTTATCTTATAAACGAATAAACCGTTTAGAACATAACTTTTCCCTAACGGTGCTCATTGCGAACTATACCGAAACTGAGATAACGTTGTCAATGTCAATAAGCAGCTATCTTAAATCGCTTATTATACATATCAAACGCTTTGCGCTTAAAAATGGCAGGGGTAGCTGGACTCGAACCAACGGATGTCAGGATCAAAACCTGATGCCTTACCAACTTGGCTATACCCCTATTGAGGCGACCTATTATAAATAAATATTCAGCTTTTGCAAGTCATTTGAGGCTTTTAATGTCTTTTATTCTAAATAGGTTGAAAATAAAACGGATGTTGAGTTAATGAAAATTTATACACTGTCTTTATAATAATTCTATTTACACGCTATAGGCAGTGTTTGGTTGAATTTTTAGCTTGTATAGGCTAATGATTTGGCAAATCTTTGACATCCATGAACTGTGAACCCAAAAATTGGATATACCTATTTTCCAAACATTTAGGATCTGCTTGTTGCTCAAAATCGTAATCGTAGTTAGGATCGTATTTTCCGCCGTCTAAGGATCCATTAGTAAATAGCTCAGTGTTTAAAGGTATATCAACGCCATTGGCTGTCAGAGTCTGTGTCTCTTCATTCCAGGTGGTTATACCATGAGGAAAAACAGGAACGTTAAGCCTATCACCGTTGTGGATAAGCAAACAACCATCTTTCATAACTAAAGTACCGCCCATAGCTGGTTCTATTTCCGCACCATGCTCATATGGATAGGTAAAAAACTTAGCATATGGCTTATTTTCAGAGGCATTAATGCTGACATCACTAGCCCTATTATCGATAGATACTTTTGGCTTAGGTAACGTGACGTTTTGAGTATCAGAATTGTTGGTACAGCCTGTCACGGCTATTGAAAGTGCCAAAATACTTGTTGATAGCGTGAAAAAATTTATTTTCATTATGAATAACCTTTAGGCTAAAAAAGTTGCGTTATCAATTCCATCTAAACTTACAAACTCCCAACCATATACCCTGCACAAGGCGCATCTTTAATCCATTTTGCCAACAGCGCTTTATCAATCGTAACACTTGAATCCAATGGCAAGAATACGGCACTACCAGAGCCGGTCATCCGTGCTGTGCTGAGTGCTTGTGACTCTAATCCTTGCAAATAACGTAACGCTTCATCGACGGCAGGAGCAAGGCTGATGACTACAGGTGTAAAGACATTTTGATAAGGCTTGTTTAAATATTGCACATAATCAATGGTCTGGTTTTGAATGGTTTCAATCGATAGCGCGGTGATATCTCGTTGTAGTTGCGGATGAGCGAACAGCTTAGCAGTGTTCACGTGGGCGTTAGGCGTCAATACTAAATATTGCTGCTCTGCTAAATCAATGGCCGTCAGCTCCTCGCCAATACCCATCGCAATCGCATCTTGACCAAAGATAAATATTGGCACATCCGCGCCTACTTTAGTACCAATGTTTATCAGCTCGCTTTGAGTAAAATTAAGCTGCCAAATGTTATTAAGTGTCATCAATGTCGTTGCGGCATTGGATGAACCACCGCCTAATCCTGCGCCCATTGGCAAGTGCTTATCTAAAGTCACTTGCACAAGCGGTAGTTGCGCAGGTAGCTTATTTGAGTCTATGGCCGCTACCAGTAGGGCGCTAGCCGCTTTAAAGATTAAATTGTCCTCTATGCTGCTGGTTATCGTGTCGGCACCAGCCAACGTTAGCAGCTGACCACACAGGCTATTAATATCTACTCGACTGTTATTTACTGAGTTATCAAGAGTAGATATTAATTTATCTGCTGTCGAAAAATGTAGATAATCGCCCCAGTCGAGCAGGCGAAAGACGGTTTGCAAATTATGATAGCCATCAGCGCGCTTATCGGTAATATGCAGAAATAAATTAATCTTGGCCGGTGATAAGCGCGTGGTAACCGATGTTGGCATGGTGTGTTCAGTCATGAATATGCGTCTTTATGAATTGTTCGTAAAGATAACAGTGTGTTCTACTTTCTACGTATTGTTATTATTTTTGATGATCGATGGTCATCACTACTTTATTGCCTTGTGATTGCACCGCGCTGATTTTATTTGGCAGCTTATCATTACCTTTATAAGTAAAGCTGGCTTGCCATTCGCCATTCACCGCGCTAATCAAACGGTTTTGAGCATCAAGCTGTGGCGCGCTGTCCGAAGGCGCTGGGCGACCTGATATCCAATACGGCATTTGTGAAATCGGCGCTTGCCAGCCTGTAGCTTTTTTGAGCAAGGTTTCAGGGTCAGTAGCGGTTAAAGTGCCAGTCTTTTCGCTGATTAAAGTCGCTGATTGACCATTATATTCGATATTTGTTTTACCAATGCCGAGCGCGCCAATCAATTCGATGGCAAAGCGTTCATCTTGTTGCCCCCATGCATAGAAAGCACTACCGCCTTGGTTTCCTGTATTGTCTTTGCCAGGCGTTGTGACCCCGATTTTGCCCGTGATATTAAAGTTCTCAAGCTTTTTAGGCTGTTCAGCATTTTGACCTTGTACCGTGCCAATGGGCTGGTTGGTAGCATTGGCAGTTTTTAATGATTGGCAGCCAGAAGTAATAACGAGTGCGGTGGTTAAAGCGGTAAATAGCGCCAGTTTAGTTGGCTGGTGTTTTTTTGATGTTGACATGGTTGTTCCTCAAAAGTGACAAATTTACAAAATTATTTTTTTGATGTTTAGAAGCTCATATATTTAAAAGTTTCGATAATTAGATATTTCAAAAAAACTGTTTCGAAAAGAGAGTAGCTTAAGCGTTATTTGTTACTCGCTGATGCACGGCTGTTCATTTCTTATAACTGACTTGTAGTTTTTATGGCAAGCTTTTTTATGTCTAGCCGTATTTTATTGTCAGTATTAGATAAACTTTAAGCAAAAAGCGCATTAATAAAGCTGTATACGGTCGTTAACGTTGCGCTGCCCGAATGAGAAACGCTGTTGTAAATCTGCGAGTAAAGCTTCGACTTTTTCATTATTACCCAAACCTTGATAAGCGCGTAGCAGCAGCGTGCCTGAGCGTAGAGTCGGGAAGACGTCATATGGCGTTTGTAGATAGTCGATGACTTGCTGGTAGTTCTCAGCTGCTAAGGCATCCGCTGCCAGTATATTCAATGCTTGCAGATGCAAATCATTGTCATAGCGCGGGTCATCATAGCGGATTTGAATAATAGAAGTTGCTAGCGCCAAACCTTGCTCAGAGCTGCGCTCATTGGCTAGCAATAACTGCGCGTAGCTAAGCTGATAGGAGAGGTTGGTTGGGTCGAGCGTTTGCAAATGGTTCAATAAAGTGCGCTTAACGATATAGTCTTCTTTATCATCAAGCAGTTGAGCGCGGGCAAACAGCAGCATCTCATTATTGGGGTATTTACGACTGGCGCGTGTTAATAACCGTAGCGCTTCATCGGACTCATTTTGCTGCCACAAAATATCCGCTTGCATGACAAAACTGTCAGGGGCGAAGATACTAAAGTCTTTACGCAGTTTTTCTAGGGTAGCGATGGCGGACTCGACGTCATCATTGAGCAGCTCAAACGACACCACTTTTCGACGCGCTTCTAATACCAAGTCCTCTTGCATAACGCCATTGAGATAGTATTTTGCTTGCTCAAAGCGCTGCTGGCGCTCAGCACTGATACCCAGATAATAATAAGCTTGATCAAGATAAGAAGGGTTTTTAGCCAGCATATTAAGCAACTGGTCGGCAGTGGCATACTCTTCAACGTCTAAGCTGACCAGTGCGGCTAGCAAGGTAATTTCGGCGTCATCAGCAAAGCGCTCATGGGCGTCAAGTAACAGCTGCCAAGCCTGCTCGCTTTGCCGCAAATCAAGTAAGTAGCGAATCTCATATAAGTATAAGCTTTTGCTGTCAGGGTTACGTAAGCGTGCTTGGCTGACATAATTGATAACTGCCTCTGACGGCTCAGTCTTGCGTAATATATCGGCTTTTAAAGTGATAAAGGGTACATAATCTGGTTGACGCGCTAAGGCACGATCGATATGAACAATAGCAATCTCAGGTTCATTAAACTGATATAGCAAACCGGCTTTTAATACCGATAGCGAAGCGTTCTGCTCACTATCAATAGGTTGCAAGGCAGCGAGCAGTTCGCGTTTATCTTCATCAGTATTGGGATAAATGCCTATCAGGATTTCGCTAAGATCGGCTCGCGGGTCGTAACTTAGAATACGATTAAGGCTTTCGCCTGCCAACTCATAATCATGAGCGCGCAAGGCTAAATGTGCCACATAAAACCAAGCAGGCACGTGGTCGGGGTTTTGGTCTTGCCAAGTTTTAGCAAAGCGCAGAGAATCCTCAACGCTCTCATTGCGTAAAGATAAACTTAGCGCTCGCTCAAATACCGCCGTCGCATCTTGCTTAAAAGACTGCTGCTTATAGATGGTCACCGCGCGGTCGGTGTCATCACGATCCGCGGCAAATTCGGCATCTAAAAGCGCATACAAGCTCGGCTCGCCAAGCGACGTTTGCCCGCTGGTTGTTGGTGCTAGATTGTTCACATCATCAGCAATATTTTCAGTTGTTTGGGGCTGATGAGTTGATGGTTGCTGAATAGATGGCTCTTGAGATAATGATTGCTTAGCAAGCGTTTTATGAGCAGGTGTAGCAATAAAGTTTTCGCTGCTAGCATCATTAATATTTACATTATTAGTATTGGCATCATTGGCGACGACGGAAGAGATATTATAAGAGCTGATATGTAATGAGGGGCTGACATATTTAGCGTGGGCAGGTAATCCTAGGCATAAGCAAACGGCCAACGATAAAGTTAGCTGATGGCGCTGGTATAGCCGCTCCATAATAGCGTGCAATAAAGCGCGCAGGCGAGACTGATCATGATGCATAGGTTGCAATCTAAAGGATGAGCCAAAAAAAATCATAGCTAGCAGTGTTTACCTATTATTTACCCGTAAAATCGTTTGCAGCATAACAAGGTGATTTTATTGCTATTATTCTAAAAACAGCTACGAAGAAAACCCGTGACTAGCATTATAAGAGTAGATTGAGGGGATAAACAATAGCGTCCGTGTTACTCAGATATTAGCAATATTTAGCGGATTAAGTAACTGCTAAATTTATCGTAAGTTGGCTTGAATTACTCAACTATTGAATAACCTGCCATTGCTAATAGACAAGATAAATGCGACTAGCGTTTTTTAAATTTATCTATTTAACAGCGTTTACTTTAAAAGCCTTCATAGCAGTTGATTTATCGACGCTGCGCCCAGATACAGACAAATAACATCGCCAAGCGTTGCCTGTTAAATAAAGCTAGCAATAATGATATAATAAGCGCTTTTTAAGCGTTTGCACTATATCTATCGTGCGCATGATTGGTTAAAGACATTTTTTCAAAGACAGTTTAGCAAGCGCTGTCTGTGAAAAACTGTTTTCTAAAACTGCTGCTTGAATAGGGTTTTTTAACCTTCCAAGAGCGTTTGGCTGGTAGGTAAACGTTATATTTATGGTCTATCAATAATGAGATTAGTGGTCATTGGGGTCAATCACAAAACCGCACCAGTCGCTCTACGAGAGCGCTTGGCGCTTGTTGGTGAGGATGTGACTATCGCCCTTAAACAGCTAGAGCGCTTTACCGATGGTAGCGTGATTGTCTCTACTTGTAACCGTACTGAGATTTATGCGCTGGTTCCGCAAATTTTATTAACTCCAGAATCAGGGGCGCATTTAGCGGAGCCACAAGCTACTGATACTATTGCCAGCAATATTGCAATCGGTGCGCAAACTGCTTCGGCGGTCATCAGTACTCATATTTTAAAAATCAAAGCATGGCTGGCTGATTTTAAACAGCTGTCATTGGACGAGATTGACCCTTATCTTTATGTACACCGTGACACTCATGCCTTGACCCATTGGCTCAGGGTCGCCGCTGGTCTTGACTCAATGATATTGGGTGAACCGCAGATACTCGGTCAAATCAAGCGTTCCGTCCATTTGGCGCAGGATCAAAAAGCACTGAGCAATCAGCTCGGCTGGATTGTCGATCAGGTATTTGCTGCCGCTAAACGCGTGCGTAACGAGACCCAAGTGGGTGCTCAAGCAGTCTCACTCAGCTATGCTGCTGCCAAATTGGTGACGCAGATATTTGACGAGTTACCCAGTCGCACCTTATTAGTCGTCGCAGCAGGCGAGATGAATCGCTTGGTGGCGACCCATATCGCCGGGCTTGGGGTCGGAAAGGTTATTATTTGTAACCGTAATCCTGAGCGCGCTGAAGCATTGGCCGCTGAACTGCGTCGACCAGATCGTGTCGTAGAGGTGAGAGCGCTGCAAGAATTGCCGCAAGTATTGGCAGAAGCTGATATTGTCAGTAGCTGTAGTGGTAGCATGGATGTGCTGATAGATAAAACCATGACCTTGCGCGCGCTTAAAAGCCGTCGCTATCAGCCGATGCTGATGATTGACTTGGCAGTGCCGCGCGATATCGACTCTACCATTAGCCGTATCGATGATGTTTATCTGTATTCGGTCGATGACTTACAACATGTGATTGCTGGTAATATTGAGCAGCGTAGGCAAGCGGCTGTCGATGCGGAGCTGCTCGTCAGTCAATTGGTCGTTGAGATGGATCGGCGCTTTCAAGTGCGCCAAGTCGGCAAAGATATTCAGCAGTATCGCGCGCGAACCCATGACCAAGTAGATAAACTGCTGCATCAATCCATTGCTAAGTTGCAACAGGATAATGCCAGCCCTGAGGACATTATCACTGAGCTGTCGCGCCGTTTAACCCAGACGCTAACCCACGCTCCATCGAAGCTGATGCGTAAAGCAGCACGTGAAGGTGACAATGAATTGCTGGATTTTGTGGTGTCGGGATTACAAGAGGCGCATCGAGGTCGTTAAGCCATTTTCCAAGCTAGTCACTAAACCATTTGCCAAGCCAATCGCTAAACAAGGGTTGGTTTTTTGCTAAGTTACCCCCTATAATCGGTAGAGCAAAAAATATCAGTGATGTGGCAAAATCTCAATCATGCCCAAAACCTAAAAACTCAGTAACAACATTTTCTCTTATCATACTAGGAGCGTCCCATGACTGCATTACGTCAAGATATTGATCCAAACGGCTTATTAGAATACTCAGTGGTTTATACTGACCGTGCCCTAAACCACATGTCAAAAGTCTTTCAACAAGTGATGAATGATTTATCTAGCAACCTAAAATCAGTTTATAACGCTGATGCGGTGGTGATTGTTCCTGGTGCTGGCACTTATGGAATGGAAGCAGTGGCGCGCCAATTGGCCAATGACGAAGACTGCTTAATTATCCGTAACGGTTGGTTTAGCTATCGTTGGACGCAAATTTTAGAAAAAGGCAAGATTGCCAAATCCTCTACAGTATTGACTGCCAATCGTGAAGCGGGTGATACGCCAAAGCCGTTTTCTCCAGTCGCTATCGATGAAGCGGTTGCTAAAATCAAAGCTGAAAAACCAGCCATGGTTTTTGCCCCGCACGTCGAAACCTCATCTGGTATTATTTTATCAGAAGATTATATAAAAGCATTGGCCGAGGCCGTTCATAGCGTTGGCGGCTTATTGGTCATTGACTGTATCGCATCAGGTTGCGTCTGGCTTGATATGAAAGATTTGGGCATTGATGTGCTTATTAGCGCACCGCAAAAAGGCTGGAGCAGCACTCCATGCGCAGGTCTGGTCATGCTGAGCGACGCTGCCGTGCAAAAAGTAGACAGCACCGAGTCTGATAGCTTTAGCCTAGATTTAAAACAGTGGTTAAATATCATGCGCGCTTATGAAAATGGCGGCCATGCCTACCATGCGACTATGCCAACCGATAGCTTACGCCAGTTCCGCGATACCGTTAACGAGGCCAAAGAAGTTGGTTTTGAGACATTATGCGCGGCACAGTGGGAGCTTGGCACGCGTGTTCGTGAAGTACTAGCAGCCAAAGGTATTGAAAGCGTTGCCGCAAAAGGTTTTGAAGCGCCTGGCGTAGTGGTTGCTTACACCGACCGCGATGACATGCATAAAGGTAGTGCTTTCGCTGAAGCTGGCATGCAAATCGCTGCTGGTGTACCATTAAAAGTAGGCGAGCCTGATAATTTTAAAACCTTCCGCTTGGGTTTATTTGGTTTAGATAAATTGACTGATGTGGACAGTGCAGTACAACGTTTTGAAAAAGCGCTTGATGAAGTGTTGGCTAAATAATATCTTTATCGTATAAGATATTTTTAGAGTAAAAAAGAATGCTGAACCTGTGTAACGAGGGTTCAGTATTTTTTTACCCTTTTATTATATTTTATCATATAATGTATTTATATAAAACGAATTTCAAAACTGTTTTTGATAAAAATTGGCTTAGGTAAATATTATGAGTATACAAATAGACTGGCAGGCATTTACGCCAATCTCCTTGGTAGGCGGTTTAATGCTAGGAGTGGCGACCGTTATTCTATTGTTAGGTATTGGTCGTATTGCGGGTATCAGTGGTATATTTTCCAGCCTGCTCAAACCCAAGCGTGTAGAAATGTGGCAAGTATTATTTATCGCAGGTTTAGTCATCTCGCCATTGTTATATAAATTGGTAAGACCGCTACCGGATGTCGAGGTCAGTACCTCGTTACCGCTATTAATCGTTGCAGGTTTATTGGTTGGCTTTGGTACGCGTTTGGGTTCAGGCTGTACGAGTGGACATGGTATTTGTGGTAATGCGCGACTATCGCCACGTTCAATGGCGGCGACGGTGACCTTTATGTTGTTTGGTATTGTGACCGTTTATCTTGGTCGGCATGTCTTGGGTTTCATTTAAACAGCATATAGACGGCACGTTGCGAAGACAGCGTTGAATACTATTTATAACAGCTTGGATTAACATATTAGGTGCGAGAAAAAACATGCTAAAAAATATAATTGGGTTACTGGCAGGGTTATTATTCGGCTTTGGACTGCTGATATCAGGTATGACTGATCCTGTTAAAGTACAGGGCTTTTTGGACGTCTTTGGTGCATGGGACATTTCACTGGCGCTGGTCATGGGTGGGGGTCTAATGGTAGCGCTTGTCGGTGTGCAATTGGCCAAGCGTCAACAGAGCAGCTGGATTGGTACCTTAATTGAGATGCCAACCAAAACCACTATCAATAAAAAACTGTTAATCGGCGCGATGTTGTTCGGTATCGGTTGGGGTTTGGTCGGTATTTGCCCAGGCCCTGGAATTGTGCTACTTGGTACAGGACAGTGGCAGGCTTATGTCTTTATCCCAGCAATGATAATAGGCATGCTGGTTTACCAATGGCTCGAGCCTAAGCTTAATTAATATGGGCTTGGTTGATAGATGGATTAATAGAAGGTTCAAAAATAAGTGAGTGCTGAATTAAAAAAGGGTCAGTCTAGCTTAATTAGTCTGACCCTTTTTTATAAATCATAATTTAATCTTTCAGAGGCTTATTTGGCGCTTGCTATTACTTTAGGTGTTTCGTGTGCCAATGATTTGGCCGCTTGACGTAGCTCAAACTTCTGTACTTTACCGGTGCTGGTCTTTGGTATTTCAGCAAAGATAATATATTTTGGCACTTTAAAACCTGCTAAGTGCTGCTTGCAGTGTTCCATGACATGGTCGCGCTGTAAGGTACTGCCAGCATGAATCTCGATAAATGCGACTGGCACTTCGCCCCATTTGTCATGTGGTGCGGCAACGACAGCACAGCTTTGGATTTCAGGCATTTTATATAAGACGTTTTCGACTTCGATACTAGAGATATTCTCCCCGCCTGAGATAATGATATCTTTTAGCCTGTCCATGATTTTGATATATCCATCAGGATATTTGACGCCCAAATCACCAGTACGGAACCAACCATCAGCAAAGGCTTCTTCGGTGGCTTTACGGCTTTTTAGATAGCCTTTCATCACCATATTGCCGCGCAGTGCCAGCTCTCCCATCTCTTCGCCATCAGCGGCAACTGGCTCAGTGGTGCCTTGTTTAAATACCTCAAACCCAGTCATCAAATGCGAGGTCACGCCTTGACGTGATTTTTTCTGCGCGCGCGCAGCGACATCAAGATTATCCCATTCTTGTTGCTCAGCGCAGACGGTGACTGGACCATAGACTTCCGTCAGTCCATAGACGTGGGAGATATGAAAGCCCATCGCTTCCATGGCGGCGAGCATGGTTTCAGACGGTGGTGCACCAGCGACCCAGCCTTTAACTTCATGAGTAATGGCTTGTTTATATTCAGACTTGCCACCGGCAATCATATTGTGCACCACAGGCGCTGAACAATAATGCGAGACTTTATACTTGGCAATCAGCTGCAAAATTAAATCAGCGTCAATTTTACGCAAGCAGACGTTGACGCCTGCACGTTCGGCAATCGTCCACGGAAAGCACCAGCCATTACAATGGAATAATGGCAGTGTCCATAGGTACATGGGATGCTTGGGCATATCCCAATCTAAAATATTGGAGATAGCATTGAGCGTGGCACCGCGATGATGATACACCACGCCTTTAGGCTTGCCAGTGGTGCCAGAGGTATAGTTGAGGGCGATAGCATCCCATTCATCGAGCGGTTTTTCCCAATTGTCCAAACTGTCTGCGCTGGCGATTAATTCTTCATAGGTCATTTGCCCAAAGCGCCCGATATCGAGCGCTGCATCGGTCGCATGAATTACGATAAGGTTGGGAAAGGCTTCGTTGATCATCTCAGCATGCTCAGCAAACTCGCTATCTAAGATTAATACTTTGGCTTCTGAGTGTTGCAGACAAAAGGTCAGGGCGTTAATATCAAGACGGGTATTAAGGGTGCAAAGTACCCCGCCTGACATCGGTACACCAAAGGCGCATTCGACCATCGCTGGCGTGTTCGGCATCATGACCGCTACCGTGTCATTTTTATCGATGCCTAATTTACGCAGACCATCAGCCAGTTGTCTGCAACGATCGTAAGTCTGTTGCCATGTTTGGGTCAGATTATTATGTTCAAGATCGTCATAGATGATAGCGGTTCTGTCAGGATAGACCTGAGCGCTGCGGATAATGAAGTCAATAGGGGTAAGCGGTTGATAGTTGGCTGCATTTTTGCCGAGACCGGTATGGAAGTCTGTCATGTGGATAGTCCTTTATCGTATGTTTTTATAGTGGATGACGCAGTAATGGTGCTCTGCTGTCGCCAATCGACTGTATCAGGGTCTGATTATTATAGACAGTCGCAGGCAAAATTTGGACGGGTTTTGTGGAGTTTATTTAACTAGCTGCAAAAACCTCATCATTAGATAGAATCATTCAGTGCTGCTATTAATTAGTGTTCACTCATCAGTCGCTTGTCTGCATAGCTGATAATAATAGCGGTGTGTTAGGATAGCATAACGTTAAATCCCGCAGCATAACTATACTAACGAAGCAATCCCAGCAAACCATTCATAAGGAAAATGATATGTCCGCCAGCCGCACTGCCAATACGATTGAGACTTCCAGCACCAATGAACACTACCCGCATTTATTTGAGCCGTTAGATTTGGGTTTTACGACGCTTAAAAACCGTCTGGTCATGGGTTCGATGCATACAGGGCTTGAAGATCGTTTTTATAACTACGGTAAACTGGCGGCGTATTTTGCAGAGCGTGCCAAGGGCGGCGTGGCGATGATGATTACGGGCGGCATTTCGCCCAATCGCGAAGGCTGGTTGCTGCCTGCTGGCGGTACCATGAATACGCGTGCTGACGTCATTAATCATCAGCGTGTCACCCGCGCCGCACATAAGTATGACAGCAAAATCATCATGCAAATCTTGCACAGTGGTCGTTATGGTTACCATCCATTTGTCGTGTCATCAAGCCCGATTAAATCGCCAATCTCGCCTTTCAAACCGCGTAAGATGAGCATCAAAAATATTGAGCAAACGGTAAAAGACTATGCGCGCTGTGCAAAATTGGCTAAACAAGCTGGTTATGATGGTGTCGAAATCATGGGTTCAGAAGGCTATTTGCTCAATCAGTTTTTATCACGTCATGTGAATAAGCGTACTGATGAATATGGTGGTGATATTCAAGGTCGTATGAAGTTGGCAGTCGATGTGGTCAAAGCCGTACGTGAAGCTGCCGGTGAAGACTTTATTATTTTATTCCGCTTATCAGTGATTGACTTGGTCAAAGACGGTAACGTCATGGATGAAGTCATCACTGTTGCCAAAGCGTTAGAAGAAGCAGGCGTGACCATCATGAATACCGGTATCGGCTGGCATGAAGCACGTGTGCCGACCATCGTTACTAGTGTACCGCGTGCGGCTTTTGTTGATTTCACTGCTGAAATTAAGAAGCATATCAGTATTCCGATGATGGCTGCCAACCGTATCAATATGCCAGAAACCGCTGAAGAAATTGTTGCCAGTGGTCAGGCAGATATGATTCAAATGGCGCGTCCGTTCTTAGCAGATGCGCATTGGGTCAATAAAGCCAAAAATGGTCAAGCCGATCGCATCAATACCTGTATCGCCTGCAACCAAGCCTGCCTTGATCATACTTTTGAGAATAAACGCTCGACTTGTCTGGTCAATCCGCAAGCTTGTTATGAGACGGAATTGGTTTATAAGAAAACCAAAAAACCTAAAAAAGTCGCCGTCATCGGTGGCGGTGTTGCTGGTATGTCAGCGGCGCATGTTGCCGCGCTACGTGGTCATGAAGTGACTTTATTTGAAGCCAAAGACATCCTGGGTGGACAGTTTAACTATGCCAAGGTCATCCCTGGTAAAGAAGAATTCTTTGAGACCATTCGCTACTATATCAATGAGCTTGAGCATCTAGGTGTTGAGATTAAACTCAATACCAAAGTTGATAAAGCCATGCTAGAAAAAGCCAAATTCCACCATGTCATCGTTGCGACTGGTGTTGTCCCTAGAAGCTTGGCGGGCAAGTTAGAAGGCGCAGATTTGCCACAAGTGATGAGCTATGCTGAATTACTCTCTGGTGAAAAATCAGTCGGTGATACGGTTGCCGTTATTGGTGCGGGTGGTATTGGCTTTGATGTCAGTGAATATTTGACCGCCAAACATGGTCAGCCGCTTGATGAGCTAGGTCCTGAGTTGCTAAAAGATCCAAGCTATCGTCCAAAAGCTCAGTCTATCGAAGAGTGGCGTGAAGAATGGGGCGTGACTTCTGATACTGACTATCAAACTGAGGGTGGTCTGATTAAACCTGAAGCCATCAAGCCTATCCGCCAAGTCTATCTCATACAGCGTACCAAAGGTCGTCTGGGTAGTGGTCTGAATAAAACCTCTGGCTGGGTACATCGCGCTCATGTTAAGTCGCATGGGGTCATCCAAGTATCAGGTGCGCAGTACGATAAAATCACCAATGAAGGTATTTGGATCACTAACAATCAAGGTCAAAGCCAGTTGCTACGTGTCGATAGCGTCGTGGTCTGTGCTGGTCAAGAATCAGTCGTTGAGCTGATGCCAAACGTCGGTGATGCGCCAGACGCGCAATACCATCTAATCGGTGGTGCAAAACTGGCAGCTGAGCTGGATGCTAAACGCGCGATTCGTGATGGTGCAGAGGTTGCGGCAAGTATTTAAGGTTTAGTTTAAAATATAGGGTAAGATTCATCAGACGGTAGGGGAGAAATTCCTTACCGTTTTTTATAGAGTAAATTTTAATCTTTATCTGGAAAGCATATGACAATTCATAATCATGGAATCAATTTAATTTCGAATGGCGAAATAAAGCTCTAATGTTTGTTTTATGGTTCGTTGGGCTAAGCCCAGCCTACATTTTAAATTAATAAATACTATGAGGATATGAGAAGATACTAAATCGGTATGTAGAGACTAGAGAAGACGTATGTCAAAAAAGCTATTCATATTTGCATCTGCCATGATGGTATCTTCATCAGTCTATGCTTCAGACCCTACAGGTCTCATAAGCCTTATATACTTTTCGGTCATTATAGTGCCAGCCTTATTGTCTCACCTTATAGCAAGCTTATATTTTTATCGTAAAGGAAAATATACTTCGAAGAGTTTTGCGGTTAAGCACTTTGAAGTAGCAATGTTGATACCTTTTCTAGGCTTAGTAATGATGGGGTTAGATTATTACCTATCGTACGGTGGCGGTGATTCACATAATGATTACTTAGTTTTTGGACTTACTCTATATAGTGTTTTGATAATTATATTTGCACTGCCATATTTTATCTATTATTTTCAGAAACTTATGAATAATCGTCCGTAGATATGGTTTTCATTCAGCCTACAATCTACGCTCACTACCCGAAAATCCATCTCCCAAAACCGTTTATCCATGCTAAATTAAACCCTACCAGCGATACTCAATCGTACGCACCGACCACGCCATAAAAAAGGATTTTATAATGGTTGTGTTAAAAACCCTGTTTAAATGGATCGTTTTACCTATTGTAGCGCTACTCATTATTATTAGCTTAAGCTTAGTAGTGACGGGCAATGCCTATATCTTTCGCGGTCTACAGCTGACATATCTTAAAGGCGAAGCGACTGCTAATATCGATGATTATGTTGATTTTGATAATCGTACTATTCATGCCAAAGATACTATCGAATGGGAAAAAGATCCCAGCTTTGAGCAAGTCAGGCTGACACCTACTTTGCAAAACGCTCTAGATACTGATGAAACTGTCGCCTTTGCGATTATTAAAGATGGCAAGCTTTTGTATGAGAGCTACTGGCAAGGCTACGATGAGAATTCACATACCAATAGTTTTTCGATGGCAAAAACGGTCACGACCATGCTGTATCTCAAAGCGGTAGAAGACGGTTATATCGGTAGCATTGATGAGCCGATTACTAAATGGCTACCTGAATACGCAGACAACAAGTATGCGCAAAACTGTACGCTTGCAGATTTCTCAGCGATGACCTCAGGCTATGATTGGACTGAAGATTACTATTTCCCCATTAATCCCACTGCGGAATCCTATTACGGTCATGACTTAGTCAAGCAAATGGTCAAACGCGATTTTGTCGAGGAGTGCGGTGGTAGGTTTGAATACTCGTCAGGCGATACGCAAATGCTTGGTATTGCTTTATCACGAGCATTAGAGCCCCACGGCTATACCATTTCTAGCTATTTAGAAGAAAAGTTTTGGCAGCCTTTAGGTATGCAAAGCGATGGGTATTGGTCGCTTGATGGGGCAGGGAAAATTGAAAAAGTATATTGCTGTTTAAATGCCAGTGCTTTAGATTTTGCCAAATTTGGACAATTACTGCTAAACGGTGGCGAATGGCAAGGTAAGCAGTTGCTTAGCAAAGCGCATGTTGAATTTATGATTACACCAAACGCCCAAGCCTTTGCAAAAGGGCAAGCGCAAGTTTACGGACATTCGGTGTGGACGGATATGGACGCTCCGATTCCGTTTTATGCCATGCTCGGTCATTTGGGGCAGCGCGTATTAGTGCTACCAGAAGAGAACGTGATTATCGTTAGACTTGGCAAGCAAAAAGGCTTACCCACTCCAGTAAAAGGCTTTCATTTAGAGCCAGATTTGGGTCAGTATGTTAGCGAGGTCAAAACTATTTTGAATGGTTTGGTGGTGGAGTAAAGAGAGGGTTGGATATAGGGGCGTAGTAATAAGGGTGCTGATCATTGTATTGGTGTAGTTGTCGAATGGAACGGAATGAGTGCTACTGGCATCATACCAATAAGACGGAAAATGAAGTGGAACGCAGTCGTCAGCGTCTTACTGTATCGATAGTTATCAATGTTTCCCTAGTTGCAGTAATTTTACGTATGCTATGGTTGCTTAAATTTTTGATTTTTCCATAAACTTAATTAAGGGTTAATCTACAGAGACATTCACACATTACTGTATACACAATAGAGACTTGAATAATGACATTATTTAGCACTAATGACGCTATAGTAGTATCAGCGCTAATGCACAGTGTCCCTCCAGTATAGAACGGAAAATTTTAATATGATTTTGAAAGTGCTTTTCTTTATTGTTGCCGTTGTCGGGAGCGCCATTTTTATTGCCCGATTGACCTTTACCATTCCGGAAATAGAAGAGCGAATAGATACAACCGTGTTGCCAAAAGCCACGAGCGGACCCTTAGCCGAGTCACTGATTGAGCTTGAAGCTGCACATAAAGGATTAACAGGGATTGCATCATTGCAAAGTGGGGCTGACGCGTTTGCTGCACGGATACTCTTAGCAGATGCGGCTGTCTCGAGCATTGATGCTCAATACTATATTTGGCATGCTGATCTAACGGGTACTTTGCTACTTGATGCTTTAGTTCGCGCCGCCGATAGAGGTGTACGCGTACGGTTGTTGCTAGATGACAATGGTACAACGGGAATCGATACTGAGATAGCAGCGCTCGTTGCCCATCCGAATATCGAAGTGCGATTGTATAATCCCTTTAATCTGCGCACGGCGAAGATACTGTCTTATGGGTTTGATTTTTTCCGACTGAATCGAAGAATGCATAACAAATCTTTCACGGTAGATGGGCGCGCGACCATAGTTGGTGGTCGAAACGTCGGTGATGAGTATTTTGGCACTGGTTCGACACCACTTTTCGTTGATTTTGATGTCATGGCGGTAGGGGATATTGTTCCGCAGATCGCTGCTGATTTTGACCGCTATTGGGCGGCATTATCTGTTTATCCAGCAGATCTGATCGTCGGAATACATAAAGTGAATGACCCGATTGGTACACGATTAGCTGGATTCAAGGGTGATCCACAGATGAGCGAGTACAAAGCCATTTTGCATAGCTCGAACATCGTGGCATCTCTCGCGGCAGGAGAGATTGATTTAGAATGGACAACGGCTGTGTTAGTGAGTGATGATCCAATAAAAGGCCAAGGCGCCGTGCCTCGTAAAGATTTATTGGCAAGCCGGCTAAAGGATGCAGTAGGTGACATTAAGACCCGCCTTGATGGGGTGTCGGCTTATTTTGTTCCCGGTACTGAGGGCGTAGAAGCCTTTGCTACGCTTGAGTCGCGCGGTGTCGATGTGCGCATGCTGACCAACTCGATGGAGGCAACAGATGTGCTGCCCGTTCATGCCGGTTATGCTAAGCGCCGCAAAGCCATGCTCGAGAGTGGCGTTGAGCTTTTTGAGTTACGTAGCAAAGCGGCACCTGATGCTCGCTCTAACCGTTTAGGGCCATTCGGATCGACAGGCGCTAGCCTGCATTCAAAGACCTTTGCGATTGATGGAGAGCGAATTTTTGTGGGATCGTTTAACTTTGACCCTCGGTCTACTAGATTAAACACCGAAATGGGTTTGCTCATCAACAGTGAGCAGATGGCGCAAAAAGTACACAAAGCATTCGATGAAGGAATAAACGGACTGGCTTGGCGCATTGAACAGCGCGATGGAAAGCTGGTCTGGATCAATTCTAATACGGGATCGGTGAGCACTTTGGAGCCTGGATCTACTATCCTGCGTAGCATCGTGTTGACAGTGATAGGGTGGCTGCCGGTTGAATGGCTTTTATAGTCAAAAAGATATTGCTATATACCAACACAAGCTGCAGAAAATCCATTTACGCATTTTACATATTTATCTTCTTATAAAACGGTACATGAAATGCTTTCTACAGCCTACCATGTACCAATATTTTCCATTGAAATCCATGGTTCTATAGGTGCTAAGCGCTCACCGTCTTGAAGTAGCTCGATTGAGATATGGTTAGGGTCTTTGACGAAAGCCATATAGCCATCTCTAGGTGGTCTCAATATCTCGACACCCGCTGCCATAAATATCTCACACTGCTCATAAATATTATCGACTCTAAAAGCAAAATGCCCAAAGTTATTGCCGTTGGTGTATTCTTGCTCGTCCCAGTTATGAGTCAGCTCAATCTCTGGCGCGCCTTCATGAGTCGCTAAGAAATACAGGCTAAATCGTCCTGCTTCAGAATCCTTTTTTCTAAGCAGTTTAAGACCCATAAGATCGCAGTAGAAGGTAAGGGTTTCTTTCAGTTTATTGGTTCTAATCATTGCGTGTAAATATTTCATAAAAATACCTTATAATTTATAACCTTCTGAAAAATGTATATCTACAGTTTTTAGTTGAATATCAAAATCTAACCTTCCATCTCATTACGTAACCACTCAGACACATCATCAATCTGCGCCACCAAATCCGCATGCGCTTTGCCTAATTCATCAAGGTTGGTTTTGATGTCGACTTTATTATATTTAATGTCAGTCAGCGTGTCTTTTAATAGCTCAATCAATTCAACGTTTAGCGCATCAGAGAAGATGACAACATCGCGTATCACTGCTTGCTTCACATCAAGGTGCAAATCAATAATGCCCCAATCAAAGCGCGTCTCAATATGATGGCTGAATTCAGGGGTTTTGCCAAAGCGCCAATCCCAATCTGCCATTTGTTGATAGTATTTGTTTAATGACGGCTCTTTTGCAAGCGTGGCTTCATCCAATTCTTCGACTGGCGTAGTGTCGCCATAATCAGTGTCACGATAGTATTCACAAAACGCCTCGATAATCGCCTCGGATAAGGTCTCGTGATTGATGTCTGCATTAAACTCAACCAAGTTGGCGACGCGCGCACGGACGGATTTAATGCCTTTTGCTTTGAGCTTAAGCGGATGCGGATTGAGATAATCGCCGAGCTTCTGCATATTGGCGTTCACGAGTAATGTCCCGTGATGAAAGCTACGATCCGCCGCATGTTTAAAAGCGCTGCCTGATATTTTCTTATCACCGACTTGCATGTCGTTACGGCCAGATAAATCCGCGTCTATGCCTAACTTTTTTAGCGCATTAATAATAATGGTGAAGTTCGCGTCTTGGTCGTAGTCGGCTTTGGGCGACAAAAAGGTAAAGTTGGTATTGTCTAAATCATGAAACACTGCGCCACCGCCACTCTGACGCCGCGCCAAAAATACATCGTCAGCTTCCATCTTATCGATTTTGCATTCTACCCATGGGTTTTGCGAGCGCCCAATGACCACGGTCTCGCTATTGCGCCATAAGAATAGCGTGTGCGAGTCGGGATTGAGCGTATTAAATATCCAATCTTCGGTCGCGAGGTTAAACCAAGGGTTGGTCACGGCAGATTTTAAGATGCGCAGTTTCATTAGTTATCCTCTTTTATTATGTGTTGTAGGCTTTCATATATAATATCTACAAAACTTTAATTATTCACAAGAAGTCTATCATGAGCGACTTAGATAAATTAGTAAGATTGAACGAACTTTTTATTCAAATGAGAGATGTTCTAATTCAAGAGCATGAGGACAATTGGATAAGAGGTATTAACTTAATATTGAATCAAATAGATTATTCATTAGCATCCAATGAAGACGCCAAGAGTACAATTAGAGATATTTATTATAGCTACGGGTCGATGAATGGTGGCAACGGTAGTTTTTCAGATTTTTATATTTGGAGGGAGGATTTTGATGAGAGAGTTATAGAGAATAACAACTTTATGAAAATAAAAAATCAGATAAGTAAAATATTAACTAGTTATTGATTTTAGCTCGGTATGGGTATGGGTATGGGTATGGGTATGGGTATGGGTATGATTTGTATAGTGTACCGTTTAAAACTAGTCATTATTATTAAGAAATTTAAACTAACTTCAAATCCAAAAAAACGCCCATCAAGAGCGTTTTTCATACCTCTAAATCCTAAAACTCTACTCAAAATCTTCCTTCAAAATAGTCGCCATATTACGCTCAGCAAGTCCGGTGATAAATACATACGGATTGACGCCAGCGCTACCGGGAATTAACGCGCCATCTTGCACATAGATATTTTCATGCCCTTTTACGCGCCCAAACTCATCCGTTGCTTTGCCTAATACGCAGCCGCCAAGCGGGTGATAGCAGAAGTTATCGCCGAAGCCTTTGGTGAACAGCAAACTTGAAGTCGATCCACCATTTACTTTGGCGAGTTTTTCGATCAGCTCTTTAGCAGCATTTACCGAGTACTCGTTTTGCTCGCGTTTCCAGTTGAGCTTGACGGTTTTGGTGGCTTTATCATAGTAATAATTGCCGCGTTCTGGATTGTCTGTGATGGCGAGATATAGCGTCGTCCACGTCTCAAGACCTAGCGGTAATGGGGCGAGTTCGGCAAAGATTTTGTACTTCGAGCCGTCTCTATCGCCATCCCACATATTGATACCTTTGACCGGAATGGTAGATTGGGTAGTGCCCGCGGCGTGGACGAAATTGCGACCCGTCATGATGTTGCCGTTGGGTCCCCAATGTTGTCCGATATGTTCGTTTAAGTTATTTAATTTCCCTTCAGCTTGGCTTTTAAGCAGTAACTCTGAAGTGCCCGTACTGCCAGCATTTAAAAATAGCTTATCGCAAGTATAATGCTCAATTTTATCGATGCCGCCCGTCATATTAACAACATGAACTTCTAAGCGCAGTTGGTCATTATCCAGTGCTTGAATGCTATTTACTTTGCGCAAGGTTTTTACCGTGACGTTGTCAGTGGCTTCAGCGTCTTTTAAGTAAGTTAAATCCAGTGAATACTTGCCAGCGTTATTGCCATAGATGACTTCACCGCCCAGTCCTGAAGCATAGACTTCACCGCGCGCTTCTTTTTGCATATAGTCAAAATCGTAGCTGTTGCCAAAGAATTCGGTTTTCATCCCCGCCTTTTCTGCTTGGCGTTCAGCCGAACGAGTAAATTCGTAGTGCTCGGATTGATTAAAAAATGACTCAGGAATTTGGCTGACTTTTAGCTCTTTCATAGCGCGTGGGAAATAAGTGTCGTACATCTCATTAGAATCAATCCACGGAAACACTTCTTCAAAGTGCGAACGTCTTGGTTGAATGGCAATCGCACCATTGACGATAGAGCCGCCACCGTAAGCACGTCCAGCAAAGACTTTCATGTCGTCATATTCGATTAAATCTAAAACCCCAGGATATTTTCTGATAGGTATCGGAATCGGGATAGGGGCGTTTGGCATATTGCTAAACCAGCTTGAGCGTTTATCAGCAGTAATCATTTTGCAAAAGGTATCATGCTCGGGTGTTCTGTCCCAGCGCATCCCCATCTCAACAATCAGCACTTTATGACCTTTTTCGCTCAACCGCAGTGCTGATACCGCGCCGCCATAACCACTACCAACGATAATATTAGGAAAGTGTCCCACTTGGGTGATTGTACTAGGTAGTTTTGGTTGCTTGGCAAGCGTTTGACAGCCACTTACCGCAGCGGAGGTGCTGATCGCACCTAAGCTTAAACCCATGGCTTTAATCAGTTGGCGTCGTTGCATGGTATGTCCTAATTTGATATTTAAGCTAAAAAAGCCTGAGTTAAATAATATTAGTTTTTGACCGCAAGGGTGCGGCAAGGCGAAAGAGCGCTATATTAGCAAACATAGGTTGCGTTATTATTTCAGTCACGCGATTGCTGTAATAGTTATAGATATAAAGCGCTTTTAATTTACTGATTATTCTTGCCAGCATTTAGTTAATGATTTAGCCAATTATTTCTATAGTAAGGCGTAAACTTGACCAAATAAGTAATTTCGCTTATTATCTTGTTTCAATGTACTAGAACACAAATACATTCAATTATTCTTATCCTTAAAAAAGCTAAATAATTAGGCAAAAGCTCCGATATCAATACTCCATTTAAAATAATAAGGCTTTTATATGACAACGCAAAATACCGCCATTGGCTACGGTTTACATCAATCTATCTTGCCAAATAGCGAGGGTTTATATGGTGAGTTCGGTGGCAAAATTGCTCACCCAGAGCTTGCTAAAGCCATGAGTGAGATTGAGACAGGCTTTCGTGAGATTGTTAAAAACGACGACTTTATCAAAGAGATGAAGCGCTTACGTGAGACTTATGTCGGTCGTCCAAGTCCCATTTATCATGCGCAGCGTTTGACCCAGCATTGCGGCGGCGCGCAGATTTATTTTAAACGTGAGGATTTAAACCATACGGGCGCACACAAAATTAATCACTGTTTGGGTGAAGTTTTATTAGCCAAGAAATTAGGCAAAAAAAAGGTCATTGCCGAGACGGGCGCGGGGCAACACGGAGTCGCATTGGCAACGGCAGCGGCCTTGATGGGGTTGGAGTGTGAGATTCACATGGGTGTGGTCGATATTAAAAAAGAACATCCAAACGTCAGCCGGATGAAGATTTTGGGTGCCAATATTGTGCCAGTCTCACGCGGTGCAGGTACGCTAAAAGAAGCGGTCGATAGCGCTTTTGAGACTTATTTGAATGAGCTTGATACTAGCATGTTTGCGATTGGCTCGGCATTGGGGCCTGCGCCATATCCTGAAATGGTCAGCTACTTTCAGTCAGTGGTTGGTCATGAAGCACGGGCGCAGTTTCTAGCGACGACGGGTAAGCTGCCTAATAAGGTGGTCGCTTGTGTTGGCGGCGGCTCCAATGCTATCGGCATGTTTAGCGGCTTTTTTGATGATGCAGAGGTACAAAAAATCGGCGTCGAACCCGCAGGTGAAGGTTTGGATACGCCCAATCATGCGGCGACGATGTCGCTCGGCGTCAAAGGCGAGATTCATGGCTTTAAGTGTTATGTATTGCTCGATGAAAAAGGTGAGCCAGCACCGGTACATTCGATTGCCTCTGGTCTAGATTATCCGGGCGTTGGACCACAGCATTCGCATTTACGAGACTTGCAACTGGCTACGTATGAATCAGCGACTGATGCAGAATGTTTAGAAGCCTTTATGGCGCTATCACGCCTTGAGGGTATCATTCCTGCTTTAGAGTCAGCACATGCCATTGCCTATACGATGAAAATCGCCAAGGATATGTCAGCGGATGAGACGATTTTGGTTAATCTATCAGGGCGCGGCGATAAAGATATTGATTTTATTTTGGATAAGGTAAAGCTATAAAAAAATCTGCAAACAGTATAAAAAGACAACAGCTCTCAAGCGTTTAACCAGTTATCATCGTGGTTTTTTTAACGTCTAACGCTTGATAGGATTTACCCATGTCCAACCGCGACCTCATTATTTTTATGACACTGTCCTTTATGTGGTCGCTGTCTTTTATTTTTTACCGTATCGGCGTGCCGGAATTTGGCTCGTTAGCGTTTGCCAGTTTGCGTGTGGTATTTGCCGGTTTAGTGATGCTGGTTTTTGTCTTAATCAGCTCAAAAAACAGAGCAGGCATACGTGATAACTGGAAAGTACTGACCCTAGTCGGACTATTTTCTGCCGCTATCCCTTTTATCCTGTTTGCCTTTTCAGCGCGCTCGGTCAATGCTGGGGTGTTGGCGGTGCTTAATGCGTCCGTACCGATGATGAGCGGTTTTATCGCCAGCACCTTTTTTAAAGACCGACTGTCAAAAAAACAAATTATCGGCTTAATCATTGGCGTTATCGGCGTGATTATTTTGATGAGTGAGAACTTATTTGGCGGCAGCGGGCAGGGCGCTGAGTCAGGCTCAGGGTTACTGCCGATGGGCTACGCATTATTGGCCTGTGTTGGTTATGCGGTCGGCGCCAATATCACCAGAAACTATTTATACGATGTCTCGCCGGTGGCGATTACCGCAGGATCGCTTATCATCGCCAGTATTATCATGCTGCCGATAGCGGTGTATGAGTTTCCCTATGGCAAAACCATTAGCCTCACTGCTTGGACGTCAGTGATTTGTATTGGCGTCTTTTCAACCGCCATCGCGCTGATTTTTATGAATCAATTGATTAAAAGTATCGGTCCAATGCGCGCGACCAGTATTACCTTAGTCATTCCGATTTTTGCCATTATTTTAGGCTATCTGCTGCTTGGTGAGGCTTTAGACACGCCAGCGATTATCGGCTCGGTGGTGATATTATTTGGTACGTATTTGTCTTTAGAGTTGTCTATCAAAAAGATGCTGAAATCCTAAGATATGGATTTTTTTCTAATTGATAAACAACCTTTTAATCAATGGCACTTATTTAACACCTTCTACCATAATAAATTGAATGGGAAAGGTAATGATGTCAAACGCCTTGGCAAATGGCATCAGTGCTTTCAGCCTTTTTTCTTCTGCTAATGCTTTGTCTGGTTGATAATGATAAAACTTTAGCGTGGTCGGTTGGCGCAAGCGATATGATAACGTATCGATGTTTTTCACCGCCGGTGCCACTGTCACAGGGAGGCGCCACAGATTTTTTGTACAGCGTGTCATACCACCTGCAAAACCATCATGACAAGTAAAATCAAACCCTTCAAGTTTAGCAGTTTCATCGGCGACTAGTAGATGGGTCGGTTTTTCAAACCATAATATGGTAGCAATGCATCCTTGTGCCGAGATGCAGCCTTGCTCGCCTATTCTTATTCTAAAATAGGGTGCATTGAATGCCGGCATCGGCTTAAAAGAAAAATAAGCCAAATCCACTTGGTCTAAAATATCAATAAATTCACGATCTCTATTGGCGCTCTGTACCAAATAGCTGTGCTTTTCTCCTGCAAATACAATAGCATGCTCAACCCCTTGAATAGGCGCGGCGGTCTTACCGACAGCGATAATGATGTCGGTAAGTTGCTCATCGGCGATCCATTTTGCATCTTCTTGTAGCATCAATTGGTAATCGAGCTTTTCTGTCACGATACAGCTGCTTAAACCTAAAACTAATGAACCAGCTAAACATAGTCTGGAAAGTGATTTTAACATCATATTTTTCTCTGCTTAATAAAATAAGAGACCATCGAGAAGGGATTGTTAAATGTGATATTAAGCCAGTTTTTCATAAATAAGTTGGTTAATTTGCTAAATAAGTACAAGTAACGCACTAAAATTTTTAGCGAAAAAATTTAGACATATATCAAGAGCTTAACCTTTGTTCCCGTCTATTCAAGCAGAGAATCCTATAAAGTTGCTACTGATATATTGACAAAGGTCGACATTCGCTATTTAATCTAGGGATTAAAGCCCACTATAAAAAGTATGCATGATTTTATAGTTTGGTCGTGTTTTTAACTGACAAAAGGATATTGTCATGAGCGCTCAGCTGTTTTTAGGATTTACGAATTCTACTACCCTTTCTCGTTCTTCGCGCTATTTGCTCACTGCCGGTACTTTGACGGCGCTAAGTCTCGCTATTAGCTCAGCGCATGCCGCTGGCATCGAATACAGCAAACAATCGGTTGCGCCTTTTTTTGAGCCGGGTAATTATGCCGAGCTATCTTATGCGTATGTTAATCCAAAAATCGAAGGCACCGATGCCGCGGGTAATAAAATCGGCGACATGATGGATGACTTTGATTTACCCGGAGCCGCTATCAAAATCGCCCCAACCGCCAATACGGCATTGGCGGTAATTTACGAAAAACCCTTTGGTGTCGATACCGAATATGCAGCAGGGAGCATTTTTAACAATAGCATGGGCACCACTGAGGCGCGAGTAGAGACAAATGGCATCACGCTTTTAGGCGGTGGTAAGATTGGCAATAATGTGTGGCTATATGGTGGTCTTGAGTACCAAACGTTAAAAGGAAATATTACTGGCGCGCAGCCAGTAGGTTTGACTACCGCTGTCTCTCAAGTGATCGATCAAGCAGGGGCGCTTTTTGGTATACCAACCACTGAGGCTTATTATGATTTGGTTAATAAACAAAATAACGGCACGATTACGCCAACTGAAGCCGCAACTTTGGGCGCTATTAACGAGACGGCTATCAATCCTGTAGCGACAGCGCCGACCTATTATACGTTAGACTTTGAAAACGAAAATACGCTAGTGCCTGTCATTGGGATGGCGTATGAAAAGCCAGAGATTGCCTTGCGTGCATCATTAACCTATCGCGCGCCTGCCAAATATCAGGTATCTGGGGTAGAAAACCTGCAAGTTATTTTACCACCTATCGCTGGTGGTGATGGGGTAACACCGGGACCAGCTACTGACGAAGTTGCCTTACCGCTAGCGGGCAAGACCGAAGTGAAAATGCCGCAGTCGGTCAATTTAGACTTTCAAACGGGCCTAAGTGAAAAGTATCAGTTATTAGGAATGATCAACGCGCGCTGGGTAGATTGGAGTAATTTTAATGTTGCCCCGCCTTTAGCGACATTATCAACACAAGAGCCCTTAGCTGCTTATAAAAAAGACGGTTATTCGGTTGAGGTGGCATTGGGTAAGCAGTTTAATCCAAAAGTTTCAGGCGAAGTACGCTTGGGCTATGACCACGGTACTGGTGCGCCGCTCAGTCTACTAGGGCCTTATGACTCTATCAAAAGCTTAGGATTAAGCGCGCAATATAAATTGACCGAGCAGCTTAGTGTTTCTGCGGGCGGTCAGTATATGTGGTTTGAAGGCGGTCCAGTCGATACCAAGGTTGATGGTCGCGTAGCCAATATCGACGATGGAACAGGCTATGCGCTTGGCATGAAACTTGGTTATCATTTTTAAGAGTTGACTGAGATTATTTATTAAAAATAGCTCATATTAGCGCTGATAGAAAGTAGAAAAAAGCACTTACTTTAAAAAGTAGGTGCTTTTTTTTACTGCTTGAAAAGCGCTTTATTAATCAACGCTTTCGGTTTGGCAAAACAACCCATTTAAGCATTCTCGATTGCTGCTGCCGATTTTCCAAATAGGAGGTATCTGCATGGCTTGATTTAATTGCTCATGTATCCTTGTCCAGTCATCCATCTCATAGCCATCTTCGTTAGTGCTAGGCACTGGATAAAGCTCTTGACGCTCGCTATCGGATAACGCCATAAAGTTAAGATAGTTTGTTGCATCCTTTGCCAAGATACTATTGGGACGTTTGGTGAGTGCAACCATCGTCTGCTTATACTCTGGTTCAATAAACTCATGAATGGCATCATCCGTCCATCCAGTATTGTCTGAGCCAAAGAATAAAGAATAGCGGTATAAGTCCAATAAAATCTTGGCATCTTTCACCGCGTAGCCATTTGGATAACGCGTTATATAATCTTCCCAAAACACCGCACGCTCAACCAACTCTTTAAAAGAGGTAGTAATGGCGGCATCGCTCCAAAAGATATCTTGATTATCCTTTGCCATCCGCTGAATGAATGCTTTTTGGTCAGGACGTAGATAAGGGGTAAAGATGTCTGCCATAGCTTTCAAATCATGACTAAAGGCATAGTAACCTTCGCCTAAATTATACACTCTAACATCGGCATCATTTTGGATAAGACCAATAAGGTAGCGTGTGCGCGAACTCATTTTTTGTAGCTTTTCTTCCGCTACTTCTTCGCCTTGCTCTAAGGCATTCATGACGTCAAAAAAATCTTGGTCAAATTCTGAATTATTAAGATCGCTTTCATCCAATAAAAAACGCTCATACATCGCTTGATAGTTTTTTAGTAAATTCAATACTTCGGCATTACTAGCCGTTGGCAAACAGGCTTTTAATTGTTTTTGAATGGCATAAATAGCTTCAATCTTACTGGTGTTATCCACTTTTTTCATGGCGTCACTAAGCGCTAAGCAGGTTTTTGCATTTAGCGCTGAGTCTGTTGCGGTAGTCGTTTTGGCTGCTGACTTTTCTAAGGGCGTTAGCTTATTGATTTGTTCTATGTTCTTTGCCTCACTTGATTCAGATGACGTATCTGATTTAGGTTGGCAGGCGCTCATACCTAAGAGGAAACTTAGCCCTATTGCCAGCGATAATATGGTTTTTTGCATGGACTCTATCCCTTAAGTAAATGATAAAAATAAATACTAATAAAAGTGACAGTTATTTAAAAATTTGGCAAAAGATGCATGGGTGGTGCATGTAACATTTAATAAAATTTTCACTGCTTTTATTATCTTAATACCCTTATAAGGTCACATAAATAATAGCGTTTAAAACATTGAAAATATACTTGCGTCGGTGTTTTTGTTTGTAAGTGTTACTTGGAATCATCCTCTCTACCCCCTATAAAGAACACGGCTGATAAATAGACCGCTTAATAATGATAAGTGACAATGACAAACGCTGTTTATCAATGCTTAATGGCTCTTAACACCGTATTCTTATAACAACAAACAAGGCATCTCATGGCACACGATAACTTATTCGAACCCGTCAAAATGGGCACTCAAACTCTAAAAAATCGCATCATCATGGCACCGTTAACCCGCCTGCGCTCTGTCGAGCCGGGTGATGTGCCGACTGTACTTGCTGGAGAATATTACTCGCAGCGTGCTGGTTCTGGATTGGTCATTACCGAAGCGACGCAGGTGTCTTTTCAGGCCAAAGGCTATGCGGGCGCGCCCGGTATCCATACCGAAGACCAGACAACCGCATGGAAAACCATCGTTGATAATGTCCATGCCAAAGGCGGTAAGATTGTCGTCCAGCTATGGCACACGGGTTTGGTCTCACACGAAAGCGTCCAACCTGATGGTAAAGCGCCTATTTCAGCGTCTGACGTTCATGTGGGCGTGCGCACAACATTACGTGATATTAATAACCAAGCGATTCGCGTTGAGTCTACGACCCCGCGTCCAGCCACGCTTGAGGAAGTGCAGCAAGTCATCGCTGACTTTGGGCTTGCGACCAAAAACGCCAAAGAAGCAGGTTTTGATGGCGTAGAGATTCATGGCGCGCATGGTTATCTGCTACATCAGTTTTGGGTTGAGCAAACCAACCAGCGTGATGATGAGTATGGCGGTAGCCGCGAGAATCGTGCGCGTTTGACTCTTGATGTCATCGATGCTTGCGTCGCTGCGTGGGATGCTGACCATATCGGTATTCGCGTGTCACCGCTTGGTACGTTTAATAATGTCGAAGCGGGCTACAATGAAGACGAAAATATCTGGCTGATTGAGCAGATTAATAAGCGCGGGCTGATGTATCTGCATCTCTCTGAGCCCGACTGGGCAGGTGGTACGCCTTATAGCACCGAATTCCGTCAGCGTGTTCGTGATGCTTTTGGGCAAATGATTATTGCTGCGGGTGGCTATACCGCTGAAAAAGCAGAGAAAAATATCAAGGATGGCTATATCGATGCGGTTGCTTTTGGTCGTGACTATATTGCCAATCCTGACTTAGCGGAGCGTATCCGCGAAGGCGCGCCGCTTAATGAGCAACATCCACAAAGCTTTTATGGCGGCGGTACAGAAGGCTATACCGATTATCCGTTTTTAAACCAAGCTTAAGTGTTTATTGGATAAATCATTCAACTGGCTTTATCGATTATAATAAAGTGAGAATGAATCAAAAAAGCCACCCTGCGATAATCAGCAAGGTGGCTTTTTTAATGGGTAAATTTTAGCTATTTGCCAAAGTTACCGGTTTGATAATCACGAAAGGTTTGGCGCAGTTCCTCTTGGGTATTCATTACAAAGGGGCCATAGCCTGCTACTGGCTCACCGATAGGTTCACCACTCAATAGTAGCAATTTAACAGTGCTTGGAGCTTGCTCGTCATCAGATAGCTTAGGAGCTGATAGCTTAGAACATGTTAGCTCAATACTATTGCTTATCTGCGTTGCTGCTTGTTCATTGACAGAATCAATAGCAGTACTAGTCGGCGTGGCAAACTGAATCAGACTGCCTGCACTCACTGTCGTATCATTAATCAGTAACGCGCCTTCTTGCACCAATATCATGACATTATGGCTGTTTGGTACTTGCAGCGTCGTTGAGCCAGCGCTATGCAAGGCGATATCCCATAAATTGATAGGCGTAAAAGTACTTGCCGCGCCCGCGGTGTCTTCCCATTCGCCAGCAATAATCGCTGCTTTACCTATCGAATTTTCGTCTTTATTGTCCGTTAAATTAACAATAGGTAAGTCATCACGTTTCAGCGTTTGATATTTAGGCTCAGTCAGCTTATGGGCACTTGGCAAATTGACCCATAATTGCACCATGCTAAAATGACCGCCACGCTGACTAAAGTCGGGCAAGTGGAATTCTTCGTGCTTGATGCCGCGCCCTGCGGTCATCCACTTCACACCGCCTTCTTGAATGACGCCATAACCACCGGCCGAATCCGCATGGCTAATCTCGCCGGCGTAAGCAATCGTTACCGTCTCAAAACCCTTATGCGGATGCTGCCCAATGCCGTGCGGCTGCGTCTTATAGTTTGGGTTTGGGGCAAAGTTGGTCGGTTGACCATAGTCTAATAATAAAAACGGATCGGTATGATAATGATTAAAATCAGCATTATTATCCTTGATGATTGATCAAGGTTTTGACATAAAAACCATCGCCGACCCAATGCGGCGCTTTATCGCTATGAATATGTTGGATAGAACGCATTGAGCACCTCGTAAACCTAACTGTATTAAAGAATACTTATTTATTTCATCATCATTCTTTAAACGCTAATTATTAAATAATAACTCTTCAATAATAACGACAGGCAACTATTAAGTAATTCTAAATCTATACCGATTTATATAATAATTATATTTATAATTATCAAGTATTTAGCGGTTTCTATCCTATTTAAACAACCTGCTTTTTGATAAATAGCCTTTGAATGGCTAGAATTTACATTAATAGCATGCCTTAATATTAAATCACTTCACCGCAAACAAAACCACTGGCCCACGCCCATTGAAAGTTGTAGCCGCCAAGCCAACCTGTGACATCGAGCACTTCGCCGATAAAATATAGCCCGTCTTGATGTTTGCTTTGCATGGTCTTTGACGATACCTCATCGGTTGTGATACCACCGCGTGTGACTTCAGCGGTTCGATAGCCTTCGGTGCCAGACGGTTTTAGTTGCCAGCCATTGAGCGTTGCGCCAAGCTCTATCAAGCGCTCATCTTTAATATTGGCAAGCTCGGTATCTTTGATATCGTCCCATAGATGGGTTTGTAGCGCTGCCAGCAGTTTTTTTGGTAAAGCATTGTCGGTATTGTCTGCCAAAACCGTCCGGATAAGCTGGCGTGGGTGTGATTTTTTATGAGCAAGTAAAAGTGCCGTCATATCTATATCAGGCAGCAAATTGATGCTGATGGTTTCGCCAACATGCCAATAGTTGGACAGTTGTAGCATAGCCGGACCAGATAGGCCGCGATGGGTGAAGAGCAGCGGTAGCTTAAAGGAGATGCGTTCATTACTGGCAATCACCGGCAGACTGATACCGGCAAGCGTACGAATCAGCTCACCGGTTTTATCAGTAAACGTAAAAGGAACAAGACTGGCATCGGTTGTGACCAATGTATGGCCGAACTGTTGCGCAAGCTCGTAACCAAATCCGCTCGCGCCGAGTGTCGGAATCGATAAGCCGCCCGTCGCTACCACGAGCGATTCACAGCGATAGCTGGTTTGCGGCAGCTTGCTTTGATTGTCGCTGTCTTTTCTCTCTTGTTTTTCTTTTTTACTGAGCGCTTTGGTTGTTGATAGTTGAAAGCGGGATTTTTTATCGTTTTCGAGTGCTTGCACGCTGTCGACTTGGGTATTGAGTCTGACTTGCACACCCACGGCAGCGCATTCATCAAGGAGCATGGTTAAAATATCTTGCGCCGAATCATCACAAAATAGCTGCCCGTGCTCGCGCTCATGGTAAGGGATTTTATGCTGCTCAACCATGCCGATGAATTCCCAACTCGGATAACGGCTCAGCGCGGATTTACAAAAATGCGCATTGCTACCGATAAAATGCTCAGGCTCGACGAAGTAATTGGTAAAGTTGCAGCGTCCGCCACCTGACATGAGGATTTTTTTACCGGCTTTATTGGCATGGTCGAGCACCAAGACGCGGCGACCACGGCGACCAGCGGTGAGCGCACAATATAACCCTGACGCACCAGCGCCGATGACGATGACATCATAGTGATTGTGTGATGGTGCATTGCGGGTATTTTCCATGACGATATGTTCCAAAAAGCGAGAGGTTGTAAAGGTTAAAATAAAAGGTAGCTATAACATTAACAATAAAATTAGTAATAAAATAAATAGTAGGTTTTGAGGCAAAAAAATAGCAGGCTACTAAATATAGCTTGCCGCTATTTTTAAGCCGATCTTTAAGGTAGCCATTGTCCATGTTTTCTTTCAGCTTACAAGGATTAAATAAGGCGATGAAATATTTTCTATCCATCTAAAACTGCCAAAGATTCTAAAAATGCAGGTATAGAGAATATTATTGAATAATCAATCGATTCATCAAGATATATGATGCTTTATCAAGTATACAGCTGTGCAGCGGAATTGTTGTGATTCGCGGTTGATGTCTTGCAACCCTCGCGCTTATTTGTCAAACTATCCTTAGGTGTCACATTATGGAAGATGACGCTTATCACCTGTAGCAGCGATTGTTGTTTGATGACTGGCGTTCGACGTCAGTCGCTTCATGAAAGCCGCTACCGGTCATAATAATTAGAAAAGGATGACTACGATGACTCAGAAATCATTTCCTCTCACGGCTGAATTTGTCGCCGCTGCCAATACCACCGCCGAACAATACACTAAAGAATACCAACAATCCATTGCGTCACCTGAGGCAAACGATGCCTTTTGGGCGAAGCGTGCCGAGCTGATTGATTGGATAAAAAAGCCCACCAAAATTAGCAATGTTAATTATGACTTAGAAGATTTTCATATCAAATGGTATGAAGATGGTGAGCTGAACATTTCAGTCAACTGCCTTGACCGCCATGTTAAAAATAACCCCTATAAACCGGCGATTATTTGGGAAGGTGACCATCCGTCACTGCATAAAATCATCTCATTTAAAGAGCTGCATGAAGCGGTTTGTCGCCTAGGTAATGCCATGCGCAAACTTGGGGTGAAAAAGGGCGATCGCGTCACCTTATATATGCCTATGATACCAGAAGCGATGGTGGCAATGCTGGCGTGTACCCGCATTGGGGCGGTGCATTCGGTGGTGTTTGGCGGCTTTTCTGCTGAAAGTTTGGGTAACCGTATCATTGACAGTCAATCTAAACTGGTCATTACCGCTGACGAAGGTATCCGCGGTAATAAGCGCACGCCGCTCAAAGCCAGTGTCGACCGCGCTTTGGATATGGATGGCACTGATAGTGTGACCAACGTCATTGTTGTGCATCGTACGGGCAATTCTGTACCAATGAGTGGTCGCCGCGATGTTTGGTATCACAGTTTGGTCGATGGTGAGTCAAAGCATTGCGAACCTGAAGTGATGAATGCCGAAGACCCACTGTTTTTGTTATATACCTCAGGCTCAACGGGCAAGCCCAAAGGCGTGTTGCATACCACCGGCGGTTATATCACTTATGCGCTTTCTACCTTCCGTGATGTGTTTGATATTAAAGAAGACGATGTCTACTGGTGTACCGCGGATGTCGGCTGGGTGACGGGTCATACCTATGCTACTTACGCGCCGCTTGCCAATGGCACGACGACCGTTATGTTTGAAGGCGTACCAGAATATCCAACGTGGGCGCGTATCGGTCATATTATTGATAAACACCAAGTCACGGTCTTGTACACGGCACCGACGGCGATTCGCGCCATGATGAAAGAAGGCGACACCTTTGTCCGTGAGTCGAATCGTTCAAGTTTGCGCTTGCTCGGCACCGTTGGTGAGCCGATTAATCCGGAAGCGTGGGATTGGTACTATCATGTCGTCGGCGGCGGTAAATGTCCGATTGTCGATACTTGGTGGCAGACGGAAACCGGCGGTATTTTATTGGCACCGATACCGGGCACGGTAGATATGAAACCGGGCGCGGCGATGAATCCCTTGTACGGTATTGTACCCGTCGTCGTTGACGGTGATGGCGAGATACTCGAAGGCTCGGCGGAAGGCAACCTTGCGATTAGCGGCGGTTGGCCGGGGCAGATGCGTACTATCTATAATGATCATGAGCGCTTTTTAAAAACCTATTTTACAGAATATCCGGGCTACTACTTTACGGGTGATGGCGCGCAGCGTGACGAAGATGGGCATTATTGGATTACCGGACGGGTAGATGACGTGCTCAATGTCTCAGGACATCGATTGGGCACTGCAGAGATTGAAAGTGCGGTAGTGGCGCATCCGGCGACCGCTGAGGCGGCTATCGTTGGTATGCCGCACGACATTCGTGGTATGGGTATTTGCGCCTTTATTATCCTAAAATCGGGCGAAACTGCCACCGAATCCCTAAAATCAGAGCTGAACCGCCATGTGCGTATGGAGATTGGTCCGATTGCCAATTTAGATGCTATCTATATGGTCAATGTGCTACCCAAGACGCGATCTGGGAAAATCATGCGCCGTATCTTGCGCAATCTTGCAGCAGGGCAATATGTTGGACTGGGTGATTTATCGACCCTTGCTGATAGCGCCGTTATCAATGAGCTAGTTGATGTGGTGAAAGCTGAACGCGGAGACTGATAGTAGCTATTAGATAGCTATCTAATAGATATCGAATAACTATCGATAGATAAAATCGTCAAAAGTGATTTTTTAGCGCCAATACTTAGGCTTATAAATAAGCTTTTATAAATGTAAGTGAAACAATAAAGAGCCATGTTAGCAAAAATAGCATGGCTCTTTTACGTAGACGTTATTGATATTGACCGGCTTTAAAGGTTCAATATATTTAATATAGCTATGCTGTTTTTATGGCTCCAGCTTCTATGGTTTCTATAGTCAGTTCAAGATAAAAGAGCCACGTTCAAAACAATCTTCTGCTGGTATAGATTTTCCTCGCTTGCTGTGCTCTTAGCACTCCAGAGGCTTCGAAAAACTCATCCCAGCAGCACGGTGTTTTTTTACATTGAATCTACTATATTTTGCTCCCTACTTTATAAGGTTTACTGTCATTATGCCCGACTCTTCTTTGCCGCTTGCTCAGACATCATCGCCGAAAATTGCCATTATTGGTGGCGGCTTAACGGGCTTATTTACCGCAACCTTATTAGAGCGTGCTTTTAGCCAAATGAATGACCAGCAAATTAATGACCAGCAAGTTAATGACCAGCAAGTTAATGACAAAGCCTTAATACCAGAAATTACCATTTTTGAAAAATCTCGCAGCGTCGGTCGTTTGGCGACTCGTTATCGCACCGATAGCCACACTAATAAAAACTGGCAATGGGCATTTGGTGCACAGTTTTTTACCGCCAAGAGTACAAGCTTTCAGCAGTTTATTAAGCCTTGGTTACAGACAGGTTTGCTACAGCCTTGGTGCGCGCAAGTAGTGAGCTTAACGCCAATAGATGCGAATAATCAGACAGCTGATATTCAAGCTAAAGAGCAATGGAGCAGGGTTCAGGCGCGCTATATCAGTACACCGAAAATGACCAGTTGGGGGCGAGCATTAGCCGATGAGTTACAGTATACGACCATCGAATTTAAAACCCGCGTCGTGGCTTTGGCAGAACATAAGCAAACTCTCGCTAATAAAGTCAGCAAAAAAACCAGTCAGAAAACTGAACTGTTTGATGAAGACGGCAACAGTCTTGGCAGTTTTGATTGGGTCATTTGTACCGCGCCAAATGCTCAAGCTGTAGAACTGATGGCAAATAGTGGTTTTTCTGAATTAGCAAAAATCACTGAGCCACAAATGCAGGCCTGCTATACCTTGATGCTTGGCTGGGATGATAAGCAGCCATTGCCTGAATCATTAAAGTATCAGGAAATGGTATGGGATGTGGCGTATGTGCAGGATTCTATACTTGATAGAATCTTTATCGAGCAGCAAAAGCCTGCCCATGATGAGCTATTACCCAGTATTACTATTCATGCGTGCAATGATTGGTCAGAGCAGCACGTCGATGCCGATATCGATACGATAAAGGCGCAGTTATTGAAAGCAGCCAAGCAAGCTTTGAATTGGAATGAGAAAAGCACGCCGAGCCAAATTGATTGTCATCGCTGGCGTTATGCTGCGACTGTAAAGGTGTCTAATACAGCTTCTACTAATATAGCTTTTAATAAAGAGCCATTAGGAATATTGGTCGATAACGAGCAGCAATGGATTGTCAGCGGCGACTGGTGCGGGCAAGGCAATATAGAAAGCTGCTATCAGGTGGCAACACAAACGGTCGCAAGGATTTGCGCGCACTCATTAGTTAGCCTACGGTCGCTATGAGATTGCTATTATTTTGTCCTTTGTAGGCTTTTTGATTTTGCAGTTTTCAGAGCCGTTTAAATCAAAAGATAAGCTCTAATGTTCGATAGTTTTATCATGCGACAACTATTATCGTGCGACAATTTTCATCATCTGATAGTATTCAAAAGCTTGTCATATTATGAATATAGATAAAAAAATATATTAACCGGAGCAGTTCATGGCAAAGCTTAAATCTCGCATACTTATAGCGTTGGCAGTCACTGCTGTATTCGTTATCTTAGTGTTAGCGATCATTATTAACAATGTGGGTGCTATATCAGATCCATATATGAATGAGCGATATATAGATAAACAGACTTTTCAAGGTGAGTGGCCATTTACTTCGGATACAGGTGTCATAAGATGTGATAACGCTGGTAGTGACAAGGCAATATCATTTAATAGCTCTGAGGGTAAAACGTATTCTCTCAACAATACGGCTCAGCTATATTCAGATAAAAATAATCTAGGCTGGCAATCTTTAGATATTCAGAATATTCAGCAACTTGATGCTAATATCAATGATGTTATTCAGTTAGGTTCGGCGTTATGCATTAAGTGATAAGGCCGCTAGTAAAAATTTATTGCTAAGTAGGCAATTGCTACCTATGAGTCACAGTATCAGCGAAAATTATAAAAGTAGAATTAAAATTTCGAGCAGATGCTGGCCAAATTGGTGGTCAATGCAATATATAGAACCATCAAATTTATATAAATCAATTCTTTACAGGCAAAAAAAGAGCCCACGAAGGAGGGGTCGTGGGCTGAGGAAAACTTATCATGCGACTGAACTGCTATTAATGCATACAAGTCACAAATAAATTGAGCAAGATTTATTATTGTTAATATAAAGATGATGTCAGAATCCACTATTTCAAGAAATTCTTACATCTGCTTACAAATTTCAGTGTACAACTGTATTTTTACTTTTTCATCATAACCGAAATTTAGTAATTTACCTAGTTTGCTTACATGTCATTACGTTTGGGGAAGTCGATAAGCAGCTTGACGCTAACTTTGACCTTAAATAATGAGTAGAATAACAAGATTTTTATAACCATTTACCGGTTAAAATAACCGATGCTTTATTACAGCAAGAACCAACCTACACAGATGGCATGACGCCATGACCGAAAAATGCTAAGCTAGCCACATTCTTATCGTTCACTATCAACTGGGTTTGCCATGACCGAGAGTACACAGCTGCACACGCCAGAAGAAAAACCGCTACCGGCGCAAAATGAAAAAAGCATTTTTAATCTGCCCAATAATCTAACGATTGCGCGTATTTTAATGATTCCGCTATTTGTAGCGATTGCTTATTGGCCGCCTGCCATGGGGATTGGTATGCCAGCGATTTCGGATAACGTGATTGCGCGGGTAGGTATGAGTGATTTTAGCGATAGCCTATTGCGTCACTTGTTACTGACGGGCGTGTTTATCTTGGCCGCAATTACCGATTGGCTTGATGGCTATTTTGCCCGTAAACTCAACGTTGTATCTGCTTTTGGTCGTTTTTTAGACCCCGTCGCTGATAAGTTGATGGTGGCAGCTGCTCTGATTATCTTGGTACAGTGGCATCCTAATATCATTATGGCGATTGCCGCGATTGTGATTATCTCGCGTGAAATTGCGGTATCGGCATTACGTGAATGGATGGCAGAGCTCGGTAAAAGTACCAGTGTGGCAGTGTCTTATGTGGGCAAGCTCAAAACTACTTTTCAGATGATTGCTATTACGGTTTTATTATTAAACTGGCAATCGCTTGAGATGATAGGGTATGTATTGATGGTGGCGGCAGTGATTTTAACCTTGTGGTCAATGATGATTTACCTAAGAGCGGCTTGGCCTTATTTAAAGCAAAGTGGCTAGCTTGCTCACCGCTGTAAAGATATGCTCATAAATAGCTAATGAAAGATAAAAAATACCAATAGTATCAAGCTACTGGTATTTTTTTTGTCCTTGATATGGCCTTTAAAGCTTTGCTATAACTATTTTAAATCTTGATTGTTTGTATCGTTAAGATATACTAAAAATAGTTAATGAGAGCCAAAATAGGCGCGTCAATATATGGAAATAATAAACTAGGTGAGGAATACCTTATGAAGCTAAACAAAGAGCTGTCGTTCAGCGCCGTTTTATTATTTGTATTATTAGCGGGTTGTTCATCATCGCCAAGCATGCAAAAAGAAAGTGCCGATGGCGCACAAGAAAATACGCAAGCGGAGTCACAAGACCGTTCAGCAGACAGGCAAGCCAATTCAGTACAAGCAGAGGCGATGCAGGACGCCGCTGAATCAGAACGTTTGGGAACGCAGTGGGGTGATGATGTAGACTCGTCAGTGACCACCGTCGATCTACGTCGCGTCAGTGACGAGCCTATTGCGCAAATGCAAGTTGCTTATGCGGACAAAAGTTATAAGGGGCGGTCGGTCAATAGTATGTCGTTGCTAGCTGGAAAAGTTGAATTTTCAGCGGCTAGTGATAATGGTAAATTACCGCTTTATCGTGATGGTAGTCATTACTATCTGCAAGGTAGGGCCGGTCAAGCCTATCGGTTGGTATATCATAATAATAGCGCCAATACTTACGAAATCGTCGCCAGTGTCGATGGCTTAAATGTTGTTGATGGCAGTACGGCGAGTCGTTATGATGGTGGTTACGTGTTAAGACCCCATGATGAGTTGGTCATTGAGGGCTTCCGAAAAAGTGACAGTGCGGTTGCCTCCTTTATTTTCAGCAAACCAGACAATGCTTATGCCGCTAATACCGATAGCGGTTCTATAGAAAATACCGGAGTAATTGGCACCGTCATTTATGAGCTTTACGATCCTACTAAGCCTAAACGACCTGAGCCAAAATCAAAATCGCCAAAGGCATTTCCAGCAGATAATGCATATGCAAAGCCGCCACAATAATTATCGATCATGCCTGATTGATGCATGATTAAATGAATTATAAAAAACGCCAATCGTGATAAGCGACTGGCGTTTTTATTATTTGTATTCGTGATTACTTATTTTACTTCTACTCATTATTAAGTTATTACAGCTTGATAGAAAAGTTATCACCTAAGCTTTTTTCAACTGCATTATCAGTCAAAGCCGCTGCTGCCATTTTGACAGCACTAGTAATCGCATTGCCATTGGCCCAGTATTCCGCACCATGTGGCACTACTTTGATAAGTTGCACGCTTGGATCTTCCTTGCCTTGTTCAAAATAAGCGTTATACATGACCGACCAAAGCTCATTGAGCTTTTCTTCATCTTCAACCAATTCAGCGCTACCAGAAATAGATAAATACTTATCAGATTCTTGAGTGACATAAGCCAAATTCACTTCTGGATTTTGTTTAATATTATCAACGGTCTCAGAAGGCTTATGACCAATAAACCAAATCTCTTTAGCGCCAATACTGGTCTCGGTGGTATTCATCGGGCAAGAGTGCAGATGATTTTCGCCATTGCGCGTGGTCATCATGGTGTATTTAATATCTTTTACCATCGCTTGGATGGTGTCCATTTGCGCTTGTTTATTCATGATAGTTGTCCTTTACTATTGAAATGTTAAGTTAAAAATTTTGGCTTTAAAAGTCGTCAGGAATTTATGCTTTAGTAAAATAATACGTCGTTCATAAATCTTAGCGAATGACTCAATAAATGTAGAATCAGTTGTTAATATAATGAAGTTGCCTAATAAAACTATATAGGTGCTCTGTAATGGGCTGTGACGCTTTGTAAGCTTTTATGCTATTGAAAATATGAAGGAATTTATAGAAATATAGGAAAGAGTTAAGCGATAAAAAAAGCCAGTAAGCATATCGCTACTGGCGTTTTTGTTTATCTTCTTTTTATTTACCTTCAGTGCGCTACTAATAGCCTATAAAGAGACAGAAAATGTTTCGCCCATATCTTCAGCCGTTTTACCTTCTTGTAGGGCTGCTGCTGCCATTTTAAACATATTTACCACGGTACTACCGCTTAACCAGCACTCTGCACCATGAGGCACGACTTTAATCAACTGCACGTTTTTATCTTCTTTGCCATCGGCAAAAAAAGCGTTATAGACAGGTGACCATAACTCGTCTAGCTTGTCTTTATCTGAAATAAGTTCTGCATTACCACTGATAGAGACATAATTTTTTTCGTCTTGAGTAGCATACGTTAGACCAATTCTAGCGTCATCTTGAATATCTTTAACCACATCTGAGGATTTATCACCAATAAACCAAATTTCTTTCTTATCGAGATTGACCTCATTGGTGGTCATAGGCCAAGCATGAATATCGCCTTTTTTATTGGTGGTACTCATCATGGCGAACTTCACATCTTTAATAACGTCTTGAATTTTAGCAATATGCTCTTGGTTACTCATGGTGATTGTCCTTTTTCATTATAGTGATTGGTTTTTTGTTAATGGATTATTGTTATTGATTAAATTTTTATCTTATTAAATATTCAGTTTAGACGGTTAAGCAATTAGCTTGCTAGCCCTCGTTAATAACTGGTACCTAGAATAACGATTACTGGTAGGTTATTTATATAGGTTGCCAGTAATGCGATGTGAGTGTTTGTAAGGACTATAAGGATTGAGTAAAAATTGTGACCTTAAACGCATAAGCTTTCTATGATGAAAGGCTTATGTGTAAAGTTAGAAGCGCAATACAGAAGCTAAAAGGACAAGGCTAAGACGAAGTCAGCACAGTTATTTAGCCCTAGCTGTTTGGTAACGGTTTGCCAAATCTATATCTAAGCACTTGCGCAATTTATCTTGGTTTTGACCTGCTTATTACAGGGCTTCTTGTTATAATACGCGAAACATTTACTTAGCATGGCAAAGATGCCTGTTATTGCCTATATCCTATGGAATATGCCTTTATGATGACCATCGCCGGACAACCGTTTCTTACCGATTTTCAGACGCAGCAACTCATCAGTCAGTTTCAGCAAAAAACCGAGCTAAATGTCAGCCAAATTCATACCCAGCAAGTGTATGTGTTATCACGAGAACTTTCCGGTGATGAGCATAAAAAAGCGCTAGACTTACTTGCAGTCGACAGTGCCACTGTCCTTGCCGCGCCAAAAAGCAATCAGTTACAAGTCATCGTTGGCCCACGTTTTGGCACCATATCGCCATGGGCAAGTAAAGCGACCGATATTTTTAATAACTGTGAAATTGCGATCAATCGTGTTGAGCGCGTTATCGTTTATACGCTAACTGTCGATGGCGAAGCAGGCGAGAAACTGCCAGTAGAGGCTGAGCAATTATTATTTGACCGTATGACCCAAAGCTTGGTTTATGATTTAAATGACGTAAATAAATTATTTGACGATCAGCAACCAGCATCGCTCAATCATATCGATGTGATTGGACAAGGTCAGTCGGCGCTTGAAGCAGCCAATACAGAATTTGGTTTTGCGCTATCGAGCGAAGATATTAACTATTTGATGAATGCGTATGTCAATGAGCTAAAGCGTAATCCAACCGACGTTGAGTTGATGATGTTTGCCCAAGCAAACTCAGAGCATTGCCGTCATAAGATTTTCAATGCTGAATGGACAGTTGATGGCGCAGTACAGCCAAAATCATTGTTCCAAATGATTAAGAATACTTATAAAGCCAATCCACAAGGCATCTTATCTGCCTATAAAGACAATGCTGCGGTAATGGCAGGGTCTGAAGGCTTACGTTTTTACCCAATTCCTACTGATGCAATAGATGCCAATTCAGCCCATCCTTACGATTTCCATCAAGAAGAAATCGATATCTTAATGAAAGTCGAAACGCATAACCATCCAACTGCTATCGCGCCGTATGCAGGTGCAGCGACAGGTGCGGGCGGTGAGATTCGTGATGAAGGCGCAACCGGTCGTGGCGGTAAGCCAAAAGCCGGTTTAACGGGCTTTCATGTGTCACATCTGCATATCCCAGAGCTTGCAGAAAAATGGGAGCAGTCAGGTCAATTAAGTACGCAGGATTATGGTACGCCGGATCGTATGGCAACCAGTCTTGAGATTATGACCGAAGCCCCATTAGGCTCAGCCAATTTCTCAAATGAGTTTGGTCGTCCAAACCTATGCGGTTATTTCCGTAGTTTCCAATTGGATACCTCAGCGGCAAAAGATGGTAGCCAAATGCGCGGCTATCATAAGCCCATCATGCTGGCAGGTGGTTACGGCAATATCAAACGCAATTTGATTGAAAAAAATGCCATTCAGCAAGGTGATCTATTGATCGTCCTTGGTGGCCCTGCGATGCAAATCGGTCTTGGTGGCGGTGCAGCATCTTCGGTCGATAGTGGTTCACTCGATGAAGGCTTAGACTTTGCTTCTGTACAGCGTGATAACGCTGAGATGGAGCGTCGCTGTCAAGAAGTTATCGATCGCTGCTGGGCCTTAGCGGGTAACGATATTGATGCAAGTAACAACAGCAAAGATGGCAACCCCATCGTCTCGCTACATGATGTCGGTGCAGGTGGTCTGTCTAATGCGATGCCAGAATTGGTCAATGACCATGAAATGGGCGCGGTGCTCAATCTACGGAAAATTCCATCGTTAGAAGCGGGCATGTCACCGATGGCGATTTGGTCAAACGAAGCACAAGAGCGTTACGTGCTAGCGATTCGCCCAGAGAGCAAGGATCAATTTGATGCCATCTGTGCCCGTGAGCGTTGCCCGTATGCCATCTTAGGCGAAGCCACGGAAATCCGTCAGCTCGTCGTTAATGACGAATTGCTCCCTGAGCAGCCAGTCGATATGCCGATGCAAGTATTGCTTGGTGGTACACCGCAGATGCAGCGTAGCTTTAGCCGTCAAGAAACTACTTTGCCAGCATTAGAGCTTGGTGACGTTAATCTAGCCGAATCTATCAAAGACGTATTACGTCATCCAACCGTTGCTAGCAAATCATTCCTCATTAGCATTGGCGACCGCTCTATCACGGGTATGGTCGTACGCGACCAGTATGTAGGTCGCTACCAAGTGCCCGTAGCAGATTGCGCCGTTACAGCTTCAGGCTTGATTGCGTTAGATGGTCAGCCAATGAGCGGCGAAGCGATGAGTGTCGGTGAACGTACGCCTGTCGCACTTATTAATCCAAAAGCCTCTGCACGCTTGGCCGTTGGTGAGGCGATTACCAATATCGCAGGCGCGCGCATTACTCAGCTATCTAACATTACCATGTCGGCAAACTGGATGGCAGCTTGTGGCGAAGACGTAGAAGATGCCGCATTATTTGACGCCGTCTATACGGTTGGTGAAGAGCTATGTCCGGCACTTGGTATCGCTATTCCAGTCGGTAAAGATTCGCTATCGATGCGTGCCAACTGGACAGATGAAGATGATAACGGCAGCACAGACAAATCAGTCGTTTCGCCAATGAGCTTGGTGATTACTGCTTTTGCGCCTGTTATTGACGTGGCAAAAACCCTAACGCCTGAACTGATCAACGGCGATAGCGCCTTTTATCGTATTGATTTATCAAAAGGCAAGCTACGTCTAGGCGGTTCAATCCTTGCGCAAACGCTTAGCCAATTAGGTAATGACTGCCCAGATTTAGCGCAGCCAAGTGACTTGGTCGACTTCTTTAACTTTATCCAAGCGGGTAACGAGCAAAGCGTCATCAGCGCCTATCACGATATCGGTGATGGTGGTCTACTAGCAACCATCGCAGAGATGCAATTCACTAGCCGTCAAGGTATCAAGCTATCATTAACTGATGATAACTTGCTCGGTCAGCTGTTCAGTGAAGAGCTAGGCGCGGTGATTCAAGTTTTACCAGAAAATGTCGCGGCTTTAATGCAATTGGCAGAAGAATTTAACGTCAGCGAAATGATGAGCCTCGTCGGTCAAAGCTCGGAAGAAGATAGCTTAATCATCCAAACGCCAACACTGATGGGTGACGATACCTTACGATTTAAGCGTTCTGAGCTACAACAAGAGTGGAGTCAGGTCAGCTATCAAATCGCCCGCCGCCGTGACAACCCAGCTTGCGTACAGCAAGAATATGACTTGATTAGCGATGCTAGCCATCAAGGTCTTATCGCTGCACCAAACTTTGATCTCAATCAAAAGGTCGAAGAACCATACTTAAACAGCCGCGAAACTAAGCCAAGAGTCGCTATCCTGCGTGAGCAAGGCGTCAACGGTCAGTCAGAGATGGCAGCAGGCTTTACCCAAGCCGGCTTTGAAGCGGTCGATGTCCATATGAGCGATTTGCTTGAAGGTCGCATCAATCTACGTGACTTCGACGGTTTAGTCGCTTGTGGTGGCTTTAGCTACGGTGATGTACTGGGCGCAGGCTCTGGCTGGGCAAACTCTATCTTGTTCCATGACGAATTGCGTATGCAGTTCGTGCGCTTCTTTGCCCGTCCAGATACCTTCTCCCTCGGTGTCTGTAACGGTTGTCAGATGATGGCGCAATTGAAAGACCTCATCCCAGGTGCGGAAAACTTCCCACGCTTTATCGCCAATAAGTCAGCTCGCTTTGAAGCACGTACGGTCAACGTAAAAGTCGAGCGTACCAAGTCTATCCTGTTCAAAGGTATGCAAGACAGTATCTTACCAATCGCTGTCGCGCACGGTGAAGGCTATGCCACGCTGGACAACACCGAGATCGACGGTATGGCAAAACACGGTCAGCTCGCCATGCGCTTTGTCGACAGCCAAGGTCATCCAACCGAGACCTATCCGCTCAATCCAAACGGTTCGCTCGGCGGTGTCACAGGTCTGTGTAGCACTGACGGTCGCGTCACCATCATGATGCCGCACCCTGAGCGTACGCTACGTGCCTACAATCACAGCTGGAAGCCAGAAGAGTGGGACGAGGACGGCGCTTGGATGCGTATGTTCCGTAACGCTCGTGCTTGGTTGCGTTAAGATATAGGTTAAGTTGTTTTAAATCATTGTTTTAAACATAAAAAAAGGTGGGCTTAGGCTCACCTTTTTTGTGTTTGTGATTTGGGTTTTTGAGAAGTAGGGGAGCTAATCCTGCTTTTCGCTACTATCTTGGCTAGCACAGGGGCATTCGATAAGATTAGGGTCTTTCCCGACTCAGCGATAACGCTCCTAATTAAGCGTCTGTAACCCTGTGCTGTACCAAGTATATCCGCTGAAATCAGGGCTAAACCGCTCCTCTAATTTTAGATTGAATTAGGGTTATAGTCCTGAAAAAAATCTTTCCATAGCTCGTTTTTAGACTCACTAGTAAACTTTCTAATTACTTCTATTAATTCTCTATACTTTATTTTTAAATCTTCGATAGATATATGACTATGTTCGTTATTCTTATAAATATATTCTGTAATCTTATCTAAGTCATGTAGCTGTATTGCGCCTGATTCAATGAAAAATGGAAAGATTATTCCTTTTTCTACATCATCAGTATCAAAACTATATAAGGAGTAGTCAGTTCTCGTCTCTGTAACAAGTTGCTTAAATTTTCTAAAAATATGATAGTCATCGTAAATATCGCTAATAAGAACGACCTGCTCATTAAGTAAAATACTCGTAGGTTCAAGAATATCACTTAGGAAATTAAGACTATAAGCAGAACCTTTATAAGGATCTTCAAAAATTAGTTCTTTATTATCCAGTACTGGTATTCTTTGACATTCAAAGTTTCCTAAACTAAAAAACTCTCTAGACTCATCATATATAGAGTGTCCTTTTTTAACGAAAAGTAGGGCTACTTTAGATTTATAGCTATACTCATCGTTTTTATTTATCTTTTCTATTTCATATATAATATAGTTATTTTTTGAAAAGTAGTTTAGAGCAGCCTTCGAGTACAAATCATTAAATTCAGGGTATACATTGATTTCAGATAAGTTAAATGAACTCTTTAATGCATTGGAAGCTGCATCACTATTTACACCATTCACAGATAAGAATATCGGTATATCTAGAACTTCAGAGAGATGATAATTATCATTGAACTTTATTTCCCCTATATGATTACTATTAAAACCTTTATTTCTAATGAGGTCTTTTAGAGTTTCGAAGCCAAGTTTCTTATTATATTCGAACCCGTTAATGAGTTCCGGGTGGTTGTCAGAGCTAACGTTATTAGACTGAATTACTTCTTTTATATCATTTATTACGCTCATAATAGAAGAGTCTCGCCATGCACTCCTGTTTATCGAAAAAAATTGCTTGGAGTCTCCATATACATCTAGATAAAGTGGTGTCTCATGACTTAAATTCAAAAACTGATGGTTATCTCGAGTAGGATGTATTTCTTGACCTCTAAAAAGATGATAAGAGCTATAATGGGCTTCATCTGTATTTTTACAGATAGTATCATCTATCTTGACTTGAATAGCCAAACTGAATCGCCCCGTGATTGTCGGAGACCTAACTTTCTGAGAGAATACGACAATGAAAAGACAAACCTACACTCCTGAGATTAAAGATCGCGCCGTTCGTATGCTGATCGAAGCAGCAAA
>NZ_CAJHAD010000014.1 GCF_904846285.1 Psychrobacter immobilis | reverse complement strand
TTTAGCTTTTAGCTTTTAGCTTTTAGCTTTTAGCTTTTAGCTTTTAGCTTTTAGCTTTTAGCTTTTAGCTTTTAGCTTTTAGCTTTTAGCCAATAAGTTTGCGAGATAGATAGTATATTCATCGCGGCTTATTGGCTTTACTTTTTGTAGCGGCACTTTTGGGGTAAACTACCCTAACTAATGTTCCATACATTCAAATCAGTCTATAACTAGTGGCTATTTGCGACTGGTATAAATTTTCCTTGCTTACTACTATCACAGTGGCTGCGAAAAATTCATCCCAGTCGCACTATATTATTGATTTTAAAGTGGCTCTACTATAAAAGAGACTCTACTATATAAGCAGCGAGTTTTTAAACCTTCTTACCTTTGGTCTATCATTATGCGCAAACCCAACCTGTCACATACAAAACAAGCTAAGGTTTTAGCGCCTGCCAAAGATTTAGCGACCTTGGAGGCCGAACTGGCTGAGCAAGAAAACAGTCTCGAAGTCAGTTTAGAAGATACGGTTTTGCGGCTGAGCGACTATCTATCGGCGGTCGATATGGTTATCAAACAGACCTTTAATCACCGCGTATGGGTCAAAGCTGAGATTCGTAATTTATCAAGTAAAGGTGGGCATTATTACTTTGAGCTGGCAGAAAAAGATGACGACGGCAAAGTCATTGCCAGCTGCCGCGGTAACCTTTGGCGCTTTAAAGCGGCGCGCGTCTTAGCAAAGTTTGAGCGCGCAACCGGCATGCCGCTTGACCGTGATTTGACCGTATTACTCAAAGTATCAGCAGGCTTTCATGCACAATACGGTTTCTCACTGACGATTGAAGATATTGACCCAAGCTATACTTTAGGCGACTTGGCGCGGCAATATGCGGAGATGGTCGACCGCTTAACTGGCGAAGGCTTATTAAACCTGAATCAGCAGCTACCCGTCCCATTTGATATCGAGCATGTCTTAGTCATTGCCCCTGAAAAAGCGGCGGGATTGGGCGACTTTCAAGCCGATGCGGACCGCTTAGCTTGTACAGGTGCCTGTCATTTTCATTATCATCACGCCACTTTTCAAGGCAATCACGCACCAAGCGAAATCCGTGAAGCTATCGTCAGCGCGGGGCAACAGTTTTATGACACCTATCAACGCCTACCTGATTTATTAGTCATTATCCGTGGCGGCGGTGCCGTTGGTGATTTAGCGTATCTCAATGATTACGAGCTTGCTGCCCTCGTTGCCGAGCAGCCTATCCCTGTCTGGGTCGGTATTGGTCATGAGCGTGATAAAGTGATTTTAGATGAAGTGGCGCACACCAGCTTCGATACGCCGTCAAAAGTGATTGCTGCTATCATGGCGCATTTAGCCCAGCTCGTCACGCAAACGCTGCAATACCAAGCGCAAATCAAACAATCAGCGCAGCGGCAATTAAATAGCGCTGAGCAACAGACAACACGCCAGTTGAGCCAAATACAATCGCAAACGATTGGTCAATTAACCGCCCTGCAAAAAGACAGTGACTATGCTTGGCGTAGTATTCAGCAAAGCGCCCAGCGCCAAGTCAAGCAAGCTGTCAGACTCACCAGCGATTTGCACGCGCAAATTCAAACATCTGCTTATCAGCAGTTAGCAAGCGCATCGACGCACAGTCGAATCAATAAAAAAACGATTATGCATAGTGCCCAGCAGCAGTTACTACAAGCACAGCGTGATAGCGAACATCTGCGCGATATCGTACTCTTGCATCGTCCCTCTCGCGTGCTTAAGCAAGGCTATACCATGCTCACTGACGCTAAAGGCAAAAAAATACTGACCAGCAGTAGTCAGCTTTACGCTGAACAAACGGTACATATTGTCTTAAAAGATGGCAAAGCGAAAGCACAGCTTATTGATGTGGAGACCAATTAGTTATAGTCTATTTGCCATAAAAATACAGAGCTGCTGGGATAAGTTTTGCGTAGCCTCGAACAGTGACGAAGTCACACAGCAAACAAAGAAAACTTATACCAGCAGCAGACTCCTAAAACTAAAATATTTAACAATTACTTATCTACTGAATTTTTATTTCAAAATTAGGAAACCTTATGACGACCCCTACTCGCAAACGCAAAAAAGCCGCCCCAAAAACTTTTAAGGCAGCTTATGATATTCTAAAAACCAATGCCGCTGAACTACAGCAACAAGACGAGCCAGATATCGATAATCTGATGACAACGGTTGAAGAGTCGATTGCCGCTTATCGTGTTTGCGAAACTCGTATCAATGCCGTGCAGCAAGCATTAGATGCCGCTTTCGCCGAAGATGACAATACAGAGAACAGCGACATTTAAACTAAGTTAAGTCAGCTTTATTCTGGCTCATCGACTTCAAATACTTGGCGCAAATAGGCAAGATAGGTATCATTATTGATCATGGTCTTGCCTGGGCTGTCTGACAATTTGGCAACCGGCTGCCCATTGCACTCAACCAATTTTAAGACGATATTAATCGGTGTGATACCCATATCATTGGTCAAATTGGTGCCAATGCCAAAGCTGGTTCTTATTTGACCTCTAAAGTACTGATGTAAATCCCAAGCTTTATTTAAATCCAAGCCATCACTAAAGGTTAAAATTTTGGTTCTTGGGTCTATCTTTAATTTCTTATAATGGGCAATGGCCTTGTCACCCCAAATATAAGGGTCGCCGCTATCATGACGCAGCCCATCGAACAGCTTGGCAAAATATAAATCAAAATCGCGTAAGAACGCATCCATGCCAACGACGTCGGTCAGTGCAATACCTAAATCACCGCGATATTCATGTACCCACGCTTCAAGCGCCGCTTTTTGTGAATCACGCAAACGCACATCCAATGCCTGAAATGCCTGCATAAACTCATGTGCCATTGTACCAATTGGCGTCATGCCGAGTTTTTTTGCTAAATAAACGTTTGACGTACCGCTAACGATTTTTGGTTCAGCGTTATGTAAAGTCTCAACCACATGCGCTTGCCAGACTTTGCTAAAACGCCTACGAGTACCAAAATCAGCGACGATAAATGGCGGTGTATTATTATCATATTTTTCCTGCTTTACCGCATACTGATGCAATAACTCAACTTTTCCATCCAACCTGCGCTGCCCTTCCTCAATGACGCTGGCATTAGATAAAGCACTAAAATATAGCTCATTAACAATGGCTAGGACAAATACTTCAAAGAACATCGCTTGAATCATCGGCCCTTCGATGTCAATAAACAAGCGACCTTTTTCATCGGTGCTAACGGTGATAAAACGGCGTTTTAGCTTAAATAATTCTAGATAATCAACGAAGTCTGAACGCATAAAGCGCAATCCACGCAAATACTCCAGCTCATCTTCTAAAAATCGCAATTCACACAAGCTGTCTAGCTGTTGCTCTAAATCTTCTTTGATATCTGCCAACGGATACAGCGTATCCTCGTTATTGCGGCAGCGAAAACGGTACACCCCATGGGTCTGCGGAAACTGATGCAACATGGCTTGTAGCATGGTAAATTTATATAAGTCGTTATCGAGTAACGAGGTGATAATAGGTTCAAAAGTTTTAGCAGTATGAGTAACGGTCATGTTACAGCCTTAAATGCAAAAAAGAAAAGCCGCCAAACAAAGCGAGCGACGAAATAGCTATCAATAATTATCAAGATGCCAATAATAAAAAAGGTTCAGATTTTGAGTATAACGAAGTTTACCCCGTTTTTCATAACTCAACGCTTATAACAGCAAAAATACAACGATAATAAATGTATCCATCCTTTTACTCTGATCTATAAGTTTGGAATATCAGCCATAAAAAAGACGCCAGGCATAAGCTTAACGTCTCTTGATAAGTTTAATTATCAATATCAATCATTAAGGTTTTGCAGGCTTTACCAATTTTACCAACGGCGCATAGCCTGACTGCGGCATCACATCGACTGGGATAAATTGTAGCGCCCCGCCATTAATACAATAGCGCAAACCGCCACGGTCTTTGGGACCATCTGGGAATACATGACCCAAATGCGAGTCTGCGACCCGCGAGCGAATCTCGGTACGCACCATATTAAAGGCGGTATCCTCATGTTGGGTAATGACTTGCTTATCAATTGGCTTGGTAAAGCTTGGCCAGCCGCAGCCAGATTGGTACTTATCGGTGGATAAAAACAATGGCTCACCGCTCACCACATCGACATAAATCCCTGGTGCAAACAAATCATCATACTCATGACTAAACGCGCGCTCAGTAGCCGCCTCTTGGGTGATATTATACTGAGCTTTGGTTAGGGTGTTTTTTAGCGCGCTTTTATCAAAGTTCGTATAGCGTTTGGGATCTAAAGTTTCAGCAACCGTGCTGACCGGTGCAAGCTTGGATCGCGCAGTGCCTTCTGGTTTATCATCGGCAAGGCTTAAATCGACATGACAATAGCCATTTGGATTTTTTGCCAAATAATCTTGATGATACATTTCAGCCAAGTAAAAACTATCTAGCGGCACATTTTCTACCACAACTTTCTGTTTATACTGGCTCTGTACACGTTTGAGAGCAGCATTAATCACCGCTTTGTCTGCCTTATCCGTATAATAAACGCCAGATCGATACTGGACACCGCGATCATTGCCTTGTTTGTTTAAGCTGGTTGGATCTATCACGCGCAAGTAGTATTTCAAAATAGTATCGAGATCAGTTTTATCGGCATCATAGGTTACTTTGACCGTCTCGGCATGACCTGAGCCACGAATCACTTGCTCATAGCTTGGATTGGCTGTATCGCCATTGGCATAGCCTGATACGGCATCCACGACACCTTCGACGCGCTCCATATAAGCTTCCACGCCCCAGAAACAGCCACCTGCTAGATAAATTGAGCGCGTATTAATCGCCTTACCTTTATCGTTATAGTAAACGCCATCTTTTTGCTTGATGGTTTCAATCTTACTATTACTATCTAATGCTTGGGCGTTTGCCGGTTTGGCATTACCGGCTTTTAGCTCGGCAAAGTCATTATCAGCATTTTCAGCAAGGGCATAGGCTTGCTCTGCGGATATATTACCTTTTACCAAATGTACCAGGTTGCCTTTTTTATCGAGTATCGCCCAGCTTGGATATACTTGCACACCAAGCTTATTAATCATCTCGCCTGAAGCGTCAGACAATACTGGCAGCTTAGGATAGTCGGCTTGCACGCCTGCATACCAAGTATTGAACTCACCATCGGCTTTTTCATTGAGGTGACCAGGACTGGCAACGGTGACAACGTTCAAACCGGCAAATTTGGGATCGGTACGCCACTCTTCGGTTTCTGCAAGGGTCCCTAAACATAGTGGGCACCAGCTTGCCCAAAATTTAATCAAGGTAGGCTTATTCGGATCAATGACCGCAGCGCCTGTTTTGCCCAAACCCTTGGTCAATTGCGGCAACGCCTGCATTTGCCCAAGCATGTCAGATGGCAACATATCACGTGAGCTTTTTACACCACTATTTTGGCTGCTGGAATTGCTGTTATCATTGCTCTTAGAGTTGTTTTCCGCGCTACTCATTTGCCCACAAGCAACCAGAATTCCTGCACTTAATACCGTCGTTACACCAAAAGCACTAACATTCTTTAACCAACGCGATGCCGCTCGCGGTGTCTCTGTCGCGAAATCACTAGCGTTGCTGCGCTTATCATAACGATTTTTATTATGAGACTTATTATCTTGTTTATCAGGTAGCATGGTGGATCCTTTTTACGAAGTCTTGCGAGCAGACGCTTAATATTTAATGGTCATTAAGGGTATTCAAAAGCAATTAAGCAGAATGAATGCTTGTGAAAATAAATAAATTGACAGGTATAGGTAAATTAAAAGAATGGTAACTGCATTAGACTATCTTAATAGTATACATCGCTAGTGGAGTTTACTTTAATAGTAAATAAGGGGTTGCTACACTTTTTTAACAACGTAGTAAGAGTAGTGATATAGAGAAGTAAGGACAAAGAAATGATGCAAGCAATTATTAATGCTTAGTTGTATTAATATGAGGATGAAATAATGAAAAATACATATTACAAAGCCAATCAATTACTTAATAGTGAATTTTAATTGGCATACACCAATCAATGTATTGATATCAATGAGATTAAAAATATAACTGAATTAACTTTTGGCTCCCATAAATTGCGCAACATAATCATCAGCGGGATTGTGACGTAACTCACTTGCACTACCGGTTTGTACCAAACGCCCACCATTCAAAATACTGATACGCTGACCAACTTTGACTGCCTCATCGATATCATGGGTAATAAAGACAATGGTTTTATTAAGACGCTCTTGTAAATCCAGCAATTGATCTTGCAGCTGCGCGCGGATAAGTGGATCTAGTGCGGAGAACGCCTCATCCATGAGTAAGACTGGATTGTCGGTTGCCAACGCGCGTGCCAGTCCGACCCGCTGCTGCATACCGCCGGACAATTCATCAGGATAGCTGTGTTCTAGATTGGGCAACCCAACTTCATTGAGCCAATATCTTGCAACCTCATGGCGCTCTTTGATACTCATTTTACGCACACGTAAACCGTAAGCGACGTTTTGCATCACCGTCATATGTGGCACTAAACCAAAGTGTTGAAAAACCATGCTGACGGTTTGCTGGCGATAATGCTGTAGCTCTTTATCGTTCAGCTCTAAAATATTAATAGCAGAAGATTTTCCGTTGCCATTTGGTAATTCCTTTCTACTTACAGACATTGAAGTAGAAGGTATTTCTGTCGCTGATTCTTTCGCGTTAATAGCCGTATCCACCCAAATTTTACCGCTAGTTGGGTCAATCAAACGATTGATATGGCGTATCAAGGTTGATTTACCAGAGCCTGACAAGCCCATAATACAATGTAGCTCGCCCGCTTTAACGCTTAAATTAATATCGTACAGCCCCACCGAATAGCCGGTCTGCTTTTTGACGGCAATACTGTCCATACCTTCTGCTAATAATGCCAAAGCCGACTTCGCTTGCGAGCTATTGGCATTATAAATCTTGCTGATATTTTCTAATTGAATATGGTTCATTATTATTCTCATTTATTATTTTTATGATTCGTAATTAACCGATTGGGCGTCTGCCTGCATCAATGGTTTTTTGCCGCGCGCGTTTCCCTTGACCAAAGGCTTGCGTGATACGGTCAATGATAATGGCAACGATGACAATAGCAGTACCGGCTTGTAAACCTTGACCGATATTGAGGGTTTGAATCGATTGCAAGACATCTTCACCAAGACCCGGCGCGCCAATCATAGAAGCTAGCACCACCATAGACAGCGACATCATTACCGCTTGATTAATACCCGCCATGATACTAGGCAGCGCTTGCGGCAATTTAATCCAAATAAGCAGTTGAAGATGAGTGCTACCAAATGAGCGCCCTGCTTCGACCATCTCATGATTGACTTGAGTAATGCCCAAAGTGGTCAAACGAATCAGCGGCGGTAAGGCATAAATAATGGTAGCGAATAGCGCGGGCACTTTGCCAATCCCAAATAACATCAGCACGGGTATTAAATAGACAAAGCTTGGCATGGTCTGCATAACGTCGAGTATCGGCGTGATAATTTTACGCAGTAATTGACTGCCAGACATCGCAATACCAATTGGAATACCAATCACCACCGTGACCAACACTGAGACAATGAGCAGCGCAAAGGTATCAATCAACGCGCCCCATAGTCCAAATGCGCCAATTAAAAACAGTCCTACGCCACATGCCAGCGCAAACCATATTTTACGGACACCAAACCATGCTAAGACGGTCACTAGCGCAATGATTAGCCATGGCGGCATAAACGTTAAAAATCGTTCAATAGGCAACAATAAATAAGTCAAGGCGGCGCTACTGATACCACGGAAAACATCACCATAGTTTCTAACCACAGTTGCTAAAGCCTTGTTGAGCGAGGTTTCAAGCGACCACGAAGGAAAGCTTGAAGATAAGCCGAATAAATTAGCCGTATTTTTATTTTTTAATGTATCTGACGCAGCGCTATTTGATAAAGCGCCACCATTGAGACTAACCCCAAGCTTCGCTGCCATATTATCTGCCGCTTCTGGCGTCATCCATGTCTGCCAAATATCCGCATTATTACGTAAAAACACCAGCGCTTGTTCATCACCGCTGCGCTTGCTTTCACTCATCTCTAAAATAGCACCGTTGAGCTGGTCAGGAGTAAATTTAACTTGTTTAAAAAAATTGCTCAGCTCAGGATTAGACTGCATAAAAGGCGTAGATACTGCAATACTTAGCGGAGAAACAGGAAAACCCGAGATACAGTCAGAGGTGCCATTAGCAAGTAATAAATCTTGCCAACAGGCGTCATCGTGCGCGGGAAACTCTAATGGCGCAAAGTCGTATTTTGCCATGAGCCCAGTCGGTTGCCAGTAATAAAACAATAAGGGTTTATGCTGTTCAAAAGCAGAGGATATTTCAGCATCGAGCGCAGCGCCAGTACCGGGATGAACACTGTTAAAAGTCTTATCTAAACCGGTATTTTTTAATAAACGGGTATTAAAAATCTCACATGCCCATCCTGACGGACAGTTCATAAAACGCGACTTACGCGGGTCTTCAGGATCCATAAACAACTCAGCGTATTTGGGCAAATCTTGATAACGACGCAGACCTGGATTTTCTTCTAAGACATATTTGGGCACATACCATCCTTGGGTCGCACCGCCCTCAAGCGTGTCGCCAATGATTGCCACCTTTTTGTCCTCGATAGCTTGCTCTAAAATCGGCGAGCGCCCTATCCACTGCTCACCGATGACTTGGATATCATTTTGCAGCAGCGCATTTTCAAGCGCCGGACCTGCGCCCGGCACCTCAATCACTTGACAGCCATAGCCATTTTCAGTGATATATTTTAATACCCCAGTGGTAAACTGCCCACTCTCCCACGTGAGCGCGCCAAATTTAATCGGCGCATCACAACCTGACACAGCAGCGGATACTGGTAAAGATAGTATTAGCGAGCTTATTAATAATAAGCTAAAGGCAATCCATTGACGCACGGCAGATCCTATTTATCGTTATTATTCTTAAGTTTAGTAAAGCGTATTTTTGCACGCAAAGTCTGTTGTTTATTATTAATTTATTTGCTTATAGAGCGCCTAACATCAACTATAGATTTGTTTAGGCTGTCTACAAAGTGTAGCGATTTATAGTCAAGATGACAAATGCTCATTAATTTTAATTGTTTATTTTTAACTTCTTATTCGAATGACTTTTTTTGAATGAGTTGTTTTAAATAATCAGCTTTTAATAACTTGTTTTGAATAACGAGTTTTTAGGTAAAAAATAGGTAAAAAAATAGCACCTACCTGAGTAAATGCTATTATTTATAACGCTGCTTATTTATTTGGAGCGTATTGTTATTTTAAAAACAGCGCCATAGCTTTTTTGAACAAGCCACCGTATGGCGGTAGTAAAATATTAAGGCCATTCAACTTCGATTGTACAAAGACAGGCTTCATATGACTAAGACGCTCAAAGCCAGCTTTACCGTGATAAGCGCCCGTACCTGAGTGCCCAACTCCGCCAAATGGCAAGTCGTGCTGCGCCACATGCATGATGACTTCATTGATGCAAAGACCGCCCGATACCGTGTTATTACGCACCTGATCTATCTCGCTGCTGTTGTCACCAAAGACATAGAGTGCCAACGGGCGTGGACGCTCATTGATAAAATCAATAGCGTCATCAAGGTTATCATAGTGCATCAGCGGTAAAATCGGCGCAAAAATCTCGTTTTGCATAACATCGCTATCAGAGGCAGGCTCACTGACAATTACTGGTGGCATCAAGCGGCTGTCGATATCAGCAGCAGTATCAGTCAGCTGATGAATATTCTCGCCTGCTAAACCATCAAGATAGCCTTTTACGCGTTTAAACTGCTCGCCGTTAATGATGTGCGAGTAGTCAGGATTGTCTTGAATATTGGGATAATGTTTTTCCATCCACTCTTTTGCCAGACGAATAAACTCTTTATGATATTGACGCTGCAGCAGTACATAATCAGGCGCAATACAGGTCTGACCTGCGTTAAGCGTTTTGCCCATCATCACGCGATTGACGGCATTTTCTAAGTTGGCACCTTCTAAAATGACAACCGGCGACTTACCACCAAGCTCAAGGGTGACTGGCGTTAAGTTCGGTGCCGCCGCCGCCATGACCTTTTTGCCGACCGCGGTCGAGCCCGTGTACAATAAATGGTCAAAAGGCAGTTTACTAAAGGCTTCGGCAATCTCAACTTCGCCAATGACCACAGAAACCATATCCGGTGAAAAATAACGTGAAATAGTCTCAGCAAAGGTTTGAGCAAATTGCGGTGCGGCCTCGCTCATCTTAATCATAATGCGATTGCCCGCTGCCAACGCATCAATCATCGGGCCCACTGCTAAAAATAGTGGGTAATTCCAAGGCACCATAATACCGACTACGCCCAATGGCTGCGGTTGAATCTCATTATGAGCCGGCATATAAAGCGCTGAAATCGATACACGCTGAGGCTTCATCCATTTCTTACCATTCTTTTTGGCATGACTAATACCAGTAAAGCTTGGAAACAACTCAGCAAATTGAGTTTCCGACTCACTGCGATAACCAAAATCAGCGCTAATCGCTTTGGCAAGTAATTCTTGAGTGTCGCTCAGCATCACCTCTAAATTGTCGAGCTGATTTTCACGCGTGGCCCAATCATTGATAGGTTGCGTGCGGCTCAGTTTTTGCAGACGCGAAAATTGCGCCTGCATATCAGCGACGCTCTTAACGATGCTAAGGGATTCGTGTGCATCATTGGTATGGTTTGAAGCTAGCTCGTTTTGAAACGCAGTCGTTTGATTATTATCAGTCATTTATCTTCCTTGTCATATGCGTTAGAGTCGGTACGCTATCATAGATTTAAGACTCTGATGTATGGTCATTAAAATAAGCCTTCACTAAAAAACAGCCATTAAAATTAGCATTCGCTAAAATAAAAAAGCGCATGAGATTCCATTCAATGCGGCTTAACACTATTTTATTCAATGCCGTTTAATGTAGCGCATTGACCAATGAATGAACAGCACCTTTGATTGACTACTGGGTTTGTATGAAATACGTGTCAGCTAAGGCTTATATTGCAGGAATTTATCAGCATTTTTATCAAAGCTGTATAAATTAACCCATAGCGCAAATGATAAAATTTAGATTTGGGCACAAATGCTAAAACTGCTACACTAAATCTCAATATTGAACACCCTTTTTAATAACAAAATCATAAGACAATCATTCTCATGCAAAACGTCACACAATCACTCAATGACATGCTTATAAGCAAAACGCTTTCAGCTGCCGATTACGTACCCACCCTTGATGCCATGCTGTCACGCACATTGGCGCGTATCGCCCTCAAAAAAGAGCAAGGTCTGCGTACCCCTGACGAGTTATGGATTGTTGATCATAATGATGTCTATACGCTTGGACAAGCCGGTAAAGAAGAGCATATCCTGCAACGTACCAATACGCCTATTATCAAGACCGACCGCGGGGGTCAGGTGACGTGGCACGGTCATGGGCAGCTGGTTATCTATTGGTTGTTTGATTTGGAAAGTCTAGGTTGGAGTGTGCGTAACATGGTATCGCACGCCGAGCAAGCGATTGAAGATGTGATCAATGACTGCTTAAAAAGCCACGCATCTAATAGCGTCAATACCAGTGCCGATATCAGCGCCCATGCGCGCCGTGATGCGCCCGGTGTTTATTTATATAGCCATATCAATACTACTATCAACGAGAACTATCAACCACTCTCTCACACACTTCCTGATGACGCCATTATGCTAGGCAAAATTGCTTCTCTTGGTTTTAAAATCAAGCATGGTTTTAGTTATCATGGGGTCGCAATTAATTTAGATTGTGATTTATCGGCCTTTAATGCGATTAATCCCTGCGGCTATGCTGGGATGCAAATGCTACGATTGGTTGACTTTGTTGCCATGAATGAGCAAACGCGCGCGCAGTCAGCTGAAAAATCTCTTCAGCCAATTGCAAACCCACTTCAGCTAACATCTAACGCTTTAAGCTATGAACAAGTCACTCAAAAGCTTATCGATAATATTGCTAAGCGCCATGCTGGACATATCCAATTACGTGCGCTCGCCCCAAAGTAATTTCTCTAAGTCTTTCTTACACTGTTTTTTTTAATATAGTTTTTGCATAATCCTTTTTTGCATAATATCGTGCACGCTTAGACTTAAGCATTGTGAGAAAATTTGAGTCAAAGTTGTTATAATCGCAGGCGGCACAAATTGGGCGCAGCAATAACCTTAGCGCGCCAACATTTAACCCTTTATCACTGAAGCATTCATAACAAAAGTACATTGGAGCAATTTATGGCAGATTTTAATAAAATTTTGGACGCAGGCGACGTCGATGGTGGCATCATTAATGTGGTAGTAGAAATCCCAACCGGCAGCAGCCATAAAATTGAGTGGAATCGCGAGTTGGCCGTATTTGAGCTTGACCGTGTTGATCCACAGATTTTTGCCAAACCTTGTAACTATGGTTTCATCCCGCAAACCCTTGATGAAGATGGCGATGAGTTAGATGCCCTAATCATCACAGAACAGCCTTTACCGACTGGTATTTTCTTAAAGGCAAAAGTCATTGGCGTCATGAAATTCGTTGATGATGGCGAAGTTGATGACAAAATCGTTGTCGTACCTGCTGACGACCGTGATACAGGCAATGCTTACAATAGCCTAGAAGATTTACCAAAGCAGCTAATCAACCAGTTACAATTCCATTTCAGCCACTATAAAGACCTTAAAAAAGCCGGTACAACGGTGGTCGAATCTTGGGGTGACGTTGCAGAAGCTAAAGAAGTCATCAAAGAGTCTATCCAACGTTGGAAAGACCTATAAATTATCCCAGATAATTTAAAAAAGCGTTTATTGCAATCTTTTATTAGAATACGATAAGCGCCATAAAAAATACCGCAGACATAATGATGACTGCGGTATTTTTTTGCTTGAATTTTGCGGCGATAAAATGGTTATAATACTCTCACCTACCTAGTATCCCACCCAAATAAGGACTGTCATGTTTGACTCTGATTCAGGCTCAAAGCCCGCTAATAAAAAACTGCCAAAAGCCGTTATGATGATGGTCGAAAAAGGCAATTTGGTGCAGGCGATTAAAACATTGGCCGCCGATGAAAGTATCAGTATGGATGCCGCCAAATCTTGCATAGATGCTTATGAGCTTGCGCTAAAGAACCAGCAGCAGCAAACCCTCACGACTATCGCTAATAAACAAGGTATCCCAAGCCAAGCTTTTAGCTTTGATAGAGAGCAAGTAGAAGAAGAGTCGGAGCGCTTGACGAAGACTCGCGTTAAAACCACGCCAACGGAGCAAGGCTTCCAAAGTCTACAAGATGGCGTTGACAGTCAGCTCAATGATTTGGGTTATAAAAAGCCGTTAATTCCTTATTGGGCAAAGCGGCTATTGGTCATTGCTGTGGTTATGGCAGGGTTATTTTGGATAATGTGGCGTGTGTTTGGCTAGTCTGTTATAAGTGGTTCCATTATAGCAGTCTGTTTTAAGTGGTCTGTTAATAGGTTTAAGGGGTGAAATAACTGGTTCCCTTAGGGTATACCTTAAATTAACTCACAGCTGTAGGAATATTTCGTAGTTAGAACCTAACTCAGACTGTAATCTATCTCTCAAAATACAACCTTCTTCAATGAACTCTTTTTCTTCAGAACTACTTAATAATCCAGAAGCTACAGGATTTTCTTTCAAATATGTAGATTCGTACCTATTTGCCCAGTGACTTAAATCACTCTTTAAGTTTCGGCTTATTTTTAAACCATCTGGATCAATATTGTTTAACTCGTTATCTATGTACCCCCATAATGGAAAACATTCATACTCAGGCATCAGTTTTATCTCCACTTTCAGGTACTCCTATTTATTAGATGTCAGATTGTCTAAACTATGCCAGTAATTTCGTCTTTGTTAAATTTATATATAGCGCTAGCAGTTCGACTCCTGTATAGCGCACTGATCATGTTCCCATAACGGACGTTATGGTAAATAACAATCTGCTACCTTACTAATTTATAGAAGTATAAGTAATTTTAATACATTAAAAAGAGATACCGTAGTATCTCTTTTTTTAAATTCATCAGACATATTATCTTAGTGATGTTCACCCGGTAAAATTCTGGCAAAGGCACGCTGAGCAATATTTGGTTTTTTATCACTCGTCAATCCAGCACGAGTACTTGGGAAAATACGATAACCCATCGATTGAATACCAACGTTGATGGCTGGTGCTAATGAATAAGTCGCCGAGGCAAATTTACCCATGTTGCTAGCGATACTGTTTGGCTTATGGACAATAGCTTTGGCAACCATCATCGCCGCTTCATCAGGCATAAGCGCAGGCATGTAACGATAAAGCTTAGTAGGCTCAATCATCGGCGTACGCACCAAAGGCATAAAGATATTGGTAATCGTGACATTATCGCCTTTTACTTCAGCGGCTAAGCAGCGGCTAAAAGCATCCAATGCCGATTTTGAGGCGACATAAGCGGCAAAGCGCGGGCTGTTTGCCAGCACACCAATGGATGAGATATTAACGATCTGACCAGTTTGACGTTCAATCATCGTCGGTAAAAACCCAAGAACTATTTTAACGGCGCCAAAGTAATTAATATCCATGGTACGTTCAAAATCATGGAAGCGATCTATAGACTCGTGCACCGAGCGGCGAATTGAGCGACCAGCGTTATTGACCAACACATCTACATGACCAAAATCTGCTAAAATTTGCGTACTAACTGTTTCAATATCATCCATATTGGTCAAATCGCAAGGGTAATAAGTGGCATTGCCACCAAGCTCCTCGATAGTGTCTTTAACGGCTTTTAATTTGTCTTCGGTACGTGCCAACAAGATAACATGAGCGCCACATTCACTGAGCAAATAGGCCGTACGCTCACCAATACCACTTGATGCCCCTGTGATAATAATATGCTTATCTTTGACCGCTTTGCTGATTGCTTTTTTTGTGGGATTGGCCATAAAAAATCCTTTTTGTAAATAATATATCCATTAATGTTCGCCTAAAGCATAGCAAATATAATTGGAATAAAGTTAATAAATAGGCAACAAAGTACATTTAATTGGATAACTATTAGCAATTAAGCGTTTATTAATAGCTTTAATGCTTAGAATGGGCGTTTATTGCTATTCGTGAGCATAAAAAAAATCTTCGACCACGCGAAACTGCCCAGCGGTACTCTCTTCACCATACATGGCTTGGCGAAAAGCGTTGGAATTAGGAATGCCGGTCGTATACCACGCAATGTGCTTGCGAGCAATTCGGCAGCCTGAGTATTCGCCATAAAACTCATATAACTCTTGCAAATGCGCCAGTACAATCTCTTTTATCTCGCTCACGCTTGGTGCAGCTAGGCTCTCGCCTGTACGCAAAAAATGTTCGATATCGCGAAATATCCAAGGCTGCCCTTGCGCGGCCCGACCTATCATCACCGCGTCACAACCGGTTAGCTCATAGACGCGTTGCGCTTTTTGCGCGCTATCGATATCGCCATTGGCAATCACTGGAATACTGATGCTTTCTTTGACCTCACGTATCAGCTCGTAACGCGCCTCGCCGGTATACATGTCCTCACGCGTACGCCCGTGAATGGCAATCGCGGCAATACCCGCCTGCTCTGCACGCTTGGCGACGCGCAAAATATTCTCACGCCCATTCTCATAGCCCAAGCGCGTTTTTAACGTCACAGGCGCATCGACTGCACCCGCCGCCGCATCTAGCAAGCGCGCGACCAAATCTTCATCTTGCAGTAATGCAGAGCCCGCCAATCTACGGCAAACCTTTTTCGCAGGACAGCCCATATTTATATCAATAATCTGTGCACCATTATCTATCTGATAACGTGCCGCTTGCGCCAATTTATCCGGTTCCGCGCCGGCTATTTGCGCAGAAATAGGCGCAATCTCGTTATCAAAATTGGCACGGTAAAGTGATTTTTTGCGCGCATAAAGTGCCGTATCCGCGATAATCATCTCACTGACTGCATGACCAGCACCAAACGATTTACACAATCTTCGAAATGGATTATCCGTCACGCCAGCCATCGGGGCGACCATCAAACGGTTTTCAATAGTCAAACCGCCAATGACTAAGGGCTGCAATAAAGGATGGTCATTAGCAGTTTGTGCTGATGATTGATTAGACACTGGATTATTTATAGACATAGAAAAACGGCTTGATTCATAGTGAAAACAAGTCGTTATTCTAAGGGTTCTTAACTTTATTGCAAGTGATTGAGACAATCATTTACTGCGTAAAGTTTGATTGGCAAAATACCTGTTTATCAAACACATCACTTATCAAAGACACTACTTATCAAAGACACTACTTATCAAAGACACTACTTATCAAAGACACTACTTATCAAAGACACTGCCACGCTCCAAGGTAATATCATTATCATGTACTTGCATACGCCACGGCAAAATATCAGGCGATATATTAATAAAGTGCAAATATTTCTCAAACTGATCAATGATATCGTTAATCACCGACTCTGGCTGATAGCCATATAAGTCATAGGTTTGCCCGCCACGGCGCAGATAAACTTCCGCCCGATAATGATGCTCTTGCGGCAGTTTATTCGCCATATCTTCCGTATAATAATCAGGCGCTTCATGCTCTGATAAGCGCACCTCGTACCAGAATTCGACGTTATCGCCGCCCCTTAGCTCAAATACCACGCGATCATTGACTTCGTCATAATTTACTTCAGGTAACCAACCCGTTTCGGCAAACTTCTCTGCAACTTCATTCATCGACGATAAAATCGTACCTTTAATATAATTTAGTACTTTTTCACGCGTTGGCTGCTGGGTCATATAATCAATACGGTCACGCCATGCATCTAGTTTCAACAGATGCGGCGGCAAATGATTATCATTGGCCAAGCTTTGATTGCGATGACCTTCGATACGCAGCGCGCGCCACATCCCGTACATCGCAATCAAAATAATAATAGTAAAGGGTAATGCACTGACAATGGCTGCTGTTTGCAACGCTTGTAACCCGCCTGCAAGCAGAAGTACAGAGGCAACAACGCCAAGTATCAATACCCAAAACGTGCGCTGCCACGCGGGTGTGTCACTACGCCCGCCTGCTGCTAACGAGTCAATCACGAGCGAGCCTGAGTCAGACGAGGTGATAAAAAAGGTAATAATAAGCACGACGGCAAGTACAGAGACCACTTGGGTAAAAGGTAAATTCTCAAGCAATTTAAACAACGCAATTGCTTGGTTGTTCTGCACTTCGGTAATAAGCGAATCATAGCCTTGAATCATAATCATATGCAATGCTGTATCACCAAATACCGCAAACCAAAAGAACGTAAAGATGGTAGGCACTAGCATAACGCCAACGATAAACTCGCGAATGGTACGACCACGGCTGATTTTGGCAATAAATATACCGACAAAAGGCGACCAAGAAATGGTCCAAGCAAAAATAAATAGTGTCCAACTGGTAATCCAGTCGCTTTGCTGATACGCCTGTAAACTAAAGGTACGCTCGACAATATTACCCAAATAACTACCAGTATTTTCCATAAAGGCGTTTAGAATAAATATCGTCGGTCCTACCGCAAATACAAACAGCATCAGCGCCGTTGCCAGTATCATATTTAAGATAGATAAGCGTTTAACCCCTTTATCCATCCCAGCCAGCACCGATATCAAAGCCAGCCCCGTAATCAAGACAATTGCAATCACTTGGACGGTTGTATTGACTGGGATGCTTGGTACTAGGTAATTCAAACCGGTATTTATCTGCGACACTGAAATACCAAGACTGGTGGCCAAACCAAATAAAGTACCCAAAATGGCAAATACATCAACCGCATGGCCAATAGGACCATAAATCTTATCGCCTATTATAGGATATAAGGTTGAGCGCATCGACAATGGCAGACCATGACGGAAAGCAAAATAGGCCAGCGTCAAGGCTACTACGCCATTGATTGCCCAAATATGAAAACCCCAATGGAAGTAAGCAATCTGCATGGCTTCTTTTGCTGCAGCCACGGTTTGTGGCTCTGATAGCGGCGGCGTGGCAAAATGCGTGACCGGCTCAGCTACCCCATAAAACAGCAAAGCAATCCCGTACCCTGCTGAAAACAACATCGCAAACCATTCAATAAAATTATACTGCGCCTCACCATGGTCAGGTCCTAGTTTGATAGAACCATAGGGTGAGAACGCCAACACCACAATAAACATCAAAAATAACGCGGTTGCTAACATATAAAACCAGCCGAATGTGGCCGTGGTAAAGCTCAGCACTTCACCGAATAGATTACTGGCCGCTGTTGGATTCACAGAAGCGCCTATGACCAATAAAATCATAACGATAGCTGTCGGTATGAATACCGGCATCAAAATAGTGGAGCGAAATTTTTTATGCTTCATAGTCTGATTCTTATACTATTGTTTCTGTGCGGATTATTTTGTTGGTATCGTTTTTAATACTAAGTTTTGTGGAATCGGACAAAATGCATTTTCTATCAGAAATCCATCTATAAGCAGCTCATATAACAATATTTCGTTTAACCTTAATACATTTAAAAGTGCAAATAAGTATAATTGCTAAGACGAAAACAACTTTTAGCATAATTTTTCCTTAATTCCCAAAGCAACCTAGCACTCGTAACACTATTTTAACGTTTGTTACATGACTATTACTAAGCAATAAAAAAGGCAACTTGTTAGCTGCCTTTTTATCAATGCTCTCATTATTAATAGTTAACTTAGAAAACTAAGCATTAATAACCTCGGCCAACTGTTTTGCCATTTCAGCAAGCTCACCATGATCTGCTTGCGTGACGGCATGACGACCAAGCTCATGGATACTCGATGGAATCAGGTGCACGTGGTAATGAAAGACAGTTTGACCTGCTTGCGAGCCATTTAACTGCATTTGAATAATGCCTTCACGCTCGAATACTTGACGCTGCGCTTGCATGACTTTTTTGGCAGTCATCAATACAGCGGCGGCATACTCTGGCTCCAAATCTACTAAATCAACCGCTTTCTGCTTAGGAATCACTAATACATGACCCTTTGCTTGCGGCATGATATCCATAAAGGCCAGTGTTTTATCGTCCTCGAAAACCTTATGATAAGGAATATCACCGTTAAGCATTTTTGCAAAAATGTTGCTAGCGTCGTATTTAGTTTGGTTATCTTGACTCATTATTTCATTCCTTAATCGTTTATTAGTAATTAGTTATCATCAATTGGTTATCAATATTAAACGGTAAATAGCTCAGCAAATATAGTGGACGAAATATAAGCTGAGTACAAGTGGCTGTTAAATTAACATTCCAATTCAAATTCAAATTGCAGTCTCAGTTCAACCATAAAGCAATCTACACGTGACACAATTAATTTATTGGCGAGCCGTGCGCTTAAAATGTTATATTAACCTTCTATTCCAATCACCCTACGTTTATGGATTTGACCGCCTTGCCAACCCAATCAGCAGATAATAACACCACTTATTCACAACCCGTTTATTCAGAATCCTACGCTACAACGTTGCCGTCTGGTTCTATAGCGGATGCAACAGAGCAAGTTGGCTTTGAAGATCAGGTAGCAGATACTGCTGCGCAAAATTGGACGCAAACCTTTGACCCAAATGCCATTATTTTAGCTGAGGCATTGACCGATAAGGCTATCAGCTGGCGTATTCATAATTGCAAAATCAGCAAAAAAATCATTACGCAAGATATGCCGCTGCCCTTTTTATATCATTACGACAGTTTAGATGACAGTATTAAACAGACTTATCCATTAACACCGTCATTACTTGCGCAATTTAATACTCCGATGACGGCTGATGAGGCTGCCGCACTGATAGGTATCGATAAAGCGCTGATAACCAGCCCTTGGCATGTCAAAGTCATTGGCTCATTGGTAGTGTTCAGTGAAGCGCTGCAATTGGCTGTACGTCTGCATTGGACCAATACGGGCAAAGACACCCAGCAAATCTATACCAAAAATGAAGCGGATGCGCTTACTGCCGCCTTTAAAGAGTGGCAGTTTTTTGGTCGTATTGACGTCCTTTATAAAAACGCCAAACCTGCGTTAATCAGTATTGACGAGCAAGCTGAAAATAATGAGCAAATACTGACTATTGATGCCAGCTCTGACTATCAGTTCTTGCCAGCGACTCACGCCTTGGTCGTTATCGCTAAACTTGAAGCCGATAAAGCCGACTTACCTTGGTTTGAGACCGCTATCTTAGAACGTATTGCCTAAATATTGACCCTCAAGTCTTTATCATTATCGGTTAATTATTTTCAGTTATCCATATCTAATGGTATGGTAACGCCTTAGTATTATTCACTAGTACTCACATTGCATAAAAAGCACACTATCAGTATGACAGCGGATGCTGCACACGTTCATAAATCTCGCTCATTTGTAAGGAATATCACATGGATTATCGCTCAAAAACTTCTACTGGCGGTCGTAATATGGCAGGTGCTCGTGCCCTATGGCGCGCAACCGGCATGACTGATGGCGACTTTGGCAAACCAATTATTGCGATTGCCAACTCCTTTACGCAGTTTGTACCGGGTCATGTGCATCTAAAAGACTTGGGGCAAATGGTGGCGCGTGAGATTGAAAAAGCGGGCGGCGTGGCAAAAGAGTTTAATACCATTGCGGTCGATGACGGTATTGCCATGGGTCATAGCGGCATGTTGTATTCATTACCGAGTCGTGACCTGATTGCAGATTCGGTTGAATATATGGTCAATGCGCATTGCGCCGATGCCCTAGTGTGTATTTCTAACTGCGATAAAATCACCCCTGGTATGCTAATGGCCGCAATGCGCCTTAATATTCCCGTGGTATTTATTTCAGGCGGCCCGATGGAAGCAGGTAAAGTGATTGCCAGCACCGTAGCTCATAGCCACAATAACGATGGCGGTAGCGACGTCCATACCACTGACAGTAAAGGCAATGCGATTCGTAAGCTTGATTTGGTCGATGCGATGATGGATGCCGCTGATGACAGCATCAGTGATGAAGACGTCTTAGCTATTGAAAGCTCAGCGTGTCCGACTTGTGGTTCGTGCTCTGGTATGTTTACTGCTAACTCTATGAATTGCTTGACTGAAGCCCTAGGTTTGGCATTACCCGGTAACGGTTCACTACTAGCAACGCACTCGCTACGTCGTGAGTTGTTCTTAGAAGCGGGTCGTACGATTGTGTCGTTGGCCAAGCGCCGCTATGAGCAAGATGATGATTCGGTATTGCCACGTTCAATCGCTACTAAAGCGGCCTTTGAAAATGCCATGACTCTAGATATCGCTATGGGCGGCTCGACCAATACTATTTTGCATCTGCTTGCTGCTGCTAATGAAGCCGAGGTCGACTTTAAAATGCATGATATCGACCGTCTAAGTCGCGGTGTGCCTTGTCTGGCAAAAGTCGCTCCCGCTTCACAAAAATACCATATGGAAGATGTGCATCGTGCTGGTGGTGTCTTTGCGCTATTGGCCGAGCTTGATCGTGCGGGTTTGCTGCACACAGATTTACCAACCATTCATAGTGCCACGATGAAAGAAGCCATCGATAAATGGGACATCATGAATCCTGATAATCTTGAAGCACGTGCACGATTTATCGCCGCTCCTGGTGGCGTACGTACTACTGAGGCGTTCTCGCAGTCTAAAGAATGGCCGAACCTTGACGTCAACCGTGAGTCAGGCTGTATCCGTAGTGCCCAGCATGCCTATTCAACCGATGGCGGCTTAGCGGTACTATACGGCAATATCGCAGAACGTGGCTGCGTGGTCAAAACCGCTGGTGTTGATGACAGCATTTTAGTCTTCACTGGACGCGCGCGTATTTTTGAGTCGCAAGATGATGCTGTAGCTGCTGTATTGGCTGACAATATCGTCGCTGGTGATGTGGTCATCATTCGCTATGAGGGTCCAAAGGGTGGCCCTGGCATGCAAGAAATGCTCTATCCAACTACTTACCTAAAGTCAAAAGGCTTGGGTAAAGAGTGTGCGCTATTAACTGATGGTCGTTTCTCTGGTGGTACTTCAGGCTTGTCTATTGGTCATGCCAGCCCAGAAGCTGCTGAAGGCGGTGCTATCGGTCTAGTTGAAGAAGGCGATACTATCCATATTGATATCCCAAATCGCACTATCAATATGCAAGTCAGTGATGCAGATTTGGTAGCACGTCGCGAAGCCATGGAAGCACGTGGTCGCGATGCTTGGAAACCAGTTAACCGTGAGCGTCACGTTTCTCCTGCTCTACGAGCTTATGCGGCTATGACGACCAGTGCCGATACTGGTGCTGTCCGTGATGTTAGCCAAGTTGAGCGTTAAGCCAAAAACTTTGCTTATAAGTCTGTAAAAGTAGATTCCTAAAGCAATAATCTTATGGAATTATCCAAAGCCTGCGCTATGCAGGCTTTTTTTCACCAAAAAACAACGTAGCCGCCATTCTGATAACGTTTTTTTGCGGTATTAAAAAGCATTTATCTCCATTATTAAAGGCTAATAAACACCACCTAATATCAAACCTCTAAACCCAATAAAACAGCGTGTAGCAAACTTATGATTGAAAACTACAATGTATTCTTATTGGTCTGCGGCATCGCCTTTTTATTTGGGGCGCTGTTTCCTATTATCTTTAAACGCACGCCCATCTCATTACCCATGTTGCAAGTGAGTTTTGGTTTACTGATGGGTTATTGGTGGACGAGTTTATCTTTTTTAAACCCGATGGATAATGGTCTTATTATCGAAAAACTGACCGAGATTGTTGTATTAGTGTCGCTAGTTGGTGCAGGTATCAAGATTGACACTGAGCTGTCATGGCGATTATGGCGACCGACCGTCCGATTACTGCTTATTACCATGCCGATTGGTATTTTTGCAATGGCCGTCTTAGGATATTATGCTTTTGGTTTGACGTTAGGCGCTGCCATCTTGCTCGGTGCTGTACTTGCCCCTACAGACCCTGTACTGGCCTCTAGCATTCAGGTTGGTCCGCCTAACACTGGCGGCGAAGATGCACCGCGCTTTACTCTAACCTCAGAAGCGGGGTTGAATGATGGTCTCGCATTTCCTTTTGTTTATCTTGCGATTAAGATAGCGGAAGCTTATAACGAAGGACAACAGTTCACGGGTGAGATGCTGTGGTCTTGGTTTACCCATGATGTACTGTGGAAAATTGGCGCAGGCTTGGTGGTTGGCATTGTGGTTGGTAAAGTTTTGGCAAAGCTGGTCTTTTCAAAATACAGTCACAACACCACTATTTCTCAAGGATATGTGGTGATTGCCATCACATTGCTCGCCTATGGACTGGCAGAATACGTGCATAGCTATGGGTTTATTGCGGTGTTTGTCGCCGCCTTTGCCTTTCGGCGCTCAGAGCGTGAACACAGCTATCATCATAAGTTGCACGATTTTGCTGAACAATCAGAAGGTTTGCTGATGTCCTTAGTGCTTGTTATCTTTGGCATGTTCTTAGGTCAAGGCTTGCAAGCTGGAGTTGAGCTGACGTGGCGCGTCTATATCGTCAGCTTTACCTTTTTATTAATGATTCGTCCTATTGGCGGCTTTATAGCTTTATCAGGATTGAATCTTCCACGTACCGAAAAATACGCTATTTCTGCCCTCGGTATTCGCGGTATTGGCACCTTATATTATTTATCTTATGCGCTCAATCAAGGATTTTTTAATAATGAAGATGCCCTTAAACTTTGGATAGTGTGCTCCATTGTGATTTTAACCTCAATCTTTATCCATGGTTTAAGTGCGACAAGGCTGCTTAAAATGACGCCTAATAAGTCGCACTAGTATCAATTGCTCATGATGCTAATCAAACTTATCTGTCAGCATCCACCAAATCCAATACCGCTTCCGTTAGCGCAAACTGACGGATGTCATTGAGCATCGTTACATCAAAGTTATGGATAAAGGCAAATGACAGTTGCCGCGCAGGATCACACCAAGCAACCGAGCCGTTATAGCCCATATGACCAAAGCCTTGCGCCCTATCATTGCTACCTTCGCTGTCACAAAGACTAAACCTGCGATGATAGCCCAAACGCCAATTCATTTTTGCAGGCATCACTGCATCCATTCCGATAAATTGCGGGGTTGATAGCTCATTGAATGTTTTCTCATCAATCAGTGTCTGCCCCCGCCATTTACCACCATTAGCCAGCATGGCATAAATAGTCGCTAATGCTTGCGCTGAGGCCACGCCATTGGCAGCAGGAATAATGGCTTGTAACGTCCGTTTATCATAATAATCAATAGGCTGTTTATTGGCTAATATAAGGGCGGATTTATAGTTTTTTAGATTGAGCTGACTATTATTAAAGTATAAGCGATTAATTTTTGCCGTATCTAGACTTGGTAGCTCATCTAACTTTGTGCTTTCGTTTGTGCTGCCATTTGTGCTTTTTTGATTGGTTAGCGCTTTTTTTTGCCAACAAACATAGCTTGGTAGACTGGTATAAGTGTGCAAGGTGTTGGCAGAGTCTGCCCTTAATACTGGCTTGCTGCGGCGAGGATGCGGTTGCGATTTTTTTGGGCTGCCTTGTTGACTGCTTTCTTGGTTTGTTGCTAAATCGCCTTCTTGCTCTGCTATCTGCTCTGCTGTCTCAAAATACTTAACCAGATGCGCAACATCGTTTACCTTGTTTTCTGGTATACCAAAATAACAGCTATCTGCAATCCCTAGAGGCTCGGTCAAATAATTGCGCAGTGCCTCAGCTAACGACATATCGGTAACGGCTGTTATCACGCCACCCAAGACCCAACCATAAACCAATGCACTATAAGCGCTATCATATAAATCGCTCTCTTCTGGCGACGTTATCGGCATGGCGGCAACTTTCTCTAGCATCATATTCCAATCGAGCACAGCTTCATGATCGACATCGATACTCTGAATCGAAAACAAATTGGCCTGATGCGACATCACGCTACGTAAAGTAATCTGCTCTTTTCCCTGCGCGGCAAAAGCTGGCCAGTACTCAGCAATCGGTCGGTCATAATTGAGTAATTGCTGCGACACCAATACGTGTACCAAAGTCGCTAATATACCCTTACCCGTGGAAAAATTAAGCGATAAAGTATCAGCACCCCATGATAAATCCGCGCGTGCCATTCCCACACTGGCTTGGGCAATGCATTGTCCCTCCTGATAAACCACCAATGCGCCGCCAGCTGGGGCATCATCAAGCTGTAAGTCCGTTAGCAGTTGTTGTAATCGTTGTTGAAGTTCAGGGTTAATAGATGCAATTGATTGATTCAGTTCACTTGCTTGATGGACGTTATTATTATTTGCTTGCGCATTATTTTTTATCATTATTTACTCGTTTTATTTTTAATCTGAGTTATAAAAAACCGTTCGTACACTTAAAAACCACATGCTGATAAAATTTACTCAATAAAAAGGCAACCGATTGGTCGCCTTTTTGTTGAGTCATACTCATCAGTGTAAATTAAATCGACGATAGCTTAACGCGGCACTAATAAACGATTATGAACCTCTTCTTCAAGCTTCGTCAAACCATGACTACGCCCGCGCTCCAAAGCGGTATCCATTTTACGCCCACGTAGCCAGCCGGCACGCAGCGCGATTGCCGCACCTGCCCGATTACCAGAGCCACAATGCATGACGATTTTTTTGCCATGATGCTGACGTAGGATATTATCAAATGCCAATATCTTTAGCTGTTTTAAATCATTCGCACCGCTAATAGGTAGCTGCTCGTAAGCCATGCCAGCGCCCTCGACCGCCGCTCGTTCATCAAAACTTAGCTCGTCATCAGGTTGCAGGTTAAGCACCAACTCAACGCCAGCGGCCGCCAAAGCAGCTACTTTTGCTTCATCGAGGGCACCGCAGACAATGGTATTTTCATCAGGACGAAAATAAGGCTCAAAGATACTTGCTAAATTGATACCGTTATCTATAGCACTTGCAGCATTTTGTTCGTTAACATCGCTTTGCTCATTGGCAGCGCTTTGGTCTATCACAGCTGAACTATCAGGCTCAGCTGCGCTTATCGCATTTTCATGTAAAGTCATAATTAGTGATGTGTTCGTGAAATATGAATGTTAAAAAATATGGCCTATACTACTTATTATCAGCTTGCAATGTAATCACACCTGCAAGATGCGGCTTATAATTCTTAGCGCTATATAAGCCAAACTCACAGCTGTCTTCTGCGTTTTTGAGCTGCGCAACTGGTTCTGCAATCAGCTCTACTTCAGCTGGTAAGAAGATAGGCAGCTTAAATGATACCTCAACCGTATAAGCATCTGGTAGCTCATCCATCAAAGCCAAACATTTAGCCTTTGACCACATACCATGAGCAATGGCTTTAGGGAAACCAAACGCGCGTGCTGAGAGCGGATGTAAATGGATTAGGTTAAAGTCACCTGAAACAAACGCATAACGACGACCGATATCTTCTGGCACTTCAAAGATACTATGTACACCATCTTCATTGACTGTAGGTTTAACCGTTACTGGGCGCGGCGTGCTTTTTTTATCTTTGCTGCTGGATTTTTTGCCGCGTGATAAATAAGTAGACGTCCCTTCCCAAATAACTTCATCGTTTGATTTCACCGTGGTGACAAAATCAAACTGCTGACCTTGAACATGGTCGCGCAAGTTATCAAACTTCACTGCCATGGCAACCGTTTCACGCTCACCGATAGGACGGTACTGAGTCACGCTATTATCCACGTGTACCAGACCTAGCATGGCAAATGGGAACGGCTCTTTGACCATCATATTCATCTGCAACGTCTGTGATAAGACCGAAAAATACGTCGCAGGCACTTTGCCATTATCAGCGAAACCACAAATCTTACGGTAGTCATCAAGATTGTTTTGATCGATGTGCAAGTCATCTACGTAATAGGTCGCTTGTGGTAATTGATCGCGACTGATTTTACCGCTATTACCAATAGGCAATAAACTTTTGACGATATTAGCATAAGTGGTATGCGCTTTTGGCAACGCATCATAATGTTTGTCTGACATAATAAATCCTAAGTGGGGCTTGAGCAAATTTTCTGGCTAGATGTAAAATGCGATGCATTCGTTTATTAGTAAGTGCTTTGACTGATACTTACTTTGATTAATATAGGTTTTGATTAAAAGGTAATTTCGCCCAACAAAGAGGGTCACTCCCTTTACCCAATACAGCTATTTATCATTATAGTAATAACCCACCACCAACGTGAAAAACCATCTAACAAACCGGGCAAGTTATTATTACTGTGTTTTTATCATAAAAAAGCCACCCTAGGGCAGCTTTATTACAATTTATCAGCAATTTTTTCGTAAGCATATGTGAGGTAAATCTAAAACCTTACTGATTATCATATACTTAGTGCAGGCTTAATTGAGATAATCATCTATTTTATTAACTACAATTTTGCCTGCAGTATATCTACTAAGCACCCAATAAGCTTTGACCACAAACACGTACAATGTTGCCATTTAGACCACCAGATGCTGGTGAAGCAAACCATGCAATGGTTTCAGCCACGTCTACTGGCAAGCCGCCTTGGCTCATTGAGTTCATACGGCGACCGGCTTCACGAATGGCAAATGGAATCGCTTCTGTCATTTGGGTTTCGATAAATCCTGGGGCGACAGCGTTAATCGTCATACCTTTCGCATTGTCTTCTAATTGTTTAGCGGTCGCATTGACTAAACCAATGACACCAGCTTTAGAAGTCGCATAGTTACTTTGACCTAAGTTACCAGCGATACCTGAGATTGATGAGACGCAAACAATACGCGCATTTTCTTTTAGCACATCATTATCAAGCAAGTAGCGGTTTAGCTTGGCAATACTGCCCAAGTTAATATTGATGACCATATCCCATTTTTGCTCATCCATATTGGCGAGCGTTTTGTCACGCGTGATACCAGCATTATGAATCACTGAATCTAGACCACCACGTTTTTGCGCGGCTTCGGCAATTTCTTTGCCCGCATCTTCACTAGTTATGTCGACGGTTAAAACCGAACCACTGATTTCGCTCGCAACTTTTTGTAAGTCAGCTTGCTGCTGTGGTACATCAAGACAAATAACATGAGCGCCCTCGCGTGCCAAGACACGGGCAATTGCTTCACCAATACCGCGACTTGCGCCTGTAACCAGCATGGTTTTGCCGCCCAAAGGCTGTGCCCAATCAACGTCAACGTTATCGCCGTTGCTAACACGTACCACTTGTCCTGAGACATAGGCTGAACGTGCTGAAGTGAAAAAGCGTAATGTTGAATCTAGGTTTTTCTCAGCGCCTTCGGCAACATAAATAAGCTGGGCCGTGATACCACGCTTAAACTCTTTGCCGACCGACTTCACAAAGCCTTCAAGCGCGCGCTGAGCCAATGCTGCTTCAATATCCGTGAGGTCTTCTGGTGGACGACCGATGACAATAACGCGACCTGATTTCTCTACGCGGCGCGCAACGGCATGAAAAAATTCATACACTTGCTTTAGCTCATCTGCGTTACTGATATTACTGGCATCAAATAATAAAACTTTAAATTTATCATCGCCGCCTGTATTGGCCTTGGCTTTAACGCCAGCATCAGACAGCGCATCTTTCACATTATCACTGCTATTTACAAACACGTCAGCGTGTAATTCTGACAAGATACGAGATACTGACTCGCTGATCGCTGTATTGTCACCATTAGCGCGACCAACCAATACGCTACCACGTACCGCAGGCTGACCACTATCAAAACGATCTAAATCTACTGGCATAGGTAAGCCTAAGTTTTTTGCTACTTTTTTACCAATAGAAGACTGAACAAAATCACCATAACGGTCTGACATAATATAATCCTATAATTAACGAGTAAAATAAAAATGGGCGGGCAGATAATAGTAAACAAAAATACGATGCGCCTATTATAAAGACTCACCCGCATTAGCATTGATAAAAATTATTATTATTTAGTAAGTGGGCTTAAAACTGCATCAACTATACACTTTCATGCAAAACAAGTCCAAAAGCCACTAATGTCTATAACAATCTGTAGACAAGCCAGTATACAAGATGGCAACTTTTTCTAGCGTTCAAAACGCCCAACTTATGCTAAAATCTAACGTATAAGTTATGGCAAACGCATTTATAGATAACAATATATTATCAAACAGCCTGTTATGCAATGCAAATAATCAATACTAGCCAGTCCAATTGCCTGCTGTTGACTGGCGTGAAACGTTATTAACCCTTGCGATAGCTTAAAATTAGCGTCACATCCTTTGCTAAAGACATACAGTAAGGTGCTAAAAAACGCCTTATTATGAGCCACTGCATTTTAGATAATAGCTGTATTTATTTTCCTGAAACGTTTTACGCTCCTTTATTAAGAACTGTTTACTGTGTTTTTCTTTTAATTATTATGTTTTTACCTTTTTACTTCTACCCATACTTTTTAAGGATAATATTATGAGTAATAAAAACAATCACCCTGATAGCCCTGTTGTTGAAAGCACTGTTGTAAAGGCTAGCGATACAAAAAATACCGAAATTGCTGCGAAAGAGTCAGCGACTAAAGATGCTAAGCAGCCAAACGTGTTTGATACAGTAGCAAATTCAAAAGCGACTGAGTCGAAAAAAGCGGACACTAAAAACGCTGACAGCAAAGCCAATGACACTAAAGCTAATGAAACAAAAGCCAGCGATACCAAAGCTGCTGATGTAAAAACTGACAGCTCTAAGAAAGACAGCTCTAAAAAAGACAGTGCTACCAAAGACAATAAAAGTACCGCTGCTAAAGACGACAACAAAGCGAAAGAAGCTGATAAAAAAGCAGACACGGCTAGCGCTAACAAAACCAACACTACTGCTAAAAAAGCCAGCCCAACCAAGCTTAGCTCAGGGCAACATCGCGTGGCTATCTTAGGTGGCAACCGTATTCCTTTTGCTCGCTCAAACGGTACATACGCAGATGTCAGCAACACCGACATGCTAACCGCAGCGTTAGATGGTTTGGTTGAACGCTTTAACTTACAAGATAAAAAAGTCGGTGAAGTCGTTGCTGGTGCGGTTATGAAGCTTAGCCGTGATATCAACTTAACTCGTGAAGCGACATTAAGTACAGCATTGAACCCACATACCCCAACCTATGATATCTCACAAGCTTGTGGTACTGGCTTACAAGCAACGTTTGCTGCTGCCAATAAAATTGCTCTTGGTATTATCGATTCGGCCATTACTGGCGGTGTTGATACGACTTCTGACGCGCCTATCGCAGTTGGCGATGGCTTACGTAAAGTGTTGATTAAATTGGGCGCTGCTAAAGACAACAAACAACGTCTAAAAGCGCTAATGGGTCTAAATCCAAAAGACTTACTTGATACCCCGCAAAATGGCGAGCCACGTACTGGTTTATCAATGGGCGACCATCAAGCGATTACCACACTTGAGTGGAACATCAGTCGTGAAGCACAAGATGAGCTTGCTTTTACTAGCCATCAAAACCTAGCGCGCGCTTATGATGAAGGTTTCTTTGATGACCTAATTACCCCGTATAAAGGTCTGACGCGCGACAATAACTTGCGCCCAGATACTACTTTAGAGAAATTAGCTAAATTAAAGCCTGTATTTGGCAAAAAGAACGCCAACCCAACCATGACAGCGGCTAACTCTACACCGCTAACGGATGGTGCTTCTTGTGTACTATTAGGTACTGAGGAGTGGGCTGCAGCAAATGGTCTTAAGCCATTGGCTTATATCGTTCATCAAGAAACCGCTGCTGTTGACTTCATCGGTAAATCTGGCGATAAAGAAGGCTTATTGATGGCGCCAGCTTATGCAGTACCGCGTATGCTTGAGCGTGCTGGTCTGACCTTGCAAGACTTTGACTTTTATGAGATTCATGAAGCGTTTGCTTCGCAAGTACTATCAACCCTTGCGGCTTGGGAAGATGAGAATTTCTGTTCAGAGCGTCTAGGTCTTGATGCGCCATTAGGTTCTATCGATCGTAGCAAGCTAAACGTTAATGGTTCATCACTTGCCGCCGGTCACCCATTTGCTGCAACCGGTGGTCGTATCCTAGCCACTGCTGCAAAACTGTTAGACCAAAAAGGTTCAGGTCGCGCGCTTATCTCTATCTGCGCCGCTGGTGGTCAAGGTGTAACTTGCATCTTAGAGAAATAATTACTCTAAGATGTCCTTAGACAGTCAATAACATTAAGCTTTTAAAACACCCTTTAATCAATAGATTAAAGGGTGTTTTTTTGTCTAAATAAAAGTGTTATAAAACGAATGCAACAAGCAAACACTGCTCACTCATAGCTGCATCATTAGATATGTTAAAATAGCTGTATAAAGGGCATTCATATAAAAATTTGTCATATAAAAATTTGTCATATAAAGAGCTGTCATAAAAATAGGTATTAGGAGCTTACTATGAGCAAGGATCCCTCGTCGATTGATCAGCAAACCTTAACCACGACCAAGCGGCGTGAGCTATCAGCGCTTGAACAAGGCAGCTTCATTACCCGAATGGATAAAGAGGTGTTTGGCGATGAGCTGCGCCGAAAAATGCATCAAGACTTGATAGATAGCTATGATGAAGAGCTTGAAAATGAGATAGACGATTACGTGCGCGACTTTCGTTTTGATGGGCGCGAGATGAGTGAGCAAGAAAAGCTTGATCGCCGTACCTATTTTCAAGAGTTATTGCGACTGCAACGAGAGCTTATTAAGCTGCAAGATTGGGTGGTTGAATATGGTGAGCGTATTGTCGTGATATTTGAAGGGCGTGATTCTGCTGGTAAAGGCGGCGCTATTAAGCGTATTACTCAGCGCTTAAACCCACGTGTCTGCCGAGTGGCAGCCCTACCGGCTCCAACAGAACGTGAACAATCGCAATGGTATTTCCAGCGCTATGTGGCGCATCTACCTGCTGCTGGTGAAATTGTCTTATTTGATCGCAGCTGGTATAACCGTGTGGGCGTCGAGCGCGTCATGGGATTTTGTACCGATGCCCAGTACGAAGAGTTTTTCCAATCGGTACCTGAATTTGAGCGCATGCTGGTACGTTCAGGTATTCGCTTGGTCAAGTATTGGTTTTCGATTACCGATGATGAGCAACATTCACGTTTTATGAGCCGGATTCATGATCCACTTAAACAGTGGAAACTGTCGGCGATGGATTTGCAATCACGCCGCCGCTGGGAGGATTATACCAAGGCCAAAGAAACCATGTTTGAGCGCACGCATATTCCTGAAGCGCCGTGGTGGGTGGTCGAAGGCAATAATAAAAAACGCGCACGGCTAAACTGTATTGCCCATTTACTTGAGCAAATCCCTTATCAAGAAGTACCGCGTGATGAGGTCGAGCTGCCTGAACGCAAGCGCGATGACGAATACTACCGCGAGCCGATTCCTGATGATATGTATGTGCCACCACGTTATTAAATAAACAAATTTATGCACGTATTATTTAATAAAATATGACGCATGAAAAAGCAGCCTTATATATTTATAAGGCTGCTTTTTTTATATTATTTCGCTAGTATTTATAATAATCATAACGAATACGATTGCTGCTCTGTAGGAACACTACATGGTATAAGTCGACTGTAAACTATCAATCTTACCGGCCAATAAACGCTCGACCTCATTTTTAATTCTTAGCCCAGCGATATCTGTACCTATCTGCACCGCAAAACCTGCTGGACGACCGCTTTGGCTTTTAGAGTTAATCCAAACCACCTTACCATTCATAGGCAAGCGTTCGCTAGAATTGGGCAAAGTCACGGCAATAAAAACCTCATCGCCCAGTTTTTGTATTCTATCAGACGGCACAAACAACGCGCCATTGGTCACAAAGGATAAATAGCTTGCGTATAACGTTTCCATATCTTCAATATGACAGGTTAAAATCCCGCCACGTCCTGGCATTGCCATAGTCAGCTTCCTTTATGAGTGAGGTTTACTTTATTTTAATTTAATTTATAAATACGCCAATTCTTGCATCAGCTTATCATAAGCGAATTTTTCTTGCACATTTTGTTGTAGGGCGATTTTTGTCTGTTGCAGACTGTTTATAAACGCCTCAAAGCTACTTTCAGCAGGTTTATAATTGCTTAAAGAGGCGGATAAATCAACGTCCTTTTGCAGCGCATCGAGACCCAAACATACGCGGCGCATATCGACCAGCATTAGCTCCGACAGTTGAATAAACTCGCTTATACTCAGCTGGGTTTGCCAATAATCGCTTGCTGCAATGCTACTGCGTTTACCGCTACGTAACGCTTGCCACGTTGTCAGCCATAGCGCGCGCTTACCATACCAAGGCGCTTGTGCAAGGGCCACCGCTGCTAAAGGTGCGCCATTTGCCAATTGTATGAGCTGCTCAATAGCAGCCGTACTGACCGCCTCACCGTTAACCGTACTGCCTAAAGCCTTAGTAACATAATTAACTGAAACGGCAGAGTCAATAGTCTGTAATGCTAGCTGCTGGACGCGGCTCTTAATGGTTGGCAGTAACTGCGCCGGAGTATCACTGATTAAGAATAAATGCACTTGCGCTTGCGGCTCTTCCAAGGTTTTAAGCAGCGCATTAGCAGCAGCAATAGTCATTTGCTCTGCATAATCTAGCACGCAAATACGCATTCCCTGCCCGCCTTGATAAATAAAAGGCTGCAAGGCACGAATATCATCGACCTTTATTTTTAACGCAGCGTTACTAGCAGCTTTGGCAGATTTTTTGTCTTTGGCGGTGCTAGTTGCTGCTTCTTTAGCATGAGCATTATCGGCGCTGACTGGCATACTAATCATTGGTAAGACTTGTAAGCTTGGATGCGTCCCTGATCTAAGCCATTGACAGCTCTCGCAAACCCCGCAAGCGCCGAGTGGATGGCTATCGCGCTCACGGCATAACAACCATGCCACCAATCGCCAGACAAAAGCACGCTTACCCATCCCTTGCATACCAGCAGCTAACAGCGCATGAGGCAAAGATTGCTGCGGCGCCAACACACGCTGCGTCAGCTGTGACCATAACTCATTTTGCCACGGTAGTAACGGTGCAAAATAGATATTATCGCTCAAAGGCACTGTGCTGGTCATTTCAGTTATCTCCCTCATGGTCATCGCTCAATGCTTTTAATGCGTTCACTACCTTTAACACGCTCAACACCTTTAATAATTTCAATACGTTCAATCTGTTGATACGCTTAAAACCTTTAAAGACCAAATAAACCAATTATTTTAATCAAAAATATTGGTTTTTTTACTTAGGCTATTATTAATTATCTATATCAGCAGTTTTGAAAATCCACTAAGCTCATGGCATTGAGACGATCCAAATCTTCTTGGTTATCGACGCCTGCTGGTAGATGACAGGCTGCTGGAGCAATAGCAATATGGCCACCGTTTTCTAATACCCGCAATTGCTCTAGGCTTTCCAGTGTTTCGAGTGGCGTTTGCGGCCAGTGTACAAACTGCTGTAGTAAGCTGACGCGGTAGGCGTATAACCCTAAGTGGCGATAAGCAGTTTTTGGTGGTTGTCGCTGTGTATCTATGTCATTTGCCAAAACCACATCACGATCAAAAGGGATTGGCGCACGACTAAAATACAGCGCGCGCTGTAAATCGTTAGACGTCTGACTGACGACTTTAACGACCGATGGACGCATAAATGTCTCATAATCTTCGATAGGTTCACATAAAGTCGCCATCACGCTATCTGCATCTTGCACCAACAATGCTTTGACTTGCTCTAATAATAACGCCGGTACCAAGGGTTCATCACCTTGCATATTGACCACGATATCATGCTCAGCCCAGCCTTTAATAGCCGCAACCTCAGCCAAACGGTCAGTTCCTGACGCATGCGTGCTACTCGTCATCACCACATCAAAGCCTGCCTCTATACAAACTTTGGCAATTGCTTCATCATCCGTCGCAATACACATATCATCCGCAAAATCAGCCAACTTCGCCTTTTCAGCCACCCAAAGTATCATCGGCTTACCATGGATAGTTAATAATGGCTTGCCGGGCAGACGGGTACTTTTAAAGCGTGCAGGAATAACAATATGAGTTTTGGCCAGCGTTACTTCAGTTGTTGCTGCTGTTGGTATAGTTTCATCTGAGGCTAAGACTGACGACATGATTTATTCCTATAAAAATTATCTAATCTTTTAGACTTCTAGCCATTATTGATATCAATATTTAAAGCTTTTAATTGCTGCTGTAAGCTCTCATAACAACTGTCCGATAACACCGCAGTCACTGGCAATACCCATAACCTGTTAGCAAGCTCTTGATACTCCTCGCTAAGTGGTTGGCGGCTAGTCGTATCTATTAGCAACGCCTTGATTTTAACCGCGTCTTTACTGGTCACAATAATAGGCTGCTCGGTATACTGTAAAAGCTCATCTAAGCTAAAATCATAATGATCCGGATAAGGATGACCAATGACATCGAAACCGAGTGATGCTAAAGTATCAAAAAAACGCTGTGGATAGCCGATACCGCTTACCGCATGTATCCGACTGTTTGGCATAGGTAACATAGGCACTTTTGCTGTGACAATTAAATCATCTATCTCAACAGCAGAAGACCACAAAAGCTGTAACTTATCAGCTTGTAGATGCATGGTTAAACGCTTAGATTGAGCTTGATTATTATCCATGGTCGTCCTATCGGCTTTTTCATGGTAAACCACATTTGCGCCTTTTAAGCGTGACATGGGCTCACGTAAAAAACCGGTTGGTAGCAGCTGTTGACTGCCAAAGCCGCGCGATGCATCAATTACAATCCATTCGATATCACGTTGCAGCGCATAATGCTGCAAGCCATCATCAGCAATAATCAGTTGTAAATCGGGATAAGCCTCTAGTAAAGTCGTAATCGCTTGCTTACGATTGGGGCATACTGCCATAGCAGCGCCTGTCATATTGACGATTAAAGAGGGCTCATCACCTACGATGCTCGGTAAACTGCCTGTATGAACCAAAGCTGGCATCTGACTGCTATCACCGCCATAACCGCGACTGATGATACCTACCTTTATGCCTTGCTTTTGCAAGCGAGTAACCAATTCAATAATTAACGGCGTCTTACCGCTGCCACCTACCGTAATATTACCAATAACCATTACCGGAATAGGCGGACGATAACTTGCAAACAGACCTATTTTATAAGCCTGACGGCGTAGTAACGTGACGAATCCATACAACCAACTAACAGGCAGCAGTAGCCAGAGCCAAGCGGCCTGACGTTGCCATGCACGCGTCATTGTGGTTTCAATACTCATGATGGTGTGACATTTATCCTATTTATTCAGCGATTTTTATTCTAAGAAAACTATGAATGAGCGCTTATTCAACACGTTTATTGAGCACATTTACTCAAAATCGCGCGCATACATTTGCGCATAATGACCGTGCAATTGCATCAACTCTTCATGTGTACCAAGCTCAACAATATGACCACCATCTAACACAGCAATGCGATCAGCCGCCTCAATCGTTGTTAAACGATGCGCAATCACCAGTGTCGTGCGGTCTTTCATGACATTATCCAGCGCTTTTTGAATATAATATTCTGACTCATTATCCAGAGCGCTGGTGGCTTCATCTAAAATCAAAATCGGCGCATCTTTTAATAGTGCTCGAGCAATAGAGATACGTTGGCGTTGACCCCCAGACAGCTGCAAACCCTCAGCGCCTATCTCACTTTGATAGCCATTTGGCATTTTCATAATAAAATCATGAGCAAAAGCGTCTTTTGCGGCCTGCTCAACCTCAGCTTGGGTTTTATCCGCCAGACTGCCATAGGCAATATTATTAAACACCGTGGTATTAAACAGCACCACTTGCTGATTGACCATCGCAATCTGGGCACGCAAGCTCTCAAGCTTAATATCTTCAATTGGCATGCCATCAAGGATAATTTGCCCAGAAGAAGTGTCTAAGGTACGAGTAAGCAAGTTGACTAAGGATGATTTACCAGCCCCGCTACGCCCAACCAATGCCACCGTCTCGCCTGCATGCACGTCTAAAGTAAAGTCACGTAGCGCCACAGTTGAATCAGGATAAACCAAGCTGACATTATCCAGTTTGATTTCACCTGCTAAGATTGGATTAAGTATTCCAGTGTCTTCTTCTTCTGGCTCATCCAATAAGGTAAATATTGACTCGCCGGCCGCGAGCCCTCTTTGCAACTGTTGATTGACATCAGTCAATGAACGCACAGGCTTACTTAATAGCCCCGCTGCAGCAATGTAAGAAATAAACTCACCTGCTGAAATATTATCTATCACCGCAGGGCGCAGCGCGAGCCACACCACTACCGCCATGGCTATTGCCATTAATAGCTGTACGGCTGGAGTATTGATGCTATTGGTCACAACGACCTTCATCCCTTGGCGCAGGTTTTTCTTCGACGTGGTATCAAAGCGTTTAGCCTCGTAAGCTTGTCCACCATAATTCTTAACCACTTGATAGCCATTAATCACTTCATTGGTGATATGACTGACATCGCCCATGGTTTCTTGAATACCCTTTGAAAGCTTTAAATAGCGTTTTGAAGCTACCCGTATCAGCCATAAAATCGGTGGCAGCACGACAAATAAAATCAAGGTCAAACGCCAGTTGCTATAAAGCAAAAATCCTATCAAAGCTACCACAGTCAAGCCATCGCGTAATAAGGTCTTCATCGAATCGGTACTAGCTGCCGTCACCTGCTCGACATCAAAAATCAGCTTGGACGAAATCGTCCCTGCTGGATTTGCTAAATAAAACGAGCTTGGCAAACGCAGTAGCTTATTAAATACTTGCACACGTAGCTCATACACAAGATTGCGCGAGACTAACGCCGTATAGTAGTTACCTAAAAAGCTCCCTACACCACGGACGAAAAACAACAAGACAATAATAAACGGAAATAAATCTTGCTTACTTTGATCATTTTGATTAATGGCATCAGTGATATATTGCAATAATTTAGCAATCCAAATCTCTGTTGCCGCATTAATTGCAAAGCCGATAACCATCAGTAATAGCGCCCACCAATATGGTTTAAGGTAGCTTAACAGACGTAATAAGGTCTTATGCTTAGGCGTATTTGATGGTGCTGCTGATAGCTTGTTAGCAGAAGTTTTTTTAGAGTCAGGTTGATTAGCTTGGCTCATAAAAGCCTCAATTTAGGTATAAATAAGAAATGAATAAAAGGTGCACAGCAATGGCGATTATTTATAAGATAAAACATTAAAGGCTGTTAGAGTAATGGTAGCAATGCTTAATAAGCTTTACTACCTTATCAAATACCGTAAAGTTATTTTGGTGATGATTGCGGTAAAGGCTGACCAAGTGGCACAACCGTACTGATATTTAGATTTAAAAAACCCAATTTACCAGCGATATCCATGACCCGTACCACGGATTGATGCGTGGCATTTGCATCGGCAGCAATCACAAATAGCATATCGCGATTACTACCCGCCTCTTGTTGTAGCATGCTGGTTAATTCAGCCTCGTTGCTACTGGCAAGCGTAATGCCATTGACCAAATAACTACCATCTTCTTGCACGGCCACTTCAATACTATTTTTCTCTTCTGTCAGTGCCACGCCCTCAGCTTCGGGAAGAATGATATTTAAGCGGCTAAAGTGATTAAACGAGGTCGCTAGAAGTAAAAATACGATTAAAAATAATAAGCAATCAATCATCGGCGTAAGATTGATTTCAAGTGGCTCAACGGTCGGTTTTCTAAAGCGCATATCAGTCTCTTTAATGTACCTAATATTTAATGTGCCTAATATTTTTTGAGATGCTTATACTTTTTTGCTCAACAAATAATCATCAATAATGCTATTGCTATTATAAAGTCGCCGCTGCAGTATTATCCAAATCTGATGTGTCAAGAGAAAGCTCATTACTTACTTGACTCTCTTTACTATTTACTGCTGTATGGCTGCCTGCATGAGACGTAGCAGAATCAGGAATATTATCTAATAAATGATAATCATATAACTCTTGAATCATGAGCCCTGCTTGGGTCTCAAACTGCGCATTGATATCGATAATACGGCGCTGAAAATAACGATAAGCAACCAAAGCTGGGATAGCGACAATCATACCAGCAGCCGTGGTAATCAAAGCTTGTGACACGCCAGCAGCGAGCATGGTTGGGTCTTGCATCGCGCCATCCGTAATCGCCAAAAACGACGAGATAATGCCCAATACCGTACCCAACAGACCAAGCAATGGCGCAATTGCACCAATGGTGCCAAGCATATTGATATTTTTTTCTAATTGATGCACTTGTACGCTGGCACGGTTTTGCATGTGCATCGTCATCGAGTCTAAGCCGTATTGGCGATAAAGCAGGCCAGTCGCTAGAATATCACCCAAAGGGGTTTTTTCTTTGACATTCATCAACTGCGTACGACCTATATCACCGTTTTCACGTAGGCGGGTTATCAGCTGTTCGCGCAATCTATTGGGTACAATCTTATTAAACTGCAAAGTATGACTACGTTCGATAATAATAACCAATGCCAATATTGAGCACACCACGATAGGTGTCATCAGCCAACCACCTGCTTTTACCAGCTCCCACATACTGACTCTCTTCTATGTTTTTATAAATTATTAAAAGATGGTTTACATTTAAATAGTTAGTTAAGGCTCATAAAAAGCCTTAAGCCTGCGCTTCTATATGCTTAATTAAGGCAGCCAGTTGATCTTGACTATGGAAAAATATCTCAACACTACCCTGCCCGTCTTTTTTATGCTTGAGCTTTACCTCCGCCCCTAACATGTCGGTTAAACGTTGGGTCAAACGCTCTACATCACGAGACTGTACTTGCTCAGTGCGATTGACTTTAGGAGCAGGTTGCAGGATGGATTTTACCAACTTTTCAGCTTCGCGCACCGTCATACCACCATCAATGATTTTTTGCGCAATGATAGGCTGCTGTTCTGATGATAAAGCTAACAATGTACGGGCGTGCCCCATATCTAAAGCACTGTTTGCCAAATGGTCTTTGACTGTGTCGTGTAATTGATTCAAACGCAAAAGGTTCGAAACCGTGGTACGCGCCTTACCAACGACTTCGGCAATCATGGCATGACTCATACCAAACTCTGTATGGAAACGCTGTAAAGCAGCAGCCTGCTCAATCACCGATAAATCTTCTCGCTGAATATTTTCAATCAATGCCAATGCAATTGCTAGCTCATCAGATAACGCACGCTCAATCGCTGGTATAACCGATTTACCAGCCATTTTTGCCGCACGCCAGCGGCGCTCACCGGCGATAATCTCATGCGTAACCAAGGCTTCACTTTTGTCTTCATTCGCCAGTAATGGACGAATAACGATCGGCTGCATGACACCATGTTGTTCAATAGAAGAGGCCAATTCTGCTAGCGCTGTTTCACTCATATCACGGCGCGGTTGATACTTACCTGCTTGCAGACGCGTAACATCGATTTGCACCAAGCTGATCTGGTCTTCAGGGGCACTATTCTCTATCGCATTTACACGAGCTTTATTAGCAGGAATTTTCTTAGTAGTACGCGCTTTACGATTATTACTGTCAGTAGATTCATCTGTGATTGACGAGGCGGAAGGCTTTTTAATAGGTTTTGTATCTGCAGCTTTGTCTGCCGTGCTGGCATCGTCTTGCTGTCTGTTAGCTTCTGATATGTCAGTTTCTAACATTGCATCTGACACAGTAGGCTCGCGCACCACCGTATCATCTTGTAAGGCAGAGGCGGCAATTTGCTTTTCTTTTTTGATTGACCCTAATAAGGCGTCTAAGCCTCGATTAGCAGCCAACCCTCTTTTCTTTGCCATGATTACCTATCCTCTAACGCTAAAATAAAAAGCCCAATGCTTACTACTGCCGGCTTACTGATAAATATAATTTGCTGTTTTTACTGATGATTAGCAGCTTATGATTAGAAAGCTATAACTATTAACTTTGCTTCATCACTTCAGCTGCCAGTTTTTGATACGCGCGTGCGCCTTTTGACCATCTCTCGTAGGCGATAACTGGTAAGCCATGTGCCGGTGCTTCTGCTAGACGAATATTTCTTGGAATGTGAGTCTTGTACATAATCTCGCCAAAATGCGCCTCTAATTCAGCAGACACATCACGCGCCAAGGTATTACGCGCATCGAATAAGGTTCTGACCACGCCGCGAATATACAGCTTAGGATTAAGTTCAGTGAGTCGCTCAATTGTCTGTGACAAGTCCGCTAAACCTTCTAACGCATAATATTCACACTGCATCGGAATGATAACGCTGTCGGTGGCAACCAAAGCATTAATCGTCAGCAAGTTTAAGCTCGGTGCACAATCGATAATCACATAATCATAAGCAGGTTTATTGGCGGCGATTTGATCGTTGACCAACTGCGCCATCGCCGTTTTAAATAGCTCATGACTGTTGGTCTTACTCATTAAAGTGATGTCCATACCCGCCAAATCACGATTAGCACCGATGACATCAAACCCTGCAGGGCTACTCACAATCGCTTTAGACAGTGCAACATCATCAAGCAGCACGTCAGCGATGGTCAGCTCTAATTCATTCTTATCCACGCCAGTGCCACTGGTCGCATTACCCTGTGGGTCTAAGTCAATCAGTAGTACATGCTTGCGCTTGGCCGCTAAGCTGGCAGTCAAATTCACTGCCGTCGTGGTTTTACCCACGCCGCCTTTTTGATTCGCAATTGCTATGATTTCCATACACTCACTCAATTTAATTAGGATCTATTACTGATTTTACTGAAGCATTTTGCTGCTCGTGCTTATTGTTTTACTCAAATACCTGACGCTTACCTATAAGGTTACTTAAACACCTGCGTATAAACGATAAGACCATTTATATGTCACTATAGAACAATTGTTGTCTTACAGTGTATTGCGTGCTCATAGCTTAGACATTTTTATAAGATAATTCAATTAAATGACGACTATCTTGTAAACGCGGTACTTTTAACGGAATTGTCTTAATCTGCCAACTGCCATCTAGCGCCTGTAATTCTTCATCGCTTGGAGCTTTGCCCTTCATCGCGCATAAATAACCATTATCCACCAAGCGCGGCTGAGCGACTTCGACAAAATCAATCAAGCTAGCAAAAGCTCTCGATGTTACTACCTCATAGCTGGCTTCATGCGCTTCAATACGCGAGGCGATTGGGTGCATGTTACTCAAACCAAGCTCGCTGCTGATTTGTTTAATAAAGCGAATTTTCTTCTGATTGCTATCAAGCGCGGTACATTGGCGCTCAGGCTGACAGATAGCGATAATCACCGCTGGCAAGCCCGCTCCCGTGCCAATATCCAGCAGCGACCCTGATGGTAAATGCGTTATAATAGCCAAACAATCGATGATATGTTTGATCAGCGCTTCGACTGGATCGGTAATAGCGGTCAGATTATACGCTTTATTCCATAATAAAAGCTGGTCTAAATACAATAATAACGTGCGCTGCTGCGTCGTACTTAATGCAAGACCCAACTCATCTATTGATTGCGCCAATATATTTGCCAGTGTGGGTAATTGCGCACCGAGCTTTACAAAACCTGTCGGGTCAATATGAATGTTACCCGTGTTAGCAGATGATGAAGAGGTTTTAGTAGAATCTGACATACGGGTTATCCAGTTTTGACATGTGAACCGTCTATTTTATCATGCAGGCTGCCTATTGAATAGTTGCAGATTGCGCCAATGTACGCCATCTTATACTATCTACCCCTATATTGAAGGCTTATCTTCTTCGACAGTCATCACATTATCTTAGCAAAATTAATATGACCTCAACCTAATTAATAAAAATATCCATTTCTCTATGATACAAAATTGCGCTGAATGTCTTGTCTAAAACGCGCCTATATCTTGTAAGATGTCCTGATATATTATTAAAAAGATTCATTATTAAAAGTGCATTCTTAAACTTAGCGCCCAAACAGCAAAAGCTCACCAACCATTCCGCCCTTTTAAAACGACTTACTATATCACTATGACCGAACCGCAAAATACACCTATGAATCAAGACCCAAAAGACAACAATCCTATGGTAACACCTGTTAATAAAGCAGCAGAGTCAGAATCATTAATAACGAATCTGCCTAAAAAAAAGCCCTCTAAAACAAAGCTACCTAAAAAAGAACTGGCACGCAAAAAGCCGTCAGACACTACTGAGCCAGATAGCACATTAGATGCACCTAGCACGCCTCATGCGGTATTTATCGATGTTAATGAGCGCTGCCTTATCAGTGCCGAGCAGCTTAAGCGTTATACGGATACCAATGAGCTACCGAGCGATACCCGCACTGCCCCCGATTTAGATATCGGCTTTGGGCAACAGCGTGCCCTTAAAGCGTTATATACGGCACTGGATATTCATGCCAGCGGCTATCATGTGTTTGCCGCTGGTGAAAATGGTTTAGGTAAACGCACGGTTATCAGTCGCTTGCTACAGCGGATTGCCGCTGACGCACCAACACCCGATGATTGGGTTTATGTATATAACTTTACCGATCCACGTACACCGCAAGCATTACGTTTACCTGCTGAGCAAGGGCAGATATTACAACAACAGGTCAATCAATTGTGGCAGCAAGCCAAAAAACGACTTAGTCAGCGTTTTCGTAGCGATCAATATCAAAGCAAAATCGAAGCCATCAAAAATGATACCCATCAAAAAGAAAGTCAGGCTTACGACGACCTAAATACCGAAGGCAAACAGTACGATTTGGCATTGACGTTTCGTTCATTTGATAATAAAGCGGTATTTGTACATCCTAGCCAGCTACCCAAAGAAGAGAGCAATAGTGAAGTTAAAGATGACAAAACCTCTAACAACCAGGAAAATAAGTCAATAAAAGAGGAAATTCAAAGAGCCAACATTCCAAATGCCCATATTTCTAGTGCTGATGATAGCGTTAGCAAAGATGTTAACCACGACTACGGCAAGAGCGAATATGAGGCTGAGCTGAATAATTTTGCGCAAAAGAACCATATGCAAAAGCGTTTAAGTCAGTTAACCATCGCGTTAGAGCAATTAGAAGACGAAGCCAATGATGCGATTGAAGCGCTACATCGCAATATTGCACGTCGAGCACTACAGCCCTTATTTGCCCCTATCTATGAGCAGTTCGCTGCCCATCCATTGGTTATCGACTATCTAAAAACCGTATTTGCCGATATGGTCACGCATGTCGAGCGTATCGTCAATGGCGATGACGAAGAATTTGTGACGGCAGTCCTCGCTACAACGCCGAGCCGCTATGCAGTGAACGTCATTGTCAGTCACGCATCAGATAGTGGGGCACCTGTCATCTTTGAAGACTTGCCGACGCATTTAAACCTATTGGGTCATGTCGAGCAAATCACCCAATTGGGCACGGTGACCACCGATGTCAGTATGATTCGAGCAGGTGCCCTGCACCGTGCCAATGGCGGCTATCTATTGTTAGAAGCCAGTCACTTACTTGAGCACCCTTATGCATGGCAAGGTCTTAAGCGCGCGCTCCAATCACGTAAAATCAAGCTGTCAAGCCTTGAGCAGATGCTCACCTTAACGGGTAGCCTATCGCTCGCGCCCGAACCCATTGACCTTGATATCAAAGTCATTTTACTTGGCGAAGCGGATTTATATTACGAACTTCTAGAGCTTGAGCCAGAGTTTGATGCGGTATTTAAAGTACGCGCCGATTTTCATGATGATGTGACTCGCAGCCCTGAGCACGAATTGGCATTGGTGGCAAAAATGGCCGACATCATTGATTATGCCAACCTCTATCCTTTTGATAGTAGCGCCCAAGCCGCTTTACTTGAGCATTTAAGCTTACAAGCAGAAGACCAAGACCGCTTAAGTTTACATAGCGATTTATTGATTAAGCTCTTACATGAATCCAACCGCCATGCACGTTTGAGCGGTAAAAATATCGTTAGCGCCATTCATGTCACTTATGCTATTGACGATATGGATGAGCGCTCAGGATATTTGCGCGACCTTTATTGGGATGAGCTAAAAAATGGCCAGCAGCTTATTCAGACCCAAGGTGATGCTGTCGGGCAAGTAAATGCGCTCACTGTCGTCAGCTATGCCGATAGCGAGTTTGGTATGCCCGCTCGTCTGACAGCGGTCATTCAACCAAATATCGGCGCGGGCGAAATCCTCGATATCGAGCGCGATGTGGATTTAGGCGGTAGTTTACACGCCAAAGGCATGTTGATTATGACCAGTTATTTGCGCGCCTTATTTAGTCAGCATCATGCGCTAAACTTTAGCGCCTCGCTCGCTTTTGAGCAAAGTTACGCCCATATCGATGGTGATAGTGCCACGGTCAGTGAAGGCTGTGCATTGCTATCTGCTCTAGCAAACGTCCCTATAAATCAATCTTTTGCGATTACCGGTTCGATGAATCAATTAGGCGAAGTCCAAGCAGTTGGCGGTATTAATTCTAAAATCGCCGGTTTCTTTGACGCTTGTCGTGAGCAAGAGCTGACAGGACAACAAGGCGTGGTCATTCCAATGGCCAACGTCAAACAATTAATGCTACGTGACGACATCATTGCCGCCGTTCAAGCAGAGCAATTTCATATTTATGGTGTACATACCTTAAGTGAAGCCTTGACCTTAATGACCGGTTTGCCTGTTGATACTATGAATAAAAAAGGTCGTTACCGCAAAGAAACTTTATTTGGCAAAGTACTAAGCCGTTTGATGCTTTGGGACGAAAATCAGAACACTGATGATGAAGTCGATGATAAAAAGTCGAAAAAGAAAGCCAAGAAAAAGCGCCAAGCTAAGCGTCAGAAAAAACAAGATAAGCAAAAAAAGGTCAAGAAAAAGAAAGGTGACTTAGATACAAGTCCAGACGTAAAGCCAGATGAAAACATAGAGACAAATACAGAAGTGCATCTGTAGACGTTGTCATGCTTTTCTGCGATGATTGGTTTTTGTGTTTTGCCTTTGCCTTTGACTTTGCTTTTCTTATTGATAAAAAACTCAGAGAAGCTAGCAACCAAACCTGTGACTGAATAAAGGTTATCTTTAATGACTGTACATTCTATTGACGCCGATAGTATTCAAGCTCAAGCAGCTGTTGATAAATCAGCAACTGCGCTAGTGATGAGAGAAGTTACTGAGCAAAATGAAGAAGTTAATGCAGATAATAAAGCGTCTGAAGAAGCAGCAGATAATCGTCATGGAGCCGCGACGACGGCGCGGCAATGGCAAGTACTGTCGCAATTGCAGCGCAATCGCTGGGTAGGTACAACCCATGTTTACGAGCAGCTTATATTGGCAGGCTTTGATATCAGTTTACGCACGGTGCAACGCGACTTAAATGCTCTTGCTAAACGCTTTCCTATCGAAAAAAACAATGCCAATCCACAAGGCTGGCGCTGGAAAGATGATGCGCCGCTGCAAAGCTTACCGCATATGAACTTGTCACAAGCAGTTGCCTTTAATATGGTCGAAGCCAATCTAAGCCAACTGCTACCGCCGGTTATTTTAGATGAACTATTCCCTTGGTTTGACTTAGCACGCAGGCAGCTCAAAAACAGCAAAGTCACGCATTCCTGGATTGATAGAGTACGTATCGAGCCTGCAACTCAGCCCTTAATTGCCCCGCATATTGATTTAGAAAGTAAAGACAACATTTATCATGCCTTATTTTATCAATTACAAATACAAGCCAGCTATACCCGCAGTGATAAATCACAAGCCAGCGAATATACCCTAAACCCTATTGCTATCATTCAGCGCGGGGTAATTATTTACCTATTGGCAACGCGTACCGATGACCCAGAAATGATTATTCGTACCTTTGCTTTGCATCGATTTACCAGCGTCGAGATATTAGAAAGCGCGGCTAAAACTCCAGATAAATTCCAATTGGATAACTATCTAGATGCAGGTGGCATGGGCTTTAGCCATCCTCTATTTAGCCAGCTGCCCGATCATGGAAAACATACCGTGGTTGAGCTACAATTTACCAAACAAGCGGGCAAAAGCTTAACGGAAAGTAAGCTGAGTGACGACCAAATAGTCATCGTCAATAGCGATGAAACGCTTACCATACAAGCGACCGTCAACTTAACCTCGCAGCTGGTTTGGTGGTTACGTGGCTTTGGTAGCGGTCTATTAGATGCTAAGCCCGCGCTGCTTTATCAAGCCGTATTAGACAAACCAATAAATTATGAAGAAAAATAGCTCATTATTAATGATTATGAAAATCTAATAGCCATACTCAAACACCCTAACGCTTATAATATTTAAAATAACTATTGCAACATTCAACATGTAAAATCCAAAAGGAATATTATGTCGACCACTATCCCATCACCACTACTTTCAGACAGTTTAAGAGGGCTGGGTTTAGATGCGGGAACGTTATTCTTTGCGCTAAATTATGAATTTACCAAGATTGAGCAAAAAGGCTTATTTAAAAATTTAAAGAAGCGCTTTAAGAAAAATGAAGGCGCCATTGATATCGACTTGGCCTGCGTGCTGTATGACGATAACTGTACCATCAGCGATATTGTTTGGTTTAAGCAGTTACGTGATAAAGCCGAATCGGTCAAGCATCAAGGCGATAGCCTCAATGGCAAAGATCGCGGTGAGCAAGCGATGTACCTTGCACCCCTTGACCAAGAGCAAATCCGGCTTTATTTAGATAAAATCCCCGCGCACATTACTCATATCGCTTTGCTTGCTAACTCTTATCATGGACAGCCTTTCGGCAGAGTCAAAAAAGGTGAGATTCATTTAAGCGATGATGAAGGCAACCGCTCTTTTGAAGTTAATTTAAAGCAGCTGCCGCGTGATTGCATTACGCTTTGGGTGGCGCACTTGCGCCGAGAGGTGGATGACTGGCATTTGACTTTACAAAACCTACCCCTGCCTGCGTTAGATTTATCCACAGCCGCGCAAGAAGTGGCGCATGAATTAGCACGCGCCCTGCCCATTCCGCAAGGGATTTAACATTAATATAGAAAGGTAGGATTGGTTTCTGCTTATAAAATGAAAAGAGTGAGACGCCATTTAATAACGTCTCACCCTTTTTTTAAACTAAAAACTTTTGATTTAAGAGCTGCTCTTAAGAATCACCTTTAAGAAAAATGTTTAAACTTCAATATTACTCTAACGGCTCACCGCAATGCGGGCAAAAATTCTTTTGCCGCACTTCCCTTTCACGGCGTTCCAGCTCTTGCTCACGCAATACTTGCAGCACAATCTCTTGTGCTTGCTCCTTATCCAAACCAAGCTCGCGGCGGATTTTCTCAATCATCATCTGATTCTGTACCAAATCAAAATCACTATCGACCAATTGTCCGCGAAAATCTTGCTCAAGCTCTTCACGGCGCTGACTGAGCTCATTTGCCAGACCTGTCGCCAAAATACCGGCTGGTAATGCAGCCAGACCGACACCTAATATGGTAATAATTGCACCCAATATCTTACCGGCATTGGTGATAGGCGTTACATCGCCGTAGCCAACCGTCGTTAAGGTGACCACCGCCCACCACATGGCTTTGGGTATCGATTCAAACTCGTCTGGCTGCGCGTGGTTTTCGACCAAATAAATCCCACTCGATGCCGTCACAATCATAATAATCAAGATAAAAAGGACCGCTTGAAACGAGCCTTTTTCCTTACTGATAACCACCAATAAAATACGTAAGGAAGCAAAATAACGGGTGAGCTTAAGTATGCGAAACAGACGTAAGATACGTAAGAAGCGTAAATCGATACTGACAAAGAAATTCAAGAATGCAGGCGCAATCGCAATGATATCAATCAAAGCCGATGGACTTTTTAGCCATTCCCAGCGCTGACGCCACGTGGTATTGTCCGGTTTCGCTTCAGCAACACTCCATAGCCTGAGCAAATATTCGATAGAAAATACGATAATCGAGAAATTTTCAAACCAAGTAAAATACTCTTGATACGGATAGTACCAGTTATCTACAGATTCAGCGATGACCGCGGTCACGTTCGCCATGATCAAAAGAATGAGGAAGTAGTCAACATAGCGACTAAAGAGCGTGTCATGCTCATCGTTTTGTAGAATGTTATAGACAAAAAGACGCAAGCGCCGTATAGATTGGAGTAGCATGGCGTCCCTATGCGGTTTTAGACCGGTCTTATATGAATAAAAGCCAAGTATGGACAATCGATGAATAGCTGAATTGATTCTAAAAATATGGTTTTTCTTAGAAAATTAGTGATGGATTGCTTTTAAAATTAAAAGTATCAAAATTAAAAGTATCAAAGCTGGTTTTACTTTGATTTATCCATCAGCAGTCACGATTATACAAAATTTAGATAATAAATGTAGGTTGCCGCTAACAATATAATAGCAATCACAAAAAAGACCAAGCGTAGAAAGCGCTCATCAGCTCTTAATTGACCGCTTAAATTTTGCGCAGGTAATAAGAATAAACCACATTTAGGACAACACGAATCAATTTGGTTTAACAGTTTGATTGAACGGGCATTTTCACAGCGCAGTGGAGAATTACTACAATAGCCAAGCATAATATGTAACCAGAACCTTTAGCAAATAGTAGAAAAAGCGAAAAATTAAAACTGATTAAAAAATAGACCTTAATTTAACCTATCACATCAATCGCAACTGTAACTTAAAATATAAATATTACTACTTTCTATGCAATGCCTTACTTTTGGTAAGGTTTTTGTATTATAATAGAGAGATAATGTTACGAGTTAACAATAACTATAACATTGTGTATCGGTCACTAATGTCATCCCTCATTAGAAACTGACCAATAATCATCTATTATGTTGAGGAATCAAACGATGAAACTACAATCCCTAGTTTTAGCTGCTGCAACTGCCCTTACTATGACCACTGCTTTTGCTGTACCTGCTGGTACTTGGTCAGTCGCTGCCGGCGCACACTATGTTGATCCTAAAAGCGATAACGGTAACGTCACTATAGGTAATACAAATTATGCTGTAGATGTTGACGGCGATGTACGTCCAACCATCAGTGGCGAATACTTTATCGCTAATAACGTTGGTGTTGAACTACTAGCGGCTATTCCATTTCATCATGATTTCACTTTAACTGATGCAAATGGTAGTGAAATCACAGGTAGAACTCAACATTTACCACCGACTCTTTCACTACAATACCACTTCGACGGCTATAACATGCCTATGAATGTGAAACCATTTGTTGGTGTTGGTGTGAACTACACGACTTTCTTTAAAGAGAAAGCCAATGTCCCAGGTACTGAGTTAAAACTTGACGATAGCGTTGGTGTTGCTGGTCATATTGGTCTTGATATCCCATTTGCTCCTACCGAGTCTTTCCGTATTGATGCCCGTTATATGGACATCAAAACTGATGCTACTTTAAACGGTGCAGATATTGGTGAAATCGATATCAGCCCTTGGGTTTATGGTGTTGCTTTTGTAAAACAGTTCTAATATAGCCCATTGCTATAGACTGAACGGCATAAATAAAAGAAGCCAGCTTAATAGCTGGCTTCTTTATATCTGTCATTTATCTATAATTTAGTGAAATAACAGATATAAAAAAGACCACCCGTAGACAGTCTTTTCATGATTCATACTATTTTTAAATAATCATAAAACCTATAGCAAAATCCGACGTGGATCCGCCAATAATGTTGCGATATAACGGGTAAATACCGCGGCATCGGCGCCATTAATCACCCGATGGTCATAAGACAATGATAGCGGCAACATCAAACGCGGCTCAAAGGTTTGCTTAGTTGCATTCCAACGCGGCTGCATACTGGCTTCTGATACGCCTAAGATACCCACTTGTGGCCAATTTACTAATGGTGTGAATGCAGTACCACCTAAGTTACCTTGACTAGATATCGTAAAGCTCGCGCCTTGCAAGTCTTTAGTCGTGAGCTTCTTATCACGCGCTTTAACCGCAAGTTCCCCAATTTCAACGGCAATCTGCTTAAGCCCTTTATCTTGCACATTTTTGATAACAGGTACAATTAAACCGTCATCAGTCGCTACTGCAATACCCATATTGACACTCTTACGTAAAATAATTTGGGTATTATCGTCGCTCAAATGACTGTTAAAACGCGGATGCTGAGTCAATGCGTAAGCAGTCGCTTTGACAACAAAAGCTAAAATAGTGAAGCCAATACCTTCCGCTTTCATAGCACCTTTAAGCTCACCACGTAACTTTTCAGTTTCTGTGATGTCAGACAAGTCAAACTGCGTCACTTGCGGCAATAAGGTATTATAATTAAGCTGCGGTATCGACACTTTTTGTAGGCGGCTTAAATCTTGTACTTCGGTTTCACCCCATATTTCAGTATTACTCATATCAGGTAAGCTTGGTAGGCTTGAGCTAACTCCATTGCTACTTGCAGGTGCTACTTTTTGCGTATTCAAGCTATCTTTTACATGCGCAAATAAATCTTCTTTTAAGATACGATCATTAAGCGCCGAACCCGTCACTTGGGAGATATCAACCCCTAGCTGACGCGCAAGCTTACGCACAGCAGGACCGGCATAGATATCGACCATTTTTTCGTTGACTTGTGCTTCGCTCAGCTTAGCATTTGTAGCGTTCGTATTAGTCGTAGATTTAGCGGCTTTTTTGGGCTCGCCAGTCGTTTGCGACTTAGCAGACTGCTCAGCTGATTCAGTTTTATTAGTTGGGTCAGCAGGTTTTGATGCTTGCGATTCAGAAGCCTCTGCTTTACTCTCATTTGCCGTACTCGTGCTAGCTGCACCTTCAGCAATAATGACGATAAAGTCTTGACCATTCGCGACCATATCACCGGCTTGCACCAATATTTTTTCGACCTTGCCAGCTTCTGGCGCTGGTACTTCAACCGATGCTTTATCAGACTCAATAAGCAAAATGGATTGATCAGCAGTGACGATATCACCGACACTGACCATAATCTCAGACACTTGCGCTTCATCAACACCTAAATCGGGCAAAGCATGAGTGGTTGATTTTCCTACTTGCTCGCCTGCTTGCTCACTTGCTTGTTTGGCAGGTTGAGAAGTATTTGCCTCAACTGCGTTAGCTTTAGTATCAGTATCGCTTTGCTTTTCGACTGACTGATTATCCTGCGACTCATTTTGTTTATCAGTGCCAGATTCTGTTTTGTTTTCTGTGTCAGTGCTTTGGCTGTCATTTTGGCTATCAGAATCAGTATCGCTTTCAAGCTCAATAAGCACCATACCTTCGCTCACTTGGTCGCCAACTGCCACGCTAATCTTAGTTACTTTACCGGCAGCCGAGCTTGGTACTTCTACTGAGGCTTTATCAGATTCCAATAAAATAATATTGTCATCTTTTGCAATAACGTCGCCAACTTCGACCATAATCTCACTGACTTCGGCGCTATCGACACCCAAATCGGGGGCTTTAATATCCATCCGTAATTCTCCTTGTATTATGTTTGCCTTGTCTTTTGGCTATTCTTTGACGTCATCATCATTGAGTAAAGCGGCGTCGGCTGGGTCTTCTGCGCGACCTTCGCTACTTATCTCATCATCATCTTCATCGACAAACTCTGGTACAGGGCTCGGATTGACATTGTCAGGGGCTGGCGCATCTGGGAAATGATCATAATGAGGCTGTTGCTGCCATGCAGGCGGTTGATCGGCTTCGATACCAAAGCTTGAAATCGCATCTTTTACCAGACGCATCTCAACTTCACCCTCATCGGCTAAGCGCTTAAGCGTTGCAACCACGATGTGTGCGGCATCTACGTGGAAGAAGCTACGTAATTGCTCACGGGTGTCCGAGCGACCATAGCCATCAGTACCTAAAGTCGTATAAGGACGATTGTCAGGTAACCATGCACGGATTTGTTCTGGATAATTGCGCATATAGTCTGTCGCCGCTACGACGATACCTTCGTGTGGAGCAAGCTGTTCGGTGACCCATGGCACCACTTCTTCATCCATTGGATGTAGGCGGTTATAATCATCACAAGCCATACCATCACGAGTTAGCTCATTAAAGCTGGTCACACTCCAGACGTTAGATGAAATATTAAACTCATCTTGTAATATTTTGGCCGCTTTTTGCACTTCGCGTAAAATAACGCCTGAACCTAGCAGCTGAACTTGGCTTGAACCGTTGTCCTCTAACAAATACATACCACGTTTAATGCCTTCTTGGACGCCTTCTGGCATGGCAGGTTGTTCGTAGTTTTCGTTCATCAAGGTCAGGTAATAATAAATACGCTCGCCCTCGCCATACATACGGCGTAGACCATCATGCATAATCACTGCCAGCTCATAGCCGAAACAAGGGTCATAAGTGACACAGTTCGGTACGACGTTAAATAGAATTTGTGAATGACCGTCTTGATGCTGTAAGCCCTCGCCATTTAGCGTGGTGCGACCGGCCGTTGCACCAAGTAAGAACCCTTGCGCCTGACAGTCACCTGCCGCCCATGCCAAGTCACCAACACGCTGGAAGCCAAACATAGAATAGTAAATATAAAGCGGAATCATCGGTAAAGCATTGACAGAATAACTGGTTGCCAGTGCAATCCACGTACTCATCGCACCCGCTTCATTAATACCTTCTTCTAGCATGTGACCATCGATGGCTTCTTTATATCCCATTAAGGCTTCACTGTCTTCTGGGGTATATTTTTGCCCAGAAGCCGAGTAAATGCCCAATTGACGGAACATACCTTCTAGACCAAAAGTACGCGCTTCATCAGGAACGATAGGCACAACGCGGTCTTGAATGTCTTTATTTTTTAACATGGCAGATAGCAGACGTACAAACACCATGGTAGTCGATTGCTCTTTACCATTACTACCTTTAAGCACACGATCAAAAATAGACAAATCTGGAATATTGAGCGGTATATGACCACTACGGCGATTGGGCAGATGACCACCCAAGGCTTCACGGCGACCTTTTAGGTACTTCATCTCCAGCGAATCTTCTTTTGGACGATAAAACGGTAACGTCTGTAATTCGTCATCGGTAAATGGCAAATCAAAACGGTCACGGAAATACATCAAAGCTTCATGATCGAGCTTTTTGATTTGATGCGATTTATTTACCGCTTGTGCTTGGGTAGACAAACCATAACCTTTAACAGTTTTTACCAAGACAACGGTCGGTTGACCTTTGGTTTTCATGGCTTCACTAAAGGCAGCATAGACTTTCATTGGATCATGACCACCGCGGTTTAAGCGCGAAATATCATGATCAGACAGCTCGTTTGCCATCTCTTCTAGCTCTGGATATTTACCAAAAAACTCTTTGCGCGTAAATTCAGGCGTACGGGCTTCATATAATTGATACTCACCGTCGACCGCTTCTTCCATACGATATTTAAGCACGCCGGTGGTATCTTTATCTAACAAGCTATCCCATTGACCGCCCCAAACCACCTTAATCACGCGCCAGCCAGCGCCGCGGAATACCGACTCAAGCTCTTGAATAATCTTGCCGTTACCACGCACAGGACCATCAAGGCGCTGTAAGTTACAGTTGACCACCCAAATTAAATTGTCCAGTTTTTCACGACCGGCGAGAGAAATCGCACCCAAGCTTTCTGGCTCATCGGTTTCGCCATCACCCAAGAACGTCCAAATCTTGCGATCTTCTTTTTCTAGCAAACCGCGGTTTTCCATATAGCGATGCACGTGCGCATGGTAAATGGACATAATCGGACCCAAGCCCATCGACACGGTTGGGAACTGCCAATAATCTGGCATTAAGTAAGGATGCGGATAGCTCGAAAGACCCTTGCCGCCGACTTCACGGCGGAAGTTTTCCAGCTGTTCTTCGGTCAGACGACCTTCTAGATAAGAGCGCGCATAAATACCAGGCGCTGAGTGACCTTGATAATAAATCATGTCACCGCCGAAATGATCACTGGCAGCACGGAAGAAATGGTTAAAGCCTGTCTCATAAAGAGTCGCACTTGAAGCGAAGGTCGCTAAGTGACCGCCTAAATCATCATCATTTTTATTAGCGCGCATCACCATTGCCAAGGCGTTGTAGCGAATCAAAGCACGAATTTTACGCTCAATCGTTAAATCACCTGGGTACATTGGCTCATCTTCGACGGCGATGGTATTGATATAAGCGGTATCAAGACGGTTAAATGGCAGCCCTTCTTGTACTGCCATGTTATATAACGCTTTTAATAAAAACTGCGCCCGATCCTTATCGGCATGTTTGATAACGGACTCAAACGCTTCCAGCCATTCTTGGGTTTCGGTGCTATCAGCATCCTTATAATAATTCATCTTTATTAATCCTTTTTATCAGTCAGCCCTGCACGATGACAGGGTGTTATTAAATCAGAGTGTGGTACGTGTTTTAATGAGCAATCGATTGACTTGATGCTTTCCTTATAACGTCCTTGCTGCATCTAAGCATTGCATTGCCATTCATGGTTATAACAGAGAATTCTAAATAGATCGTATCACTGTAGATTAGCATAGGCACATATAAACATCGTTGTAAAATTAAACGATATCCGCTACGCGATTCTCACTATCAAATGATAATGACACTCTATTATAGGTACTTATTGAGGGTTTGTTTATAGCTATAGAGAAATGCCAATATGACAAGTATTTTTGAAATAAATAGTGATTAGTTTTTAAATGAATAATTGTAGGCAAATTAATTAGGGTATGCCTCTACTGTAGGTTTAAGAGCGGCTGACTCATAAAAATCTAAAGGAGCTATAATAGAACTATAAACATACGGCTGTGTTCAAACATATTTTGATTAGATAAAATTATAAACATTATCCACTTTATAATTAAATAGCATATTCCTTAGAATTACCTCATAATCTTTAAATTATATAGTCGCTATATCATCTAATAGTAATACAGTATTTAAAGTACATAATAACCAATGGTAATAGACAATTTGAAGCTCAATCAGCTTGTAGATAGCAACATGAGAATTAAGGAAGAAATATACTATGAAGTGCCTTAGATTTTTAAAGGTTATTTTGTCAGCAGCTCTATTATCTATAATTTCATTAAATCTGGCGTATGCTAATAATGGAGTAAAAATGGAGCTAACCACTAATGAAGTATTTAAGGATCAGCAGGGTAAAGTAGTTTATATACCTGTCAGAACAGCTTCAACTGGTGCTATCATTGAATACAAAGCTACTTACACTAATACCTTAGCACAAGATTTAAATGACTTAATTATCACTTTGCCAATTCCTTCAAGCATGACATTTACTGGTGAGGCACATCCCGCTAGCGCCCAAGCTAGTATCGATGGAAAAGACTATGCAGATATACCATTAATGCGTCAAGTAGCTGGTAAAGTCACTAAAACCCCTCTTGCTGAATACCGTTATATTCGTTGGAACATCAAACTATTACCTGCAAAAAAATCTGCTAATGTATCTTTAAATACGACAGTCAATTGAATTCTGTATTAAATCCTTTATAACGACACTACTATAGAAGATGCTTACTTTAGATTGCGCTTCAAATTTGATGAAGACTTATTCAAACGCGAAGATTCACGCAAAAATAAGCCGCTCAGCGCGAATTCTACGTTATAATTCCTCCTAGTTTTCATTTATTCTCATTGTCGTAAGCCATGCTTACGGCAATTTTGTATTAACGGGGCGATATTTTTTATCCCATGATAACTAACCCGTTTAAATACAAACCTCTAATACTTATTACCTTACTATAAGGTTGTTCTTATGCCTCACCCTAGCACTCAAGCCGCTGACTATAAAAAACCTTTATATACTGCGTTATCAGCTGCGTTACTACTATCAGCCGTTTCTTGTGTATCAACGCCAAGCGCTGCGCCAAAAGTTAATACACTAAAGATAGCAGATTACTGTCTTAGCAGCAACGATACTGAAACCTTAGCTTCTTCTAAAGCTCAAAGCGCCCAACAGCGCGCTATGAATTGCATGTTGAACGAATTGCAAATTTATCAGCAAAAAAACATGAGCGCGCGGCAACAATATTTTGCTTACAAAGCTCAGGCTTGGCTGAACTATGCCACTGATAAAGACAGTATGAATAGTCGTTCAGACGCTGGCGTGGAAGCTGCCCAAACAGCAGAAAATATCTTGCAAGCGTTAAAAAATGATAAAGTTGAAAACCTTGAACTTATAGAGGACATTCCATCTACTTCTGCGCTCATGCGACCTGATTTATGGGCAGCTTTAAACGCTCTTAAAGATAGTGGCGGCATCAATAGTGCGCCACGCGAAATCGCCTTTAGTGAAGTGTCATTAATATGGGCAGCTACCGACCAGTGTGAGCGCGGCGCAAAATCATCAAACAGTCACTTTCGGTTGGCTGATCGCTGGCTTGAGCAAGCGCGCGAGGCTTTCGTTAACACCCACGACTCAAAAGCGAACGTCGCTTTAGAAGCGCTTATCGTGCGTTATTATGAAGAATACGCCCCTTTAGATTCAAGCGATGATACTTGTAACGGTCAAGCGCTAACAACGATTGATAAAAATTAGATGCTTTTGGGGCGATCGCCCTTGATAGCTAAATAAATGTTTAATAAATACGCGCAAAAAAGCCGACATCATGTCGGCTTTTTAATAATATCTGTTATTTGATTTTAAATTCTAGGCTAATTTCATAGGGATTAACAATTAGCGATTTTTACGCGGTAATTTTTCTGGTAAGTAGCAGCGCAGATAAGCGATAGATGCGGTATTGGCTTCTTGTAAATACTTATCGGTAATGCTTTGATGACGGCGGTAAGAAACCGTAAAAATGGCATTGATAATGCTAAAGGTAATCAATAATACATCTTGAATATCTTCAAATTTCGGCATCTCATAACGCTCTGATAGGCGTTTATAAACCAATTGCACCACTTGATTGTCCATATGCTCACCATAACTGTCACCTTCAAAATCAGGCGTATTGGTGTCATAAATCAATTTGGCTTTGGTTTGATCTTCATCAAATATTTGTACGCAACGCTCAATCAGTGCGGTCAAATAAGCTTGCCATCTGTCATAATCAACGGTTTCAACAGTGGTAAGTACTTCTAAGATGTCGATGGCATTTAAAAAACGCAATGCTAAAAATATCGCTTCGATGTTTGGAAAGAAATGATAAGCAGAAGCTCTTGGAATACCTGCTTCTTCACAAACAGCAGCCAAGGTAATATCGTTAATCGCTTGAGTTTCACTCAATTTTTTCGCGCCCATCAATAGCTTTTGACGGCGTGCGCGACCTTGCTGACTGGTAAACTTAAATTTATTAGGCACCAGCTTTTTTGCTAGCTCCGAATCTACCAACACATCTTCAATTTTGTCGTCTTTACTTTCACTCATGATAAATCTCTTAATGTTACGCCCCATCTTTATAAATATAGTCTTCATCGGATAGCATCTGTCCTAAATCTAAGAACATTCTATCAACCGGTAATTTGGGTCAATAGCACCACTACTATACTCAATGAAGAGGCATGATAAACGCTTGTACACAGTCAAGCAAGGGACATGAATAGGTTAAAAATAATCCACTAACTACGCAAAAAATGGGTTTAATTGTGAAGTTTTATTTTCGCTCGTATAATACCATGATCAGTGACTCTATCGGCATAATCCCACTTCAAATGGTCATTAAAATAGTCAACTCGCTCAACATGACCGAGCGAAAACTTACTATCAGGCAAAAATTCTTCTGAAACAAATAACTGATCAATCACTTCTGGCATACCCTGATAAATATGGGTATACGCCACATCTTTCATCCAACCATAACGGGCTTGGATACGAGCAGCATCAAACAATGCTACGTCACGCATACTCTTATCATAATTGACTTCGCCAGTTTCGGTCATAAATTGAGTGGTAACGCTACCGGTGACATCGTTCATATCACCTAACAAGATCAATGGCTCACGAGTATGATGCAAGCGTTCAATGATAGAAATACGAATAGAGGCGGCTTCTGCAGCGCGCATACATAAACTACGCAGCTTGGCACGAATGCGAATGTTTGGATCGTCCATATCTTCTAATAAGTGACCATTTTCATCGCGTAAGAAAAAAGCCCGTTTGCTTTTTAAATGCGCGGTAATAATAGTAATCGGCTGCCCATAAGCGTTCACTCGTAATATGAGCGGTGGGCGATTAAAGCGCTGATAAGGTCCAATATCAGGAATGTCAATGATCGCTTTTGGCTCTATCTCTTCTAGCAAGGTGCTTTCTAACTGTTCAAAGCGAGTGATAATACCGACGGCTGGTGTATTTTGCGCGCCCTTTCCTTGGGTATAAGGACTTGCACTATCGTTGCTTGCCAGCGGAATCACTACATGCTTAGGCTCAAATCCCAATGATAGCGCTAATGCTTCGAGCGCATTGCTATCCCATACTTCTTGCACAGCAATGATATCAGCATGTGCCTTTGCCAATAAATCGGTAAGGCCGCGCAGCTTATGGTCGTATTCTTTGTTAGTATAAGCAGGTGCGTTTTCGTAATAAATTCGATTAGGATTGGCAAAATTTAGTAAATTGGCAGTTGCTATATAAAATTGTTTAGAAGCACTACCTTGCACATCATTAATCATAAATCGCCTATTATTATTATTTTTAATAACTGTCTTTTATCACCATATATTCATATATAACAATATACATTAAAAAAGCCTCCAAAGGAATCTTTGGAAGCTTTAAAATAACATAAAACAGACTTGTTTTAGCCGTTAGTAGAATAAGCTCTACAATCCGACTAACTCTAGTAATGAGAGAGTAAGCTTTTGTATTGTTTGCTTACTCATATTAAATACACCATTAATTAACCTTAACTATCAGAATTAAAAAATATCAGGTTATTCATTATTACTTTTATTGGCTATCGTCGTGTTTTGTGAGCCTAGAGTACTATTATGATAAGCGGTTCCAAGCATCACGTGAAGCGCGACGGGCATCATTCCATTCTAGACGCGACTCACCTTTTACTTCATGCCATGAGCGCTCTAAATCTGACTCGTGGTCTTCAAAACGAGCCTCGGCTGGATAACGTGCGCGGTTTGCATAACCAACAGCATACGCTGGATGTAAATCGCGGTCAAAGTCATGACCTTCACGATAATAATCTGCCTTAGCATATTCTGCACGCCAGTAAGCTTCTTCACGTGTCGGATCGATGGCTTCCGCTGCCGCATGACCTGCACCGCCGCCAACGATAGCACCAATAGCACCACCGATTAACGTACCAAGTGGACCTGCCATTGTACCAATTGCGGCACCTGCTGCTGCACCGCCAAGACTACCGATACCTGTACCGAGTGGATGTGAACCTGGTTCACCTGTAATTGGATCAGCATTCAAATCTTGCTTACTTTCTTTTGACATATGCTTGACGGCAGTACGATCGATACCATCATGGTCATCGATGATATTGTCATTTTCATGTCTAACGATTCTATTGCCATTGATATCGTGGTCAGTGCCAGTTAATCGACGTTCATTATCATCGATAATACGCTCTCTATCACCTACTTCAACATAATCGTCATTAACTACACGGTTATTAGGGTCTGTAATACGTCCATCGTTATTCATAATATTATCCTTAAATTATTTGTTATATATTAGAGTTATTGATTGCTAATTCGTTGATGAGTCAACAATTAAATACTGTAAATTAGCGGTGTTGCTTAATTCCTCTAAAGTATAGGAATTTATCAATAGCGACAGATAGATAGGTTATGTAAACTCTGTCCGAATTACGATTACCTTACGTTACAGCCTGTATCCTTATCACGATTTTGTAGGTCAGTAGAGCATTTTGAGTAATTTTTAACTGAGTTGCTATGGTGCTTTAGAAATTTTAATTATAAATTTACATCACTTTTAATGCTCTATCGATGGCTCGTTGCCACTTATTAAGGTGCTGCTGACGTCTATCGGCAGACATTTTAGGCTCAAAAATCCGCTCAACTTGCCATGACGCTTGCATTATTGATTCATCGTATAGACCGGTTTTCAATCCTGCCAATAAAGCCGCACCTTTAGCAGTGATTTCTGTGTCTTTGGGGCGCAACACCGGTACGCCTAATAAGTCGGCTTGAAACTGCATGAGTAAGTCATTGTTAGCTGCGCCGCCATCGACTCTTAGCTCAGTCAATGGATGAGGACTGTCTTTTTGCATGGCAATAAGAACATCGTACGTCTGATACGCCACCGCTTCCAATGCCGCGCGCGCAATATGGGCTTTGGTGGTACCGCGGCTCATACCCGTAATACTAGCACTGATATCGGAGCGCCAATAAGGGGCGCCAAGTCCTGTAAAGGCCGGCAATAAGACCACCTCTTCACTGCTATCTACTTGCCGCGCTAAGCTCTCAACCTCACTACTTTGTTGAATCATACCGAGATTATCACGCAACCACTGCACGATAGCGCCCGCCATAAACACACTGCCCTCTAAGGCATAAGTGACTTCTCTTTTAGGCGGCTGTAGCATACGTCTACCAGACTGGACAATTTGATCAAAGGATAGATTTTCTGGACGAGTTGGCGTTGATTTGCGTTGCCAAGCAATAGTAGTTAATAGCTTATGCTCGCTCAGTTTTGGCTTTTCACCAATATTCATCAGCATAAAACAGCCGGTTCCATAGGTATTTTTTGCCATGCCTGCATCAAGGCAGCCTTGCCCAAACAGTGCTGCCTGCTGGTCGCCTAATACCGCCTGAATAGGAATTTGTTTGGCAAATAATCCTTTTTTGGTTTTACCAAAATCGCCATCAGATGGCAGTACCTTGGGCAATATATTCATTGGTACACCAAAGCAGGTACATAACTCCTCCGACCATGCCAGTTTATGGATATCATACAATAAGGTACGACAAGCATTGGTCACATCGATCACATGCTCGCCGCCGGTTAAATTATAAATAAGCCAGCTATCTATAGTGCCGACAGCGATTTCCCCTTTATTGGCGCGTACTCTTAATTTAGGATCGTTTTCTAACAACCACGCGATTTTACTGGCGCTAAAGTAAGGGTTCAAACGTAATCCTGTGATACGCTGCACTTCACTTGCCATGTCATCATGGTTATTATCGGTCTTAGCGCCCGCGCTTTCTGCAGCAAGCGTTTTACAATAGCTGGCGGTACGGCGGTCTTGCCAAATAATAGCAGGCGCTAGCGGTTTACCCGTTTGCTTGTCCCACATCACGATAGACTCACGCTGATTGGTAATCGCAATACTGGTAACATCGGTTGCCAGCAGCCCTGCCTGATTAATCACATCATGGGCACAGCTAATCTGCGTTTGCCAAATCTGCTGCGCATCTTGCTCGACAAAACTTGCCTGCGGAGTTTTTAAAGTTGTCGGCTGCTGCGCCATTTTAATCGGGCGGGCATGGTCGTCATACAGTATCGCCCGACTCGACGTCGTACCTTGATCTAGCGCTAAAATATATCCAGCCATCACTCACATCCTATTTTATATAATGTTTTTTCTTGGTTTTTATGCGCTTGTTTGATTCATGTGCTGTTATCGCTATCTATTTATGACCAGTACTTTTGTTTATCTTAAGCAATTTACTATTTAAGCAACCTTTAGTCACTCATCCATAAACCCTCACCCATAAACAGTGCTATTATCTGGCTTAAAGTTAAACACTTAACATAAAAGCCCCACTCATTCAACGTAAAATAAGCGAATAGTGAGCATTGACCCGTCACTATTGTGGCACTACAGTGTACGCTTTGTTATGAATAACCAATTTTTGCTTTCTATTAATAGTCTATAATATCGCCCTGTTTGACTATCTTCAAAACACTTTGCGTTCTAAATACTTTGTGCTCGAAACACATTGCATTCTAATTAATGGCTTATGTGACTTATGAAATTTGCTTTATCGACTCTGTCTACTGCTGTGATGACGGCTACGCTCATGGGCTTAGCCACGTCTCACTGCGCTAACGCCAATGATGATATTATCACGCCAGAAAATGAAGTAGCGCCCGTTGTAGTGACGCAAATTATTGACGCGGATACTCCAAGTAGCCTTCAAGACAATATTACTCAAAAGAATAGTACTCAAAATAATACAATTCAAAGAAGTGGCACTCAAATAACTCAGACTCAAACCTATAAAAACCCTACACAAAAAAGTATTATAAAAAAGAAAGCAGCGCCGCCTAATATAGAGTTAGATAAAGCAAAGCCCAATATCGCTTTAAGCACCCTTATTGACCCCATCACCCATAAAAGCATTGATAACAGTTATACCTTAGAAGTGTCTAGCCTTCTCAGTCTTGAGCAAGCGCAAAATATTTTATTGCAAGTTTCACCAAAAATCGCCGCCAATCAAGCCGCGATTGCTGCCAGCGAATATGAAACCGATGCGCTAAAAACCATTGATCATCCATTGGTATTTGCACGTGTCTCCGCCACTGCTTATAACTTAGACGCCGATATTGACTTATCGTCGATTAAAACGGGCATTATCAATGATGTGAATAGTAGCGTTGATAATATCGACCCACCCATAAACATAGAAGATTTACCGGATTTTGGTGAGTTGGTCGGTGACCGTATCCCAGATAATTACAACTTAAAGCGCTCAGGTTCAACGACGGGCGCAGGTCTAGGAGTGGTATGGCCCATTTATACCGCTGGACGCACAGCGGCATTAACCGGCACTTCTACTGCCCGCACTCAAGAAGCCGTCGCCGATAGCATACTGGATACCAACGAGCTTTATAACACCTTAATTGAGCGTTATTTTAAGGCACAATTAGCGATTATTGCCGCTTATTTACGTGAGGATGCTTATGATACGGTGCAGCAAGTTGACCATATGGCGCAGCGGCTTTTTGAAGAAGGGTTTATCTCACGCGTCGATCGCTTAGAAGCCCAATCGGCGCTTGCGGATGCGAAAAGTGAATCGGTCAATGCCAATAATGATGCGCGTCTTGCGATGATGGCACTACAGCGTCTTTTGCGTACCGATTATCGTATCAAACCAAGCACACCTTTATTTGTTTCTAGCCGTCCTTTACTTGATGTGAACTACTTTCAAGATTTGGCACTGAATAATCATCCAGGTCTGCAAAAAGTCGCGGCTAAAAGAGCGCAGGCTCAGCAGCTACATGCACTGTCAGATACGGGCTACAAACCTACGGTCATGCTTTATGGCTATGGACAAGTTGAAAAAGACCCTAGTTGGGTCGCTGGTATCTCTGCTAGTTGGAAGCTTTGGGGCGGGCTTGATAAACCCGCTACCTTAGCCTCTAGCAATGCAAAGATACGCCAAGCCGATTTGTCTGAGATTGAAGTCAGTGACAATCTATTATTGTTGGTCGAAAAAAACTGGCACGATGTCAATAATGCCCAATCTCGCTATCAGGCATTACAAAGTAATGTGGATTTAGCAGCAGAGGTATTGCGCTTGCGTCAACTCGGACTACAAGAAGGCTTGAATACGCCTATCGATGTGGTACAAGCGCAAACGCAGTCGCTCAAAGCACGTACGGAACAGGCGCAAGCGGCGAATACTTATGTACAATCTCTTGCTGCTCTAATGCAAAGCTGCGGTACGCCCCTTGCCTTTAATGCTTACCTAAACGCCGCTGACATTCGTCTACCAACCTTATATGACAAATAGCTCATTTAGTAAAAAATATTAAATGCCAAGATTAAATAACGCCAGACCTATTCTGCTTATTCCCGACTTTATCGCTTTAGGAATCTCACTGTCATGACTGAATCTAATAACGAATCAGGCGACTCACGCAAATTAAATGCTTCAGACCAAGCCGCTGAATCAAACAACAGTCAGCATGAGCGAAAGCCTGTTGATGCTATTGATGGCACTCAACCGACTGAAGCCTTCGTTGATAGTGTCGATAGCGCTGATACTGACCAAGAGCAAGCTGTGCCCCCTTATAAGCGCGAGCCTACAAAAGCGAATAAATCTGCCATGATCAAAAAGGCAATTTTGGTGCTTTTTATGCTGCTCATATTAGGGGCGATTGCTTATGGTCTATATAAAAGCAATCAACACAATGAGCCTGAAGTCATCACCCTACAAGGGCAGATGCAAATGCAGCAGACGTCCATTGCCGCAAAAGTACCGGGGCGTATTGCACAAATCATGGTTACAGAAGGTGATGCGGTGACGGTCGGTCAGCAGTTAATTGAGATGGACTCACCCGAGATTAACGCTAAGATTAATCAGGCGCGTGCTGGCAAACAAATGGCCCAAAGTCAGCTTGATAAAGCAGAAAATGGTGCTCGTCCACAAGAGATTGCGCAAGCAAAAGCCGCCTGGCAAGCCAATAAAGCGGCGTCTGATTTGGCAGAAAACACCTATCAGCGGGTCAATCGTCTTTATGAAGAAGGGCTGATGGCACGGCAAAAACGCGATGAAGCGTATGCGCAATATTTGGCTACTCAAGATCAGACAGAAGCCGCGCGCTTGCAGTATGACTTAGCAATGGAAGGCGCACGCAGTGAAGACAAATCTGCCGCGACGGCGCAAGTTGCCCAAGTCGATGCGCAACTAGAAGAGGCCTTGGTCGCAAAAGAGGAGGCCAATCTAAGAAGTCCGATTGCTGGTATCGTGGATAATGTCATCGTTAATGCTGGCGAAGTGATTGGTCAAGGCGTGCCGCTCCTTACCTTGGTCAATACCGAAGATCAATGGGTGGTACTCAACGTCACTGAAACCTACTTAAACCAGTTTGCAATTGGTCAGCGCTTTATGGGTACGATTCCTGCTTTATCATCGCCTGAAAAACCTTATACCAAACAATTTACCGTGTATGCCACCTCAACATTATCTGACTTTGCTACTTGGCGTCCAACCAATAATAACGATGGTTTTGATGTGCGTACCTTTGAGGTCAAAGCGCGTCCATCAGCTCCTGATCGCCGTATTCGCTCGGGTATGAGCGTGGTTGTTAGTATCAATCCAGCCCTTGCTAATCAGAGCCAAGAGTAACCCATGCGCTTGACTAAGCAAAAGAAGCTAAGTGAGCAAAAGGGGTTGATTGGCGCTTTTCTACGCAGTGCTGCCTACGAGCGACGTTTTTTAGCCAAAAATCCATGGGATTTGAGCATGGTGATTTGGATACCGCTTGCGACCGTGCTATTGATTTGGTGGATATTTTCACAAATACAAATCACCAATTTACCCATCGGCGTGATGGATAACGACCGAGGTCCTATTGCCAATACTGCCGTGCGTTATTTGGAAGCCAACCCGAATCTCACGGTCAAAAAGCTGTATCATTCGCCAGCAGCGGTAGAAGCGGCGCTCCTGCAACGTGATATTTATGCTGTGGTAATTATTCCTGAAGATTTCTCGCGCAATATTTCATCCAGTAAACCTGCGCCTATCGTGCTGCAAGTAAACGCCCAATACGGTACTCACTCTGGCATTATTCAAACCAGCGTGCAATCGGTGATTGGTACGCTATCGGCAGGCGTTGAGATACAACGTTTGGTGAAAAAAGGGATAGCACCGTCACAAGCAGCGATTGCCTACTCGCCCATTAGTATTCAGCGTATCAGCTTATTTAATGCCGCAACGGATTATCAGCAGTTTTTAGCATCGACCGTTATCCCTGCTCTGCTTCATATTTTAGCAATGGTCATCGGTGCCACGACCATTGGGCGTGAGCTACGTGATAAGCAAATCGGTCGGTGGTATGACTTTATTGAAAGCGGTCATCCTGACTTAACCAATATTGAAACCAACATTGCAAACAGCAAAACCATAGCCGCTTTAACTGCTACTGAAAACCGTAACACCTTTATTGAAGATGATAGGCCTAGAAAAGCCAGTATTTTAGTTTTGCTCTTTGGTTTATTGGGTAAGTATTTTTGGCCGATGCTGGCTTATAGTCTATGGTCAGTTTTGGCGTTATGGCTTGCCACTCCGCAGCAAGCGCTCGCTATTAGCTCCATTATTGCGACTTATATCGGTCTTGTCTTGCTGATGATGTTGTCATTTTGGCTTGGGGCGATATTTACTTTAACCTCATTCTCATTACGTATGGGCTTATCGTCTACGGGGTTTATCTCAGCGCCTTCTTATGCTTTTGCAGGGGTGACATTTCCTTATATCGCTATCAGTGACAGTGCTCAGCATTGGTCAAACGTCTTACCACTCACCCATTATCTTAAGCTGCATATCGCGCAATTACAGATGCAAGCACCCGTTGCCATCTCATTACCGATAGTCTATGGACTGACGTTAGCGACCCTTATTACTATGTTCTTAACTACTTTATTGAGCAAACGCGCACTCGCACATCCTGAACGCTGGGGAGCACGCTAATGGTTATGTTAAAAAAAGAGTCTGGCTCACCAAAAGAGTCTGTATCACTAAAAGACAAGTTATCTAACGGAGCAGCAGATTCAAAAGACTGTTCTTCATCGCAAAGCTTTTTAGGCAGTTTTTTGCAAACCATTAAAGACGTCTTTTCTGATAAAGGCGTGCTGTTATTATTAATGATTGCACCGATTATTTATGGCTTTTTTTATCCTTGGCCGTATTCAGCGGAAGTGATTAACCATGTGCCAGTTGGTATTATTGATCAAGACAACAGTAACTTATCTAAAACCATCGTCCGTTACGCCAGTGCCAGCCCACAGCTAGATACCAAGCGTTTTTTAAATGAGCAAGATGCCATCGAGGCTATATGGTCAGATGACATCGCTGGTTATATGATTATTCCAAGCGGACTTGAGCAGCAAGTACTGTCTGGAAAAGCGGCAAGCGTCAGCGTACTGGGTAATGGCGGCTATTTCCTGCTAAATAAAAACGTCCAAATGGGGTTTTTACAAGCGGTCAGTACGGTATCAGCAGGGGTTGAGATTAAAAAAAACGTGGCACAGGGAGCTTATTCTGCGACCGCAGCAGCAAGCACGCAAGCGGTGCCATTAAAAATTATTCCTTTATATAACCAAACCGAGGGCTACGGTGCTTACGTGGTGCCAGCGGTCGCTATTCTTATTCTGCAGCAAACCCTTTTAATGTCTACAGCAATGTTGATTGGTACATGGTATGAACAACGTCGTCATGCTACCAGTATTCGCGGCTGGCTCGGACGTATTGCAGCGCTCAGTATGTTCAGCTTTATCATCGGCTGCTTCTATTATGGCTGGACCTTTGAGCTGCATCATTACCCACGCGGACAAAACATGCTCGGCAGCCTACTATTTCTACTGTTATTTTGTCCGACTGTGGCCACGCTTGGCTGCGTGTTTGGGCTATGGTTCCGCCAGCGTGAGCGCAGTATGCAAATTTTAATTTTCAGCTCACTGCCGATGTTTTTTGTTAGTGGCTATCCATGGCCTGCCCATCAATTACCAGAGTTTTTACAAATCATACGCTGGTTAATACCGACGACACCTGGTATCAATACTTCTGTTCAGCTCAATCAGATGGGTGCAAGCGTAGCGCAAGTCGCAACGGGATTTTATGCATTGGCAGGATTGTGGCTATTTTACTTTATATTACTGCTGCTTTTTCGCTGGCGTACCACGCAAAGTAAAATCGCCTTTTAAGTTAAAAAGAGCTTTATAGCACTTATGCTATTAAAAAATCCCACAAAAAAAGCGCCTACTTATTAAGCAGGCGCTTTTTTATGTATCTGACTTTAGGGTTTAACAGTTAAAAAACGCGATTTAAACCATTGAGGGCTGCCACACGATAAGCTTCTGCCATCGTTGGATAGTTAAAGGTCGTATTAACAAAATACTCAAGGGTATTATTACTCTTACACTTCATGACTGCTTGACCGATATGAATAATTTCTGACGCGTGATTGCCGTAGCAATGAATGCCTAAAATCTCAAGCGTATCACGATGGAACAAAATCTTTAACACACCTGAACGTTCACCAATGATTTGCGCGCGTGCCAGATGTTTAAAAAATGCCTGCCCGACTTCATAAGGTACTTTTTCATCGGTCAGCTCTTGCTCAGTTTTACCGATACAAGAAATCTCAGGGATGGTATAAATACCCGTTGGTACACTTGATACTGGTTCAGCATCACTATCGCCAACCATAAACGCCGCAGCACAGCGTCCTTGATCGTAGGCGGCAGAAGCCAATGATGGCCAGCCGATAACGTCACCAGCGGCATAGATGTTTTCGACACCAGTACAATAGGTATCATCAACTTTGAGCTGACCACGGCTATTGGCTTCAAGTCCGATAGCTTCTAAGTTCAAGCCTTCTGTGTTACCTGAGCGCCCATTTGACCAAAGAATGGCATCTGATTTAATGCGCTTGCCACTTTTTAGATGCAAGACCACATAATCATCATGCGTTTCAAGATGGTCAATCTCTTCATTACTGCGAATCAGCACGCCAAATTGTCTAAAGTCATGAGCGATGGCATCACTAATTTCGCTGTCGAGATAACTCAGCAATTGATCTTGGTTATTGATTAAATCAACTTTATAGCCAAGACCGGTAAAGATAGAAGCGTACTCACAACCAATGACCCCTGCACCATAAATGATTATTTTCTTGACCACATAATCCATTTGCAATATTTTATCGGAGTCAAAAACACGCGGATGGTTAAAGTCTAAAATATCAGGACGATAAGGGCGGCTACCAACGGTGATAATGGCTTTATTAAAAGTGACGGTTTCAAAGACACCATCATCTTTTTCGACATTTAAAGTATGCTCATCAATAAAGCTTGCCCAGCCATGAATCACATCAATGCGATTACGCTCATAAAAACGCGTATGGGTAGTAACCTGATTGCGTATCACCTGACGCGCATTGGCCAACACACGGTTTAGCGGCACTTGTTGATATTCCATCGCTTTGGTAAACATCGGATCACGGCGAAAGTTAATCAGGTTAAAGACTGATTGACGCAATGCTTTACTTGGAATCGTACCCACATGGGTAGAGTTGCCGCCGACCTGTTCGCGTGGGTCGATAACCGCAACTTTTTTGCCCGACTTCGTCAGCTTCATGGCTGCCGCTTCACCAGCCGGCCCTGCGCCTAAAACGACAACATCATACTCATATTTGTGTTTATCGCCTTTGATACGCTGCGAGTCTTTGGTAAAAGGGGTTTTGATATCAATACGGATATCATCTAGCGGATTGACCAAGTCAGGATGGTGCATGATATCTTCAGTGACTTGCTGATGGGTTTGATCAATTTTTGCTTTTTTAGTTTTACCCTCAGTATGCTCAGGGTTTGGCGCGCGGCCGCTCTCTTTATTAGATACTTCGGTGTGAGTGTCTTTACCAATATCGTTGGTCGCGTCGCTTATAGGTTTGCTTCCCATCGTATCCTCTTTATTAATTTATGAATCTATTTATTTTTTAGGTCATCAATGTCTGCATGTCTACATACAGTCAATTCATGGCGCTAAAGCGTGCCTACCATACGTTGTGATAGGATATTTTGCAATGTTGGCTATAGTTAGGTTGTTACCATTACCCTAGCTATTTATTGGACGTTCTTAATTACTATGTTTAACCAATCCGGCGTTTAAGACCTGTCATCTGCAAGATACGGGTGGCAATCTCTTCAACAGACATCTCGGATACATCAAGGCTTGGAATGCCTTGCGAGGTGTAAATCCCCTGTATTGCACGCTGCTCTTGCTGACACTGCTGATAGCTTGAATAACGACTACCTGCGCGGCGTTCTTGGCGGATCTTTACCAAGCGATCGGTATCGATAATCAAACCAAATAGCTTATGTTTATGCTCACGTAAGGCTTTGGGCAGGTTATTGTCGTTTAAATCTTCTTCGGTTAAAGGATAGTTTGCCGCCCGAATACCGAATTGTAGCGCCAAATATAATGACGTTGGCGTCTTTCCAGAACGCGAAACGCCGATAAGAATAATATCTGCCGCATGGTAATGACGGGTGCGTGCCCCATCATCATTGTCTAAAGCAAAGTGCACGGCATCGATACGTTCCTTATAAGTCTCAGAATCAACGTTATCATGGGCATGACCCGAATGTCCGTCCGGCTCGACACCCGTCTCTTCAGCTACCCGACCGATTAAGCCTTCATACATATCCAAGTTACAGCTATGTGCTGAGTTGATTTTTTCGCGAATTTCGGGGCTGACAATCGTATCGAATACCAATGGCAATAAACCGTCGCGTTGATACGCGGTATTGATTTGTTCAACCGCATCTTCGGCACGCTCTAAGCTATCGACATAAGGCAATACTCGGGTCTCAAAAGGAACCGAGGCAAACTGACTTAAAATAGCACGTCCGAGGGTTTCGGCAGTAATTGCCGTACCATCAGAGATAAAAAAGGCGGTTCTGATATTTTGGTCGTTATCTACTTGCAATGCTTGTTTGTTTTGAATAGTCGGATTGGCTGCTTCGGGCGGATTGTTTGCAAACATAACGTGAACACCTTTGTTAAAATGTTAAAACCTCAATAGTCGCTTTTGCTTAGCGCTGAAAAATCTTCAATCGGCTCTTGCTAGCCGTTTATAGTAACTTCTTATAAAAGCTTTGCCATGCTATTTATTTGTCATGCTATTTAGTAGTCATTGGCTGTTAAATAGCGCTTAATTAGTATAAGCGCGTTTAGCACAATCTATGCGCTATATTATACGCATAATAGCCGATCAATAGAAATCAATGTTACAGGCGTACACTTAAAAGCTATTATAAAAGCCAGCATCAAAATAAAGCTCACTTTTAAACCTATCATTAAACCCTTTAGCAATGCTTAAAGAGTTATCTAGAATTTAACAGTTGTATAGTCACCTATATATAAAAGAAAAATAGAAACGAAAATTTTAAGGCTGTTTTATGACAGCTTTAAGTCACTTTCGGCTACTTTATCTAATATTAATGGTTTTAAATGGACTGATAAAATCAGTCCAATCTGCATTTTTATTATATTCTAGCAGGCAAATATTATATTCTTGGCGCGCAAATATGTAGCAATCCCCACAATTTGTATCTTTTTGACGAATTTTTTGGTTCTAGGTATCGAAATTATCCAAATATAGGGGTATAATCGACCATTATAATCTTTACTAAATAACCTTATTTTCTGGAGTTATCATGGCAGCGCAATCTACAGCACTTGTAATCAATCTTGATCAGCTAGGAAAAGATGACATTGATATGGTTGGCGGCAAGAATGCCTCGCTTGGCGAGATGATCAGCCATCTATCTGATTTGGGTGTCAGCGTTCCAGGTGGCTTTGCGACCACTTCAAATGCGTTCAATCGTTTCTTGACAGAAACAGGCTTACTAGACAAAATCAATAACGAGCTTAAAGCGCTTGACGTTAATGATGTTAACAAGCTTGCCGAAACGGGTAAAAAAATCCGTACGTGGATTATTGAGCAAGAGCTGCCAAGCGACCTTGAGCAAGAAGTGCGTCAATCGTTTGAAACCATGAGTGGCGGCGAAGACATCGCTGTTGCGGTACGCTCTTCTGCCACTGCTGAAGATTTGCCAGACGCCTCATTTGCCGGTCAACAAGAAACTTTCTTGAACATTCGCGGCATTGATAACGTCCTAATTGCGATTAAAGAAGTATTTGCCTCTTTATATAATGACCGTGCTATCTCTTACCGTGTGCATAAAGGTTTTGAGCATGAAGGCGTGGCGTTATCTGCTGCTGTCCAACGCATGGTACGTTCAGAAACCGGCGCTGCGGGCGTTATGTTCACCCTAGATACCGAAAGTGGTTTTGATCAAGTGGTCTTTATCACCTCAAGCTACGGTCTAGGTGAAATGGTCGTACAAGGCGCGGTCAACCCAGATGAGTTCTATGTATCAAAAAAATTACTTGCTAACGGTAAACCGGCGATTATCCGTCGTAACCTAGGTAGCAAGCATAAGAAAATGATTTATGGTGATGAAGGTAGCACCACTAAATCTGTAAAAATCATTGATGTTGAAAAAGAAGAGCGCATGCAGTTCTCTTTATCAACTGAAGAGCTGAATTCACTTGCCAAACAAGCCATGACCATTGAAAAGCATTACGGTCAAGCCATGGATATCGAGTGGGCAAAAGATGGCGACAGCGGTGAAATCTTTATCGTTCAAGCACGCCCAGAAACCGTTAAGAGCCGCCAAGACAGCAATGTCATGGAACGTTATATCATCAATACTGGTGATGCTAAAATCCTATGCGAAGGTCGTTCAATCGGTCAACGTATTGGTGCTGGTAAAGTACGTATCGTTAGCAACTTAAACGAGATGGACAAAGTACAAGATGGCGACGTATTAGTATCAGATATGACGGATCCGGATTGGGAACCAGTCATGAAGCGTGCTTCTGCTATCATCACCAACCGTGGTGGTCGTACCTGTCATGCTGCTATTATCGCCCGTGAGCTTGGTGTTCCAGCTATCGTCGGTTGTGGTAATGCCACTGAACTATTGGTTGATGGTCAAGACGTCACGGTTTCTTGTGCTGAAGGTGATACTGGCTTTATTTATGAAGGTCAGATTGATTTTGAAGTACAGACCAACTCTGTTGAGTCTATGCCAGAGCTTGCGTTCAAAGTAATGATGAACGTTGGTAACCCAGATCGCGCCTTTTCATTTACCCAAATGCCAAACGAAGGTATTGGTCTTGCGCGTCTTGAGTTTATTATCAACCGTATGATTGGTGTGCATCCAAAAGCGCTACTTAACATGAACACCTTACCACGTGAAATCGCCCAAGCTATTAATGAGCGTATTGCCGGTTATGCTTCACCAGTTGATTTCTATGTTGATAAATTGGTAGAAGGTATCTCAACGCTGGCTGTAGCCTTTATGGATCAGCCAGTGATCGTTCGTATGTCTGATTTTAAATCAAACGAATACGCTAACTTGCTTGGTGGTAAATTATACGAGCCATCAGAAGAAAACCCAATGCTTGGTTTCCGTGGTGCGAGCCGCTACGTCTCAGACAACTTCCGTGACTGCTTCGAGCTTGAGTGTAAAGCACTAAAACGCGTCCGTGATGAGATGGGTCTGACTCACGTCGAGATCATGATTCCATTCGTTCGTACCGTTGGCGAAGCCAAAGAAGTCATCGAGCTACTTGAGAAAAATGGTCTAAAACGTGGTGAAAATGGTCTGCGCGTCATCATGATGTGTGAGTTACCAACCAACGCATTACTAGCAGAAGAATTCCTAGAGCATTTTGATGGTTTCTCAATCGGTTCAAACGATTTGACTCAGTTAACGCTTGGTCTAGATCGTGACTCAGGTATCGTATCACATCTATTTGATGAGCGTGATCCTGCGGTTAAGAAACTATTATCTATGGCGATTGAAGCTTGTAATGAAGCGGGCAAATACATTGGTATTTGTGGTCAAGGTCCATCAGATCACCCAGATCTTGCTTACTGGCTCATGGAACAAGGTATCGACTCAGTGTCATTAAACCCTGACTCAGTATTAGATACTTGGTTCTTCTTAGCCGGTGAAGAAGCGAAGTAAGCCGTAACGTTCAGTCACAGCGTTAACTCACATCGTCATGTAAAATACAGTCATTAGGGTCTATTTGATTTTTTCAAATAGACCCTAATATAATGTATTACCAAAAGTGACTTAAAAGCCGTTTTTTAAAGATAGCTTTTTAAAAACAGTGACTTAAGATATGACTAACTATGTAGGCAATTATGCAGATTTTCCTTGCTCGAAATAACGTACAAGCCGGTCCATACACTTTGGATCAGCTCAATATCATGCTGACCTCTGGCGAAGTCGTATTAGATGATTTGATATGGCATGAAGGCTTAGATCAGTGGCAGCGTGTTGGTAATTTAACCAACAACCAGCCTTACTACCGTCCTGCTCCTATAGCAACGGAAGAGGTTAACGATTCTATTATTAACAATGTCACTATCTTCCCAGAAGATAATGACGCAGATTCTAATAAAGACAAAAAATCGGTATCGCTAGATCGCCTATATGGCAAGCCTGAGCGTCCAGCAGAAAACACTAAAAACAGCAAAGTGGACATGACGACCAATCGTCAATACACACCAAATAATAAGGTGTCATTGAATAAATCCGGCGCCGCTAAAAAGATATCAGACACAGATAAAGTCATCGGTGATGTTGTCCTTGCACCTATCATGTCGCGGGTCTTAGCGACTGCGCTAAATGGCTTACTGTATATATTAGCGATTTTTCCGCTCGTCATGGCACTGACCAAGATGGACGTGGATTACACTAAATTCCAAAACATCCAAAATATGGATGCCGCTTATCAGTACTCAATGACACTGATGGAAAGTATTCCTAGCACCACCTTGATGGTGTCGCAAGTGATGGTATTTGGTTTGTTTGCGCTGCAGCTGGTATTTATCACTTTGCGTGGACAATCACTCGGTAAGCTGATTACTGGTATTCGCGTCGTTGATCAAACGACCCATCGCTTGCCATCTTTTACCAAGCTTATCGGCATGCGTACGTTGCTATTGTTCATTATTTATAACTTATTATTTTCTTTTACCAGCTTTTTAGGTTTTGTGGTGATTGCCGTTCATTATTATATGGCATCAAAAAGCCCTGAAAATATCGGTTGGCATGACAAACTTGCTAAAACCTTAGTGGTAAAAGCGGATAGTAGTCAATTAGTCAAACAGCCAAAAGTAAAATAATAGGCTTATAAACTTGTTATAAAAATTATTGATAGAAATATCATAAAGTTATATTAAAAAGTGGTGTTTAGACGCTGCTTTTTTATTGATAAAGCAGCATTTACTACTTTTATAACTTATTGACAGCCGCTCAGTGATTAACCTTTGTGTTAAGCACTGACTACTGTTATAATACGGCGCTTTATAAACTAAGCTTATCCCCTATTGTTTTTCTGTAAAATTCGATAAAATTTGGGCTTACCTTATAAATCTCCTTGCTATTAACATAGGGTTAATAGCTACTAATCCGTAAGGAGTCATAATGCGACATTACGAACTGGTGTTACTTGTACACCCAGACCAAAGCGACCAAGTGGTCGGCATGGTTGAACGCTATATCAAGTTGGTTCAAGACAACGGCGGTGCAATCCATCGTCTAGAAGATTGGGGTCGTCGTCAACTGGCTTACCCAATTAACAAGATTCACAAAGCTCATTACGTTCTTTTCAACATCGAAACTGACGGCGAGACTTTAGCTGAACTTGAAGAATTATTCCGTTATAACGACGCGATCATTCGTAGTCTAGTTATGCGCCGTGACGACGCTGTCACTGAAGAGTCGCAGTTAGCCAAGAATGCCGATGAAAAACGCGCACGCAAAGCAACTACTCGTCGTCCTGACAGTCGTGAAAACGACAGTGACGACAACGACCACAGTGAAGACTAATTAAAGGAGAATACTCATGGCACGTTTCTATCGCCGTCGCAAATTCTGCCGTTTCACTGCTGAAGGCATCACTCACATCGATTATAAAGATGTTGAATTGCTAAAACAGTACATCAGTGATAATGGTAAAATCGTACCAAGCCGCATTACCGGTACATCTACTAAGTATCAGCGTCAACTAGCGACTGCTATCAAGCAAGCTCGTTATTTATCGCTACTTCCATACACTGATAACCATCAGGGTTAACCGTTAACTTTAACTAGGAATGACTCATGCAAATTATTTTGTTACAGCGTATCGTCAACCTTGGTAAACTCGGTGAAACTGTCGATGTGAAACCAGGTTACGGACGTAACTTTCTTATCCCTTTGGGTAAAGCACTACCTGCTACTGCAGCTAACATTGAAAAGTTCGAAGCACGTCGTGCTGAGCTTGAAGCTGAAGAAGCAAAAGAAGTAGCTGTTGCTCAAGAACGTGCTGACGCATTAACTGACGTTAATGTGATCATGCGCGCTAAATCAGGTGACGAAGGCAAGCTATTCGGCTCTATCGGTACTCGCGATATCGCTGAAGCATTGACTAACTCAGGTCTAGAAGTTGACCGTGCTGAAATCAAGCTACCTGAAGGCACTTTACGTCAAGTTGGCGAATATAATGTTGATATTCAGCTACACCACGACGTTACTGCTAGTATCTTAGTAACCATTCTTTCAGAAGATGGCGACACTCAAGATTCAGCAGAAGAAGTTGAAGACGAGAACGAAGATTACTCTGAAGAGTAATATTTAGTACGAGTCTAAAGAAAAGCCAGTAACGTCATGTTGCTGGCTTTTTTGTGTTTTGAATCTCGCCAAGCTAAATCTGATAAACTATTTAATAAAAACTTATAATGATATCTGAGAGCAATAATTGGTAATAAAATATCCATACAATCTATACTTAATAATAAACTACTGCTTATAAAGTCACCTTTAATATCAACGTCTTAATTGCTATCCTATACCTATATAAATGTATAACTACGGATAAAATGGGACGCTATGATAAATACTGATGACAAATTAATCTGTATCCAAGGTAATGATTTTTACTCAGAAGGTAAGATATATACCGTTGGTAGAATCGTGAATAATAAATATTTTCAGCTACTGACTGGTAGCAACGATGATCACTGGTACGCAACTTTAGATGACGAAGGTATCTATGTTAGCTTTGATTCTATGAGTGCAGCAGATAATAAAGCTTGGTTTGATAAGATTGCTTAGGCAGTTTTTATTTATGTATTGATGATAGATATATAATTATGAAAAATAGATTGAAAAATGCATTACCCAAGAAACTGGCCATTATAAATGGTCAGTTTTTTTTGGTTAAAAATCTAGTTGAGAATGCTCTAAATAATTTACGGGTCGTGGCCATTCAACGGCTTTCTTCGGCACTTCTTGTCCAGCAACTATCATACTAGCAGCATTTATCCAACCTGCATGACCGACGACCAATATTGGTCTATGACTGCTATTTTGTCTAACAATCTCATTTATCCAACTTTCTACACGCTCAAATAATTGCTGTAAACTTTCGCCGTGCTTAGGTGCAAAATCAGAAAAATTATCGCACCAATCATCAATCTCTTGTTTTTGTATTTGTGCCCAAGGCTGACCATCCCAGTTACCAAAATCAATCTCTGCAAGCTCAGGGGCGACATGATATTGAAAGCCTTGCTGCGCCAGTATCTGCCCCACTTTTAAGGAGCGCTGTAACGGGCTGACCCAAATGAATTTTGGTAATTGATGCAGACGCACAAAGCGCTGTATTTTATTAGCAAGACGTTTAAGTTTGCGTTTATCGACACTGATATCCGTTTGTCCAATGCAAAACCCATTAGCTGCAATAGGCTTTGGATGCCGCCAAATATGAAAAATCATTTGCTGTTACTATCCTGTTTTGACCATCACTTTTATATCAGATAAACGGTATAGATATAGAGGCAGCAAGTCCGATATAAATGGCAATCTCACTCAGCTGCTGCGTGGCACCTAATCCATCACCCGTATAACCCTCTAAACGTCTGCGTAATAAGCGCCGCATATAGTCCGTTGCAACTATACCTAGCAATAAAGCCAATAGCCATTGCAAAATACCAATCTGCTGCACGGTAGCAGGAAACAGGAGCAGGACGAGTACGCCAGCCAATAGGAACCATCCACTACTCAATAGCCCTTGGAATAGCGTCAGCTGCTGCGCCATCGGCTTAGCTTTAGCATGTTCAATCTCACCGCCATAAGGCAATAGCGCCAGTAAGCTAATACATAATAAGCGTGAGGCGGTATGACCAATAATCAGCGCCACAATAGCCACCGATAGTGGCATGGCAGTCAGTAAACTGATTTTGATAAGTAACGCGCATACCAACCCTAGTACACCATAAGTTCCTAAACGTGAGTCTTTCATAATGGTTAAAGTACGCTCGCGAGTCAGACCACCGCCTAAACCATCGCAACTATCGGCAAGTCCATCTTCATGAAAAGCGCCAGTGAGCTTAATCCCAAAAGCAGTACTAATCACTGCCGCGACCAAGGGCGTAAATAAGATACTGCCTAGCCAAAATACGCCAGCGCAGAGCAGTCCAACCAATAAACCTACCCCAGGAAAATGACGGCTACTCTGGTGCAACCACTGCGGATCATAATTGACAAATTGCGGTACGGGCAAGCGCGTCAAAAACTGCACCGCCACCAATAATAGACGCCATTCATGCTTTATAAATTGACCAACGCTTAGTTTAGACAATGATTGCTGTGGCGGCTCTAGTTGATTTAATGGCTGTTTTGATGGCTGTTTTGATAATCCTGACATTAGCTATTTTGTCCACTAATACCTGCATCATTAAAACTTGCCATCTCATTTATAATGGCACAAGCCGATTGAAGCAATGGATACGCCAGTACTGCACCGCTGCCCTCGCCTAGGCGCATACCCATATTAAGTAATGGCTCAGCATTAAGAAGCTTTAATAAATGCCCATGCCCTGGTTCAACCGAGTGATGGGCAAAGATAGCATATTGAGCAACACCGGGCGCTAGACGCTCAGCAGCCAACAACGCGCTACTGGCAATAAAGCCATCGATTAGGAGAATACGCCGCTCACTAGCAGCTTGAATCAGTGCACCTGCCATCATAGCAATCTCAAGCCCGCCTAATGCTGCAAGTACATCGAACGGCGCTTTTGCTTCACGGTGGCGCGCCAACACTTGCGTTAAAATACTTGCTTTGTGTCGTAAACCTGAGTCATCAAGACCGGTGCCGCGACCGATGCAATCATTAATCGGTATATCGCCCAACCTTGCCAGCAATAAACTGGCAGCAGACGTATTACCAATACCCATTTCACCGACGATAAGCAAATTACCCTCTGAGTTTTCGACAACTTTCATGCCGCTCTCTAAGGCAGCTAAGCATTCTGCTGCGCTCATCGCAGGCTCAGTTAACGCATCACGGCTACCGTGACGGACTTTATAATTGAGCAATTGAGCATTGGGTGCAAAGTCAGCATCGATACCAGCATCGACCACCTTTAGTTCAATATTATGCTGACGCGCTAAGACATTAATGGCAGCGCCGCCTTGCAAGAAGTTGTAAACCATTTGCGCAGTAACTGCACTTGGGAACGCGGATGTACCATGCTTGGTTAGACCATGGTCGGCAGCAAATACTCGAATTTGAGGCTGATTAATATGCGGTGTGGTTGTACCTTGAATCATACCCAACTGCACAGCAAGGTTCTCTAAGCGTCCAAGTGCGCCAAGCGGCTTGGTCTTTTGGTCGATGATTTGCTGTAACTGCTGATGCAGCTCATGATTTTCTATATTTATAATCGTAGGCGCTATAAAAGTGTTCAATGTCTTCAAGGAAATCATCCTAATTTTTATACAGATAAAACAAAACCCACATATTAGAGCGTGGGTTTTACCATTCTTTGAGCGATCTTTTACTTTAAAGTAGCGGTTATGAATTCAAATAATGCTTAGCTATTCACTCACAACCACAGCTTAAATTTACTCTGCCAAGAGTTTTGCTAGCAACTCATTTATCTCGACTTTAAACTCTCTGTCTTCGATTTTATTAGCGCTGATTTTAGCATTCTCTAGGTTTTTGATGGCAGCATCGGTTTGACCCAATTCGATTTGCAGCTCAGCCATAGAAAAAGCAATCGATGACAAATGGTCTTTTGAATTAATCGCCGTGGCTTTATCTAACGCCCTTTGATAGATAATAAGCGCTTCATCCAAATCCTCGGTAAAGTCAGCCAGTGTCTCCCACTGTTCAGGATGGTCTTTATCGCTTTTTTCATTTTCGATGCAAAGATCTTTTAACTGCGCATATAGCGCATCAAAGGTTTTTTGATCATTTTTACTGTCCGCTTCTAGCAGTTTTTCTGCTAAAACATATATGGATTTATATATTTTGGTATTAATCATAATGGGTGACCCTGTTTGGTTGCGCGTCAAATATGTTAGATGGTGTTGATTATAGACTAATTTGTATAAATAGCTCATAGAAAAGGGCGTGATATCACATCACACCCTTTTACTCTATCTCGCTATCAACCTAAGCACCTACTATAGCTAATTAAATGCAAGTACTTATTCAGCAGCGATAACGGTAATCTCGACCAATAACTCAGGACGGACCAGCGCTTTTTTTGGGAATATTATTATAGCTTAAATTTATATAATAGACTTAAAGTCTGACAAAAGGTAAAGGGTAGGACTTACTTTTATTAGCGGTTTTGATGATAAGACTTACTCTTTAAACATACTTAAATTTTTAATCGTTATAATCTATTTTTATAATAGTTGGCACAAAACTAAAGTTGATAAGATTCGTTGCTATATCTATAATCAAAAAATATATAAAGTTGAACCGCCCCGGGATTGTCGGAGACTCAACATTCTGAGAGAATACGACAATGAAAAAACAAACCTACACTCCTGAG